>CAVCRP010000017.1:0-49796 GCA_963604655.1 uncultured Ruminococcus sp.
TCAACCTCCCAGGCCGCAAGAATATGCAGCTACAACCTCATGACCTCCACATATGCCCATACTCACACGACGTTTCGTGCGCATTCCAACCAAATGCCGACCAAGAGCTTGACGGATTTGTGGACAAGATACGGTGCCGCGGGGACAAGCTGAGCCAAGCCGCAGGTCAACGGGCACAAGGCTGTGGTCGCAAAATGCATACCAGTGGTCCACAGCACCACCCAAAGATTTTTAAATTCATTGCCAAGTCGCTTATGAATACCCTTTTTATGAACAATTGAGTTGATCAACCACGCTGGTCGGAAGCCGTTTTTTGGCACCTCAAGCCCCACTGCAGCGCCAAGCACGGCCAAGCGTTTTAAAAAATGCCAACTTTTCTGTTTGCACTTTGCGATTCCTCGTGTATACTGACTTTCGCATTTAACGGAGAGTTGTCCGAGTGGCCGAAGGAGCACGATTGGAAATCGTGTAGGCGTCAAAAGCGTCTCCAGGGTTCAAATCCCTGACTCTCCGCCAGTTAATTCCAAAGCAGGCCTTCGAGCCTGCTTTGTTTTTACCCCACGCGGAGGGGTGGCAGAGTGGTTGAATGCGGCGGTCTCGAAAACCGTTTGGCCTGTATAAGGTCACGAGGGTTCGAATCCCTCCTCCTCCGCCATTTTGGTTGAGAAAGCTCCCAGCAATGGGAGCTTTTTTGTTATCGGGTCATCTTCAAGCAAATACGGCGGAGGAGGAGGGATTCGAACCCGCACCCTCATCGCTTTCGATCCCAACCCCAAATCTCAAACATGTACATCACCCTCCAAAGATGTCAAAAAATGTCGTTTTTGGAGGCTGATGTACACGTTTTGCATAGGGACCGGAAGACACGCCAACCGATTCGGCCTCATTCGGTATATTTCCTCACTTCAACGGACATAAGGACTGCATATCGGCATCAAGCGAGAGGTCCCTAATGGATACTCCTGTTCTCATTTCGCATAAAACCGCATGGCTCGTCCATCACGCGCCGCAAGATTTGATTCAATCCGTCGCACAGCGCGACTACAAGATAGGCGCGCGGGGCCTCTCCACCCAACAACGTATCGCGCGTATTCGGCAGGCCCTCGCCGACTGTGGCATTCCGCCCGACATGCTCAAGGCTATCGACATCTCCGTAGTTTTTGCTTTCGAGCGAATTCGCACTAACAGTGTCACTTGCCACGTTCTCGGCCAAAACCTTCCCTATGACCATATTGACGAGCTTACACCCGGCATATTCATCACCGACGAAGCCTTTACGTTTATTCTCGCCGCCGAGTGGATGGATAGGATCGAATACCTCGAGTATGGCTACGAAGTTTGCGGAGACTACCGCATGGGGCTGCAACCCTCTAAGCCTTATACCGAGCAGCCAGCCACCACCTCCAAGAATCAAATAACCGAGCTGCTCGATCAGCACCCCGGAAAACCCGGTGCCACACGCGCCAGACTCGCGCTCAGACATATCTACGACCACTCAGTCTCACCCATGGAAACCGCATCCGCTATCGCCCTTTCACTCCCGACGAGCGAAGGCGGCGTTGGCATCCGAGGTGTCGAACTCAACAAGCCGCTCGAAATCCCTAAACGACTTTGGCATTGCACCAAAGCTCGAACGCTCAAAATCGATGCCCTCATTACCTATAAGCGCAGAGAGCTCGGCATCGAATATAAGGGCGGTTTTCACGACGAAGTCGAACGCAAGGGAGCAGATGCGGAGCGAGAGGCCGTGCTCGCCCAAATGGGCTATCGAATCGTTACGCTCACTTCGGCTCAGTTCGCAAGCCAGCTCACCTTCCACCGTGCCATGAACAACATTCGAGAAGCACTTGGCATGCCACGCTGCACGGATACCGAGTTCCAGCGAAAGCAAAACGAACTGCGCAAGACACTTATCCGCAACTGGAGGGGTGCGCAGGACGCAGAAGCGCCCATCGAGTAGCGCCACCCACCGCTCGCCACGCCAAAACGTGTACATCAGCCTCCAAAAACGACAATTTTTGACATCTTTGGAGGCTGATGTACATGTTTGGAACCTATGACCGCACCCAGTCCCGACCGTTTGCCGAGGAATGGGGTCGCGATACCCGACAAGCATGTACTATGTACGGGCATTAAATAAACCCGCAACTCAAAGGACCCCATCTTGCCCGTCGTCGCCGCTATGACCGTTACTGCACACGCCTCGGATGCCATGGTCGCCATCCCGTTTTGGCTCGAGATGTTCGCCGTTGTCGCGGCTTCGATCTCGGGTGTGCTGGTCGCACGCGAGCACAAGCTCGACCTGGTGGGTGCGATCGCGCTCGCCGTCGTCTGTGGCCTGGGCGGCGGTCTTTTGCGCGACATGACGCTCCAGGTAGGCAACGTCTACATTCTCAACCAACCCATGGCGCTACCGCTCTCCATCGCCACGGCCGCCATCATCTACATCTTCCCGGCAATCGTCGATAAACCCGAAAAACTCATCCCATTGCTCGACATCATCTCGGTCGGAATCTACGCCGCCACCGGCGCCGATAAGGCCCTGGTCTACGGATTTGCCCCGGCCGTTTGCATCATGATGGGCTTTTTCACCGCAGTGGGCGGCGGCATGCTGCGCGACGGCTTTATGGGTGTGGTGCCGGGCATTTTCCAGCGCACCAACTTCTACGCCATCGCAGCCATCGCCGGATCGGCGAGCTATGTATGCCTTGTCATGAACGGCCTCATGAGCAACGTCGCCGCACTGGTCGTATGCGTTGTCGTAACCATGGGTCTGCGCTGGCTATCGCTGCGCTTTGACATCAAAAGCCCCACCGAGGAAGACATCGCTCGCTTTTTGCACCGCAAAAAGTAGTTGGCGCGGCCTTTTACCTCGAAATGCAACCGAGAGGTTCTTTTAGAGCGCCCGCGCGTTGGGTACCCTGTTAGGTACCTGTTGAGCACCTAACGAAGGACCATCTATGCCTTGCAGCCAATTCTCACCGAGCCAGCGTCGCAAAACGCGTGGCCGCTTCATCATGCTTTTCGCACTCATCACGCTGGCACTCACCGTTCTTCCTACGGTATCGTTTGCCGGCACGGACACCGCCGGCAACGTTCTTGCAACCGATAACGACTCCAATCCGTCCGGCGTCGAGGGCGACCTGTACTGGGCCGGCCAGAACCTTAACCTGGACGACGTCTCCATCGACCGCGATATCATCGCCGCGGGCGATTCGCTTTCGATTCGAGACTGCACCGCGGGCGGCGCCATTCGCTTGGCAGCGCGCACCATCGATATCGCCAAGACCACGGTTGATGGCAGCGTGACCGTCGCGGGCCAGCACGTCGTCCTCAACACCGATAGCACCGCCAGCTGCTTCTACGCAGCGGGCGAGACAGTCGCCCTGCGCGGGTCCGTCAAGTCGGCGGCACTCGCGGGCGACACGGTGACTATCGATGGCACTGTCGATGGCGATGTTGAAGTTTGGGCGGATAAGCTCATCTTGGGTAAAAACGCCCACATCACCGGTACCGTGAACGCCCACGTCTCCGAGGACCCCGAGCGCGCCGCAGGGGCCAAGGTCGGCGCACTCAAGATCGATCGCTCCGAGAACGAAAGCGCGGCCACGACCGTTAACGACATCATCGGCGGTATCGTGGCTTCGGCTCTCTCGACCTGCTTTATCGCAATTCTTCTCGAGCTCGTCTTTCCGCGCGCAACCGCCAGCGCCGCCGGCATGCTCCATCGGCGCCCCACGCCGCTGTGGGTGAGCGGTCTTGTTGGCACGGTTGCTGTCGTCCCCGCCGTTCTGCTGCTGATTATCTCGATTGCCGGTCTGTCGCTTGCCGGAGCCCTCCTGTGCGCCGTGATTGGCGTCGCGCTGGTCTCCACCGCTTTTGCGGGCTGCGCGATCGCTCGCATGGTCGGACATAACCAGAACCGCTACGCCATGGCAGCCGTCGGCGGCGTGGCCGCAGGCGCCCTCACGGGACTTCCCCTCATCGGCGACTTCATCAGCGGCGTAGCCTTTGTCTTTATGCTTGGCTACGTTATCCAGATCATCTGGCGCAACGCCCACCTCAAGCCGCAGCAGCCCGCCAATAATCCGGGACTCCCCACCGCCTAAGCTGGGCAAACCACCACAAAGGGGCCAGGCACCTTTGTGGTGATGCAAACCAACCTGCCCCCCTTGCACCAAAAAGGGCGCCGACCATCGCGGTCGACGCCCTTTCTTATTGGCGATTATAAACCCCCGTGCTTATTTGTTGACCTGGCCGGCGCGGACGGCAGCCTTCTTGCGGTCGGTGGCGTTGAGCAGACGCTTGCGCAGGCGGATGTTCTTGGGAGTAATCTCCACCAGCTCGTCGTCAGCGATGTACTCCAGCGCCTCTTCCAGCGAGAAGGTGCGAGGCGGCACCAGCTGGACGGAGATGTCGGAGGTCGAGGAACGCTGGTTGCCCAGGTTCTTGGTACGGGCGATGTTGACGACCATGTCGCCGGCCTTGCTGCGCTCGCCCACGATCATGCCCTCGTAGCACTCGGTGCCCGGCTCAACGAACAGCTGACCGCGCTCCTGCAGCGTACCCAGAGCGTAGGCAACGGCCTTCTCGGTGGTCATGGAGATCATGGCGCCGTTCTGGCGGTTGCCGATCTCGCCGGCGTAGGGACCGTACTCCAAGAAGGTGTGGTAGAACACGCCCTCGCCGTGGGTGACGTTCATGATGCGGTTCTTAAGACCCATGATGCCGCGCGTCGGGATCTTAAACTCGAGGTGCGTCACGATGCCCGAGGTATCCATGCTCGTCATGATGCCGCCGGAGGTACCGAAGACCTCAACGACCTTGCCCGAGTACTCGTCCGGGCACTCGACGACGGCCTGCTCGACGGGCTCCATCTTGTTGCCGTTCTCGTCCTTCTTAAACAGAACGCGAGGACGGCCAACCTGGAACTCAAAGCCCTCGCGACGCATGGACTCCATCAGAACGGACAGGTGCAGGATGCCGCGGCCCGAGACCTCGACGCCGCTCTTGTCCTCGAGCTCCTCGATCTTCATGGTCACGTTGTTCTCGGCCTCGTTGAACAGGCGTTCCTTAAGCTGACGGGCACCCACGATGTCGCCGTCACGGCCGACGAGCGGGGAGGTCGAAGCCTCAAAGACGATGGACAGGGTCGGCGGATCGATCTCGATGGGCTCGAGCTCGACGGGGTTCTCGGGGTCGGTGTAGACATCGCCGATATCGGTGCGGTCAATGCCCACGACGGCGGCGATATCGCCGGCGCCGACTTCCTGGCACTCGGTGCGGCCCAGGTAGTCGAAGGTAAAGAGCTGCTTGACGGTAGCGGTGGCGCTGGAGCCGTCGTTCTTCACAACCAGGATCTGATCGCCCTGGTGAATGGTGCCGGAGTACACGCGACCGATACCGATGCGGCCAACGAAGTTGGAGTGGTCGATGGTCACGCACTGCATGGCCAGCGGGGCGTTCTCGTCAACCTCGGGCGCGGGCATGTCGTCGATGATCATATCGAGCAGCGGATACATGTCCATGTTGCCGTCGTTGGGGTCAAGGCGGGCAAAGCCATTCATGGCGCTGGCGTAGACCACGTGCTCCATGGCGAACTCAAGCTGGTCGTCGGTGGCGCCCAGGTCGGCCATAAGGTCCAGGCAGTCGTTGTAGGCCTTCTCGGGGTTGGCGCCCGGACGATCGATCTTGTTGATAACGATCATGATCTTAAGGCCGGTGTCGATAGCGTGACGCAGCACGAAGCGGGTCTGGGGCATGGGGCCCTCAAAAGCGTCGACCAGCAGCAGGGCGCCGTCGGCCATACGCAGCACGCGCTCGACCTCGCCGCCAAAGTCGGCGTGGCCCGGGGTGTCGATGACGTTGATCTTGACGTCCTTGTACTCGATAGAGATGTTCTTGGCGAGAATCGTGATGCCGCGCTCGCGCTCCTGGTCGTTAGAGTCCAGGACGCGGTCCTCGACCTGCTGGTTGGCACGGAAGGCGTCCGTGGCACGCAGGAGCTTATCAACCATCGTCGTCTTGCCGTGGTCGACGTGGGCGATGATGGCGATATTCCTCAGATTGTCTACGCGCATGTAGTTCCCCTATCTTCTATCCATATACAAACGGCACGCGTATGCGACCCGCCCAGCGATGTAACGCTCAGCGGGAATATTGAGCCTTTTACCGAAAACTCGTTTATTTTAGCGATTTTAGATGAGAGGGGTTTCCTCACCTGCAGGTTCAGGGTCGCTCCACATAAAACCATCGCCGGCACCCATGCCCTCATACAGCACATACGCCGAAAAGCCGCTCTCGAGCGTCGTCTCAAAGAAGCTCACGAGCAGAGCGTCATGGTAGCCGCCGTCAATCTCGACGCAGCCGGTATAGCCGATGGCATAGCGGGCGATACGGCCCAGGCCCTCGTCCTTAAGGCCCATCTTGTGCTCGGAGATAAAGTTGGTGGCAGCCTCGAGGCACGCCTCTTCGCCGTCCTCGTCGAGCGCCGCCAGATATCGGTTGGAAGCAGCGTCCTCGATCGCCACGACTACGCCCGGATTCTCGCCGGCGGCAAGGTCGTCCAGAAACGCGCCAATCAGGTCACACACCATGGCGTCGAGCTCGGCGGAGACGTTACCGGCGTCCTGCATATCCTGTGCCATCTCTAGACCTTCCCATCGAATCCGGCGTCGTTACAGTTCTTGTGCCTCGGCAGCGATCTTGGCGGCAGCGTCGCGGGCGCGCGTCATATCCATCGCGCGCTTGTCGAGTACCTTGATCTGGTTGGTCAGCATTACTGCATCGACCACACCCCAGATTACCAAGCCTGTTGAAATCGAAAACCCAAGCGCACCAACTGTACCACGAAGGCGCGAGCAGATTGCCGCGACAAGGGCGGAGACGACAACCATCTTGATAAACGAGCCGCGGCGCTCGCGAAGCGTGCGGGCCTGCGTCACATAGGCAATGCGTGCCGCCTCGGATGCCTCCGAGCGCATCTGGGCTTCACGCGCGATGGCGGCCGCTTCAGCCGATACGCGGGTACCCATCAGCGACCTCTCCGCTCGCGTGCCAGACATTTAGAAATCATCGGGGGAGAGCGTATGGACGAACTCGTCGAACTTCTCGAACTCCTGCTCGTCGTCGACATCCTCGGCGTGGGTGGAAACAGTGCCCAGGCGATTCATGATGTCGTCCTCCACAAACATGGGGGCATTGCTGCGCACGGCCAGGGCGATGGCATCGCTGGGGCGGGCGTCGATTTTACGCTCACTCCCATCGGCGAGCACAACGACCGTCGCGTAGAACACCGGCGGCTCGGCGCGAACGATCTCGATGCGCTCGAGCTTGGCGCCCAGGGCGTCAACGGTATCGAGCAGCAGGTCATGGGTAATCGGGCGCTCGGCGCGGCCGCTATCGATGCCGCGGCTGATGGCAGCAGCTTCAAACGAACCAGTCTGAATGGAAAGGGAACGCAGCGGCGCGGGCGAGTCCGATTTGCTGCTGCGCTCACGAAGTACGATAAGCGATGGCACGGGACCGGCGGCCATGACGATGGTCTCTATGTCGACACGAACCATGGAACACCTCCGGTACGTAGCGGTTAACACGCGGCAGCCCGCCGCATTGAATAGCTATACTACCCAAACTTTCGCACAGCACACAAAATCAAAGTAGTTAATTTGGGACGGGGCTTTTTTGACTACTTTCAGTAGGTAAGAAAAAAGCCCCGAGGCAACGCCCCAGGGCTCTTCACGGTTTTGATGGTGGACCTGACAAGATTCGAACTTGTGACCTCCCGGTTATCAGCCGGACGCTCTAACCAACTGAGCTACAGGTCCATCATGGTGGAGGTTAGGGGGATCGAACCCCTGACCTCAGGCTTGCAAAGCCCGCGCTCTCCCAGCTGAGCTAAACCCCCACGGAGACAGTAATAAACACCCCAGCGGCGACTCGGCTCTCGCTGGGGTGTTTATTGCGAAAGAAAGTGGTGGACCTGACAAGATTCGAACTTGTGACCTCCCGGTTATCAGCCGGACGCTCTAACCAACTGAGCTACAGGTCCATCGCGCAAGGGATATATTAGACGAGTCGTTACGCGCGCGTCAACAACTTTTTTGAAAATCTTTGGAGGGGTTCGCCCCGGCCGCCCGGCGGCATATGAAGTCGCCTGCTCGGACAGTCCTGACTCGCACGGAGAGCACATTAAGTGCTCTCCGGCTCGTGCGGAACTCGCGATCGACTTCATATGCCGCCGGGCGGCCGGGGCGAACGCGGGTCCCTAGGTTTTCAAAAAAGCGGTCGGCGCGCAGGTGCGCCGACCGCCGATATATGGGGTCTGATATTTTCTACCAGCTAGGGCCTCTTACTCGTCTAGGAGATCCTCTGGCATGTCGTTGCCGTCGCCTAGATCGACAGGGGCCTCTTCGGCGTCGGTTGTGGCCTCGGCGCCTTCGCCTTCGGGCTTCTCTTTGGCGGCCGTCATGCGGGCTACGGCGCAGATGCGGTCGTTGTCGTCGACGGTCATCATCTTGACGCCCTGGGTAGCGCGGCCAGTCTGGCTGATCTCGTCGGTCTTGACGCGAATGACCGTCGCGCCCTCCGTCACGATGAACAGCTCGTGCTGCGGGCCCACCGTCTTCATGGCCGCGAGGTTACCCTTACGCTCGGTCATTTGGATGGTGTAGACGCCCTGGCCGCCGCGATTCTGCTCCGGGTAGTCCGCGACCGGCGTGCGCTTGCCGTAGCCGCGCTCGGTGATGACGAATAGATCGCCGTTGCCGTTAGTGACTTCCATGCCCAGAACGCTCACGCCGTCCTTCATGCCGATACCGCGAACGCCGCTAGTATCGCGGCCGGTGGCGCGCACCTGCTCCTCGGAGAACATGATCGCCTTGCCCGCGGTGGTGGCCAGGATAATCTTGTCGCCCTCGCGCACGCGGCGCACGTTCAGCAGCGCGTCGTCGTCACGCAGGTTGATAGCGATCAGGCCATCGCGGCGGCTGCGGTCATATGCGCTCATTACGGTCTTCTTGACCATGCCGCTCTTGGTGGCAAACATCAGGTACTCGTCGGCAGGGAACTCGCGGCAGCTGATGACGCTCGCGATCTTCTCGCCCTCCTCGAAGGGCAGCAGGTTGACGATCGCGGTACCGCGCGCCTGACGCGTACCCACCGGCAGCTCGTGCACCTTCAGGCGATAGACCTTACCCTTGCTCGAGAAGAACAGCACGTACTCGTGCGTGGACGCGATGAACATCTCGTCGATAACGTCGTCCTCTTTGAGGTTGACGCCCGACACGCCCTTGCCGCCGCGCTTCTGGGCGCGGTAGGCGGCCACCGGGATGCGCTTGACATAGCCGGTGTGGGTGATGGTCACGACCATGTCCTCGTCGGCAATGAGGTCCTCGACGTCCAGGTCCTTCTCGACATGGCTGATCTCGGTGCGGCGCTTATCGCCAAACTTCTTGGAGATCTCGCGCATCTCTTCCTTAATGACGCCCAGGATCTTCTCCTCGTGCGCCAGCAGGTCCTCGTAGTAGGCGATGGCACGGCGCAGGCCGTCCAACTCTTCTTGGATCTTGTCGCGCTCCAGGCCGGTCAGGCGGCGCAGCTTCATCTCGAGGATGGCCGTGGTCTGCTCGGGCGTAAAGCCAAAGCGCTCGATCAGGCGGCTGCTGGCCTCGGAATCGGTCTGCGAGGAACGGATGATGCTGATGACCTCGTCAATATGGTCGAGAGCCATCAGGTAGCCCTCGAGGATATGCGCGCGGGCCTGGGCCTTCTTAAGGTCGAAGCGGGTGCGGCGGGTGACGACGTCGACCTGGTGATCGATGTAGTGCTGCAGCATCTCGCGCAGGCTCAGGCATTTGGGAACGCCGTTGACAAGCGCCAGGTTGTTGGCGCCGAAGGTCGTCTGCAGCGAGGTGTACTTATACAGGTTGTTGAGCACGACCTGCGGAATGACGCCCTTCTTGAGCTCGATGACCAGACGGATGCCCTTCTGGTTGGACTCATCGCGCATGTCCGAGATGCCCTCGATGCGCTTGTCGTTGACGAGCTGGGCGATCTTCTCCTGCAGGGTGCCCTTGTTGACCATGTAGGGAATCTCGGTAAAGACCAGGCGGTTGCGGCCGGTCTTGGTGGATTCCACGTGGGCCTTGGCGCGCACGGTAATGGAGCCGCGGCCGGTCTCGTAGCTCTGCTTAATGCCGGCGCTGCCCATGATGATGGCGCCGGTGGGGAAGTCCGGACCGGGCATGATCTGCATGAGCTCGTCGACAGTAGCGTCGGGATTATCGATCAGGTAGCAGGTTGCCTCGATCGCCTCGGTGAGGTTATGCGGGGCGATATTGGTGGCCATGCCGACGGCGATGCCCTGGCTGCCGTTGACCAGCAGGTTGGGGAAGCGCGCAGGCAGCGCCACGGGCTCGGCGAGTGATTCGTCGTAGTTGGGCTGCCAGTCGACGGTATCCTTCTGCAGGTCACGCAGCAGCTCCATGGCGGGCTTTGCCAGGCGGCTCTCGGTGTAACGCATGGCCGCCGCGCCGTCGCCGTCGATGTTGCCGAAGTTGCCGTGGCCGTCGATGAGCGGCGTGCGCATGGAGAACCACTGCGCCAGGCGAACCATGGCCTCGTAGACCGCGGAGTCACCGTGCGGATGGTACTTACCGATAACTTCACCGACCGTCCAGGCCGACTTCTTGTGCGGGCGGTTGGGGTAGATGCCGCTCTCGTTCATCGCGTACAGGATGCGGCGGTGCACCGGCTTTAAGCCGTCGCGCACGTCCGGCAGGGCGCGCGCCGTGATGACCGACATCGAATACTCGATGAATGACTGCTTCATCTCGCGGCCAAACTCCGAAATCTGGAGCTGGCCGCCGTTTATATCCTCGCCGGCCGAGGCGCCACGATCGACTTCGCCAAAGCTCTCCTCGAGCTCACCGTCGTCGTCCTCTTCCTCGTCATCATCGGCATCGGGGTTATAGGCGTCAGGATCGCCGTCCTCGCCCTGCTCAGCACGGGCAAGCAGGCGCTTCAGATCGTCGGGCATGCCGGCATCGCCGGCCTCGCCCATACCCTCGTTATTGTTGATATCGTCTGCCACGTTACCTCCTCTTAAGCGTCAAGGAAGCGTGCATCATGTGCATGCTTCTCGATGTACTCGCGGCGATAGCCGACCTCGGAACCCATCAGCTCGCGCACGGCGCGGTCTGCCACCACGGCATCCTCGATCGACACGCGCTGCAGGATGCGGGTCTTGGGGTCCATCGTCGTCGAGGCAAGCTGCTTGGGATCCATCTCGCCCAGACCCTTGTAGCGCTGGACGGTATAGCCCTTGCGCTTCTTGGTGATCTTGCCGTCCTTGGCCTTGCCGTCCTCGTCGTTGTCGTCGGGGTTCAGGCCCAGACTCTGGATGGTGTCGCGCAGGATCTCGTCTTCGGGCTGGCGGCCGTTGGGATACACGTAGTGGATCTTGTTGCGCACCTTAATGCCAAAGATGGGCGGGCAGGCAACATAGACGTAGCCGGCATCGATCAGCGGACGCATGTACTTGTAGAAGAACGTCAGCAGCAGGATGCGGATGTGCGCACCGTCGACGTCTGCATCGGTCATGATGATGATCTTGTGGTAGCGCGCCTTGGTGATATCGAAGTCGCCGCCGTCGCCGGCACTCGTCGTGACGCCGCAGCCGATCGCGGTAATCAGCGACTGGATGGTGTCACTCGAGAACGCGCGATGGTCACCAACGCGTTCGACGTTCAGAATCTTGCCGCGCAGGGGCAGAATCGCCTGGATGTCTCGGCGACGGCCGTCCTTGGCCGAACCGCCTGCCGAGTCGCCCTCTACGATGAAGAGCTCGGTCAGCTCGGCATCGCGCACCGAGCAGTCAGCGAGCTTACCGGGCAGGGACGCCGTCTCGAGCAGGCTCTTGCGGCGGGTCGCCTCGCGCGCCTTGCGGGCGGCGTTGCGCGCCTTGCAGGCCCGTTGCGCCTTCTTGACGATCTCGCGGGCGGGCTTGGGATGCTCCTCCAAGTAATCGGCGAGGCCGTCGGTCACGATCTTGAGCGTGAGCGCGCGCATATAGGAGCTACCGAGCTTGGCCTTGGTCTGCCCCTCAAACTGCGGATCGGGCAGCTTGACCGAGATAACGGCCGAAAGGCCCTCGCGCACATCGTCGCCGGTCAGGTTGGCGTCTTTTTCCTTGAGCAGGTTCTGTTTGCGCGCGTAGTCGTTGATCACGCGGGTGAGCGCGGTGCGGAAGCCCTCAAGGTGCATGCCGCCCTCGGGAGTGTAGATGTCGTTGGCAAACGACATGACGTTCTCGCCGTAGCCGCTATTCCACTGCAGGGAAACCTCGACCTCGCCCATCTTGGCCACGGGAGCGTCCGGGTCCGATTTGCCCTCGATGTAGATGGGCTCCTTAAAGGCCTCGGGGACGTCCTTGCCCTCGTTGAGGAACTTGACGAAGTCGATGATGCCGCCCTCGTAGCAAAACTCCTCCACGTGGGGAGTCGCCTCGCGCTCGTCGGTCAGCACGATCTTGAGGTTCTTATTGAGGAACGCCGTCTCCTGCAGACGGTTGTGCAGCGTATCGAAATCGTAGATGCAGGTCTCGAAGATCTCGTCGTCGGGCCAGAAGGTGACGGTGGTGCCCGTCGAATCCGAGGTGCCCACGACCTCCATCTTCTTGACGGTCTTGCCGCGCGAGAACTCCATCTCGTAGGTGTTGCCATCGCGACGAACCTGAACGACCACGCGCTTGGACAGTGCGTTGACGACGGAGATGCCTACGCCGTGCAGGCCGCCCGAGACCTTATAGGCCGAGTTATCGAACTTACCGCCGGCGTGCAAGATCGTCATAACGACCTCGAGCGTCGGGATCTTTTTAACAGGGTGCTCGTCGACGGGGATGCCGCGCCCGTTGTCGACGACCGTGATGGAGTTGTCGGCGTGGACCGTCACCTGGATCTCGGTGCAGAAACCGGCCATGGCCTCGTCGACGGAGTTATCAACGATCTCCCACACCAGGTGATGCAGACCGCTGGCGCTCGTCGAGCCGATATACATGCCCGGGCGCTTACGAACGGCCTCGAGACCTTCGAGAATCTTAATCTCGCCGCCATCGTAATCGTTTTCGTTTGCCACACGTCCTCCTTCAGTCAAGAAAATGTGTACAGCCTTACTAGTTTATCGTAAAAAAATACCCTCGGGAACGAGGGTATTTGGCTCTACAAGGCCACCAGATGCGATTTAAGGCTCTTTTTTGCTTTGCACGCCCTTGGCCCACTCGGCACTGGCTCTCATGGCATTCTCGAGGGCCTCGCGCAGTTTTTGGTCTTCGATGGGCGCCACTTGGCGCTCGATCTCGGTACGCTCGGCCTCACTTAGGTCGGCGTGCGGGGCCGGCGGTCGCTCGGTCGTCGCCGGGCGCAGGCGCTCCTTGGCGGCGGGCGGCGTGTGGCCGGGCGCGGTGGTTTTGAACACCAGGCCGTCCACATGCGCACCGGCGCGCTCCATGCGCGCGCGAATGATCTCGCGCAACAGCGTCATTTCCTGCGTCCACGAGGGCGAGTCGAGATACACCAGCAGCTCATTGGACTCGGGCAGGTAGCGCAGTCCCGTCACATGCCGCCCCTCGCGCGTACCCGAGCACACCGCGTTCCATGCGCGATAGACCGTGCGCGACTCCTCGGCGGCCTCCATCTGCGCACGGCGCTCAGGGGTCGCAGCCGCCAGGATGCGCTGACGCTCTGCGTTCAAAAACCCGCTGAAGGCGACTGTCTCGCTCTCGCGCTCGTAATTAGCACGTCTCACCCATGCTCACCACCTTGGCTCGATCAAGCAGGTCATCGGTAAAGTACCCCAGGTTGGTCGTAGTTATGACCGTCTGGATATCATCGCCGATCAGCCGCAGGAAAGCGCCGCGACGATCGCCGTCGAGCTCACTCATCACGTCGTCCAAAAGCAGCAGCGGGGCGGTGCCCAGGACATCGCGAGCCACGGCAACCTCGGCCACCTTCCAGGACAGCACCAGCGTGCGCTGCTGTCCTTGGCTGGCAAATGAACGGGCGGAGCGACCCGCCACGGTGAACTCGATCTCGTCGCGATGCGGTCCCACCAACGTCACGCCGCGGCGAATTTCCTCGTCGGCATGCTCGTCAAGGGCGGCCAGCATGCGCTCGTACGCCCAACCCTTCAGCTCTTCGCGATCCTCGACCTGGGGCAAATCCCCCAGCGTGGACGCATAGGTCACGTTGGCGGCCTCACCTGACGCTACTTGCCCGTAGGCAGTGTGCACATGGCCCGCCAGCCGGTCGAGCAGAGCCAACCGGTGCACGAGCAGGGCCGAGCCCGCGCGGGCAATCGAATCGTTCCACGCGCCGAGCATCTCGCGGCAGCACCAGGTCTCCTTGAGCAAGGCGTTACGCTGGGTCACGCAGCGCCCATAGGTGCTCGCAAGATCGGCATAGCGTGCGCTCAGCTGCATGCCAAAGTCATCGAGGGCGGCTCGGCGCACACTGGCGCCTCGCTTAACCATGTCCAGATGGTCGGGGCAAAACAGCACGCTCGGCAGAACCCCGCGCACACCGGCGGCAGAGCATCTCTTGCCGTTGCGGCTAAACGAGCGTTTACCGTCCTCCGCGCTCAATCCCATATCAAGCACGCGGCCGTCGCCCTCGAGCCTCAGCTCGATCTTGCACGAGCCCACGCCGTCATGGACGAGCTCGGCTGCGGTCGGATGCCTAAACGAGGCGCCGCTCGTCAGCAGCTGCAGTGCCTCTATGAGATTGGTCTTTCCCGCCGCGTTGGGTCCCGCAAGTATCGTCACGCCCTCGTCCAGAGCAAGGCGATAGCTATCGAAGCTGCGGTAGTGCGCGACGGAAAGATCGCGGGCGAACATGGTCATGGCGCAACGCTAGATGCGGACCGGCATGACCAGGTACAGGTAGTTGATCTTGTCGTAGGACTTAAAGATGCCCGCCTGCGAGTAGCTCTTGAGCTCCAGCGTGATCTCCTTCTCCTTGGACAGGGCATTGAGGCAGCCGAAGATGTAGTGGTAGTTGAAGGCGATGGTACCCGACTCGCCCTCGGCCTCGACATCGATCGTCTCCTGTGCAAGGTCCTGGTCATTGGAAATGGAGGACAGGCCCATCTGCCCGTTCTCGACATCGATCTCGAACTTGACGGCGGGGTTGGCGCTCGCGATAACGGCCACGCGTTTGAGGGCGGCGTTAAAGGCGGCGACGTCGATTTTGACGCTCGTCACGCACGAATCGGGGATGAGCTGCTTGTAGTTGGGGTACACGCCCTCGATTCGACGCGACACGTAGGTGGTGTTGCCGGCCTCGAAGACGACCTGGGTGTCGGTAGCCCCGATCATGATGGTCGCCTGGCTGGCCATGATGTTCAGCGCGTCGTTAAAGGCGTCAGCCGGAACGTTGAGCTCAAAGGAGCCCTCGAGGGTCGAGGTCTCGACCTGCGTATCGCACACGGCCAAGCGGAAGGAATCGGTCGCTACCAGGCGTACGGTGTTGTTCTCGACCTTCATGTGCACGCCGCCCAGGATGGGGCGAGCCTTGTCGGTCGAGGTGACGCGCCACACGCGGCCGACCATTTCGGACAAGACATCGGTCGGCAGCTCCACGGCACTCTCGATGGCATAGGCCGGAAACTCGGGGAAGTCATTGGCATCGAGCGTGTTCAGGCGGAAAGAGCTCTTCTCGCAACCAATCAGCACCTGGCGCTCGGACAGCTCAAAGGTGACCGGGGCATCGGGGAGGGTCTTGGTGATATTGGAGAGCATCTTACAGGGAATAACCATCTCGCCCTCTTCTTCGACATGCGCCGCGATGCGATGACGGATCGAGATGGTGTAGTTAGAGGTCTGGAATTCCAAGATGCCGTCTTGGGCCTTAACGAGCACGCCCGACAGGATGGGGAGGGTGGATGCCGAAGCGACACCCTTCATAACGACGCCGATGGCTTGTGTAAGCGAGCTCTGGCTGACGGTGAACTTCATCTTTTAATACCTTTCTATAGATATAAATATCTTAATAATAGTAATAGCACTGACGAAACTGTTGATTACTCCCAAAGACGCAGGTCAGACCCAGAAAGAGAATCGACAGCAACCTGTGTGCAACAGGGGTGGTTTTCCACGTTCAAAACCTGCGCAAAACTTTTCATCACCGCGGGTTGGGTTTTAGACACCTTATGCCCGTGGTTTCGACAAGTTTTCAACAGGTGTCTCTATTTCCCTACGAGCGCAGTGTAATTTTATCGCGCAGCGACTTGAGGTCTTCGGTGACGGTGCGGTCTTCCTGGATCATCTTCTGGACCTTTTTGTAGCTCGTACTGACGGTCGAGTGGTTGCGGTTGCCAAATTCGGCGCCCACCGCCGTGGTCGTCATCTCGCACATCTCGATGGCCAGATAGATGGCAATATGGCGTGCTTTGGCGATATTGGCGTTGCGACGCGGGCCGATGAGCTCCTCGTGTGTCACGCCGTACTGCTCTTCGATGACGGACTGAACCGTCTGGACGTTGATCTTTTTGGCCGATGTGTCGAAGTACTGGCTGGCGATGGCGTCGATATCGTCAAAGGTGAGCTCCCCGCCCTCGCGCTCGCGGTCGCCCGCCTCGCCGGCGCAGCGCTCGCAAAAGCTCTCGAGTTCGCGGATGTTGGTGCCCGAGACCTCGGCCATGTGTTTAAAGTGCTCGTCGGTCAGGTGCCCGCTGTCGCCCCCATAGGCCGCCAGCAGCGAGTCGTCGCCTGCCTCGGGAGCGGCGACGATGGTGTTCTCGTAATAGCGCTGCAAGATCTTGTATTTCATCTCGTAGCTGGGCTCTGCGACCAGGCAGAGCATGCCGGCGTTGAAGCGGCTGGTCAGACGCTCGTCCATACTCAGGTCCTTGGGGGCGCGGTCTGCCGCGATGACGACCTTCTTGTTGTTGCGGATGAACTCGTCCATGAGCTGGAAAAAGTAGTCCACGCTCGCGCGCTTGCCGATGATGTTTTGGATGTCATCGATGATGAGCACGTCCACGCCGTGGTACGCCTGCATGATGGGGGCGTTGCTCTTCTTTTGGCGGTCGAACTCGGTCATCAGGTCGTCCAGATATGCCTGAGAGTTGGCATACTTGACCTTGATCTCGGGCGACTTCTCGGCGAGCTCGTTTTTGATGGCAAGCAGCAGGTGCGTCTTGCCCAGGCCCGATTTGCCGTAGATGAACAGTGATGTGCACGTGCCGCGCTCGTCCGCGAGGGCGGCAAACTTGAGTGCCGAGCGATAGGCATGGCTGTTCTCGGGGCCGTAGACAAAGTTCTCAAAGGTAAATTTTGAGTTCGCGGCGAGTGGGGCTCCATCCGTATTCTGCTCGGCCGGCACGGTCGGTGCCGGCATGGGTGAAGCGGGGGTCGCGGCTTGCGTGGACTTAGTCGGCGCTCCGCCCTTCATCTGGTTCATCATGCGACGAAAATCATCGGCCGAGAGCGTGTTCTTGATTGCAATGCCCGAATCCGCGCCCGCCGCTGCGTCATGAGCGATGGGCATGTGCGTGACGGGTGCGTTCGTTGACGTCGCAGCGGCGGTCGGCAACGGTGCCATGGTTTCACGGGAAACATCGCTGTGCTGGTGCTCGATTGTCGGCACGTCGCCTGCGGAGGCTGGCGCCGCAGGGGAAGCAGCGGGAGCCGTGGCGGGCACCGTCGCGGCAGCAGATTCGGCCGTTGCGCCTTGCGGTGCCACGATGTCGAGCGCGATCGGAGCAAAGGCGATTTCTTCCAGATAGGCCTCAATAGTCGGCTGATGCTTTTTGAGCTGCGCGATGGCAAAGCGCGAGGGGGCCTCGATCGTGAGCGTATCTTCGGTCAGGCTTATGGCGCGCGATTGCCCCAGCATGTTGATGAGGCGTGCATCTTGGCCGTCGCGCTGGCAAAAGGCGATGGCATCCCCCAGGATGATGCTTGCTTCCTCGTCCACTGTCTCTCCCGTTCTTTAGCTCTGAGCTCGCACGCGAGCGGCGCCGAGTTCGGTCAGATGGTATTTCTGGCCATGCTTGATGACCAAGCCGGCCTGCGCCAAGTCATTGAGCGTGCGTGACCAAGTGGGGGCCGAGTTTCCAAACGCCCTCGCCAGATCGGTTGCACCGCACGCTTGATTTTGCGCCAGATAGCCCAGCGCGGCGTTGCCGCGATCGCTTACGAACACGTCCGGCTGTGGCTGCGCATACTGATTTGCTGCATTAGGATACATCATTTGAGCTGCTGATTGTTGAGAACTCTGCATCGGCGGCATTTGCTGTTGAAAACTTTGAGGCCACTGTTGGTAAGGCTGCGGAGTCATCTGCTGGGCCCAGGGGTTGTACTGCTGCTGCGGCATCTGCTGGTACGGCTGCTGATATCCCTGCTGGTACTGCTGTGGGAACTGCTGGCCATACCCCAGTGGCGGCATCTGCTGATATGGATATCCCTGTTGGTACGGCTGATATCCCATTTGCTGGCCACCCGGTGCCCCCATCGCCTGCTGCATTGCTGCTGCATCCTGATCCGCCAGCGGCATGGCCTCTGGCACGTTTGGCGGCATCGACATCGACGCCGCCTGGGACTCTTGTGTAGGAAGCATTCCGGGCGGCTGCATCTGTCCCACGCGGGGCTGCATCTGTTGCGTTGCCATGGGCTGCTGCGCAAAAGCTCCCGGCAGGGGATATGCGGGCTGCTCCGTCTCGGGCCGCACGGCAGCACCGCGCCCGCCGGCGCGTTCGATTTCCTGCACGCGTTTAGGATCCAGGCTTACCGTAACCACGGTGCCGTTGCCCATGTTGTCCTCGATGGACACGGCCCCGCCGGCGTTTTCCAAATACTCCTGCACCATGGGAAACCCTGCTCCGGTTCCACGTATATAGCGCTTCATCTTGCTGTTTGCGCTGGTAACGCCAAAGTCGAAAGCGCGCTCCTTGTCGTCGATGCCGGGTCCTTGATCAGCAAAGCGGATGGTGTCTCCGCCGTCCAGAATCGAGATGATGGGCTCGGCAAAGTGCGCGTGGATAAAGTTTTCGACAATCTCGCGGATGACCATGAGCGAGATATGGCCACCTTGTTCTTTCATGCACTGGTAGACGGTGTTGGTCGTCTCTTCCAAATACGTGCGGACATCTTGCGGATCAATGACGATCACACGCGGTGTCGACAGCATGTCGTCATAGACGGCGATGCGCGCGGCGTACATGGCTTTTGGCGCCTGCGTGGTCGTCTGCTCCCCTTCCTCACGCTCTTCGCGCACGCCGGTGATGTGCTCGTTGTCGGGTGCCGGGTCTCCGGAATCGACCATGGTGTAAAAGTCGTCAGACATGCCGCTCGCAATCTTTCAAAAGGTTTCGAACAAATAGTAGCTCACCGTGCAATGTTTCTCATCTTTCGACAACTTTTCAAAACCTGTTGAAAACTTTGGAAAACGGACGAAAAGTTCTCAACATTGCCAACATGACCTGTTGAAAACTCGATGAAATATCGTGAAAAGTTGCCATGCACCGCTAAATCGAGCTCGGCTTATGGGGGAACCGTGTGAACTGCGCAACCTTTTACCTTTGATTTCTTGACATTTGAACATTGATTTCCCTACAATCTTCAAGCTCACGTGTCTATATCTGCGTCCGCGCCCCCGCGGACACTCGAAATGCAGCAGGAGGAACTTAAGATGAAGCGTACGTATCAGCCTAATAAGCGTAAGCGTGCCAAGACCCATGGCTTCCGTGCCCGTATGGCCACTAAGGGTGGTCGTGCCGTGCTCGCCCGTCGTCGCGCCAAGGGCCGCAAGCGTCTCACTGTCTAGCAGCGATACACACATCTCGCATGAAGACTATTAAGTCTCGGCAAGATTTCGAGCATGTGTTCAGTCAGGGGCGTCGTTTCAATCACCCTCTGATTCGAATGACCATATGTGAATCGGTTGGCGAAGGCGACTCCGGAAGGGTCGCCTTCGTTGGTGCTAAACGGCTCGGTTGTGCTGTCGTGCGCAACCGTTCTAAGCGTGTGATGCGCGAGGCCGCCCGCAGCTGTGGATTTCCCGTTGCGGGTTATGACATCATCTTGTTCGCAACTCCCAAGACGAGGGTTTCTTCGCCTCAGGAGATGGACAATGCATTGCGTTCGCTTATGAAACGCGCCGGCGTTGCCGGGGAGGAGCGATGAGCAATCACGTTTTGCGACGTGTTGCCATCGCTCCTATTCGCATATATCAACAGGTTATTTCGCCCTTATTGCCTGACGCCTGCATTTATTACCCAACGTGCTCGCAATACGCCGTCCAGGCGATTGAGAAGTACGGTGTTTTGAGAGGCTGCTGGCTTGCCGTGAGGCGCATCGCTCGCTGCAATCCCCTGCACGTCGGCGGTTATGACCCTGTGCCCTAGCGGGCACTCGCTATCGGAGGAAAACTTACATGTGGGATTGGATCGTTAACATCCTTTTCGAGCTGCTCAAGCTCATCCAGACCTTTGCGGTCGACTGGGGCCTGTCCATCATCATCCTGGTGGTCATCATCCGTCTGCTGCTGACGCCGCTTATGCTCAAGTCGACTAAGTCGACGGCACGCATGCAGGTGCTGCAGCCCAAGATGCTCGAGATCCAGGAGCGCTATGCCGACGATCCCCAGCGTCAGGCCGAGGAAATGCAGAAGTTCTACAGCGAGAACAAGTTCAACCCGATGGCTGGTTGTCTGCCGCTGTTGATTCAGATGCCTGTCCTGTTCGCCCTATTTACGCTGCTGCGTAACCTGCCGGACTACTTTAACGACGGCACGTTCTCGTTCTTTAATATTCTGCCCGACCTGACCACCACGCCGAGTGCCTCCTTTGCCGATGGCTTTATGGTCGCGCTGCCTGCGCTGGTCTGCCTGATCCTGTTCGCTGTCCTGACCCTGATTCCGCAGCTCTATATGTCGCGCAACCAGACCGGCCAGCAGGCTCAGAGCATGCGTATGATGGCCGTTGTCATGACGGTCATGATGCTTTGGATGGGCTGGAGCCTTCCCGTTGGTGTTCTGCTGTACTACGACGTCTCGTCTGCTTGGCAGGTTATCCAGCAGATTTTTGTGACGCAGAAGGTCATCGACAAGGCGAAGGCCGATGAGGAGGAGCGCCTTAAGAACGCGCCGCTGCAGGTTGAGGTCACTCGTCGCGAGAAGAAGCCGCGCCCGCACAAGAAGAAGTAGCGGGATATCAATCTTATTTAGGTACCTAACTTTTGGAGTACGTTATGTCTGAAGAGATCATCGAGGATATGCTTGAGGAGGTTGCCCCGCAGGTCGCGGGCGATTATCCCGAGATTGCACAGCGCTACAAGGCCGGTGAAGAGCTGACCGACGAGGAGCTCGACACCATTGCCGATGTCGCGATTTCCATCCTGCGTTCCATCCTTTCGCACTTCGATGCCGCCAACTCTCCTATCGATGAGTATGAGGGCGACGAGGGTGAGCTGATTCTGGATGTAACGGCTCCCGACCTTGCTGTTCTCATTGGCCGTCATGGTCGCACCCTTGATGCCCTTCAGGTTATGTTCTCTTTGCTAGTGAGCCGCAAGCTTGGCTTTAGGTATCCGGTTGTAGTGGACGTCGAGGGATACAAGAGCCGCCGTCAGGACAAGGTTGCCTCCATGGCACAGTCTGCAGCCGAGCGTGCCATCCGCACTCATAAGAGTGTTTCGCTTCCGCCCATGAATGCCTATGAGCGTCGACTGGTTCACATTGCACTTCGTGGCAATGATGCCGTCGATACTCATTCTGAGGGTTCTGACCCTGATCGCCATGTGGTGATTGTTGCTCGATAATCTGCTCGAGCTTATGCTAAGGGGACGTGGTTTCCACGTCCCCTTTTTTTGTCAAAAGTTCTCGATACACTGATTTTTGTCAGAAAGGAGCTTTCGTTGTTAGTACTTACTGATCAGCAAGCTGACGAGATGTTGACTCGTCTATCTTCCTATTGCAAAGAGTATTCCTTGAGCGTAACTGATGTTGAGCTGAGGAAATGTATTCAGCATTTGGATTTGGTTCTGGAATCAAATAAGACAACCAATCTCACACGTATTCTTAACGTAGAAGATGCTGCAGTGCTTCATATCCTCGACTCACTTGTGTTGCTCCCCTATATCAATAAGGCTCCTGAGGGAGCTTTGCTCGATATGGGAACAGGTGCGGGCTTCCCAGGTATTCCTTTAACCATAACCACGCATCGTAAAGCTACTTATATTGACTCTGTTGGCAAGAAGGTTGATGCTGTCAATTCTTTTGTTCATGCTCTTGGATTGAAACATGCTCATGCGGTCCATGATCGTCTTGAAGAATATGCTCGAAGCCATAAGAAGCAGTTCTCTGTCGTAACTGCCCGCGCACTGGCTCCTCTACCGATTCTTGTTGAGTATGCGGCTCCGTTCCTCAAGGATGGAGGGCTATTTGTTATCACCAAGGGCAATCCTTCGGATGAGGAGCTTGCTTCTGGCATGTCAGCAGCTAAGATTTGTGGCTTCACTTTGCTTCTGAATGACGCAATCGATTTGCCTGAGGGCTTGGGCCACAGAGAGTTCATTGTTCTTAAGAAGAGTCATCTAGCATCCGTTTCATTGCCTCGTGCAAATGGCATGGCAAAGAAGAATCCGCTTGCCTAGATGTTTCACGTGAAACATAATGGATACTAACAACTTGCAGTGTTTCACGTGAAACATGGCGGTTGATATCGAATCGGAATGTTTCACGTGAAACATCCTCCGTTTGACAGCTTTAATACACACCAGGAGGGACCGTGGGATTTCGCGACGTTAAGCGTTCTAAGAACGCAAAAGACACGCGTATCATTGCAATCATCAATCAAAAAGGCGGCGTCGGTAAGTCAACAACGGCTGTAAACCTTGCAGCAGCACTGGGTGAGCAGGGTCGTAAGACACTAATTGTCGATTTTGATCCGCAGGGAAACAGTACCAGTGGATTTGGAATTGAAAAGGAAGACCTTGATCACTGCATCTATGATGCATTGTTGAATGATGTGCCGGCAGAATCGCTTGTTCTTGATACAAATTGCAAAAAGGTATTCGTAATTCCAGCTACGATTCAGCTTGCAGGTGCTGAAATTGAGCTCGTAAGCGCAATTGCTCGTGAAACCCGCCTCAAAGACTTGCTTGAGCCGATTCAGGACGATTTCGATTTTATTTTCATTGACTGTCCTCCTTCGCTCGGCCTGC
This sequence comes from uncultured Ruminococcus sp., assembly GCA_963604655.1. Taxonomy (GTDB): domain Bacteria; phylum Actinomycetota; class Coriobacteriia; order Coriobacteriales; family Coriobacteriaceae; genus Collinsella. The sequence continues at coordinate 23,219 of CAVCRP010000017.1, forward strand.
TTACTATCAATGCCTTGACCGCAGCAGATAGCGTTTTGATTCCAATCCAGTGTGAGTATTACGCACTCGAGGGCGTTACGAAGCTGCTTGAGTCAATGAAGATGGTCAAATCACGTCTGAACAAGGGCTTAGACACCTATGGTGTGCTTATGACCATGTATGACTCACGTACTTCTTTGTCGAATCAGGTTGTTGAGGAAGTTCAATCGTACTTTGGTGATAAGGCGTTTAAGACGCTGATTCCCCGTACTGTTAAAATCTCTGAAGCTCCGTCTTTTGGAGAACCGGTAATTACCTATGCACCTCAAAATAAGGGTGCAAAAGCGTATATGAACCTTGCAAAAGAGGTGATCAAGCGTGCCTAGTGCAAAGAAACGCGGTGGATTGGGACGCGGACTCAATGCTTTGGTCTCAGAGGCTGAGTATGAGACCGGTGGTTCTGCTGCATCTGCTTCAAATACAGCATCTGAAATAAAACTACCGGTTGAGGATATCGTTCCCAACCCTAATCAACCGCGAATTCACTTTAATGAAACTGAACTTCGCGAGTTGAGCGAGTCAATCCAGGAACATGGCGTTTTGCAGCCGCTTTTGGTTCGCAAGCATGGAAACGGCTATGAGATCATCGCTGGTGAGCGTCGTTACCAGGCGTCAAAGCTTGCTGGTCTTGAGGAGCTGCCTGTCATCATTAAAGATGTTAATGATGAAGAGATGCTGGCTCTTGCTCTTATCGAAAACCTTCAGCGTTCTGATCTGAATCCCGTCGAAGAGGCTAAGGGCTATCGCCAGCTCATTGATGCCAGCGGTATGACCCAGGAGGCATTGTCGAAGGCAGTAAGCAAATCACGCTCTGCAATTACAAATTCGCTGCGCCTTCTCGATCTCCCCGAAGTAGTTCAGCAGATGATTTTTGAGGGTAAACTTACTGCTGGTCACGCACGTGCGATTCTTGCAGTTCCCTATGAGGATGCTCGAATTCGACTTGCAGAGAAGGTTGTTGCGGAGGGCCTTTCTGTAAGAGCGACAGAAAATCTTGCTCCATTGTTTTCTGCCGGAGAGACACCTAAGACGCCGCGGCCTGCAACGCCTCAGTCTTTTAAAAAGGCTGCGCGTGTACTTCGTCAGGTATTTAATACCAACGTGCGCGTGAAAAGCTCGCGTGGAAAGAATAAGATTGAGATTGAGTTTAAAGACGAGGAAGAGCTCTCTCGTATTCTTGGTGAAATGATTCAGTTTGATCAAGGGGGCCAAGATGAGGAATAAGATTTTAACTGCGATTGCATTGGTGACGACTGTCGCGGCCGGTGCCTTTGCTGGCTATAAGATCGCGACAGACGATGAACTTCGAGGTCGTTTGCTTCGTGGTGCGCAAGATATTGTCGATACTTCCAAGAAGAAAATGGATGTTATGACAGAAGATGTTGCCATGCACACTGCTCAGGTAACAAAAAATCCTAAGATTAATCAAGGTTGGGTTAGCAACCAATGGGAAAATGTAGGCTATTAGGTACCTAACAATTACCCGCCTTTTCTAAAGGGGTCCTTGTCTGGTTTATGAGACAAGGACCCCTTATTTTGCTCTAAAAATGTTCAATTAGTACTAGTGAATTAAGAACTTAGGATATAAATGAAACAGCCCCGGTTGCATTATTGCAACCGGGGCTGTCCTATGTTTCACATGAAACGTTATAGGGCGAGACTCCCCTATGCGTTCTTCTGAACCTTGAAGCGTTGCTTTAACTGACCGCAGGCAGCGTCAATGTCGTTACCACGGGAGTTACGAATCGTGGTCTCGATGCCACGGGACTCAAGACGACGCTGAAGATCCTCGACCTTATGAATCGGCGACGGTTTGAGCGGGCTGCCCTCGATGTCGTTAAGTTGAATCAGGTTAACGTGGCACAGCGTTCCCTCGCAGAAGTCGCAGAGCGCCTGCATCTCGGGATTCGTATCGTTGACGCCTTCGATCATGGCATACTCATAGGTCGGGCGGCGGCCAGTCTTCTCGGTGTAGAGCTGAAGCGCTTCGTGAAGGCGAAGCAGCGTGTACTTCTTAACACCGGGCATGAGCTTATTGCGCGTCGACTGGATGGCGGAATGCAGGGAAACGGCAAGAGTGAACTGCTCGGGGATATCGGCAAATTTGCGAATACCGGGAATAACGCCGCTGGTAGAGACGGTGAGGTGACGAGCGCCGATGCCGATGCCATCGGGGTCGTTGAGGATACGCAGTGCCTTGAGAACCTCGTCGTAGTTGGCAAACGGCTCGCCCTGGCCCATGAAGACAACGCTTGTGGCACGCTCGCCAAAGTCGTTGGATACATGAAGCACCTGGTCGACGATCTCTTGAGCGGTCAGAGAGCGCTTGAGGCCGTTGAGACCGGTAGCGCAAAAGGCGCAGCCCATGCCGCAGCCTGCTTGGGTGGAAACGCAGACGGAAAGCTTGTTGCGACGGGGCATGCCGACAGTCTCGACAGAAATGCCATCGTGGTACTCGAGCAGATACTTGCGCGAGCCATCTTTGGAAACCTGTTTGGTGAGTTCAGTCGGCGTATCAAAGGCAAAAGCCTCTTTAAGTTGCTCACGGAAAGCCTTGGGAAGGTTGGTCATATCGTCAAACGAACAAACGTTCTTCTCAAAGACCCATTCGATGAGCTGCTTCGCGCGGAAGGCGGGCTGGCCAAGTTCGGCCACGAGCTCGCGAATATCGTTTTGGCTCAAGTCGCGAATGTCCTGAGATTTAGTCCTGGGATTCATGGAAGCCTTTCGATTTTGGGGAAACGTAGAGGGTATCGCTACAATATGGTATCAGCTGCAGAAATTATAGAGGAGGAGTCTGCCCATGCCGGGTAAAAGCCTAGAGAACATGCACGTAGCGGTCTTGGCGGGCGGTCATTCCGCTGAGCGCGAGATCTCGCTCAATTCGGGAAAGAACGTCGTGGCTGCCTTGAAGGAGGCCGGCTACACTTCGGTGGAGCTGCTCGACACGGCTGCCGATGATTTTATGGTAACCATGGCGACCGGCGGCTTTGACGTGGCGTTTATCGCCATGCACGGTGCCGGCGGCGAGGATGGCGCCATGCAGGGCGCCATGGAGACCCTGGGTATCCCCTACACGGCCTCGGGCGTGCTTGCCAGCGCCTGCGGTGCCGACAAGGAGGTCTCTAAGCTCCTGTACGCCAAGGCGGGCATTCCCATTGCCCCCGGCCTCGCGCTCGAGGTGGGCGATGAAGTCGATATCGATCATATCGTCGACGTTTGTGGCGAGCGATGCTTTGTGAAGCCGGCCGTCAACGGTTCCAGCTATGGAATTTCCCTGGTCCATGAGCCCTCCGAGCTGCCCGCGGCAATCGCCAAGGCGTTTGAGTACGGCGACAAAGTGCTGGTCGAGAAGTGCATCGAGGGTACCGAGATCACCGTCGGCGTATACGGTGAAGATGACGTGCGCGCTCTGCCGATTGTCGAGATTCGTAAGCCCGAGGACTGCGAGTTCTACGATCTGGACGTGAAATATGTCGACCCTACGGACATCCATCGCATTCCGGCGCAGATTTCGCCCGAGAATTACGCTCGCGCTCAGGAGCTTGCCTGCGCCGCTCACAAGGCCCTCGGTTGCCTAGGTATCTCGCGCAGCGACTTTATTGTGAGTGAGGACGGCCCCGTTATCCTCGAGACCAATACCATTCCCGGCATGACCGATACGTCGCTGTATCCGGATGAGATCCGCCACACCGACGACATGACGTTCCCGCAGGTCTGTGACAGCCTGATCCGTATGGGCCTTCGTCGAGCGGGCATTGCATGCTAATCGAGGACGCGGTTTCGTCAGGAACGCCGCAGTTTGTCATCGACTCCTATGCCACGCTTGCCGAACGCGCCAAAACGCAGTCCTTCGGCCTTATCGAGGAAGATGTGATTGTCCTCGATACCGAGACCACGGGTCTTTCGGTGCAGGACAACGAGCTGATCGAGATCTCGGCGGCCCGTCTTTCGGGCCGCGAGATCGTCGACCGCTTCGATACCTTCGTGCATCCCAAGCAGCTGATTCCCGCCGAGATTACCGAGCTCACGAGCATTACAAATGCCGATGTGGCAGATGCCCCGTCGGCTGTTGAGGCCGTCGCCGCTCTCGCCGATTTTGTCGGTGGCTGCCCGGTGATCGCACACAACGCCACGTTCGACCGCTCGTTTATCGAGTCGGTCAAAGGCGGCGTCAACGTGAGCGATATTTGGATCGATTCGCTGGCGCTGTCGCGCATCGCGCTTCCGCGCCTGGCCTCGCACAAGCTGTCTTTTATGGCCGATCTGTTTGGTTGCGACTCGGTATCACACCGTGCCAATGCCGACGTCGACGCCCTGTGTGGCGTATGGCGCGTGTTGCTCGTGGCGCTCACCGACTTGCCCCAGGGCCTCATGGCGCGCCTAGCTGACATGCATCCGGACGTGCCTTGGTCCTATCGTCCTATCTTCTCATTCTTGGCAGGGCAGAACCCTGGTTCTATCTTCTCTCTCAGCGCCGCTCGTGCTGACGTTCTCAAGGCCGATCGCGCCGACGATCGGGTGGACGCCGATGAACTGCCGGTTCTCAAGATGCCGAGTCGTGAGGAGATGGAGGCGGACTATGCGCCAGGTGGCCTGGTCAATCGCATGTATCCCACCTACGAGCCGCGTGATGAGCAGATCGCTATGGCGCTCGAGGTCCGCGATGCGCTGGTCACGGGCACTCATCGTGTAATTGAGGCGGGCACAGGCGTCGGCAAATCGATGGCCTATCTGGTGCCTTTTGCCGAGGCAGCACGCCGTAACAACATCACGGTTGGTATTGCGACCAAATCGAACAATCTTGCCGACCAGCTCATGTACCATGAGCTGCCAAAACTTGCCGAGCAACTGGACGGTGGTCTGTCATTTTGCGCTCTCAAGGGGTATGACCACTATCCGTGCCTGCGCAAGCTCGAGCGCATGAGCCGCGGCCAGGTCGAGATTACCACCAAGCGCGATCCGGCGGACACGCTCACGGCGGTCGCGGTCATTATGGCGTACGTCTGCCAATCAGCCGATGGCGACCTCGACTCGCTCGGCATTCGGTGGCGCAGCGTCAACCGTCCCGACTTTACGACGGCCTCGCGCGAGTGTGCTCGTCGCCTCTGCCCGTTTTTTCCTGATAAATGTTTGGTCCACGGCGCTCGCCGTCGTGCGGCGCATGCCGATGTGGTGGTTACCAACCATTCCCTGCTGTTCCGCAATGTTGCGGCCGAGGGCAGGATTTTGCCTCCGATTCGTCATTGGGTAATCGACGAGGCCCATTCCATCGAGCGCGAGGCGCGCCGCCAGTGGGCGCGCGTGGTGTCGGCGGACGAATCACGCGTTCTGTTTGAGCGCCTGGGTGGCTCGAGCACCGGCGCGCTAAGCCAGGTTTCCCGTGATTTGGCAACCTCCGAGGGCTCTACGCTCTATCTGGGCCTTACTGCCAAGGCGACGTCGACGGTTGCGCGCGCGAGTATGGCGATCGCCGACGTGTTCGATGGCGTTCGCGAGCTCGGCCGCCGTGCCCGTGGGGGTTATGACAATGCCAATCTATGGATTGGCCCCGAGCTGCGCGAATCTGACGACTGGCATGATTTCTTACCGTCGGCCTACGCTGCCATCGACGCATTGGAACAAGCTGACAAGAGCGTCGACGCGCTGGTGCAAGCCGTCGCCGCCGACAAGCCCGAGGTTGTTGTCGACCTGGGTGATATCTCGCGCCGCCTGCACGAGCTGGCCGAGAACCTCAAACTCATCATTGATGGCACCGACGAGCACTACGTGTATTCGCTGCAGGTCAATCGCAGGGTGCGTGCCGGCGGAGAGTCGATGACCGCAGAGCGCATCGATATTGGCGAGGCCTTGGCAACCGAGTGGCTGCCCGAGGTTCACACGGCTATCTTTGCCTCGGCGACCATGACGGTGTCCAAAAGCTTTGAGCACTTTAACCACGCGGTCGGCCTCGATCGCATCGGTGCTTCAACATCCTCATCGCTGCACTTGGACTCGAGCTACGACTTCGATTCGAACATGGCTGTAGTCGTTGCGGGCGATATCCCCGATCCGCGCGATCGTGAGAGCTATCTTACGGCGCTCGAGCGCGTGCTGGTCGACGCCCATCTTGCCATGGGCGGATCGGTGCTCACGTTGTTCACCAATCGGCGCGACATGGAGGACCTATACGCCCGCGTTGAGCCCAAGATGGCCCGTGCGGGTCTGGAGCTCAACTGCCAGCAGCGCAACTCATCTCCTCGTCGCCAGCGCGACCGGTTTATCAACGAACCGACCTCGTCGCTTTTTGCGCTCAAGGCCTTCTGGGAGGGGTTTGATGCCAGCGGCGAGACGCTGCGCTGCGTCATCATTCCCAAGTTGCCGTTCTCGAGCCCCACGGACCCGCTCTCGTGCGAGCGCAACCTGCGCGAAGACCGCGCATGGGCGCGCTATTCGCTGCCCGAGGCGGTGCTCGAGGTTAAGCAGGCCGCGGGGCGTTTGATTCGCTCGTCGACCGATAGCGGTGTGCTGATCTTGGCGGATCCTCGCCTGGTGACGAAGGGCTATGGCAAGAAGTTCTTAACGTCGCTGCCCACGAGCTCCTACCAGCGCATCGAATCGGCGCAGATCGGGCACTATCTACAGCTGTGGCGTGCACGCCACGAGCGGCGGCGCTAAAGCGGACAGACGAGGGTTTTTGCCATATCGCACAGACGCTTTGACAGGGCGGGGTCATCCAAGATGCGGATGGCTCCGCCCGCTGCGATTATCTGGCTCAGCAGCCAACGCTCGGAGCCGTAATGTACGGTTACCGTTGCCATGTCTGTCCCGCTGCGTTCGATTAGGGTGATGCCGGCCCAGTCCAGATGCTCCGCCATATCGAATGGCATCAAGAGCTTTGCGCTACGCTGCGTCCGGGCAAGGGAATCGTGGAGGGATGCAACGTCCGGTGCGTGAGGCACGACGGAGTCTTCCGTCAAGGCGAGTCCCTCGATTTTATCCATGCGATAGGTGCGCTGCTCATCGACCGCGATGTCCCAGGCAATCAGATATGTTTGGTCGCCGTTTGCTGTAATGCGCAAGGGGTCGACCAGACGCTCGCGTGGCCGCGCATCGTCCATCGAGCGATACGAGATACGACAGCGAACGCCGTCCTGAATGGCGCAGCTCAGCTGCTGCCAGTGCGACCCGTGGTTGACGGTGTCAAAGACGTGCTGGTTATAGCCGAGCTCTTCGGGTAGAAGAGCATGTCGAATTCGAGCCGCCGCCTGGGGCTCGATCCCCAACGATTCAAGTTCGTGGTTGAGCACAGCGCCCTCGGCGGCACTCAGGCGCAGCGGTAGTACACGCCCGGCGTCACCGGTGAGGACCACGCGCTCGCCGTGGCATTCGCAGATGATACGCGCACCCGATTCTCGGTCCGCGAGCGTCGAGACGATCTCGAGAATCTCGTCGAGCGACGCCCCCGTGATGTCAAAGCGACTGCAAATCTCGGTTCGTGTCATGCCGCTCTCGCCGGCGGCGTAGAGGGCCTCCATGATGTCGATGGCGCGCGAGAGCCTCTGCTCGCTGGTGAGTTTACGCACGGGCATGCTCGTGCACCGTCCTTTCAATGAGGTGGTTCCACGCCTGCTTGAGCGATTTGGGGGCCATGGGCCTCATGCCGTCCATGGCGTGGGCCATGCAAAATGAGGCGGCGGCTTCAAGATCGCGCACGTCAACGGTCCAAGTCCATCCCGAATCGGTGTGTGCGAGCTCACCTCGCCCGCGCGTGAGGCCGTTGATCATATCGATCTGCGTCTGCGGGGCGAACGAGAACGTAGCCGCAACGGGCGGGCGGTCGGCAAAATCGAATTCAAAGAACAGGTAGTCGTTGAGATTGAAGTCTGCAGGGATGGCGTAGGCCTTCGAAGGACGCCAAGCGCGAACGATACGGTCGCAGCGGAATGTCCTGATGTCGTCGGTGGCATTGTCGAGGCCGCAGAAGTACGCAACGCCCTCGCGCTCGAACATGCCGTAGACGCAGACGGTACGCTCTTTCTGCTCACCGCGTCCGTTCTGATATAAAAATCGCAGCGCGCATCGCTCGGCAAAGGCGCTCCATACCGCATCGACGGTGGGAGAGCGGCGGATCGGTGCTTCGTCCGCCGTCGTCCTGCCGGTGAGGTAGGCAATCTTGGAACGAATATCGGCAAGCGGCGCGGCAAAAGTGGATGAGCCGCCCGCTATTGTCTGGTCGATAGCGTTGAGCAGGATATCGGCGTCGTCTGCGGTGATGAGGCCGCCTGCCGCAAACGTGTGCTCGCGGTCGATTGTCCATGAGCTTTCCTCGGTCTCCTGCGCGCCGGCGGGGCGAACCTCCTTGATTAAGATGCCGCGTTCGAGCAGTTTGTCACGATCGCGCCGAAACTTGCGCTTATCCGAGTCGATATTGCCCGAGCCATATCCCAGGTCAGAATCCAAGACGATCTGCTCGGTCGTCAGCGGTTCGGGGGAGCTGTTGAGCACAAAGAAAAGATTGAGGATGCGCTGAGCCGTTTTATCGAAACTGGGCTCCGAATTCCCCTTTTTAATTGTCGCGGTCGCGTCGCTTGCCGTCATAGAGTCCTCGCATGAGAAGGTGGTTTGCTGCCATGATTTTAGTCCGATATGGAGATTAGGCTATATCCTTGTCCGCTCGGGGCGTTAAGATGGCCCGAATTCGGTCGTTTGCGCTCGCTCGGGGTATACTTTCGACTATATACGGTTCTAATGTGCATGCATTGGGCCTATTTGTCGGATTATGGATGTGGAGCGCACATGGCGAACACCCAGAACTATATTAACCACCTGCTGCAGAACACCGGCATCACGCCGGCATGCAGCGAAGAAGAGCGCTTGGCTGCCGAGGATATCGCTCAGATCTTCCGCAACCACGGCTTTGATCCCGAGGTTCAGGAGTTCAATGCCCCGGCGCCCAGCAGGTTGGCATTTGCCGTTACCGGTATTCTTGCGTTTGCCGGCGCCCTGCTGATGGGCATCGGCGGCGGCATCGGCTTGGTCGGCACCTTGCTGGCCATTGTCGGCGCCGTTCTTTACGTGCTCGAGCGCACGGGCCACCCCGTGGTTTCGCGCCTGGGCAAGACGGGCGTGAGCCAAAATGTCGTCGCCTACCACAAGGCCTCGGGCCCGCTCGCGTCTCCGCGCAACCGCCCGGTGGTCGTTGTCGCACACTACGACTCTCCCCGTGCTGAGCTGCTCGCCCGCGAGCCCTATGCTTCGTATCGTGCGCTCATCGCCAAGCTGTTGCCCGTTGCCACGGTTGCCCCTGCTGCCGTTGCCATCTTGCGTATCCTGCCGCTCCCCGGCGCGCTCAAGGTTCTGCTGTGGATTGTCGCGATCCTCGCTTCCCTCGTTGCGCTCGCCAACGCGGCAAACATCATTTCTAACCGTTTTGTGCTTCCCTATACGTCCGGCGCAGTGTGCAACAAGTCTTCTGTCGCCGCTATGCTCGGCGTTATGGACAACGTTGCTCCCTTCCAGGGCGAAAACGAGTTTCCCGACGATGTTCCGTTCGACACCTATTTTGGGGAGCAGAAGCGTCGTGCCGAGGAGATGGCGCGCGCAGCAGCGGAGTATGCCGCGGCCCAACAGCAAAACGACTACGGCAACACCATCGAGTATGAAGAGCCTACCTACGCCGAGGACGAGTTCGGTCAGCCGATTGCTCCCGACGCTCAGACCGAGCCCGAACAGGGCGAGGCTTTCGACGAGCAGATCGAGGGCTTTGAAGGTGCGTCTGCCGACGAGACGCTGATTGGCGCCATCGTGCCCGAGGATCAGAATCAGGCTGTCCAGGCCGAAGAGTTCAATGACGAGGTTCCCACTGCCGAGCCGGCGGAGGAGCCTGTCGCGGCCGAGCCCGAGCCCAGGCTCTATCGCAATGCCGCCGGCAACATCCGCTTTGGTTCGGATGCCATCCGTGCGCTCGGAATGCTTCCCGAGTCCTGCACGCTCGATTACGAGGAAGGCGAGGAGCCGACGTTTGAGCCCGAGCCTGCCCCCGTCGTGACTGCATCTGCGCCCGTTGTCGCCGTGGATGATGAGTCTGCCGCGGTTGCCGCTGCCGTTGCCGAGCCCGAGGCGGTGTCCGCGATCGATCCCGCGGCAGGACTGGACATTTTGGCTCCCGCCGCGCCGGCGCAAGACGTTACGGACGAGCCTGACGACGATTACGCTGAACAGCCGAGGCGCGTGTCTTACGAGAGCGATACTGATTTCTCGGCCGAGATTCCCGCGGCAACGCCCCATGCCGATATTGCATCCGCGTTCTCTTCGATTGGCGCCAGCGCTTCCAACTTCTTTAAGGGTGCGCTTGCAAAGGGCAGGAAATTTGTCGACGATTTCGAGGGGAAGCGCGCTGCCGCACGCGAGGCTGCCGAGCAGGAGGCTATCGCTCAGCAGCAGGCAGCCGAGGCGGCACGTGAGCGCGCGGCGCAAGAGTTCGAGCAGAACGAGGCTATGCAGTCCGTGCCTGTCGACGCCGCCGAAGCTACAACGTCCTTTGAGGCTCAGCAGCACGTCGATAGCACCATGTCGTTTGATGCCGCGCAGTTCGATTCCACGATAACGTTTGAAAAGCAAGGCACCGCGATTGCCGAGCCCCTTCCTGTTTCCGATGAGCAGGGCGACGCGGCAGACGATGACGAGCCTATTGATGCTGCCGAAATCCAAGATGTCGCCGGGCACGAGCCCGTCGAGGTCAACTGTGACGAAGAGCAATACGCGGCAGCCGATCAAGGTGATTCGACCGAGGTCGAGCAGGAGGAAGTGCCTGCGGTTTCCGAGGCTCCCGAGACAGATGGGTCGAGGCCTTACTCCACGCAGATTTTCACCATGCCGATCCCGAGTGGTTCCGGTGCCACGGTTGCCGATGTCGCTCCCACTCAGGACGAAACGGTCGATTCCCTTATGGCCCAGATTTCCTCCCAAGCATCGCCGCGTCCGCAGATGAATGTTCCCGATCCGGCGTCGGCACCGTCGCCTGCACCCTCCTCGTCTCCGCTGGCTTCGGTCCCCGATCCGTCGCTGCCGTCGATGAAGCAGACAAACGTTGCGTCTCGCACGTCGCTGTTCGACCTTCCCGATCCCTCCGCACAGGTCAACGACCCCTTTGCTACCGCTCAGGGTCCCGAACCCACATCGGCACCCGTTGCGCCTCCTATGCCCGTTGCGTCGGGCGCACAGCCGATCGAGACCATTTCGGCTCCCGCCCCTGCGGCACCTAAGTCTCGCAAGCGCGGCCTGGGCGGCCTGTTCGGTCGTAAAAAGAAAAACGAACAGGACAGCATGAGTGACTGGCTGGGCGTCGAAGACGATTACGATGCCAAGAAGTCCGGTCGCGGCATCGGTTCGTGGGATAATTTCGAGGACGATAACGATGGCTGGAAGGGCGGCGCTACGTCTTCCGACGGCGCTTCTTCCGAAGATATGCTCTCGGCTGTCGCTTCTATGGGCGACGATGAGCTGCTCGGTCACGATATCTGGTTTGTGGCAACGGGCGCCTCGGATTGTGATGGTGCCGGTATGAAGGCCTTCTTGGCTTCGCATCGCGATAAGCTCCGCGGCGTCTTCTTCATCAATCTTGAATCCGTCGGCGCCGGTAGGCTTTCGGTGGTGACGGTTGAGGGCGAACAGCAGCTGCTCAAGGGCGATCGCCGCATCATGAACCTGGTCAGCAAGGTGTGCAAGTCGTTCCATGTCGATTGTGGCGCGCTCGAGATGCCCTATGCCAAGACCGATGCCTACGCCGCCCTCGAGGCGAGCCGCCGAGCCCTCACCATCGCCGGCGTGGACGGCACGCGTCTGGCTTGCGCTCGTACCGAGGACGACCTGCCCCACAATGTCAACCCGACGAACATTGCCACGGTATCCGAGGTCGTGACCGAGGTTATCCGCCGTTCGTAGACGGAGCTCTAAGGAGTCAACGTGTTTTCGTATATTAAGCGCCATTGGCCTGTCTACGTGATTTTGACCTTGATTGCCATTGCGTTAGGGTTTGGAGCTGCCTACATCGTGGGCGCGAAGGGCTCGACCCCCGCCTCCGCAATCAGCGAAGAGGTGGAGCAAGAACAGAGCACGGGTGCCGATGGGATTCCTGAGTCCGAGCAAGCAATCGTTGATGGTGGATCTTCGTCTGCAGAGTAGATGCGGCGATTTAAATGATTGAAAGCGGGCGAGCCGGGGGACTGGCTCGCCCGCTTTTTCATCGCGCTAGCGCTTCTTTGGGATTGACCTAAGGCGAGCGAACCATAGGGCTGCGGCACCCGAGGTCAGGAGCGCGGTGATGCAAGCGGCGATGGAAGCTGATCCTGTTGCCGGTAGGTCCTGCGGTAGGGTACAGCGTTGAATGACACTGTCCTCGTCATGTGACTCAAGTTTATCGCCGCCGCCGTTGCGGCAAAGATCGACGCGTGCGCTGTTGGTGAGTGCAGTTTGGGGTGTGTAAGCCGACGTTGCCTGCATGTGCACGACTGCGCCCCGAGCATCTGTGCCAAGGATTGCTTTGACATCGTCAAGGTCGTCGTGCTCATCTTTGAGATCATCACGGGTCCAAGAATCCGTATCGCTTCGAGTCGTAAAGTCGGCGGCTACCGCACCGTATTCAATGCGAATGCCCGTCACGACGGTATTGGATGCAAGGTCGAGTTCTTTCGCCTCGAGTGTGGCGGATTCCGTGGTCGAGACATCCGCCTTCCAGAGGTGCCAGCCGTCGTAATCGACGAGGCGACAGTCCTCACCAAGGCTCTCTTTTACTTCGTCGGACTCAAGCCAAGGATTTTCGTGCCCATCGTCAAGCGTCGCGTTTGCCGGCTCATCGGCTTCTGTCGAGTCCAACGGCGTTGTGCGATACCACACGTTGCACAGACCGTTGAGGTCGCCGATGGCGACGGGGATTTCGATTGAGACGAATCTCGCCGTGCCGTCTTTGGCGCACTCAAGATTATCGGTAATCGTAAACTCATCAACCCAAGTAGCGGAATCGTTTCGAGCATCGATGGTATAGGAGAAAAGCCCATCACTATTGGTTTGCGTCGCGGCGCGATTTTTACCATCGCCGTTGGCCAACAGGCCCTTTTCGATAGGTTGGACAAGCTCCTGACGCTTGTCGACCTGTCCTTTGATCTCGATGGGCGCATCCTTCATCGAGACGGATTGGACTTCTCCCGTGTCCTTTATTTCAAACGTTATCTCCTCGGCAAGGTCATAGGTCCGCGGAGATATCATTTCGCGCAACGAGTAGGTGCCGGGTGCAAGATGTTCGACGCGGTGCGGCTTGTCGGATGAGGTCCAGGAGTCTATTTCGGTTTTATCGGGACCATATAAGGTGAGTTGTGCGCCTTTCACTTCCTGCTCTCCGCTTGCAGCGACCTTGGAGATATCAACCTTGGTGTAATCGTCGGATACGTTAAGCCGTGCTTTTACAACGGGTGTTTTCTGGTCGGCATAAGTAAGGTCGACAATATGGGATGTCCGATCGAGTAAGAAGCCTGCCGGCGCTTGAGTCTCGACAACCTCGTAGTGCGCGGTGCCAGATCCCAGCGGGAGGTCGTCCGCACGTGCTTCTCCAGTTTCATCCGTCGTGACGGTAGCGACAGTCTCACCGTCGAGCGCGGCAATGCTACCGTCGGGGCGCACGATATCACCCGAGGCACGGATCTCAAAGACGGCGCCCGCGAGGCTGCTGCCGTCTACGGCATCGGTTTTAACGATCCTGATGTTTCCGATCGCGGCGTGGTCATAATACGAGGCGATTGCAACGGGCGTTAGGTTCATGTCGGCGGGTATGTTTACCTCGATCTCTTCGCCGACAAGATAGGGCTCTTTGGCCGAGGTTTCGCGTACATAATAGGTGCCCGGCACGAGCGATTCGGGCAGTGTGACGGTCCCGGTCGCGTCAGTCGTAAAGGTGTCCATTACGTTATGTGCTGGATACCAGCAAGTTTGTGAGACAGGTTTGTGATTGCTGTCGAGTAGTTGGAAGGTGAATCCGGCTAGTGGAACAGAAGCGCCTGTTTGGGCATCGCGTTTTACAATTTGGAGATGCGTCGACAGAGCGTGGTTGTCCACGATATATTGAAGCTCGGCGCCGTCGGAAATCTGATTGGCCCCGACGGTCCATTCTCCTGCACGTTTAAAACCCTCGGGGACGGATTCCGGAACCTCGCGAACCGTGTAGCCGGCACGGTCGTATGGGACGGCTCCGTGGACACCGGCGGGTCGCTTGCCTGTGCCGAACCATGCTTCGGGCTGGTCTTTGGTGGAGGCAAAGCCATAGATGTTTGTAGTCAGTGTGCCAACAACCTGCTGAGAGCTGTTACTGACAACCTCAAAGACAACATCTCCTGCCGGCTGCTCCAGGCCGGATTGATCGCTATTGCCGTAGTCCTTGAATTTGGAAATCTCAAGGTCAAACGCAATGGGGATATCGGAAACGCGAGATTCGATTTCGACCACGCCTGAATCGCCGAGTTGGTCGGCTCCAACGGTGTAAGACCAACTGTCACCGGAGGGCAAATAGCCCTCGGGCGCCTTCGATTCATAGATGGTAAAGGTTCCCAGGGGGACATCGGTGAGGGTAGCTCGACCGCTTTCATCGGTCCTGAGAGTTTGTGTCCATCCAGGGGTTGATTGCGATACGCACACGAATTCTGCTCCTGCGAGCGAAGCCCCAACTTGGGGGCCTGCATTCGTTGCGGCGTCGAGCTTTACAATGCGCAAGGTAATGGTGCCGGGTTGTTCATCAATGGTGACGTATCCGCCGTTATCCGTCGTGGTAAAGGCAATGCGATCGTGCAGGGGGATATAACCAGCTGGCGCTGTTGTCTCAACTAGGTAGTATGTCGTGTTGGGTAGGAGTGTTGCCTGCGCTCGACCGTTGCTGTCCATCTGGACGGTGCCGACACGCGCGCCGCTGGCGCTCTCAAAAACATCGAATGTTGCCCCGTCAAACTGATAAGTATTGTTTCCGCTGGTAATGGCAGCGTTTGCAGACTGCTTTTGGAAGGAAACAGAGACTGCCGGCAGTACATAGAGCATGTCTTGACGTTTGCTGCCGCCCGATACGGTTCCTATATAGCGCCGCGCGCGGTGCGGAGCGGCTTTGATGCTTCCTGATTTTGCGCTGTCGTGGAGCCACCGCGCAGCCGCCACGACTTCATTGTCGGCGGTAAAGTGCCCGCTCTTGGTTTTGCCCTGAGCGGTTGTGTAGGAGTAGGTGCCGTCGACATGGGTAGTGCCGTTGAGCATCCATACGGCAAGCTGGGTGGCGGCGCGGGCGCGATCGGGTGAAAGATGGTAACCGCCAAACGACGTGGCGGTAGGATATCCGTGACAAACGATTGCCGCGAACTCGTCGTCGAGCCACACCCAGCCTTGATCAAAGTTGAGCCATGGGCCGCCCGGCTTGGTGGGGCCGGGGCGCTCCTGGTTCATGCAGTAGGCAATCGAGGCGTCTTGAGCTTCATACTTGCCGATGAAGAAGGGCCCACAATCATCGCTAATAGTGCGGAAGCCGAGCTGGTCGTAGCCATCGACGGCAAATGCGGCTCCCGGTGCCAGACAGCCGAAAAGCAGGAAGAGGAGCAGGAGCAGCGGACCTGTTGCGATTGCGCTGTGGACAGAGTGCGTGGGTGCGTTGGACATGGCTGCTCCTTATCCCTCGTGCGCCGCATGGGGAGGTTGCGACGCGTAGGATGAGGCTACCCCCGAGGTTCATGCGGGTAAGTACCGGAGCCTGACCAAAAGCTTGCCCAATTCCTGACAAATTGAGCTCAAATACAACAATCAGGCAAAAGCGCAGGTAGAAGATAAGGAGAACAGGAGGCCAAAGGTCCTCGTCTCCACAATTGATGCGATTTTCAAACGAATCTCCACAGCTAAAACAAGCATCGCCACCCTTGTATCGAACAAGACAACCGCGTTATACTAGCCAACACACAAGCGGGCATCGCCAAGTGGTAAGGCATCAGCTTCCCAAGCTGACACTCGCGGGTTCGAGTCCCGTTGCCCGCTCCAGAAAAAGTAAAAGCACGACACCGTTCCGGTGCCGTGCTTTTTTCAATAAAGCGCCGGGACTCGAACCCGCCAGGGTGCGAGCGTAAAACAAACGCGAAGCGTTTGTAGCGAGCAGGCGAAGGCGCCGGCAGGCGCCTGAAGCCGGTGCGGATTTGCGAAGCAAATACGCGGACGTCCCGTTGCCCGCTCCATCGAGCGCGGGAGACTTTGGGGCGGCCAATTCAACAAAGTCTTCCCCATCGTCTCCGTGAATCCGAGGAGATCGACCGCAGCCGGTGCGGATTTGCGAAGCAAATACGCGGACGTCCCGTTGCCCGCTCCAATTCCAAAATGTTAGGTTAATGCCTGCTGCCCATACTTGCACCTGCGCACGGTACAATGGTTGGGTTACGACCAACGTGCCAATAACCAAAAAGGAGCCGCTATGATCGATCGCTATACCCGCCCGGAGATGGGACACATCTTCTCCCTCGAGAACAAGTACGCCATTTGGCAGGAGATCGAGGTCCTGGCCTGTGAGGCCCAGGCGGAGCTCGGCAAGATCGGCATTTCTAAAGACGAAGCCCAGTGGATCCGCGACCATGCCAACTTTGAGAAGGCAAAGGTCGACGAGATCGAGGAGGTCACGCGCCACGACGTCATCGCCTTCCTGACCAACATGAAGGAGTACATCGACGCCGATGTTCCCGAGGGCGACCCCAAGCCCAGCCGCTGGGTTCACTATGGCATGACCAGCTCCGATCTGGGCGACACGGCTCTGTGCTACCAGCTCACCCAGGCCTGCGACCTGATCATCGAGGACGTCAAGAAGCTCGGCGAGATTTGCAAGCGTCGCGCCTTTGAGGAGCGCAACACGCTCTGTGCCGGCCGCACTCATGGCATCCACGCCGAGCCGATGACCTTCGGCATGAAGTTCGGCTCTTGGGCCTGGGAACTCAAGCGCGATCTGGATCGTCTTGAGGACGCCCGCAAGAATGTTGCCTTCGGTGCCATCTCGGGCGCTGTTGGCACGTACAGCTCCATCGAACCGTTTGTCGAGGAGTATGTCTGCGAGCACCTGGGTCTGGTTCACGACCCGCTGTCCACGCAGGTTATCAGCCGCGACCATCACGCCTATCTCGCCGGCGTTCTCGCCACCACCGCGGCCACCTGCGAGCGCATCGCTACCGAGGTTCGCAATCTGCAGAAGACCGATACGCTCGAGGCCGAGGAGCCGTTCCGCAAGGGTCAAAAGGGCAGCTCCGCCATGCCGCACAAGCGCAACCCGATCACCATGGAGAAGGTCTGCGGTCTGTCGCGCGTCGTGAAGTCCAACGCCCAGGTTGCCTTCGATAACGTCGCCCTGTGGCACGAGCGTGACATTTCGCACTCCTCTGCCGAGCGTGTCGCCCAGGCCGACAGCTTCATCGCCCTCGACCACATGTTCCAGTGCCTCATCCGCGTTATCGACGGCCTGCAGCTGTACCCTGCCCGCATGATGGCCAACCTCAATAAGACCCGCGGCCTCATCTTCTCCTCCAAGGTGCTGCTGGCCCTCGTCGACACGGGCATCACCCGCGAGGACGCGTACGCCATTGTGCAGGAGAACGCCATGGCAACCTGGCGCGAGGTGCAGGATTGTGTCTCCGGCCCCACCTTTAAGGAGCGTCTCGAGGCCGACCCGCGCTGCACCGTCAGCCAGGAGAAGCTCGACGAGATCTTTGATCCGTGGGACTTCCTCACCCGTATCGACACGGTCTTTGATCGTCTGGAGCAGCTGAGCTTCGAGTAGGTTCGGGCATAACGTTAGCTTTTTAGGGCGCTTTGCTGGTAATGTGTGTTGCCGGCAAAGCGCCTCGTTGCATTTAGGGAAAGACGGGGATAATAGTCGTCTCGAATAACATTCTGAGAGGGGATCGCATGATTTCGTTTGATTACAAGCCGCAGGGTGTATGCTCTCGCAATATTCACCTTGACCTTTCCGATGACGGCAGCAAGGTGCTGGGCGTTGAGTTTACCGGCGGCTGCGATGGCAACCTCAAGGCCATCTCCAAACTGGTCGAGGGCGCTCCTGCTGACCGTGTGATCGAGGTTCTTGCCGGCAATACCTGCGGCATGAAGAAGACCTCTTGCGCCGATCAGCTTACGCGCGCTATCGAGGCCGCTCGCGCCGAGATCGCCTAATGGGTATCGCCGACCACATCAAGAACGGAATATCGCGTCGCGGCTTTGTGCTCGGTGGAGCTGCCGCGGGCGCTGCCACGGTGCTTGCCGGATGTTCGAAAAAAACAGGCACCAGTGATGATGCCGCTGGCGAGCCGCAGGTTATCAAGGACGATTCGAAGATTGTCTCGATCACTGATGAGTACGAGGCAGTTGACATCGATCTTGAGCCGGCGGCATCGTGGACGCTGCCGCTGGGCACGTTGCTGTACTACTGCGATGGTGACTATGCTGCGGCAATGATGGCGCCCGCATCGGCACTGCACGCCAACACACTCGGTGTGCTCAACCTGGGCGATGGCTCGCTTACCACATTAATTGAGAATCCTATCGAGGGCACGGGATATGCTTTTTACGATGTCCGTGCCGGCGACGGCGTGTTTGCGTGGGTTGAGATGAACTTTGCCAGTTCATCGTGGAAGCTCTACGCTCAAAATCTGTCGGGCGCTTCGCTCTCTGGCGACGTGGTTGAGCTCGATCGAGGTGGCAAGGACTACGATCCGCCACTGTTTACGGCGTTCGGGTCATCAGCCATCTGGTATAAAATGCCTTCGGCAGGCGGCAATAAAACGAGTAGTGATTCGTTTTGCTATCGTCGCTCGCTTGATGAATCCAAGGCCGAGACAATTTGGAAATCGACGGGCCGCTTTGCGTCGGCCCCGCGCGTGAGCGACGGCATTTTGACCATCTCGCCGCGTGTCCGCAACGACGAGGGCGTCTACTACGGCATAACGGCAATCGATCTGACCGATGGCAACAACACCAAACGTGCCCAGCTAGTCCTTCCCTCGTCAGTCTCGCCTTTCGAGGCCGTATATATGGGCGATACCTTCGTGTTTTCTATCGAGGCGACCTATAGTGGCGTGGGCAGCCTGGGCAACATGGGCACGTATATCGGTAATGAGGGAGGGCCATACCTCTTCCTGTCCCGCGAGCCGCTCGCATGTGCTGCCGGCAAGAAGAATAAATATCTCGTTAAGGTACAGGCATCGCATTTTCTCATCGACACCTCTGCCAAGACCTATGGCTCGCTACTGTCGCCCGACCGCGCTTTGGAATATGGCGATTATCCAGCTACGGCGGGAAAATCGGACTCATTTCTTACGTACGCCACGGTGCGCAACAGCCAGGGTATACCCGAGACGGTCACCGCACGCCTATTCTCTCTTTAAGCTTAGAGGGGTTAAAAAGGCGCCAACAGGGGAATAAACGCGTTGTAATTGTGAGTACCGCCCGCCGAGCTGCCGCGTCATAGTGGCATCCGGCGGGCTCAGGTGCGTTAAAATGGGCTTGTTCTTAGCTGATTGAGACAGGGGGGCCGTGTTATGGCTTCAGATGCAAAAAAGATTCTGCTGGTCGAGGATGAGAAGGCAATCCGTGACGCCGTCGCTGCCTATCTCGAGCGCGAAGGCTACTGGGTTGTGGGCGTCGGCGACGGCCAGTCCGCGATCGAGGAGTTCGAGAAGCATCAGTTTGACCTGGTCGTGCTCGACCTTATGCTCCCCAAGATCCCCGGCGAGCGCGTTTGCCGCACCATTCGCGATACCTCGGATGTCCCCATCATCATGCTGACTGCCAAGGGCGAGATCGAGGACCGTATTATCGGTCTTGAGCTCGGCGCCGACGACTATCTGATTAAGCCGTTCTCGCCGCGCGAGCTTGTCGCGCGCGTTCGCGCTCTGTTCCGCCGTGCCCATCAGGCCGACGAGCCAGCCGTCGAGGTACTCGACTTCGGCGATCTGGTCATCGATATCTCGGGCCACAAGATTTTGGTCGAGGGCAAGGAAGTCGACCTGACGGCTTCCGAGTTTAAGCTGCTCACCACGCTTGCCCGTCACCCCGGTCGCGTCTACAACCGCATGGAGCTGGTTGAGAAGGTGCTCGGCTACGACTTTGAGGGCTATGAGCGCACCATCGATAGCCACGTGAAGAACCTTCGCGCCAAGCTGGGCGATGATCCCAAGAAGCCCAAGTGGCTCTACACCGTCCACGGTGTCGGCTATCGCTTCGAGGCTCCGGCCAAGACCGATAAGTCGGACGAGAAATAGGGAAATCACATATGACACCTGCGCGCTTTGAAATCGGACAAAAGCACAAGCAGGAGAGCGAGGCGGGTTCCAAGGCTAGTTGGAACACGCCTCGCTCCGATTCACGGCCAACGATGAGCTATCCCTCGCGCATGGCACTTGCTTTTGCTCTGACATCGCTCATGACGGTATTGGTGCTGGTGGGCGTGGTCTCTGTTGTGTGGGGCACGGTCTTTTCGGATTACACGCGCTCCAATATCGTCGAAATCGCAAATTCCGCTGCCGAAAAGCTTGCGACGTCGTATGAGGAAAACGGCAATTGGACTGCGGGCGAGCTACGTACGGTCGCGACATCAAGTTTGGTGTCCGACGACCTGAGTATGCAGGTCGTCAACAAGAAAGGCGTTGTCGTTTATGACGACTCATGGCCTTCGGCAAGCGCGACCGCCGATGTGCGCGAGAACGAATCGCCGTCGAGCAGCTCGAGCGGGAAAAAAGCATCGCATAGTCCGGTCTCGTCGGCTCCCACCGGCTCCGATAGCGTTGCAAACGTCGAAATCATAACGTCTTCCGGCGAGCATGTCGGACAAGTAAAGCTGTGGGCCATCGGCTCCGATGCCTTGCTCACCAAGGCAGATTCTGCGTTTAGGGAGAAGACCTTTAACGCCATGGCCCTTGCTGCGGTTGTTGCAGTTTGCATTTCGGTCGTTATCGGATCACTCGTGTCGCGCATGCTCACCAAGCCGATTCACCGTATTACCAGCACGGCCAAGCAAATTCGCGATGGCGATCTGTCTGCTCGTACGGGCTTGCGCGGCGATGACGAGATCGATCAACTGGGCGAGACATTCGATGAGATGGCCACATCGCTCGAGAAGGATATGAAACACGAGAAACGTTTGACCTCGGACGTGGCTCACGAACTTCGCACTCCGCTTATGGCCATGCTCGCAACGGTCGAGGCCATGCAGGATGGCGTATATCCTACCGACGATGAGCACTTGGAGACTGTTGCTTCCGAGACGCGTCGCCTGGCTCGTCTGGTGCAGCAGATGCTCGACCTGTCGCGCATGGAAAACAGCACGGCTCCGCTCAACCTTGAGCCGGTGGACATGGTTCCTTTCGTGCGTTCCATCGTCAATGCCCAGGAGCGCCTGTTTGTCGACCGCGATCTGCGCTTGCGCTTTGCTGACGAGACCCAAGGTCACGACGATGTCGTCGAAGCCGATCCCGACATGATCACACAATGCGTCATCAATCTCATGAGCAACGCCATGCGCTACACCCCCGAGGGCGGTTGGGTCGTGGTGTCGGTGCTCAGTGACCGCAAACACGTCAGCATCGCCGTTTCTGATACCGGCATCGGTATTGCCAAGGATGACTTGTCGCGCATCTTCGGCCGTTTTTGGCGCGCCGATGCCAGCCGTGCCCGTGAGGCGGGCGGTCTGGGCGTGGGCCTCGCCGTGACTAAACAGATCGTCGAGCGCCATCACGGCTACATATCCGTGGAGTCGGAGCTTGGAAAGGGTACGACTTTTACGATTCATCTGCCTCGCGAGCACACGGCGGACGCGGCATCTACTACAATGGAGCACTAGCTTTTCGCTATTCGGTGAAGGAGGGGTTTCGTTCCTGCCGCTCCGAGTTTGCGAAAACGTGCGGGAAAGAACCCGCATTACTGTCGTATTTTGGTAAGGAGTGACTCACGTGACAACGATGGAGCGTCGTCCGGATTCCCGTGGCAAGGTTCGTGATATCTACGATGCCGGTGAAAACCTGCTGATGGTCGCCACCGACCGCATTTCTGCGTTCGACTTCATTCTTCCCGACGAGATTCCGTTTAAGGGAGAGGTGCTCAACCGCATCTCGGCATTCTGGTTCGATAAGTTTGCCGACATCGTTCCCAACCACCTCGTTTCCATCGACCCGGCGGATTTCCCTGAGGAGTTTGCTGAGTATCGTGACTACCTCGCCGGCCGCGCCATGCTGGTTAAGAAGGCCCAGACGATTCCTATCGAGTGCATCGTCCGCGGCTATCTGACCGGTTCGGGCAAGAAGACCTACGACGAGAACGGCACCGTCTGCGGCATCCAGCTGCCTGAGGGCCTGACCGAGGCTTCCAAGCTTCCCGAGCCGCTGTTTACGCCGTCCACGAAGGCCGAGATCGGTGACCACGACGAGAACATCTCGTTCGAGCGTTGCTGCGAGATCGTGGGCGAGGACATCGCCACGCAGATTCGCGACCTTTCCCTCAAGATCTATAAGGCTGCCGCCGAGTATGCAGCGACCCGTGGCATCATCATTGCCGACACCAAGTTCGAGTTTGGTGTCATCGATGGCAAGGTCACGCTGATCGACGAGTGCCTCACGCCTGACTCCAGCCGTTTCTGGCCTGCCGCCAGCTACGAGGAGGGCAAGATTCAGCCCAGCTACGACAAGCAATTCGTCCGCAATTGGCTCAAAGCCAACTGGGATATGACGGGGGAGACCCCGCACCTGCCCGCCGAGGTCATCGATGGCACGTCCGAGCGCTATCGCGAGGCCTTCCAGATCATCACGGGCTCCCAGTTCACAAGCATGAAGGAGAACGCATAAGTGAGTACCCGTAGCGCCACGAACAAGCGCACGCAATCCCACGAGGTTACCGGGGTTGCGCGCAAGTCCGCCGCATCCGCCAAGCCCGCCCGTCAGGCAGCGAGCTCTGTCCGCGTCGTGCCGGCTTCGTCTAAGGCACGCCGCAAAGAGCTCGAGAAGGGCGAGAACCTCGAGGGCCTCTCTAAAGAGGAGAAGCGCGCCCGCAAGGCTAAGCAGCGCGCCAAGGAGGATCGCATCTACACGGTGTCGAATATCCTTCTCAAGCAGGATGAGGACTACACCAAGCGCCGCCGCATCTGGTGGGCCGTGCTCGCTATCGGCATGGTGCTCGTCGTGGCCATTTGGGCTTCGCTGTACTTCGCTCCCGCTGGCATGGTGTCCAGCCCTGTCCAGATGGTCGGCATCGTTTTGTCCTACGTCGTCATTTTGGGTGACTTTATTTACGACTTCGTTCGTATTCGTCCCCTGCGCAACATGTACCGCACGCAGGCCGAGGGCATGTCCGAGAACAAGCTCAACGCTCTTATTGAGCGCGCGGCTGCCGAGGAGGACAAAAAGGACTCCAAGAAGAAATAGCGTTTGCATGCATATTTATCGCTAAGATATAAGGCGCGTCGTTTTTGCGGCGCGCTTTTTACTGTTCTATAGATAGATGGAGTGGCACATGATTCGAGCTGCCCTGACGGTCGAAGAGGCTCTGGAGGGCATGAAGGCCCTAGAGCCCAAGATTAAAAACTATGCGCGCCTGGTTGTCCGCAAGGGCGTAAACGTCAAGCCCGGCCAGGAGGTTGTCGTTCAGTCTCCGGTCGAGTGCGCGCCGTTTGCGCGCGTGGTGGTCGCGGAGGCCTATGCCTCCGGTGCCGGTCACGTGACGGTTATTTGGGCCGATGACGCCGTGACGAGGCTCACGTACGAGCATGTCGAGAAAAGCTATTTTGAGCAGACGCCCGAGTGGAAGCGCCTGCAGCTTGATTCCCTGGCCCAGGATGGTGCCTGCTTTATCTTTATCGAGGGTGCGGACCCTGCCGCCCTTAAGGGCATCGATCCCGCTAAGCCTGCTGCAGCTTCTAAGGCAAGGAACACGCAGTGCAAGGTCTTCCGCCGCGGACTGGACTACAACATCAACCCGTGGTGCATCGCCGGCGCGCCGGTCGTTGCCTGGGCGCGCGAGGTGTTCCCGGGAGACGCCGATGAGGTTGCAATCTATAAGCTGTGGAATGCGATTCTGCACACCGCTCGCGCCGATGGCCAGGACCCGGAGAGCGACTGGGAACTCCATGACGCCGCATTCGAAAAGAACCTGCGTTTCCTGAACGACAATCGTTTCGACTACCTGCATTACACCTCGGCAAATGGAACCGATCTGACGATTGGCATGACGAAAGGTCACGAGTGGGCCGGCGGCAAGGGCAAGACGCCCGATGGGCACCCCTTCTTCCCCAACATTCCCACTGAGGAAGTCTTCACCTCGCCTGATCGTATGCGTGCCGACGGTATCGTGTATTCGGCTATGCCGCTCATTCACCACGGTAACAAGGTTGACGATTTTTGGATTAAGTTCGAGGCGGGCCGCGTAGTGGACTACGATGCCCGCGTGGGTAAGGCGACGCTTGCGAGCATTATTGACACCGATGAAGGTGCCGCTCATCTGGGTGAGGTCGCGCTTATCTCCAAGAATACGCCGATCCGTGAAAGTGGCGTTCTATTCTATGACACGCTCTATGATGAGAACGCTAGCTGCCATCTCGCGCTGGGTGTCGGTTTCCCCGAATGCATCGAGGGTGGGTATGACATGTCCAAGGAGGAGCTCCTGGAGCATGGCGTTAACGTCTCGAGCACGCACGTCGATTTTATGATCGGCACGGACGATATCGATATTACGGGCATTACGCCTGATGGACGTGAAGTTGTGATTTTCCAGAACGGCCAATGGAGTTGGGAATAGTCCCAGACCGTGGTACAATGCCACCCGCGGGCCGTTAGCTCAGCTGGCAGAGCAGGGGACTTTTAATCCCAAGGTCCAGGGTTCGAACCCCTGACGGCCCACCATAGAATAGAAAAGCGACTGGCGGATGCCGGCCGCTTTTTTGTTGCCGCGACATGGGTTCGAACCCGAAAGGGCGCGGAGCTGAGTAAACGCGTGAGCGTTTGCCAGTGCAGCGCGCGAGGCGCGAAGCGCCGCAGCGGCTGCCTGCAGAGCAGGCCGAACCTCTGACGGCCCACCCAAAGAAAGGAAAACGAAATGAAAACAGATAGATACGGAATTAGCGGCAGCACATTAAAGATAATAGCGGCCATTTCGATGGTTCTCGATCATGTAAGCAGGATCGTCCTGACCAATGGAATCATGACTCACGCATCGTACAATCAGATATCAGACGAACAGTGGGCGATTCTAAGCGAGGCTTCGGATGTGCTTCATGTTCTTGGCAGAATTGCATTTCCCTTATTTTGCTTTTTGATAGTTGAGGGATTTTTGCATACTCATGACATAAAGAGGTACCTGCGAAATATGCTTGTCTTCGCAATCATTGCGGAGCCCATATACGATTTCGTTCAAACCGGGCAACTATTTGACCTTCGGCAACAAAATGTTATGTGTGAGCTCCTGCTTTGCTTGGTCTTCTTGATAATTCTGGAAAAGATACAAAGCCTTTCAAAATGGAAGAGGTACATCGCAGAAACTGCTCTGATTGTTTTGACAGCACTGGCAGCTGAATACACTAAACTAGATGGCGGTGTGTATGGCATTCTGCTTGTGGCTGCATTCTATTTATTCCACGACAGCAAGGCCAAGATGTTCTTTGCTGCAGTATGCGCAGTGCTCCTTTCGTCATGCCATATAGTTGGCGGCGGATTTGAGTTTGCTACAGCTAATATATTTAATCCTGATGTTGCAGCCGCGGTCGTTTCGTTGCTGCTTATCAATCTTTATAATGGCAAGCGAGGGCTGAAGCTCAAATATTTCTTCTACATTTTCTATCCGGCTCATCTTGCTCTGCTTTATGGTGTCTCACTTATTGTTTTGAACTGTCTTTAAAAACTCTCAAACAAGTCTCTGAAAGCAGAACTAAATTGACCCTAAGACTGCTTGTGAATTTCCGGAAGACCTGTGAGATATGAGGATAGACAACGAGGGCTGTAGAAAGATGCTTCGAAAGCATGAATGACAGCGAGAAAATGAGTTCGGAAGCACCCCTCTGGATGCTCCAGCATAGAATAGAAAGCGATCGGCTCCGGCTGGTCGCTTTTTTGTTACCGATGCACGGTTCGAACCCGAACTTCTATATATAGGAACGCTTGGCGAACAAAACCTGCCTTTTACCGACGGGAAACAAATAACCGATGCTTTTGGAGTAAAGTGGCGCTCCAGAGATGACCGATGCCTCAACATCTATAAACCAGCTGGTCACCGCCAATATCAGAAGCTGATGCTTCAGTTATAACCTCAGTGGCGTGACTGAGGGACCTATTCATTTGTGAACAAAATATGGAGTGCTCGATTCCCGCCCCCGGCGCCCCTCCGGTCTGGCAATATATCTCCTTGCCGCGCGGCCCGGTCGGACCGGATCAGCCGCAGAGCGTGCACCTTGAGAACCGGATACTGCGAGGATGGACACTTCCGAGTGTCGCATCCGGGCAGACATCGAACCATTTGAAATGGTCTAACTTGGATTTGT
>CAVCRP010000018.1:0-49576 GCA_963604655.1 uncultured Ruminococcus sp.
ACGCCGGGCCGACTCACTTCGGATCGGGCGCTACACCAACTTTCTCGACACTACCATCAAGTCCAGGAATGTCGATACGAACTTGATCGTGCAGATAATGAACAGAGTCTACGGACATGCCAGTACTAGCTCCGAGTTCGGCAAACGATCTGAACCAGTTAATATCCTCGACGACTCTGTCCCAATCAACGTCTTGCCCGTACAGAAGTTTAAAGACTGCGTGCTGCTCAGCCTCAACATTCGTGTCGTAAATCCTGAACTTAAGCGACCCTTGAGTTGGACTAACCGAAAAATCAATTCCGCCAGACAAGCATAGGGATATGGGCTCCCGATGCACCCAAACTAGCGAGTGCCCAAACTCTTCCTCGCCCAAATTCCAATCGTAATGACTGAGCCCCGTCCACTCAATTGCGTCTTTGAGCTCAAAAGTCGCCCCTCGAAAGAGCTGAACCGTCAAATTTGACTCAGTTAAGCCCCAAAAGGCATATTTGACTGTAACGTGCTGGGTAAGCAAGAAGCCATTATAAGTATGCCGGCTAACAGTTTCACAATGATACAAAGCGACCCTGGCGCCGGAAAACAATCTTCCATCAAGGACATCGCAGAAATCATCTTCGATAAGGCGGGGTCGATAGCCGCAGCGGTTGAAGTCGAGCTGAAGAACTAGTTCAACCGCCCGGCATTCTCCATCGACAAGGAGGCAGCCTTCAACGGGATCATCCATTCCTGGAATATTCCATTGTCCTGGATATTGTTCGAAATCGGACATGGAATCTCCATCAAATACATCGGTCAAGATAACAGAAAGATCAACGACAACGAAGGGATTTGCAACTCAAAGGGAGCTTCAAAATCCGTGCGGGCAATTTTCAATTAGTCAAATTAATTATGGCAAATAACCACTTAACTGAAGTAGAGGAATCAGACCTGATTATTTACGTCGCTAAATCTCCTTGCAGACAGGCTTCTCTACACACGAAGTTGGATAAAAGTCCTGAATGAAAAGGGGTGCCAGACGCACGAACAAATACCTAAGAAATCCGATATCCATCGTAGCTTCGATAAATCAGCTCGCTATCAAGCCAATTACGAAAGCACTTTCCGAGCACGGCCTTCATGCTGTCGCCAGCATCCAAGGCGCTAATTTCTTGCTCTATCGATTCTTTCGTGAAAGAACCAGCCCGATCTGGATTAAAAACAACTCCATATAACGCAAGCTCTGGATTATTGTCAACAGTATTCTCTGGAAGTGTACACATCTGAAAAATACCTTTCAGTCGGTTTTAGCAAATGAAATCGGCAGCATTGCAAACACATTCATAAATAAAATCAAAAACTCTAGTAGCCAAGTCAATGAAAAAATCTTCATTTCTACAAAGATCGGATTGTTCCTCTGGGCATAAAACAAAGATAAAGAAAGCGGGTAAATCAGACACCTCGCGATCAAGCACGCTGCCAACAGCACTGATATCTCTTAAACAACGAGGAGAATCGTCTCCAGTATAGAAATACGCTTGCGCAGAATCACCGCCAATACCTGTTTTTATATGATTTCTCGTCACAATCACATCGCTGTAGGAGCATCCGTTCCTATTTAAAGATTCTTTTACCATATTTCGAAATTGATCCGAAAAGGTTTCGGTATCTTTTCCCCTTGAGGAACCTACAGCCATTTTAAATGCTGAGAAATTCTCATCAATGGATCTCAGGATATTGGAGGATTCATCCAATCCAACAACTTTGCGAAGAGCCTTGACGATTCCACGAGCATCAACTGAACCTTCTCCAGATTCAAAAGAATCACTACCGATGTCGCTTTCACATTCATCGAGAAAAGTAGTGAGTTCCTCCCTAGACGAAGCTATCTTCTTCCTGAGGGTCTGCCTGAATACAAGACAATCATCCGACCGCTTTACAACCGTCTGGTAAGATTTCTCAGAGTAAAGCAGTTCGGCCAACTGGGCTCTTAGAAGTATGTTTTCAGAATCGTTTGGTCCATCAATTTTAAGTTTGGTGTATTCATCACGAAGCATCGTTAGCAGCCAAGAATCATTCCACTGAGAGAAGGTGAGCACCACGTCTGCCTCGTTAGAGAGGCTTTCCGCTAGAGGGCTCCATAATCCCGAAACATTATTCGGAAGTATATACAATGAAGAGCATTCTTTACCGCTATGCTTCTTACCATGAGGATAAGTATTGAAATACCGCAAAGCAAGTCGATGCAAAGACCCTTCAAGAAGAACCTCGGATTTGACTACACGATGATGAAATACAATAGTTTTATAGTTCGAAAGGCGCTTCCTAAGAAAATCCTCTGCTGTTGGTAATGCTTTTGTCGGAAGAGCAAATACATAGGATTTCTCATCCATCTTCATAAGTCGAAGGCCTTCAATGAGACGTCCGTACTGCATTGCATCCGATCCAACGCCCGACGACTTGCTGTCCCTTTGAACAAAATCAAGACGATCAGCATCAACGGTACCGCAAACAATAGCGTGCAATTGACCAAAAACGCCATCGTCATTGAGAATAGCCTTTGCCACAAGACCGGCGGTAAATGAAAAATAGAAAGAATCGCTTTCAAGATTGCCGCTATATAGTGCTTGAGAAATCGCCAGATCAGAAAGCCTGTTGCCTATCGCTTCATGTAGGGCAATCTCATCTATACCTTTTTGTTCAAGATAGGTATCAATATTGGCAGTAAAGTTGTTGGCGCTTCGGTTACCTGCATATTTTTCACTTCTAGCAACGCCATAAATACTAGTGAGGACGTGCTCACAAACATGACTAAACGGGGGATGCCCCAAATCATGAAGCATTCCAGCAAGCCTAACGCCTTCAGCGAGACACATAATCGTTAGACTTACCTCACGAGGGGTTCTGGAAGGGATAAGAAAACTAAAAGCATCAATTGCATCAGGGTCTACATCGGAGCTCTGGCACTTTTCGAGAAACTCCTTATCATCCTCAATAATCTTCCTTAAGTAAATGCCGGGTTTAGTGGGCCTAAACGCGTCGCGATATCTTGGTTGATCGAGCAGATTGCAAAGAGCTTCATGCATCTGGCGGCCAAACGAAATAATTACATCTTTCTCAGCATTTTCAATTGCATTAAAAAACATCTGACCAGCAAGATGCATGCAACCAAGAGAATGCTCGAAACGTTGGATACGCATAGAGGGCCAAGTAAAGAATGATGTCGAATCTTGGTAAACGAAATGTAGACGGTTAAATAAGGGCCCGTTCATAATGTCATGTTCAAGATCAGTAAGACGTATTATGTCGTGAACATTGTCAGATACATTATGGTGTTTCCAAGCCGCAGTACTCATCTCGACCCCCTCATATAATTAAAACTTTATGCCATCGTTAAATCATGTCCCAAGTGAGAATTGTATCCTCTGGTAAATCGGACTTGACGGTACGCCCGATGACAACGCCAGCATAGGTCGGTGCGATGCCGGTACCGGGGCGCTTGGGCATCAGGTCCTCCTTGGCGATGACCTCGCCAGCCTTCATGTCTCGCGTAAGCACGAGCGAGCGCCTCGCCTCGCGTCGGGGCGTCTCCTCACAGGAGAGCACAGTTTTCTCGTAGGAACCCAAAATCTTATCGATGAAGCGGAAGTTCTCAACGGCGCGCCTGAAGTCCTCGACATCGCCGGAGTGATAGTGATCGTTGCCAGGAAGCTTTTTATCCAGCGTGAAGTGCTTCTCGATGACCTGAGCACCGAGGAGGTAAGCCGTCGAGAGCGTCTGCATCGAGGCGTCGGGGGCGACGTGATCCGAATAGCCGACCTTGAGGTCAGGGAACGTGCGCTTCAGCGTCTCGATGACGCGGAGGTTGGCGTCGTCGGGGCAGGTGGGATAGCTGAGCACGCAATGCAGAACGGTGATGTCTTTGCAGCCCGAGCGCTTCAAAGCACGAATAGCTTCGTCGGCCTCAGAGAGGTAGCTCGCGCCAACGCTGATGACGACCGGCTTACCCTTGGCGCCGATATGCTCGATGAAGGGCAGATTAGACGCATCGGAGGAAGAAATCTTGTAGAAATCGACGTACTGCTCCAGATAGTCGGCACTGGCGTAGTCGAACGGAGTCGAGGTGAAGTCCATGCCCCTCGAATGGGTGTACTCGCAGAGCTCGGCGAACTCCGCCTCCCCGAAGGAGTCGTGCTTTTTGAAGAGGTCGTACTGCGTCTTGGTCGGCTCCTTGGTGAGGTCCCAGTAGGCGGGAGAATTCTTGGAGACGATGGTGCCCGCCTTGTAGGACTGGAACTTAGCGCAGTCGCAGCCCGCCTCGGCCGCACCGTCGATGTAGCGCTTGGCTGCCTCGAGAGGGGTAATCCCCTCGGCCTTGGCGGTGTCGTAGAAGTTGACACCCATCTCGGCGATCAGATACGGAGTTGTGGTCCTCATTGTTTAAAGCCCCTTTCTATAGGCCGTTGATAAGACTCATTACGCGCCTACGTCCGTTGCGCAGGTCGTGCGAGAGAAGCATGTCCTGGAACCTCTGGCGCGCCTCTGCGGAAAGCCCCAGGTACATGTCCAGGTTGGACTTGATGATCTCGTCAGGCGGGTTGAGGCCCAGGTAGGTGAAGCCGTTCTCGTTGCAGACGAAGCCGTGCTTCTCCTCGCGGCGGTTCTGGGCCATGGCGATTGACGGGATACCCAGGATTGCAAGCTCGTAGCCGGTCCTCCCTCGCGAGGTCACCGCGATGTCGCAGCCGCTCATGATCTCGGGCATGTTCGCCACGTCGTAGAGGACGTCCACGTTATCGAGCCGCTCGTTGTACGCGAGGAGCTCGGGAACATTGAGCTTCGCCCTGCCAAGCACGACGGTGAAATGGTACCTGGAGTAGCGCTCGGGATCGCTCTCGATGATTGCGAGCAGCCTGTCGGAGTAGTTCTGGGGGTCGGCGCCGCCGAAGGAGATGAACACGCGCTCGACCTCGGGCTTGACCTCGATGGGTTTGTAGAAGAGAAACGTCTTCGCCGAGATGTAGTAGCGCTCCCCCGCCTTGACCTGCGGAAGCTCGTCATCGTGGTAGAGCGCGTTGAACACGAGGTCCGCCTTGAGGATACCCTCGCCGTCGTCCTCGAAGTTGACGATCTTGGCCTCAGGGACGACCGACCTCAGGCCGATCATGTAGTCGATCGAAGTCGTAAGGATGTCGTTGATGAAAAGCGTGTAGGGCTTGCCCTTGCAGCGATCGAAAAGGTCGGCGATTCCGTCGACGCCGATGAGATTGTGGGTAGTCCCCCCGAAGACCTTAGGATCGGTCTGGTTGACGTCGTAATAGATATCGGGCTTAGTGTAGAACTCGTCAGCCATCTCGAGGGCGCGGTAGATGTGGCCGATGCCGCGCTTGTTGTTGCCGTTGACATAAATGGCAACCTTCTCGCGGTCTAGATGGGCCGCAACGCAGCGCAGGTCATCAAACGTGTCGACGTCGATACCCTCGGAGGCAGGGACCTCAAAGACACCGACTTTCTCTCCGATTCGGGTCTCCGGTGTCACGACAGAAGCGCGCGATACCACGAAAGCACCCGTTTCGGCGTAATCGGCGGGGAGCCATTGGCGGTTTAGGCGTGCGGCATAGTTCGGGTGAACGGAGCCGTCCTCATTCTTGCCCCAGGAGAGACGGGGTTCGTTCACGACGGAAATCAGTGTGTCCAGGCCCTCCTCGACGGCCTTGCCAATCGCGGCGTCGAGCGTCCCAACGGACAGTGTCGGGGAGGTCGGCTGCATAGTCACGACATAGTCCCATTCGACATCGGAAGGCACAGCGTCTGCGATGACAGAGTCGAGCGTAACGTTGTCCGCGCAGAGAGCGGCATCACGCCAGTGGACTTCCGCACCCATCTGCTGCGCGATGATGCGAACGGCATCGGAGTCAGTAGTTACGACGACACGGGTGATATTAGCCGAGGAAAGAGCATTGCGAATCGCGTAGTATACGAGCGGGTGCCCGCCAACGAGACGGATGTTCTTGTTGGGGATTCCCCTTGAGCCGGCGCGGGCCGGAATTACAGCTACAATTTCCATTAATAAATCTCCTAACCGGTATGCCTAAAAAATTGAGCGAGACTTGACTATCCGCGAGATCGCAAACGCGAGGCAGATAAACCCGGCCAGCCATCGGACAAACGGAATCCCATCGGCCGGGTAACACGTTAAACACGCGAAAAATACAGCGAAAAGACCAAAGGCGAACCAATTTGTGGGGTAATTCCTGTCCCCGAGCAAAAATCTAGCTATCAGGAAATGGAAGATAAACAAAAAGAGATATGCGATAGCAGATGCACAGGCGGCACCATCCATCCCAAAAGCGGGAACAACAAGTACGCATACCGCCACATTTAAAACGGCAGCAGTCATGGTTCCAACGGCAATGGAACGAGTCTGCATCTTGTAAAACTCATAGTTGACTGGGAAGCTGTACAAAAAGACGCAATACTGTCCTAGAACAAGAGGGGGAAGGAGGCGGGTTGCCTCCCAATAGGACTCGGTCGAAAGGATCTTTAGAAC
This sequence comes from uncultured Ruminococcus sp., assembly GCA_963604655.1. GTDB lineage: Bacteria > Actinomycetota > Coriobacteriia > Coriobacteriales > Coriobacteriaceae > Collinsella. The sequence goes on from CAVCRP010000018.1 coordinate 6,527, forward strand.
CTCGGGGGACATAAGCGCAAAAGCGCAGGTGCCCAGAGTAAACAGTCTAAAGTAATTCCTGAAATGCGACAGCTTCTTGTCTTCCGAAGTCTTTCCCGCGAGGTCGTCATACATGAACGGCACGAAAGCATTGTTCAGCGCATTGTAAATGGCATTGAGAAGACTCACGACAGTAACCGCGATGCTGTATACGCCTGCGGCAGAATTACCCTGCACCTGCTGGATTGCTATCTTTCCAGTTTGAGCGAGAAGCAGCTGAGATAATCCATGGAAAATCAAGGGCAGGGTAAGTGACAGGCAAAACGCCCAGTAACGAATCCTCACAGACGCGCCTTTTCGAACCAAGACAAAGAAGAGACAAATTCCTATTAATAAATTAGGCAATGAAAGGCCGAGCACCCTGCCAAGATAGGCATTGACGCCGAATGCTCCTGACAAGATAAGCACTACTGAAACTGCTGTCGTCGAGATTGCAACGCCCACGGATAAAGCGAAATTCTTCTGAGGCTCCTTACGAAAAATAAATCGCATACTAAACAGAGCGATTACAAATGCACCGAAACTTTGGAGGACCATTGCGATAATGAGCAGACCATCCATGCTGAGCATCACCGACAGCGGTTTAATAAACGCCAAGCAAAGTCCGAGGATAACAACAAAGGACAAGAGTCCCATCGTCAGACAACTAAGCTGATAATCATCCTGCTCATCATCTTGGAGATTCGCATGAGCACTGCCAATGGATCCATCTGCTTTCATTCCGACGAAAATGGTACAAATCTGAACCCAGGCCGTATAGATATTGACAACTCCAAAACCGTCAGTATCGAGAATCCTGGTAAATATTGGAATGGTAAGGAAGTTAATACCGGCAACAAGTACGGTGCTGGCAATGTTATATATTGCCATTTTATTTTCACCGACCGCTTTCGTCTTGCAATTATTGGAGATCATTAGTGGTCCAACTCCAACCATGTCAAACTGAGGCAATTGATCTATTTCGACGAGTAGCAACTCTGAAATATGTACTCAGAGAGGCTGACTTAGTTGTTTCTGAGCGCGACAGTACGGCTAAGAAAAAAATTAAGTAATAGCTAGTTAATAGGGAATGCATAAACATGCATGCAAATAAATAGGGAACCCAGTATGCAAGATTGTGGCGATTCAAGAATCTTGAAAGAATACAGGAAAGAACCGCATAATAGCCTACGGTAAATATGAATCCCTCTTTTAGAAGCATGTTCAAAATGACATGATGAGGCTGAACAATTCTAAATCCGTTATAAAAAGTACCAATCAGCGCGCTCTCGGTGCCGTTTAACTCTGATGACTGAATTATGTGCATCGCATCAATGATATCGTTATCATATCCATACAGTAGCAAATAATGATTACGCAACAGATGTTGAAATGCATACCAATCTGAATTAAATCTAACAGCATTAGATGAATCGTTTATACCTGCCTGATATGCAGCTGTATTTGCTCCAACAACTGAATTGCTCCACCAATAACTGAATGCTATGACGAAAAACAGCATAAGAATAAAGATGGAAAAGACGGCAATAGGTTGCATGGGCTTTCTTTCGAAATCCCTTATCCCTTTCGTCTCCAATTGTTTTACTCGAAGAAACTCGAATATAACAAATAGAAGAAGCATAATCGTATAATTGCGGCTTCCGATAACCGCAGAAGCCAGAATGCACAAGGCAACTCCTGTTTTACGACCCGTTGCCCAGCACCAAGCAAAGAACAAGAACAGCAGTATTCCAAGATAGTTCTTGTCATACGCTCCATTTATGTACATTGCCGACTTTTTGCCAAAGTTGAAAATGAGTTCGCATATTAATACTGATAAAACGATTACATAAAAAATGGATTCTATTCGGAGACTATTTGAAGCAAGTCCCAAATAGTCACTAAAAATAAGAGAAGAAAGTAATAGAAATGCAACATACACGACCATCAGGCTTTTGGAATAAGGTGAAAAGCAGATAGACGCCAAAATTCCAAATATAATAACTAGCCAACAAAAGAATAAGGATCGCGGCACTACTAAAGTGGCGATTCTACTGGGCCTCTGTAAGGAGACAAGTAGAAACAAAACTGCCGAAAAAACCAATGAAGCAATGCTTTTTAAGTTTGACGGAAGCAAGAAAACAGTAATTAAAAGAAACAGAAGGATGCATCCGTATAGCGTGTTATCAGATAAAAATGCTCTTCGCCTAGCGTTTATATTCAACTTAACCTACCAAATGAGTTGAATCTAACAGCGCTCTAAATGCTGCCTGCCGATCTTCAGCTTTAAATTGATACGCTTTTTCACAGATTTCAAGCAACTCACTCATCTCTGAACGGCTCAAGATGTTCTTAAAACCCCAGAAGTAATCACATATTTCAGTAATAGCATTATCTGAAGTTTCTTCACCCATAAATGCTGAAGCAACGATTTGCTTTTCACTGGACGCAGTGTCCGCATACGGATTGATAAATTCTGCTTCATCCGAAGCTGAATCTGCGCTAAATGACCTTGCTTGGTCATACACATAGTGCGGTTTGCCCATATAAACACAATAACCTACATGGGTGCCCACGCTATTTGACATGGTTAAATCGGATATGTTGATTAGAGATCGTAAACGAGATAAGAAAAGACAATCTTCGCGGTAACCCGCTGTAACGACCGTAAATCCAGCTTTTTCATATTGGGCATAATTACCATTTAAAATGTCTCTGTAATAGAGGCAAACCAACACGCGCTGTATCTTATTCTTGCGAGAAACTCGATTAATTTCGTCAATTAAATCATTCGTTTCAAAACTAACTTTAACTCTATCAATTGAGTGACTGGGAAATACAAGTAACACCTTGCCAAGCTTTTCTTTTAGTTGCTTGGTATCTTCACCTGAAAGATAATCTTCTGCATATGCAATATAGGGACCAACGGAAATGACAGGAACATTCGATACTTCGGTAATGTGTTTAATTCTTGAAGGTCCAAATGTAATTAAACAAGGCATTCCACTATTATCTAATTCGGCCTGATTAACATAATTTCCGAAATACAGCCCGTGTTCAACACATGCTTTTATAGAGGCGCTGCTATTCGCATATCGTTGCATCCAATATGCGGCACCATAAAAACTATTACCCCTGTAAACCCCTCTTGAACAGAATAAACGAAAACCAAGCGTTGACTTCCAATCAATAATGTCATCAACAGAATGGGGCGCAGTGGGCGCTGTACGATTTAGCTTATTTGCCTTATTGGCATAATAGGCTTCGACTATTTTTTTTCTTGTTGGCTCCTTTAGCAGATGGCGCGATGCGATATTAATAAAATTTCGAACTTCGCTAATCGTTTTATTCATAATCAAATTCACGAGCCTTAGGTTTTGATCGCAGTAAATACTTATAAATAAACGCGCGAAGCCTGTTAGGCATCAGGCAGACAACCATGTGTGGAATGGTGCAAGCAAGAAACTCAAAAGCTGAATAATCCCCGCGTTCCAAACACGTTTTCTTAAAATGCAACATCTTATTCATATATGAGAGACTGCCTCTCCGGGCATAGAAATCAGGGCTGGTACGCATATATACAAGGGATTCTTGAATGTTGTAGAAAATACAGCCAGTAGATGCCAGTCGCATATACAAATCATAATCCTCGAAGAACGGCATTTCTTGATAGTTCCCGGCCTTCATTACAGCGCTTTTCTTGTACATAAGAGTTGGATGTCGGAAGGGACACCTCTTCTTGCCGAATGCAAGAATCTCATTTTGGAATTCAGGTAAATCAACAAGAGCGATGGGATTGTCTATATTTCCCTCAAATTCAGTGACAAGCGTTCCAACGCAGTCATACTCAGGATGATCCCGAAAGACGCTGAGCTGTTTTTCGGCTCTATCTGATACCATCCAGTCATCAACATCCATGCGCATTATCAGTTCATTCTTACATGTAGGAACACCGACACTGAGTGCATACCAAAGACCTCTATTATTTTCATAACTGATAATTTTAAAAAGGTTTTGATTTTCACGCGAAAAAAGAACCAAAACTCTCTCAAGATCCTCAGTTAAAGGCCCATCTTTTACTATCACGATTTCATTGGGGGGGATTGTTTGATTTAAGACGCTCTGCAGACTTTGATTAAGATATTCAGGGTTCTCATTTTTATATATGCTAATTAATACACTATACGGTGCAAGATCCATCTTATCTCCCGGTTCTCTTTTTACCAAACATGGCACCGAATGTGCCCGTGAAACATTTCCAGTCCATGCGGAAGCAGCGGTTCCGCACGTAGTGGAGCTCAATCTTTTGGCGCAGGCCGCTCTCGAAGGTCGCGGCGTTGCGGTCGGTAACCTGCCAAAGGCCCGTGATGCCCGGGGTGACGCTCAGCAGCTCCTCCTTCTCCTCGTCGGAGAAGTGCTGCTCCAGCTCGTCGCGCGTGATGGGGCGCGGGCCGATCACGGACAGATCGCCCTTGAGCACGTTGAGGAACTGCGGCACCTCGTCGATGGAGCACTTGCGGATGAACCGGCCCACCTTGGTGATGCGCGGGTCGTCGTCGACCTTGCGCTCGACCTCCCACTGGTGGAGCTGCTCAGGACTCAGATACTTGTGCACATCGCCGGCGTCGGCGACCATGCTGCGGAGCTTAAGCACGCGAATCACCCGGCCTCCCCTGCCCACGCGTTCCTGCGTGTAGACCGGGCAGCCCGGAGACTCCGCGCAGATCGCGGCGCAGACGCATGCCATGGGAATCACCAGCACAACAGTGCAACCGGCGCTGAAGGCTATGTCGAAGGTTCTCTTGCATATGCGGTAGAAGAGGGTCCCGGTAGGTTTCCTAGGCATGGGTTAGCACCCCGCCAACGGAAAAGTCTCGGGAAATGCCTCTAGCAGGCACCCCCCCCCGTTATCATTTCGACGACCGTGAGGAGGACGATCTTCAAATCGGCAACCACGCCGCGCTTGGCGATGTACTCTAGGTCACGTCGAACCATGCCGTCGAAGTCGGTATCGTTTCGATCCGTCACCTGCCACCAGCCGGTGATCCCAGGCTTCACGGCCAGGCGCTGCAGGTCGTACTCGGTGTACTCGGCCACCTCGTTGGGCAGCGGCGGCCTGGGCCCGACTACGGACATCTGGCCCAGGAACACGTTGAGGAACTGCGGGAACTCGTCGATGGAGTGCTTGCGGATGAACCTGCCGATCTTGGTGACGCGGGGATCGTCCCTCATCTTGAACATTGCGCCGGCGATCTCGTTCTGCCCCTTGAGCTCGGCGAGGCGCTCGTCGGCGTCTTTATACATGGAGCGGAACTTCCACATGCGGAAGGTGGACAGCCTGCCGTCGCGATGGGTCTGGCCCACGCGGGTCTGGCTGTAGAACGGGTTGCCCTCGCTCTCCAGGCGGATGGCCGCGGCGAGCACCAGGCTCGGCACGGCGATGACGGCCAGCACGCAGCCGCTGAACACGATATCGAAGGCGCGCTTGACGGTGCGGTAGGCCAGGCGGGAGTTGTCCCAGTCCTTGACGGCCTGCATAGCCTTGTATCGCATGCTCGCGTCACCGCTGTTCATTGCCTGAGCAACAAGTGCGGCCCCCGCCGGCGCTCCTGCTGAATACTCCGTTTTGTCTGACACTATTTCCTTCAAACCTACTTCCCCGTCCCCGGGGATCCCCCCTGTCCCGTTAAACAGTCGCCCGCAGCTAGGCGATCGCCTTTTTAAGGTTTCGCATTGCGCGCTGCTCGGCTGAAAGCACTGCGAGGCCAACGCGGGTGGTTACGCGTCGGCCGCACAGGTTGAGCTCCAGAAAAGCAGTGCTCTTGCGTCTGTTAATGGTTTTGATAAGGCCTTCGTGGCCCAGCAGCGGACCCGCCGTCACTACGACCTGGTCGCCGTCTTTTAGGGCCTCACTCATGGGCACTACGCGGTCTCCCCTGTGCGTAAAGCTGCCAATAAGCTGGACCTCTTCTTTTGCCAGCGGCACAAACTGACCGTCCTGGGATAACACCCGGGCAAAGTCGTCCATGCGTAGCAGATACTGTTGCACGGTGCGGAGATCTGCCGTATCGCAGATAAGGTAACCGGGAAAGAGCGGCTTGGTCGTGTTGACCCATTCGCCGTGTACTTTGATCTCGGTTTGAAATTGGGGATAAAAGAGTTCCTGCATGGCACTAGCCGGCACCACACGCTCAATGCGCTCGCGCATTACGTCTTCGCGACCGTTAATAACCTGAATCACATACCACACGAGCACCACCCCCTTGCTGTCTTGCGTGTGGCTCACGGGGTTTGGATATGGCTTCGCCAGGGCGCTTGTGCGCGAAGGCGCTCCATATTCAAACCCTGAGCCCAGTTAGACAAGCACGTGGCTCTGCCCCACCGTGAACGGTATGTATGAGTGCAGTGGCTAGAGACGCGGACGTGTATCGCAAAAATGACCGCGCCCCCAGCTGGCTGCGTGCGGCCCAGTAAAGCGGGTACAAAACTGGACCGCACGCAAACAGCTGCATGACTGCTGCGATATGTCATGAAACATCGATTCGAATGAACAACTTGCACATTGACAAGAACAAAGTCATTCGATGCGATACGCATGACGACGCTATTGGAGCTCGTGGTTTTTCTGACACCGCCGTTACGGCCGGATGCTGATCGACCCTGTGCTTTGCGGCTTGCTGGAGCCGTGAGCACAGTTGAACCCATGTAACGTTAGGTATCCTAGCACAGCAGGTGGCCCATGCGTTTTGGGGTGTGTTGAGCAACATATTGTTTATTTGCCGTGGTTATGGGGGATATTGTGCCGGCATGCACACATTGCCGCAGGTTTATGGGGGTGTGTGGGTTGGCGAGCACCGCCTGAGTTGTACTGCTGACGGCGTGAATTGCTCAAACTATTAAGTATGGCTAACAAACTTTGTACAAAACCGGGAAGGTAATTGCGCAACTTTTTATGGGGTAGGCGCGGGTATACGCGTCACTTTGGTTTGTGGGGTTGATGGGTATGAAAAAAGACCACCGGATATCCGGTGGCCTTTTGGATTCACGATGGTGGAGACGAGGGGGATCGAACCCCTGACCTCTTGACTGCCAGTCAAGCGCTCTCCCAGCTGAGCTACGCCCCCGTAACGAGGTAGTACTATAGGGGAAGATTCTTAGTTGTGCAAGAAGTTTTTTGGGTTGATTCTCGCACTTACGGGTTTTCCTACTCGCAAACCGTCCCGATAAAACCCTGATGCAGCAAATACGCTATTGCAGTGCCGGTATGGACTTCGATCTCTGCAGTGGATCGGACTATGTTGCTAATGCCAGTGTCGGCTAACAGGCCCAGGGGGCTGTGATCTAGCTCCCACTCTAGGCCGTGCTCGCTCACCTCGGTGTTCGGGGCTATGGCGATGATGGAAAACGTCTTGCCTTCGGCGCCTTCGATGGTCCACGACTCACCTGCGTGAAGGACGCGAGCGACCACTTTGTCTTCGGCAATCCAGATGGGAGCGTCCTCGTAGCCCGCGAGAAGCCCCAGAACGGAAAGCGCCATATCCGGGCGGCCGCCGGTGGCGCAGGTTGCCACCACTTCGGCACCCGGCCAGTGACGGCGAACGGAATCGAGTGCCAATGCCAGATCGGTATAGTCCTTGTAGGGGTTGTGACGCTCCACCTCAAAGGCTTCGGCGGCATCGACCAGAGCGCGTCCCTCATCGCTAACGGTGTCGGCGTCGCCCACGTAGACGTCGCAGCACAGGCCAGCACCCAACAGAGCGTCCAGACCACGGTCTACGGCTACGATGTGATCGCACTCCTCCGCCAGCTGGCGCAGCAGATCCGCGCTCGCCACCACTGGCGAGCCGCAAACCACTAATACTTTGCAAGCCACGGCCCTCGCCTAACCCTCAAACGAAAGCATGCGGGCCAGGTCTAAGTCCTCATAGCTGTCGATAAAGATGTCGCAGTTGGTACGCACCTCGTCGCGCTCCATACGGCCGTGCGGGTCATAAATACCTACACGCTTAAAGCAAGCGACCCCAGAGCTCTTAAGTCCAAAGACGGCGTCCTCAAACACCCAGGTGCGCTCAAACTTGCACCCATGGCGCTCCTCCAGGCGACGCAACGCCAGCTCATACACGTCGGGGAACTGCTTGGAGCGTCCCGCCTCGCCCGTCGTGGTAATAAACTCCATATAGCGATCGAGGCCAGCACCCGCAAGGGCGGACTGCACCAGTTCGGCCGGCGTGGACGTGGCAACGCACATGGCAATACCGGCCTCCTTCGCCTGCTCCATAAACGCCAGGAGCCCTTCGCGCGGCGGCACCTTGGAGTACCCCTCCATCAAAATCTCGCTCAGCTCGCGGTAGAGCTCCTCGCCATTCGTACCAATGCCCCACGTGTCGTGGTAGGCCTGGCACTCGTCCTCCAGCGAAAGATGTTCAAACTGGGCAAAATCGTCGACCGTAACATCAATGCCATGACGGCGCAATAACTCGGTCTGCGCATGGCCCCAGACGGGGGAGCTATTAACCAGTGTTCCGTCGCAATCGAAAATAAAAGCAACACTTGGAGCAGCGATGTGGTTCATAAACGAGCCTTTCGATGTCAAATGGTAAACAACCTGCTAAAAACGTTTTACCAAACGTCAGCCTAACAGTTTTGAAACCCTAATTGGTAAAACTGTCAAGAGTTTTACCATCGCAATTCTGCCAGTGGTCCAAACATGGCGCTCGCCGATTAAACACCGCCGCAAATCCACTTTTCTCCATAAAAGTAACGGACAGGTGTTATCGTATTTCGTGCCGAAAGTTCCACCGAGCACGCGAGGTGGAACGAATCATAGAACTATCGCCGTCCCCTCGATTCGTGCAGCCTTGGACCTTTCGCATCTAGTCACCAAGGCAACACGCTGCCGCGTCATGATGGGATCAAACGTGAGCGAAACAAAGCTAAAGCCAGCAACCAAAAAGCCTGCTACCCGCAAAGCCGCCCCGCACGCACCGGAGCTCACCAAGGACGATGTCTATCTGTTTGGCATTGGTACGTGGGAGCGCAGCTGGGAAAAGATGGGCGCGCACCCCGACACGCAGAACCGTACGCGCGGCTGGCGCTTTTGCGTTTGGGCGCCCGACGTAAAGAGTGTCCATGTCATTGGCGAATTTAACGACTGGGATGAGCAAGCCAACCCGCTGGTGCCCATGCATACGAGCGCTATTTGGGAAGGCTTTATTCCTGGCGCCGAGCAGGGTCAGCTCTATAAATACCTTATCGAGACCAACGAGGGCGAAAAGCTCTACAAGGCCGATCCGTATGCCTTTAAGGCAGAGTGCCCTCCGGGCACGGCAAGCGTGCTATGGACCCTCGACGGCTATAAGTGGAACGATGCCGCATGGCTCAAGCGCCGCGCCAGCCATAACCACATGACGCAGCCGCTTAATATCTACGAGGTGCATATTGGTTCGTGGAAGCGCCACGGCGATGCGCCGCAGGGCGAGCCGGACGAGTACGGCAACTACCCCGGCCCCATGGATCCCTTCCCCGCGCAGCGCGGCGAGTTCTACACCTACGACGACCTGTCGGTGGAGCTCGTGGACTACGTGCGCGACATGGGCTATACGCACATTGAGGTCATGCCGCTTATGGAGCATCCCTTCGACGGCTCCTGGGGCTATCAGACGACCGGCTACTATGCCGCCACGTCGCGCTATGGCGACCCGCAGCAGCTCATGCACTTTATCGATGCGTGCCACGAGGCGGGCATCGGCGTGATTATGGACTGGGTGCCCGGCGGTTTTTGCGCCGACGCCCACGGCCTTGCCACCTTTAACGGCCACATGCTGTTTGAGCACGAGATCCACCCCAATTGGGGCACGCACAAGTTCGACTTCGCCCGCGGCGAGGTTCGCTCCTTCCTGGTCTCCAACGTGCTGTACTGGCTCGAGAACTTCCACGTGGACGGCATTCGCATGGACGGCGTGTCCAGCATGCTGTACCTCAACTTTGGCATCGACGATCCGGGGCAAAAGAAGTTCAACAAGTACGGTACCGAGGAAGACCTGGACGCCAGCGCGTTTATTCGTCAGGTCAACTGCGCTGTAGAGGCGCACTATCCCGACGTGATGATGATGGCCGAGGAGTCCACCGCGTGGCCGCTCGTGACCTATCCGCCGCAGGACGGCGGCCTGGGCTTCCACTACAAGTGGGACATGGGCTGGATGAACGACACCCTGCACTACATGCAGACCGATTTTCCGTGGCGCCCCGGCAACCACGGCCTGCTCACGTTCTCTATCATGTACGCCTTTACCGAGAACTTCATCTGCCCGTTAAGCCACGACGAGGTCGTGCACGGCAAGTGTTCGCTCATCGGCCGTATGCCGGGCGACTGGTGGCGCCAGTTTGCCGGCCTGCGCACGCTGGCCTTCTACCAGATGACGCACCCCGGTGCGAAGCTCAACTTTATGGGCAACGAGATCGGTCAGTTTATCGAGTGGCGCTACTATGAGTCCATCCAGTGGTTCCTGACCGAGGAGTACGAGACCCACAAGCATCATCAGGCGTTCATTAAGGCGCTCAACCACCTGTACACCGCCGAGCCCGCCCTGTACGAGCGCGGCTACACCGACGACGGCTTTACCTGGATCGATGCGGACAACTCCAAGCAGTCCATCGTGAGCTTTGTGCGCCAGGGCGAGGACGTCGACGACGACCTGGTGATCTTGATCAACTTTGACCCGGCGAGCTACGAGAGCTTCCGCGTGGGCGTGCCGCGCGAGGGTGACTGGGAGGTCATCTTTGATTCCGACCGTCCCGAGTTTGGCGGCAGCGGCTATGCCGGCGAGGAGCCTTACACCTGCTCGAGCGAGCCCTATCCCTGGAACGGGCAGATGGACTCCATCGAGATCAAGGTGCCCGGCCTGGCAGGCGTGGTGCTTAAGCGCCGTGGCCCCAGCAGCTATAAGCCGCCGGTGGTTGAGGCGCCCAAGGCTACGCGCAAGCGCACGTCTTCGGTGAAGCCCAAGACTGCTGCGGCCAAGAAGGCTCCCGCTAAGGCGAAGGCCACGACGACCAAGGCGAAGACTGCTGCAAAGCCCGCTGCTAAGGCCACCGCGAAGCCCGCGGCCAAAAAGCCGGCTGTCAAAAAGGCAACTACCAAGGCCAAGTCAGCTTCTGTTAAGCCGACCGCTAAGGACGCGTAACAAAGCCGTTACCACTGTAATCACCCGCCCCGCTGGGGCGTAGGATGTATGTCATAACCGTTCCGGGAGATATCCCCGGGGGAAAGGAACGTATGAATAAGATCTTCGACAACAAGCAAGAGTTTACCGAGCTCTATCGCGATGCCGTCATGAGCATTAGCGGCAAGAGCGTCGAGGCCGCCAGCGACCTCGACCGCTTTAACGCCCTGGCCAAGCTCGTGGCCGAGAAGGCCCGCACCGTCGCCACCGCCAGCGACGCCCGCGTCACCGCCGAGGGCAAAAAGCGCGTGTACTACTTCTCGATCGAGTTTTTGATCGGCCGCCTGCTCGACAACTACCTGCTCAACTTTGGCGTGCGCGACATGGTCGCCGAGGCGCTCGATGACATGGGCTTCGACCTGTCTGTCATCGAGAACCAGGAGCCCGATCCGGCTTTGGGCAACGGCGGCCTGGGCCGTCTGGCCGCGTGCTTCCTGGATTCCATGGCAGCCGAGGGCATTGCCGGCTACGGCAACGGCATGCGCTACCGCTACGGCCTGTTTAAGCAGGAGATCGTCAACGGCAGTCAGGTCGAGACCACCGACGAGTGGCTCACCCACGGCTATCCCTGGGAGGTCCGTCGTCAGGACAAGGCCGTGACCATCAAGTTTGGTGGCCGCGTTGAGGGCTTTGAGGAGGACGGCCGCACGTTCTACCGCACGGTGGACACGCAGGACATCCTGGCCGTTCCCTACGACATCCCCGTGGTGGGCTATGCCGGCGAGACCGTCAACAAACTGCGCGTCTGGGCTGCTGAGCCGGTCGAGGAGCACTTCGATCTGGAGGCCTTCAACCGTGGCGACTACGCCCTGGCCGACGCCGAGCGCGCCGAGGCCGAGGCCATCAGCGCCATCCTCTACCCCAACGACGCCGGCGAGCACGGCCGTCTGCTGCGCCTGAAGCAGGAGTACCTGTTTGTGTCGGCCGGCATCTACAGCCTGCTCGACACCTTTGAGAAGGAGCACGGCGAGAACTGGGAGCTGCTGCCGCAGTACGTGGCCATCCACACCAACGACACGCACCCCGCCATGTGCGGCCCCGAGCTCATGCGTATCCTTATCGACGAGAAGAAGCTCGAGTGGGACGACGCCTGGAGCATCGTGACGCAGGTCGTGAGCTACACCAACCACACCATCCTGCCCGAGGCTCTGGAGAAGTGGCCCATCGGTACGTTCTCCAAGCTCCTCCCCCGCGTGTACCAGATCATCGACGAGATCAGCCGTCGTTGGCACGAGTCGTTCGACACCACGCAGGAGGGCTGGCAGGAGCGCCTGCGCCAGACCGCCATCCTGTGGGACGGCGAGATTCGCATGGCCAACCTGTCTGTGATCTGCAGCCACAGCGTTAACGGCGTGGCCAAGATTCACTCCGACATCATCAAGAACATCGTGCTCAAGGACTTCTATGCCCTCACGCCCGAGAAGTTCAACAACAAGACCAACGGCATCTCGCACCGTCGCTTCTTTGCCGAGGCCAACCCCACCTACGCCAAGCTCGTGACCGAGGCCATTGGCGACGGTTGGCTCAAGGACGCCTTTGAGCTGGAGAAACTCAAGGAGTTCCAGAACGACAGCGAGTTCCTCAAGGCCGTGGGTGCTTCCAAGCGCGCCAACAAGGAGCGTCTGGCCGCCTACGTTAAGGCCGAGACCGGTCTGGTCATCGACCCCAACACCGTCTTCGATGTTCAGGTGAAGCGCTTCCACGCCTACAAGCGCCAGCTCATGAACATCATGAAGGTGATGGACATCTACAACCGTCGCATCGCCGATCCCAACTTCCACGTGACGCCGACGACCTTCATCTTTAGCGGCAAGGCTGCCTCGAGCTACACCTTCGCCAAGGAGACCATCCGCCTCATCAACTCCGTCGCCGAGGTCGTCAACAACGATGCCCGCGTGAACGAGGTCATGAAGGTCTGCTTTATCCCTAACTTCCGCGTGAGCAACGCCCAGCTCATCTACCCCGCCGCCGAGATTTCGGAGCAGATTTCCACGGCCGGCAAAGAGGCCTCGGGCACGTCCAACATGAAGCTCATGATGAACGGCGCCATTACGCTGGGCACCCTCGACGGCGCCAACATCGAGATCGCCGACCTAGCCGGCCGCGAGAACGAGGCCATCTTTGGCCTGACCGCTCCCGAGGTCGAGCAGCTCTGGGCATCGAACAGCTACTTTGCGTGGGATACCCTCAACGGCGACCGCGAGCGTCTGGGCCGCGTGATGGACGAGCTCAAGGACAACACGTTTGCCGGCCTTTCGGGCAACTTCGAGAGCATCTACAACGAGCTCATGAACAACAACGACCCCGACCTGGTCATGGCCGACTTCCGCAGCTACGTGGATGCGTGGGAGAAGCTCACGAACAGCTACGGCGACCAGGAGACCTGGAACCGCAAGGCCCTGCTCAACACCGCCTCCTCCGGCTGGTTCTCGAGCGACCGCACCATTCGCGAGTACCGCGACGAGATCTGGCACGCGTAAAGGCGCGCGAGCTCCCTTTGCCGCACGGCATTACTCGACGGGCGTGACAGAGCGCCGCGCCCGTCGCTAATGGGTTAGGAACATCGATGACAGAAGGAGAAATCGATGAGTAAGAAAGAATGCATCGCGATGCTCCTCGCAGGAGGACAGGGCAGCCGATTGGGGGCACTCACCCAAAAGATCGCCAAGCCGGCGGTTAGCTTTGGTGGCAAGTTCCGCATTATCGACTTTTCGCTGTCCAACTGCTCCAACTCGGGCATCGACACGGTGGGCGTTCTGACGCAGTACCGTCCCTACCTGCTGCATGCCTACGTGGGCTCCGGCGAGGCGTGGGACCTGGACAGCCGTGACGGCGGCGTGTCGATCCTGCCGCCGTACGAGACGCAGACCGGCGGCGCCTGGTATGCGGGCACGGCCGACGCCATTACGCAGAACCTCGACTACATCAAGGCCAACGACCCCAAGTACGTCCTGATTCTTTCGGGCGATCACCTGTATCGCATGGACTACCGCAAGATGCTCAAGACGCACATTGAGAACAACGCCGACCTCACGGTGAGCGTTATGCCCGTGCCGTGGGAGGAGGCCAGCCGCTTTGGCATCCTGACCACCGACCCCGAGGACGGCCGCATCACCAAGTTTACCGAGAAGCCCGAGAAGCCCGATTCGAACCTCGCGTCCATGGGCATCTACATCTTCTCGGCCGACGTCCTGATCGAGGCGCTCGAGGAGGACGCTCTGGACCAGCGCTCGAGCCACGACTTTGGCAAGGACATCATCCCCAAGCTGCTCGGCGAGAACAAGCGCCTGTACAGCTACGAGTTCCACGGCTTTTGGAAGGACGTCGGCACCATCGCCAGCTTCCACGAGACCTCGATGGACCTGCTGGGCAACAACCCCGAGTTCGATCTGTTCGACAAGCATTTCCCCATCATGTCCAACATCACCACGCGTCCGCCGCACTACATTGGCCCGGACGGCCGCCTGGACGACTGCCTGGTCTCCAACGGCTGCAAGATCTACGGCACCGCTCGCCACTCGATCCTTTCGACCGATGTCATCATCGAGGAGCGCGCCGTGGTCGAGGACTCCGTGCTGCTGCCGGGTGCGCACGTTAAGAGCGGCGCGCACATCTGCCGCGCTATTTTGGGCGAGAACTCCACGGTCGAAGAGGGCGTGAAGCTCGGCTCTGTCGATACCACCAAGGATACGGCCGTCGTTGGAAATGACGTCGTTATCGGGAAGGGGGAATGATCCGATGATCAATCGCAAGGCCATCGGTTATATCACCGCTAACTACTCTTCGTCCTACGGCAGTGTCCTGCTCAAGGACCGCCCCATCGCGTCCGTTCCGTTTTTGGGCCGCTACCGCCTGATCGACTTTCCGCTGTCCAACATGATGAATGCCGGCATCAAGACCGTCGGCGTCGTCATGCCGGGTAACTACCGTTCGCTGATCGACCACGTGGGCTCGGGCAAGGACTGGGGTCTTGACCGCAAGAAGGGCGGCCTGTTCATGGTGCCCGGCAACGCGTATGGCACCACCAAGGGCGGCATGCGCTTCTTGCTGCGCGACATCATCTCCAACAAGACGCTGTTCCAGCGCTCGGAGAAGCCCTATGTTGTGATGATGGGCACCAACATCATCTTTAACATGGACCTCAACACCATCATCGAGGCGCACGAGAACTCCGGCGCCCAAATGACCGTGGTGTACTGCAAGGCCACGCGCAATGTCGAGGACGAGACCAAACTCGAGATTAACGAGAACGGCCGCCTGACGGGCGTGAGCGCCGGCGTCGCGTACGGCGACAACGCCTCCATGGACTGCTGCATCGTCAACCGCGAGACGCTGCTCGAGATCATCGATCACTACCAGGCCGCCGACTATCTGGACCTGCTCGAAGCACTCCAGGGCGACTTTGGCAACATCGACGTGTGCAGCTACGAGTACAAGGGCGAGGTCGTGGGCGTGTTTAGCGAGAAGTCGCTGTATCGCCGCAGCATGGACCTGCTCGACCAGACCGTGGCTGACCAGCTCTTTGACCCCGAGCGCCCGATCCTGACTAAGGCCCACGACGTGCCGCCTTCGCGCTATGCGACCGGCAGCCACGCGTGCAACTCGATCATCTCGGCCGGCTGCATCATCAAGGGCACCGTGCGCAACTCGATCCTGTCGCGCGGCGTCGTGGTCGAGGAAGGCGCTTCGGTGACCAACTCGATCATCAACCAGAGCTGCATCATCAAGAGCGGCGCCCGCGTCGAGAACGCCATTCTGGACAAGAACAACGTGGTCCCCACCAACACCGAGCTTCGCGGCACGCCCGAGAACATCCTGGTGCTGGGCAAGGCTCCGTTAACTTCCGACACCACCATCGTACGTTAACGTTGGCACCGCAACATCGCTCGTAACATGTAGAATAGCCGCCCGGTTTGTGCCAGGCGGCTATTCTCGAATTGCAACATGGGAGACAATATGGCAGATTCCAGCAAAAAGATGCAGATCGTGTTTGCCTCGGCCGAGTGCGCACCGTTTGTAAAGACCGGTGGCCTGGGCGACGTGGCGGGCTCGCTGCCTGCGGCGCTTGTGCGCGCCGGCGCCGAGGTCATCGTCATGGTGCCCAAGTACGCCACCATCAAGGACGAGTACAAGGCGCAGATGCAGCACTTCTCCGACTTTTACGTGAGCCTGGGCTGGCGCAATGAGTACTGCGGGCTCGAGAAGCTCGAGCACGACGGCGTCACGTATATGTTCATCGACAACGAGCGCTACTTTGCGCGCGACTATCCGTACGGCTTCTTTGATGACGGCGAGCGCTTTGCGTTTTTCTCCAAGGCCATCACCGAGAGTCTGCAGCACCTGCCGGCCGGTTTTGAGTGCGACATCCTGCACTGCAACGACTGGCAGACGGCACTGGCGCCCGTGTTCTTGCGCGAGTTCTACCAGGGCCTTCCGCTGTACGACCGCGTCAAGACCGTGTTCTCGATCCACAACGTGGCGTTCCAGGGCCAGTTTAGCGACACCGTGATGGAGGACATCCTGGGCGTGGCGCATATTCCGGCGGCCGCCTCGCAGCTGCGTTGCGACGCCTGCAGCATCAACTACATGCTGGGCGCGCTTCGCTATGCCGACGCCATCACCACGGTGAGCCCCACCTATGCCAACGAGATCCAGACGCCTGAGTTTGGCGAGGGCCTGGACGGTGTGCTGCGAGAGCGCTCCTATGCGCTGCAGGGCATTTTGAACGGCATTGACGTGGTGGGCTTTGACCCGGCGACTGACAAGCGCATTGCCGCCAACTACACGGTTGACGACCGTTCCGGCAAGGCCGTGTGCAAGGCCAAGCTGCAGGAGGAGCTGGGGCTCGAGGTTCGCGACGACCGTCCGCTCATGGTGATGGTCACGCGCCTGACGCGCCAGAAGGGCATGGACCTGGTCATGTACGCGCTCGACCGCATTTTGGCCGGCGGCGTGCAGGTAGCAGTGCTGGGCACCGGCGACCGCGATTACGAGGACGGCCTGCGCTACTTCCAGGACAAGTACCCCGGCACCATGGCCGCGCGCATCGAGTTTGATCCGGCGCTGTCGCAGCGTATGTATGCCGCCGCCGATATGTTCCTGATGCCTTCGAAGTTTGAGCCCTGCGGCCTGTCGCAGATCATCGCCATGCGCTACGGCACCCTGCCCATCGTGCGCGAAACCGGCGGCCTCAAGGACACGGTGATCCCGTATAACGAGTTTACCGGCGAGGGCACGGGTTTCTCGTTTAGCAACTTTAACGGCGACGAGATGGGCGACGCGGTGTTCCGCGCAGCACGCCTGTTCTGGGACAACCGCGATGCCTGGAACCAGCTGGTCACGCAGGCCATGAGCCAGGACTTTAGCTGGACGCGCTCGGCCGACAAGTATCTGGACCTGTACTTCTTTATGCATCCGGAGATTGAGAGGCGGGCAGCTGTGGTTGAGGAGGCTGCGGCACCTGTCGAGGAGCCCGTTGCTGTTGAGGAGCCCAAGGCTGAGCCCGAGGTTGTGACCGAGCCGGTTGTTGAGGTGCCCGTTGCTGTTGAGGAGCCTAAGGTTGAGGAGAAGCCGGTTGAGGCTGAGCCCGAGGTAAAGGCCGAGGCCACGGCAGAGGCTGCTCCCGAGCCCGAGGCCAAGCCGGCTGCGAAGCCTGCCGCCAAGAAGACCACGACTCGTAAGACGACGGCCAAGAAGGCTACGACCGCGAAGACTGCCACCAAGACTGCTTCGACGACCAAAGCTACTGCCACCAAGACGACTGCTGCTAAGGCAACGACGACGCGCAAGCGCACGACTGCCGCTGCCAAGAAGGCCGCCGAGGTTGAGGCTGCTCCCGAGGTAAAGGCCGAGGCAACGGCTGAGGCTCCTGCCACCGAGGCCAAGCCTGCCGTCAAGGCTCCGGCTAAGGCCGCTGCCAAGAAGACGACTGCGACTAAGACCACGACCGCCAAGAAAGCTACGGCTTCGAAGACGACGACCCCCAAGGCCGGCGCAACGAAGGCTGCCCCCAAGGCTGCCGCAAAGCCGGCTGCCAAGGTTGAGGAGACGCCCGCCGAGCCCGAGGTAGAGGCCAAGCCGGCAGTCAAGACCACCACGCGCAAGCGCACCACGACGACGGCCAAGAAGACCACGGCAAAGGCAGCTGCTCCCAAGGCAGAGGCAAAGCCTGCGGTAAAGGCCGAGCCGGCACCGAAGGCCACCGAGGCTAAGACCGAGACCAAGGCCGCAGCTCCCAAGGCAGAGCCCAAGCCCGAGCCCGCCAAGGAGACTCCGGTCTCCCCCGCCGCTCCGGCCGAGGATAAGGCCCCGTCCAAGAAGACCTCCGTCCGCAAGGCCACGGCAACCCGCAAGCGCCGCTAATCCGAACGATTCAAAATCCAATCCTCAATAAACAAGAGGGTGTCGTTAACCGCGACGCCCTCTTGTTCTATTGATTTGGTAAAACGATTTTCTAGCACAACCGTTCGCCGATAGTGAACGGCTGTGGTTTATACAACTAAAGTGCAACGGATATACTTAGGAACTGTGCGTTAAGCCATGACCCGTTGGCCATGATTGTATAGAACTGGACCATACTATGAGATTGATTCACAACAGCCGCCTGCCGCAGTTTCGCACTCCGTTTGGCGCTGTGACCACCGGAACCACCGTGTCGCTCTCCGTGATTTTGGAGGACGCCGACCCCAACCAGGCAACGCTTACGCTGCGCACTTGGGTCGATGGGGTCGGCGAGACCCTGATCCGGATGGAGCACGAGGGCGACGGCATCTTTACCGGCAAGCTCGAGTGCCCCGAGCCGTGTCTTTGCTGGTACAGCTTTATCTGCAATATCGAAGGGCAACCCGAGGTACGACTAGGTGCGCCGCAGGGCCGCACCGGCGGCGAGGGCGTAACCTACGACTACGTCGAGGTGCCGTCCTTCCAGATTACCGTCTACAAACACCGTGAAGTTCGTCCCGAGTGGTATGAGCGCGGCATGGTCTACCAGATCTTCCCCGATCGCTACGCCCGCGACGAGCATTGGCGCGAGCGCACAATGGCAGAACTCGAAAAGCCGCGTAAGGGCATTCAGCGCCGCATGGTCGAGGACTGGAACGAGCCGCCCGTGTACGAGCGCGCCGAGGACGGCTCCATTAAGACCTGGTGCTTCTACGGAGGATCGCTCAAGGGTATTCAGGTAGACCTGCCCCGCATTGCCGAGCTGGGCTTTACGGCCATCTACCTCAACCCCATCTTTGAGGCCGCGAGCAACCATCGCTACGACACGGCTGACTACACCAAGATCGACCCGATCCTGGGCACCGAGCAGGACTTTGCCGAGCTGTGCCAGGCAGCCGAGAAGCTGGGCATTTCCATCATCCTGGACGGCGTCTTCAACCACACGGGCGACGACTCGATCTACTTTAACCGCTATGGTAACTACCCCGGTGTGGGCGCCTGGCAGAGCGAGGATTCGCCGTGGCGCGATGCGTTCACCTTCCACGAGGACGGCTCGTACGACTGCTGGTGGGGCGTGGGCAATATGCCCGCCATCAACGAGAATTCCGAGCTGGTGCGTGACAGGATTCTGGGCGAGGACGGCATCATCCGCAAGTGGCTGCGCGCCGGTGCTCACGGCTGGCGTCTGGACGTCGCTGACGAGCTTTCTGACGATTTCCTGGCCGAGATCAAGAAGGCAGTACTTACCGAAAAGCCCGACGCGCTGCTGCTCGGCGAGGTCTGGGAGGACGCCTCAAACAAGGTCAGCTATGGCCATCTGCGCCGCTACCTGCAGGGTTCCGAGCTTGATTCCGCCATGGACTACCCCTTCCGCGACATGGTCATCGGATTTTTGATGGGCTACAAGAACGCCTACCAGGCGGCCGAGGATATCGAGACCCTGCGCGAGAACTACCCGAGCGAGGCATTGTCCTGCGCGCTCAATCTGCTCTCGAGCCACGACCGTCCGCGCATTATTTCGGTTCTTGGCGGCGGCCCCGACGAGTCGCAGCTGCCCGAGTGCGAGCGCAGCAAATGGCGTCTGGACGAAGGCGCGATGGGCCTGGCCAAGAGCCGCTTTTGGCTCGCGACGCTCATGCAGATGACCTTCCCCGGCGTGCCTTCGATCTACTATGGCGACGAGTACGGCCTGGAGGGCCTTACCGACCCGGGCAACCGTCGCACCATGCCGACCAAGGAAGACCTGCACGACTTCGATACGCTGGCTATCTTGAAGAACGCCTCCGCCGTGCGCCGTGCGCTGCCGTTTATGATCGACGGCGAGATCAGGGCGTTCGCACTCAATGACGAGGTGCTGGCCTATAACCGCACGGGCAAGGACGGCGAGTCCGCGACCGTCATCATCAACCGCAGCCTGCGCAATTCGCACCGCGTGACGATTCCGGCGCTCGGCGAATGTGCAAGCGACGTCATTAGCGGCCACGAGTGCGAGATTCACAACGGCACGGTCACACTCGACCTGTATCCGCTGGGTTCGTCGATTATCTATCACCACGCCGAGCAGCGCCTGCAGGAGCCGCTCGATCACGGCGCGGGCGTCGTGTGCCATATCACCTCGGTGCCGACCGACGACGGCAAACCGGGCACGATCGGCGCGCCCACGCGTCGCTTTATCGACCATCTGGCCGCCATGGGCATGCGCTATTGGCAGGTCCTGCCCGTCAACCCGACAGACTTCTTCCGCTCCCCCTACGCTGGTCCTTCGGCCTTTGCGGGCAATATCGACCTGCTGCCGGAGTCGCACGAGGAGCTGGCTACCGACTTTGAAACCTGGAAGGCGCATGGCGGCGAGGACGCAGACCCGCTCTACACCGCGTTTAAGCATCGCAATGCCGACTGGCTCGAGAAATACTGCGTCTATATGGCCGTCAAGAAGAACTTTGAGGGCGAGTCGCGCCACGATTGGCCGGCCGATGTCGCGCGCTACAACGAGCATCTGATTGACGATAAGCGCTTCCACGACGAGGCCGAGCTGCAGGCATACATGCAGTATCGCTTTGACCTGGCCTGGTGCGAGCTCATGAACTACGCGCACAAGAAGGGCATCGAGGTCATCGGCGATATTCCGATGTATGTGTCCGACGATTCGGCCGACGCGTGGAGCGAGCCCGAGAACTTCTGGCTGTCCGATACCGGTAAGGCGATTGAGATTTCCGGCGCGCCGCCCGACAACTTTGCGCCCGAGGGCCAGGTGTGGGGCAACCCGACGTTTCGCTGGGATCACATGAAGGAGAACGGCTATCGTTGGTGGTTGGACCGTCTACGTCGTGCGTTCTCGCTCTACGACCGTGTACGCCTGGATCACTTCCTGGGCTTCCACAGCTACTTCAGCATTCCCGCGGGCAAGGCCTGCGCCGACGGCCGCTGGTTGGCGGGTCCGGGCAAGGATCTGTTCCAGACCGCCTACGACGAGCTGGGTCCGCTCAACTTTATCGCCGAGGACTTGGGCTATTTGACGCCCGGCGTTCGCGCGATGGCCTCGACCTGCGGCTTCCCCGGCATGGACGTGCTGGAGTTTAGCGATTACGACGTACGCAACGGGATTCATCCCACGCCCGGCAAGATCCTGTACACCTCGACGCACGACACGTCGACGCTCGCCGGTTGGTGCACGCGCTCCTTTGTGGGCGGCGACGAGCCGAGCGGCAAGGAGTTTGCAGGCAAGCTGATGGGCGACGCGCTGGCAAGTGATGCGCCTCTCGTGATGATGCCGCTGCAGGACGTGCTGGGGTTGGGCGACGATGCGCGCATGAACGTGCCGGGTGTCGCCACGGGCAACTGGACCTGGCAGGCCGATGAGGCTGATATCGAGGCGGCTGAGGATAAAACTGCACAGCTCCTGCGTAGCACCCATAGATTCTGGGGCGAAGCGTGATAAAACCCCCGATATAGGGTACAGTTACAGACGTTTGAATTTATGCGGGCAGAGCGATCTGCCCGCTTTGTGCTGAAAAGGAAGTATTATGGCGCGCTACGATTACAAGTGCTCGAGCTGCGGCAACGTGTTTGAGGTTGAGCATCCTATGTCCGAGAACCCCGAGGTCGTGTGCCCGAGCTGCGGCGCTCCGGCCGCCAAGACGTTCTCGACCAGCGGCATCAAGTTTGAGGGCAGCGGCTTCTACAACACCGACCAGCGCAGCGGTGGTTCCAGCACCAGCGCCACCAGCGGCTGCTGCGCCAACTGCCCGCATAGCCACTAGCAACAAGCGACCCCGCTACTCGGGTTTCCTTATGAGTTGCGGTGGAATAGTTCCTGAATCAGCCCATCAAATGGCAAAACAGGAACTATTCCACCGCAATTTTTCTATAGATCGGATTTCTGCCTGAGACTAAGTTTGCAACCTCCTGAGTTGCGGTGAAATAAGGACTGTTGGGCGGGTAGATGCCGATATTCAATCCCTATTTCACCGCAACTTAGAAGTTACTTGCGGACGAGTCTGGCGCAGAAGTGGCCGTCGTAGGAGTCGGCGTTGACGGGGACGCTTTGGAAGAGGCCTCGATCGTTTTGACGGACGGATACGAGCTTCTTGGCCTTCTCGAACTCGGAAAGCTGCAGAATCTGGGCTTCGGAGAGCGGCGCCACGGCAAAACCCTCACCTTCGGGAGAGGCAAGGAAGGCATCCACGACCTGCGTGTTTTCCTCGTCAAAGACCGAGCACGTCGCGTAGATGAGCTCACCGCCGGTAGCCACGCGTGCGGCAGCCTCTTTGAGCATCGTCAGCTGTAGCTTGGGCAGCTCAGTCGTCATGTCGCTCTCGGTCAGTCGCCACGGGATCTCGGGGTGGCGACGCATGGTTCCGGTACCCGAGCACGGCGCATCGATAAACACGGTATCGAACTTGACCTGCTCGCCGCGCATGGCGTCAAAAGAAGTCAGCACCTCGTTGAGCTCGCAGGCATCGCCCGAGACGGTTCGCACTCCCTTGATGCCCGCCTTATGCAGGCGCGCGAGATTGAGATCGCACTTGCGGTCGTGCAGATCGAGCGCGGTATGTTGACGCTCATAACCGGCACGCTTGGCTTGACACATCATCACATAGGTCTTGGTGCCACGACCGGCGCCAATCTCAAGGCAGCTTCCGGGGCGCGTGGCCGCCGTTGCGATAAGCTGTGCGTTGAGGTCAGATGCCACCGCAGCCGCACGCTCAAACACGCCCGAAGCAACGGTGACCTGTGCATCGACCGGTGCGTGGCAGCCTGGGAAGACGGGTGCGACGAGCTGCGAGATATACGGATCGGCCTTGGTCGCAAAGGCATTCTCGTGCAGGGCGAGCGGCGCAGGCGCCAGATTGCCGGCAAAGTTGAGCGCGCCCTCGGGCGTATCGAACGACGCCATAATGCGGGCGCACAACCAACGCGGAAGGCCCATCAGGCGCGACAGGCGAACCAAACGGCGCTCGGACTCATCGGCATCGGACGCGGTGGCAAAATCCTCAACGTTATCCGCAACCTTGTGCAGCACCGCATTAGCCAAGCCCGCGGCAGACTTAGCGCCGCTGCGCACCAGCTCAACACCCTGGCTTACGGCTACGCGACCCGGTGTATGCAGATAGAGCATCTCGAAGGCCGAAATGCGAAGCGCCATGCGTACACGCGGCGCGACCTTTTTAGGCTTATCGAGAAACTGGTCGAGCAACTCATCCAAAATACCCTGCGTGGCGGCAACGCCCAGGGCCAAACGAGCGGCAAAAGCGGAATCGCGCTGGTCAATGGCCTTGGCCGCAGCGCGAGAGGACAGCACGTCGCGCGCGTACATACCGCGGCGATCGGCCTCCATCAACACATCGAGCGCGAGCTTGCGCGCGGGGGACAGCTTGCTCATGACAGAACACCCCAAGTAAGGTCGGCGCCCTGCAGGCCAGCAGCCCAAGCAGAAGCAGCCATAGCACGCTTGCCGTCAGGCTTAACCTCAAGCAGTTCAACCGCACCATCGGAAAGGCCAAGGTAAACACGCTTGGCTTTAACAAGAACCTGGCCCTCGGCGAGCGATACATCAGCCGGCGCAGCATCGAGCACACGCACGGTCTTGCCGGCAATCACGCAACGAGCGGGCGCGGTATCGGACGAAGCCAGCACATGACGCACGCAATCGAGCGCCGCCATCTGCGGATCAAGACGCATCTCCTGCTTGGAAATCTTCGCAGCATGGGTAACGAGCGACTCATCCTGCTCAGTCCAAACAGCAGTGCCGTCAGCAAGCGAAGGAAGCGTATCGGCAAGCAACTTGCCACCCAGCTCACCAAGCTCCATCGTAAGCGCCTCGGCATGCTTACCGGCAACCGAAGTGGAAGCCTGGGCACAATAAGCACCCGTATCCACACCATGCCCAATACGCATAATGGAAACACCAGCAACCTCGTCACCAGCAAGAATGGCACGCTGAATGGGGGCGGCGCCACGCCAACGAGGCAGCAAGGACGCATGAACATTCACAATACCAAGCGGCGCCATATGCAGCACCTCATCAGGCAAAATGCAGCCGTACGCTGCCACACAGAAAATATCAGCCTGAGCAGCCTGGAATGCCTCAACAACCTCCGGCGTCATCCGATTAGCCTCAATAACTGGCAACCCCAACTCAAGCGCCTTGGCCTTAACAGGAGAAGGCTCAAGCTTCTTACCACGCCCACGAACAGCATCAGGACGAGTAACAACAAGCGCAACCTCATTCCCAGCCGCAACAAGCGAAACCAAAGAAGGCACCGCAAAATCCGGCGTACCCATAAACACAATACGCATAAAGATCGTCTCCTCTCAACCAAAGCCGAGACGGCTACAAATAACAGCGCCAGGCCAGTCCCAACCAAGACGCCAGATCAATTCAACACGTTCAAATATACCCAAAAACAAAGGGAGGACTGCATCAAAAGCAGCCCTCCCAACAAACGAATTATCAGCGAAGACGCCCCTCCCTGGCCCGACGGCACCCGGGAGAGACGAGCACGTAAACGCAGTCCCCTTCCGCCGCAGGGCTTAGGTTATTGCTCCACGCGCAGTTCCGCACGAGCCGAAGAGCACTTAATGTGCTCTTCGTGCGAGCAGGACTGTTTGAGCATGGAGCAAAACCTAAGCCCTGCGGCGGAAGGGGACGGACGGCTTACTCAGTCTCGCCCGGTCGAGCGCCGCGGGCCAGGGCGTCCTGGTAGTCCTTGACGGCCTTGATCCTCTGCATCGGCTTCAGTCGCTCAAACATCGTATTGCCATGCAGGTGATCAATCTCGTGCTGCAGGCACACGCAGAACAGGTCGCCCGTGGCCTCATAGCGAATCAGGTTGGCATCCAGGTCATACGCCTCAACGACGACGTGATCGGGACGCTCGATCTCGCAGCTAATGCCAGGAATGGACAGGCAGCCCTCGCTAAACGGCACCAGGTTATCGCTCTGCTCAACGATCACGGGGTTGATGAGCACGTACGGGTCGTAGTCGTTCTTATCGCTGTAGTCGCAGTCGATGGTAACGAGCTGGATGAGCTCGCCGATCTGCGGGGCAGCCAGACCGCAACCGCCGTTCTCGAACATCATCCTCTTCATCTTCTCGGCAAGCGCCTCGATCGCCGGGGTGATCTCCTCGATGACGGCGCACTCCTGGCGCAGACGAGGGTCGGGCGAAAGTACGATTCCGTTGGCTTCCATGGCCATCCTTTCGGGTTGTTACATCAAATCATAGGCGTCGACGTCAACGCTCACGCTCACGCCGCGCATGGAGCCCACCTCTTTGAGGCAGGCGTCGATATCATCAGAGACATGGTACCCTACCGGCGACTTTACAAGCAGATGGAAGCGGTAACGGTCCTTGGCTCTCTCGATTACACACGAAGCCGGGCCCAGCACCTGTGGAACGGCACTCCCCGCCCGCAAAAAGTCGGGCGCGGCGGCATGCCAGCGGCGCTTGAGGAGCTTCGCGATGCGCCCGATGTATTCCTGCGCATCGTCTCGATTCGCCGACCACACCAAGATGTTGACCAGGCGCACGAACGGCGGATAAAGGGCGTCGCGGCGCTGGCCCAGGTCGTAGTCGGTAAAGATCGAGCGGTCGTGCTCGGCGACAGCGCGGATGACCGGATCCTCGGGCAGGTAGGTCTGGATGATCACCTCGCCGGGGCGATCGCCGCGACCGGCGCGGCCCGCAACCTGTTCCAGCAGATCGTAGGCGCGCTCCCCTGCGCGGAAATCTGGCAGCTTGAGGGCAAAGTCGGCATTGACCACGCCCACGAGCGTGACTTCGGGAAAGTCGAGACCTTTGGCAATCATCTGGGTACCCAGCAGCACGGCGCAATCGGCGGCGTCGAAGTGCTCGAGCAACTTTTTGTGCGCATCCTTGCCGCGCGTGGAATCGGCATCCATGCGGATAATGGCGACGTCCTCAGGCAGCATCTGGTGCAGCGCGTCCTCGATCTGCTGCGTGCCCAGGCCCATTTTTGCTAGATAATGGCTACCACACTTGGGGCAGCGGCTCGTGGACGCCGGATAGGGCTGAACGCGCCAGGACGAACCACAGGTGTGGCACTGCAACGTGTGCGTGCGCTCGTGGTACGTGAGTGCCGTGGAGCAGTGGTTGCAGGTGGGAACGCAGCCGCACTCACGGCACATCAGGAAGGGCGCAAAGCCGCGACGATTATGCAGGAGCACGGCCTTCTCGCGGCGCTCGACGACGCGCTCGAGGCCTTCCATCAGGGGTTTTGAGAACATGGAGCGGCTGCCGTGTGCGAACTCACGGCGCAGGTCGGCGATGCGGACCGTAGGTAGGACGGCGTGCCCCGGGCGCTCGGGCATCTCGACGCGCGTCCAAGTGGCGCCGTTGTACGTGCCGCGATGGCAGCGATCGAGCGCCTCGGCAGAAGGAGTGGCCGAGCCCAACACGAGCGGGCAGCGATAACGGCGCGCCATCTCAGCCGCCACTTCGCGCGCATGGTAGCGCGGGCTGGAGCCCTGCTTGTAGCTGGTCTCGTGCTCCTCGTCGATGATGATGAGACCCAGGTCACTGAGCGGGCAAAAGAGCGCCGAACGCGCGCCGACGACCACGCGAGCGGCACCACTGGCGACCATGTCCCACTGGTCGAGGCGCTCACCGGCCGAGAGGCGCGAGTGGAAGACCGCGACCGTTTCGCCAAAGCGCGAACGGAAGCGGCCGACGGTCTGGGCCGTCAGCGAGATCTCGGGCACGAGCACGCAGGCGGAACGACCGACAGCAAGCACGCGCTCGATGGCAGAGAGGTAGACCTCGGTTTTGCCGGAACCGGTCACGCCATCGACCAGCACCACATCGCCATGGGCGTCCAGACGGGCGCGCTCAATCTGCGCGAGCGCCCGCTGCTGACCGTTGGTGAGTGCCACCGGTGCTTTACCGCTAGCAGAAGATAGCGTGGTCTGCTCGCTGCAGCCACGCCATGCACGGCGCTCCTCCACCACTACGACGCCGCGTTTTTCGAGCGCCTTGATGGTAGCGGACATGCTGTTGTAGAGCAGGTTGAGGTCGCGCGTCGTGACCGGGCCGCACTGGAGCGCCTCGATAAGCTGACGCTGACGAACCGCGGTTTTGGGCGGCGTATAGTCGAAGCCCTCGGGCGTAAGCATGACCCAACGGTTTTGGATGGGTTTGACGGCGGGGCGCTCGACGGTCCACACGCCGTCATCGCCCTTGACAACGCGCGGGCTTCCACCCGGGGGCAGGAACAGGCGCAGGCACTCGGAAAGCGTCGCGACGTACTCGCGGCTCATCCAACGCGCGATGCGGGCAGCCTCGGCGGTAAAGAGCGGCTTGCTGAGGATGGCCTCGATGTGCTTGATGCGTGCGGGGTCGAGGGAGTCGTTACCTTGCAGGTCACACAGCTCAGGCGCGATGTCGACGATGTAGCCGGCGGCCGCGCGGTTGCCAAAGTGGACCAGGACCGTAGAGCCGATCTGAGCTTCGTTGGCAAGGGACTGTGGAATACCGTAGGCAAATGGCTCGGATAAAGCGCGCGTAGGGATATCGAGGACCACGTTCGCGTAGGCAGCGACGGGTTCGGCTGCGGGCTTGGGCTTGGCCAGCTCGGGCGTGCGAGCGGGCGCTACCGGAGTCTGCTCGGGTTCCGGCGAACCAAACAGCGAAAGTTGCTCGGCCATGGTCCCTATGCCTCCCATCCCATACGTCTACAGAAACAAGAGCCCCGCTCGGGTGAACGGGGCTCGGATACATGCGTTTGCGCAACTGCTACAGCGCCATCGTGCGGGCGCGGTCGATGCGCGCCAGGCAGTCGTCGCGGCCGACGAGCGCCATGGTCTCGCCCAGCGGAGGGCTCACCATGTTGCCGCAGACGGCGACGCGCACGGCCTGGAACACCACGCGCTTCTTGAGGTCCATCTGCTCGGGCAGCGGCTCAAGCGCGGCGTCAATGTTAGCGGCCGTCCACTCGTCCACGCCCTCGAGCGCGGCCTTGGCGACGTCCAATATGGCACCCATGCCCTCCTTGGCTAGGCCCTTGTTGACGGACTTCTCGTCATACTCGAGCGTCTCGGCCGTAGCGAAGATGGGGGCGGCGACGGTCACGGCGTCGGCCGGCATCTTGGTGCGCGGCTTGACGATGGCGGCAAGCGCGTCGATCCAGTACTCGCCGTACTCGACATTGCCCTCAATGAGGCCCGCCTCATGCAGCTCGGGGACCATGACCTCATCGGCAAACTGAGCATCGGACATGCCGTTGATGTACTCGGCATTGACCCAGTCGAGCTTCTTGGGGTCGAAGGTCGCCGGGTTCTTGGAGATACGGTCGAGCGAGAACTTGCTGGCCAGGACATCGCGCGGGATGATCGTGGTCTCGCCGTCGAGCGACCAGCCGAGCAGCGCCAGGTAGTTGACGAAGGCGTCGGACAGGTAGCCGGCGTCGCGGTACTCCTCCACCGAGGTGGCGCCGTGGCGCTTGGAGAGCTTCTTGCCATCGGCGCCCAGGATCATGGAGATGTGGGCGAACGTGGGCACGGGCGCGCCGAGGGCCTCGTAGACCATGACCTGGCGCGGGGTGTTGGACAGGTGGTCGTCGCCGCGGATAACGTGGGTGATCTTCATCATGGCGTCGTCGACGACGGTCGCGAAGTTGTACGTGGGCGTGCCGTCGGAGCGGAAGATGACAAAGTCGTCGAGCTCCTTGGCGTCGAAGGTCACCTCACCGTGAACGGCGTCGTGGATGACGACGTCGCCGCGGTCCTCGGGCACCTTGATGCGCAGGACGTAGGACTCGCCGGCCTCGATGCGACGGCGGGCCTCCTCGGGATCAAGATCGCGGCAACGACGCTGATAGCCCTGGAAGGGGTCCTTGCGCTCCTGCGCGGCCTTGCGGTCGGCGTCGAGCTGCTCCTTGGTGCAGAAGCAGGGATAGGCCTTGCCCTCGTCCCAGAGCTTCTGGGCAGCCTGCTTGTACAGGTCCAGGCGCTCGGTCTGTGCATAGGGACCAAAGTCGCCGCCCACCTCGGGACCCTCGTCCCAGTCAAGGCCCAGCCAACGCATGGCGCGCAGGATGATCTGCGTGTTCTCGTCGGTGGAGCGAGTGGGGTCGGTGTCGTCAATGCGCAGGATGAACGTGCCGCCGTTTGCGCGGGCGAAAGCCCAGTTATAGATAGCGGTGCGGGCGCCGCCGATGTGCAGCTTGCCCGTGGGTGAGGGTGCAAAGCGGACGCGAACGTCTGATGCCATGGAAATCTCCTCGATTGCAGGATGGATGTCTAACTGCACCAGTATAAAGCAACAAAGCAACCTCCGCACAAAGGGCACCGACCTACTCATTGGGCACTCATTGGGGACAGACTTAAATGACCAGTCTTTGGGCAACCTGTCGGCACTTAGGTAAGGCCGGTCATTTAAGTCTGTCCCCAATGAGTGCCCCTTTTGACTAGTCGTTTAAGAACGTCCCCAACGACTACCCAATGGCCATCAACTTGAATCGAAATGTTGAACATTGGGCAAAACGTGCGGAAACGCTGTGAATATTCGGTAAACACGCTAGTATATGCCCTTGCATATAGAGCCCGGCGGAATGGTAACGGTCGCCGGGACACGTTTTGAAAGGGGCAATCATGCCAGAAGAACTTCGTTCCATTCCACCCCAGCACGGGTCCTTTGTATTTACGTCCGAGTCGGTGACCGAGGGTCATCCCGATAAAATCGCTGACCAGATCAGCGACGCCGTGCTCGACGCAATTCTCGCCAAAGAAATAGAGCTCCAGGAGCAGGGCTATATCGCGCCCAACGGCGTGCCCGCCAACGTGGAGAACGTCCGCTGCGCCTGCGAGACCCTCGTGACCACCGGCACCGTCATCGTCGCCGGCGAGATCCGCACCCAGGCCTATGTCGACGTGCAGGAGATCGCCCGCGGCGTTATCCGCCGCATTGGCTACGACCGCGCTAAATTTGGTTTTGACTGCGATACCTGCGGCGTTATGAGCCTTATCCACGAGCAATCGCCCGATATCGCCCAGGGCGTCGACGAGTCGTTTGAGACCCAGACCGGCGCCACCACCGACCCGATCGACCTGATCGGTGCCGGTGACCAAGGCATGATGTTCGGCTACGCCTCCAACGAGACCAAGACCCTCATGCCCATGCCGCACTACCTGGCGAGCCGCCTGGCCGAGCGCCTGGCCGCCGTGCGCCACGACGGCACCCTGCCCTACCTGCGTCCCGACGGCAAGACCCAGGTCACCGTGCGCTACGAGGACGGCAAGCCCGTCGAGGTCACGACCATCGTCGTCTCTACGCAGCATGCCGCCGCGGTTGAAGACATGGGCAAGATCAAGGCCGACCTGATCGAGCACGTCATCACCCCGGTCATGGCTGCCGAGAACATGCCGTGGGGCAACGCCGACATCTACGTGAACCCCACCGGTCGCTTTGTCGTGGGCGGCCCCATGGGCGACACGGGCCTCACCGGCCGCAAGATCATCGTCGATACCTACGGCGGCTACGGCCGTCATGGCGGCGGAGCCTTTAGCGGCAAGGACTGCACCAAGGTCGACCGATCCGCCGCCTACGCCGCGCGCTGGGTGGCCAAGAACGTGGTCGCCGCCGGCTTGGCCGACCGCTGCGAGGTTGAGCTCGCTTACGCCATCGGCGTATCCAAGCCGCTCTCCATCATGGTCGACACGTTCGGCACCGCCAAGGTTGCCGAGGACAAGATCGTCGAGGCTGTGGAGAAGACCTTCGACCTGCGCCCGGGCGCGATCATCCGCGACCTGGACCTGCGTCGTCCCATTTACGAGAAGACGGCAGCCTACGGCCACTTCGGCCGCGAAGACGCCGACTTCACCTGGGAAAACACCGACCGAGTCGACGAACTCAAAGCAGCCTGCGGCCTCTAATTAAGAACCGTTAAGGTCGCAACAACATACGAACTTTCAAAAGAAGTACCGCCCCAACCGGTACTTCTTTTTTATAAACCGGTGGTGGTGATGTTTCGATATGAGACCGCACAGCGTCTCCAGCTAATGAATTTTGCCACCTGGCTGCGCCAACCATGTATCCTAAGTTCCGAGGGCTTTGGTATTTGGTCGATCGCGAGTTCCGCACGAGCCGGAGAGCACTTAATGTGCTCTCCGTGCGAGCAGGACTGTTCGAGCAGGCGACCAAATACCAAAGCCCTCGGAACGACGGGATAGAACAGGAGCGCATATGGCGGGCAAACCGCAAACACTAGCTACGACCTCGGCATTCGAGATCTTGGGCCCCGTTATGGTCGGCCCCAGCTCATCGCACACCGCCGGCGCCCTACGCTGCGCCCAGGTGGCCGCCAGCCTGCTCGAGGGACGCATCACCAAGGTCACCTTTAGCCTGTGGAACTCCTTCGCCCATACCTACCGCGGACACGGCACCGACCGCGCCCTGGTCGCGGGCATCCTGGGCCTCGACACCGACGACGAAAACATCAAACAAGCCTTCGACCTCGCCCGCGAACAGGGCCTCGAATATCACTTTGACATTAAGGGCGACGACGCCTCTATCCACCCCAACACCGTCGATATCGACATGGTCGACGACACGGGCGCCGCAGCGCAGGTCCGCGGCGAGAGCCTGGGCGGCGGCAAGATGCGAATCAGCCGCATCAACGGCGTCGGCGTCGACATCTCGGGCATGTACTCCACGCTCTTCGTGGCACACTACGACGTCCCCGGCGTGCTCGCCGCACTCACCAATCTGCTCGCCTACGCCCATGTGAACATCGCCTTCTGTCGCACCTACCGCACCGAGGTGGGCGGCCAGGCCTATTCCGTGTTCGAGACCGACGGCGCACCCGATGCCACCGTCGTCCCCATGCTGCGCAAGCTCGATAATATCGATTACGCGACCTTTATTGAACTCCCCGGTTCGGCCTCATCGCTCTCCCCCGGCGTCTCGGCCAAGGAAATCTTCGACGACGGCGAGCAGCTGCTCGACGCGTGCAACGAGCTGAAACTCAACATCGGCGCCGTCATGGCCGTGCGCGAAGCACGCCTGACCGGCGAGCAGCACGCCGTCGCCGCTATGCGCCGCGTTCTCGAAGTCATGCGCGATGAGACCACCGCGCCCATCGCCAACCCGCAGCGCTCGCTCGGCGGCCTTATTGGCGGCGAGGCGAAGCTCGTCGATGCCACCAGCAGCAACGACCTGGCTGGGAGCCTGATGGGCGCCGTCCAGACCGATGCCGTGGCCCGCGCCATGGCCGTGCTCGAGCGCTCGGCCACCATGGGCGTGATCGTCGCCGCTCCGACGGCCGGCTCCGCAGGCGTGGTGCCCGGCTGTGTGCTGGCGCTCGCCGACCACCTACAACTCGATGACGAGCAGGTCATGGACGCCCTCTACTGCGCCGCCGCCATTGGCCTCAACCTCACCACGAGTGCGTGCGTCGCCGGCGCCGAGGGTGGCTGCCAGGCCGAAGTGGGAAGTGCTGCCGCCATGGCCGCCGCCGCGCTGGTACAGATGCTGGGCGGCACACCGGAGCAGGCGCTCGACGCCAGCTCTATTGCGCTGAGCAACCTGCTGGGACTCGTTTGCGATCCCGTGGGTGGCCTCGTAGAGGTGCCGTGCCAAA
Source organism: uncultured Ruminococcus sp. (assembly GCA_963604655.1). Lineage (GTDB taxonomy): Bacteria > Actinomycetota > Coriobacteriia > Coriobacteriales > Coriobacteriaceae > Collinsella. The sequence continues at coordinate 39,805 of CAVCRP010000018.1, forward strand.
ACCGTAATGCCATCGGTGTGGCCGCGGCCTTTAGCTCGGCACAGCTCGCCCTTGCCGGTATTAAGAGCCTGGTTCCGTTTGACCAGATGGCGCACGTGATGCTTTCGGTGGGCCACGCCCTGCCGGCAACGCTGCGCGAAACGGCCAAGGGCGGCATCGCACAGGCCCCAGCCGCGCTTTCGGCATGCGCAAAATGCGGTATTTGCGGATAGGAACATCGTCTGACAAGTGAGTCGGTGGGACAAATGTCCCACCTCTTTTGAATGCCACCGTTTCCATACCACAAACAACTAGGTAATCGCTATAATGCAAGCCCAGTCAAAACACGATGAGCCGCAAGGCGAAACTCGAAGGATATAGATACGATGCCGCAAGACGACCGAACTCAACTGATTCCCGATCCGCAGCAGCCGAGCAGGCACACCGGTGGCGTTCAGTCGCCGCGCCCCATCGCGCCAATTCACGGTCAGCAGCGTGGTGCAGCAAACGCTTCGCAGCGTCCGAACCAGCAGCGCCAGAATAACGGAAACGCGCCCAAGCAGGCCCCCACACATACACGAGGCAATAGCGGCCCCGCAGGCAAACCCGCCGACAACAAGAAGTCAGGCAAGAAGACGACGCTCTTCGTCGTTTTGGGCCTGATCGTCATCGTCTATATCGTCGGCGTCGTGGCGTTCTCGCAGATCGCATACCCCAACACCACCATTACCGGAGTCGATGTTTCGTTCTCCAACGCCTCGTCTGCCGCCACCAAGGTTAACTCGGCATGGAAGCACTACAAGCTCACCGTTACGGGCGATGACTTTAGCTGGACCTATCAGCCCGAGTCCGATGAGCCCATCGTCGACGGCGAAGCAGCCGCAAAAGAGATCATTAGCCACAACGAGTCCTTTATGTGGCCCGTCCGCCTCGTTGAGTCCTTGGGCGGCAAGACCAAAACCACCGTCGCTTCCGACGAGGTCGACTTGGATCAGGACGTCGACCTTTCCATGCTCTCCGATGCCTTTAATCAAAAGCAGTTTGAGGAGGATCTGGGGGCCGCCATCGATGCCTTCAACGAAGGCCGATCGGGCACGTTCGAGGCATCGAGCTCCTATGACGAGCAGGCCGGCAAGTTCACCGTCGAAAAGGCGCGCTCTAATGAAAAGCTCAACCGCGAGCATGTCATTAAGTTCGCCGAGCTCGAGCTTGCCTCGCTCGCCGAGACCGTCGATCTTACGAAACTCGGCAACGATGCCTATGAGCCGCTTAATGGAACGCTGACCGACGACCAGATTCAGGCTGCTTGCGATGCCGCCAACAACTTCCTGGGCGTCAACGTCACTCTCAAGCTCAACGGCGAGGACGCCGGCAAGGTCGATGGCAGCTCCGTGCTGCAGTGGATCAGCTTTGCCGATCCGGCGAACCCCACCCTCGACACCTCGCAGATCAGTAGCTGGGCCGCCGAGCTTGCCAACGGCTTTAACACCGTGGGATCCACTCGCTGGTGGACGCGCGCCGACGGCAAGCAGTGCGCCGTCGAGGGCGGCGATTTTGGCTGGTCCATCGACAGTACTACGCTCGCCAAGCAGGTCGAGGACGCCATCAACAACAAGCAGACCGGCGAAATCGAGATCAAGTACTCCCAGAAGGCCGACACCTTTACCGCAAAGGGCGAGCCCGACTGGAAGGCATATATCGACGTCGACCTGTCCGAGCAGCATGCTCGTTATTACGACGAGAGCGGCAATATCGTGTGGGAGGCCAACTTTATCTCGGGCCTGCCAGGCGAGGACGCCACTCCCGAGGGCGTATGGCAGATCAACAGCAACAATGGTGCGAGCACGCTGATCGGCGCCAAGGACCCCGAGACAGGCAAGCCCAAATATGAGAGCCCGGTCAGCTACTGGATGCCGTTTGAGGGCAATATGATCGGCTTCCATGACGCTACCTGGCAAAACGACAAGAGCTTCGACAACGCCGAGTCGTACAAGTGGTGCGGCAGCCACGGATGTATTAACCTACGCCTGGCCGACGCCAAGGCGCTTCACGACTGCATCAAAGTCGGCCTGTGCGTGGTCGTGCACTCTTAACGCAACGCGCGCCATCAAACAACGGGGACTGCCGTTGCCTATCTAACAGTTCCGAAAGAAACCGTCCTATGCGCCCGCCCCAACCGGTGGGCGCATATACTTATCGAGGTACTTTCTATAAAGGAGACGCTATGTCGAATGTCCCCACCATTAACCCGGGACCAAATGATGCCGAGAGCGCGCCCGAAGGCGCTACCGAAACACTGCCCCTGATAACAAGCGTGCAGGCCGATGCGCAAAACGACCGCCCGAACAATACAGTTGAGATTTCGGACGAAGAGGCCTATGCCAAGCTCAAAGCCAAGCGAGCCGAGCGTCGGCACAAAAAGCTGATCCGACGCGGTATTGTCGGCGGAGTTGTTGGCGCCATCGTGCTCATCGCGATTATTGCGACGTTGATTATCAATGCGCAGCCGCAAGGTGCCACTGCCCCGGTGACCGACATGGTGACCGAAGGCACGTTTACCACGACGGTGGAGGCAAAGGGCCAACTCAAGCCCATTTCGGCCTCGGTCGTCTCCCCTTCCGTCGACGGTACGGTCGAGCAGATCAACGTGCAGGCGGGCCAATCCGTCAATGAGGGCGACGTGCTCATGACCATCAAAAACGACGAGCTCGACCGCAATGTCGCCGAGGCCCAGCGTGCTGTTGCAGCCGCACAGGAAGACCTCGCCAACGCACAGAAGGCCGCAGCCGCCGCACAGGCCGCCCCGACGACAGACACCGATGGCGCTTCTGCCACCGCAGCCGCAGGTGCCGCCTCAAACGCATCCACCGACACGAGCGCCGTATCGGCAGCACAACATAGTCTTGCCTCGGCCCAGGCAAACCTCGAACAGGCAAATTCCAAAGCCGCCGGGCGCGCAGTTACGGCGCCGAGCTCAGGCAGTATCGTAGAGCTCAATGCCAAGGTGGGCGCCACAGTAACGGGCGGCATGATCATGGGCGAAAGCGACACGAGCGGCGGCAAGCAATGCATGCAGATTGCCGATCTGTCCAAGATGAAGGTGACCGTGCAGGTAGGCGAAAAAGATATCGCCAAGATCGCCGTGGGCCAGAGCGCCAACGTGACGTACCCCGCGTTTCCCGATATTGTGAGCCAGGGTAAGGTTACGGCGATCGCCTCGGTGGCAAACTCCGATTCCAACTATGGCGGCGGCAGCGTAACGTTCAATGTCGATATTTTGATCGAAGCGCCTGACAGTCGCCTGAAGCCCGGCATGACCGCCGAGGTCTCGGTGGTGACTGAACAACTCGACGACGTGGTCATGGTACCGACGATGGCACTAATGACCGAAGACGGCGAAAACTATTACGTCAACGTGGCGACCGACGCCGAAGGCAAAAAGAGCCGCCGGGTGAAAGTGAACGTCGTGACGCAGAATGACAACGAGGCCGTAGTCGGCAAAACGCAGGTCAAGCGTGACGACCAGGGCAACGAAATCAACGCGGGCGTACCCACAACCAAGCTGCGTGACGGCGACACCCTCGTCATGGACACCAGCGCGGGCATGACGGCCGACGGCGGCGACTCCGGCAGCATATCTGCCGACGAGGGCCTGTAATGCGCCCCGTCATCGACATCCGCAACGTGCACCGCATCTTTGAGAGCGAAGCCGGCTGCGCCCATATTCTGCACAACGTGAGCCTGGCGGTAAACCCCGGCGAATTCGTGGCCATCACCGGCCCCTCAGGCTCGGGCAAATCGACCCTCATGAACATCCTGGGGTGCCTGGACAAGCCGACGGCGGGCGACTATTACCTGCAGGGACTCAACGTAGCCGAGCTGGACGATGATGAACTCACCGAAGTCCGCGCCCTGAGCATCGGGTTTGTCTTCCAGAGCTTCAACCTGCTGCCGCGCCTCTCGGTCATCGAAAACGTGATGCTGCCGCTGTCGTATACCAATGTGCCCCGCAGCCAGCGCGAGATGCGCGCCGTGCACGCGTTGCAGGCCGTAACGTTACCGGTCGACCACTGGGATCACCGTATCTCCGAGCTTTCGGGCGGACAGATGCAGAGGGTCGCCATCGCACGCGCCCTCGTCAACGATCCGCCCATCATTCTGGCCGACGAACCGACGGGAAATCTGGACTCTGCCACCGGAGCGCTCGTGATGGAGACCTTCCACAAACTCCAGGAGCGCGGCAAGACCATCGTGCTCATCACGCACGACCCCGGCATCGCTGCCGAGGCCGACCGCGCGGTGACCATCCGCGACGGGCGGATCCACGAGGGCGCATACATCGCGCACGCGCCGCAGACCCTGCGTGGCGCCGTTGATAACCTGCCCATGATTTCCACATCCGCCAATTCGACGAAAGGAGTGAAGGCATGAGCACACGCGACCTTATCCAAGAAGCCCTTCACTCCCTCGAGGCCAACAAGGGACGCAGCCTACTCACCATCCTGGGCATCGTTATCGGCATCGCCTCGGTCATTGCCATGACCTCGCTCATCGGCGGCATCCAAAACAGCCTGGTCAACAGCCTGGGCCTCAATGCCGCGCGTATGGTGCAGATTTATTCCTCGCAGGAGCTCACCGAGTCAGACGTCGAGAAACTCCGCAAGATGGTGCCGCAGATTGAGCAGATCGGCATCGTGGACAGCGCCTATACCGAGTACAAGGCCGGTGACAAAAGCTATACCGTCATGGCGCAGGGCGTCGACAGCGACATGCTCGACGCCGTAGGCGCCAGCAAGCTTGTCGGGGGGCGCACCTATACCGACGCCGAAACAAAATCCGGCGCACGCGTGGCGCTCATCAGCCGCGGCGGCGCCGACCAGCTGTACGGCAACGAACAGGACGCGCTGGGCAAGACCATAAAGGTGTCCAACGGCGAGGTGCAAATTGTCGGCGTCATCGACGGCGGCAACGACTCCATGGGCTCCCTCACGCTGTATATGCCGCGCGAGACCATTGCCGGCCTCTTTGGTGACGAGAACCCCTCATTCCCCAGCGTAACGGCGCTCGCCGTTGAGGGAACGGACATGGACGAACTGTGCAAGACGATCGAATCCAAGGTGCGCGCGATGAAAGGCATCTCGGAAGACGACGAATACGAGAGCGTTTCGGCAACTTCCATGAAAAGCGCTATCGATGCCCTTAACTCCTTTATGGGCGCGTTCTCGCTCATCATGGGCGCCGTTGCCAGCATCTCGCTGCTCGTGGGCGGCATCGGAATCATGAACATGATGCTCACCAACGTGACCGAACGCATCCGCGAGATCGGCATTCGCCGCGCGCTGGGCGCAAGCCGCCGCGATATCACCGCGCAGTTTTTAGCCGAGTCTTCGGCGCTGTGCATCACCGGCGGCATACTGGGTGTCGTGATTGGCTATCTGCTGGCATGGGGCCTGGCGTTCTTTGCCGCTGGCTCTGGCGTTCTTGGCGAACTCGGCGCCAGCGGTACCATTACGCCGAGCTTCTCGATCGCCACGGTGTTGCTGGCCTTTGCGGTCTCCGTCGGCATCGGCGTCATCTTCGGTTTCTACCCCGCCCGCCGAGCCGCAAAACTCGACCCCGTCGAGTGCCTCCGCTACCAGTAAAGCCATCCCCCTGAGTTGCGGTGAATTAGGGACTATTAGGGCCTTCTAGCAGCCAAACAGTCCCTATTTCACCGCAACAAATAAGCAGTAAGTGCAACTGGAACTCCCCAAATCAAATTGCTTCGTTGAATAGACACATTAGCAATCTTTACACGCTGTTTATTCCACATTTGGGTAATATCCTACAGCAAGCACACGTGAAAGGAATTACCCATGTCGCTTACACAGTCCGCCGAGCGCGCCGCACTCAACAAACTCATCGACTACATGGACAGCAACCCGCAAGAAAACATCGACAAGATCATGGACCTCATCAACAAGTTGGTCCCCGACAAGGTATTTCCTTCGCAGCGCGCCGCCTTTAACAACGTCATCAAGAGCCGTGGTAACTGGTACGACCTCATCATGAAGATTTTCGACCTCAACCCCGAGATGCGCTCCAGGCTGCTTAAGACCCTCATTGTCGACGGCAACCTGCTGGCTTGGCCGGAGCAGGAAAAGAGCCGCGAGAAGTACCAGTGCAACATTCCGTGGGCCATCCTGCTCGACCCCACGAGCGCTTGCAACCTGCATTGCACGGGCTGCTGGGCTGCCGAGTACGGCTACAAGCAGAATCTTTCGTTCGAGGACATCGACTCCATCGTCACGCAGGGCAAGGCCCTGGGCACCCACATCTACATCTACACCGGCGGCGAACCGCTCGTCCGCAAGCACGACCTCATCAAGATCTGCGAGAAGCACCAGGACTGCGCGTTCCTGTGCTTCACCAACTCCACGCTCATCGATGAGGCGTTCTGCGACGACATGATTCGTGTGGCCAACTTTGTGCCCGCCATCAGCGCCGAGGGCAACGAGCACACCACTGACGCACGCCGTGGCAAGGGCACCTACGCCAAGATCGAGCACGCCATGAAGCTCCTGCGCGAGCGCAACCTGCCGTTTGGCATCTCCACCTGCTGGACCAGCGCCAACGCCGACACGGTTGCCACCGAGGAGAACATGGATTGGATGATCAGCGAAGGCGCACTCTTCTGCTGGTACTTCCACTTTATGCCGGTCGGCCGCAACGCGACCTCCGAGCTTATGCCCACGCCAGAGCAGCGCGAGCACATGTATCACTTTATCCGCGAGATGCGCGAGAAGAAGCCGCTGTTTACCCTCGACTTCCAAAACGACGGCGAGTACGTTGGCGGCTGCATCGCCGGCGGCCGTCGCTATCTGCACATTAACGCCGCGGGCGACGTGGAGCCGTGCGTGTTCATCCACTACTCCAACGCCAACATCCACGATATGAGCCTGCTCGATGCGCTGCGCTCTCCCCTGTTTATGAAGTACTACGAGAACATGCCGTTTAACGACAACTATCTCAAGCCGTGCCCCATGCTCGAGAATCCCGACGTCCTGCCCAAGCTGGTCGCCGAGAGCGGCGCCCACAGCACCGACCTTATCGAGAAGGAGTCGCCCGAGCAGCTGCGCGAGAAGACCAAGGCAGCAGCCGAGGCATGGTCGCCCGTGGCCGATCGCATCTGGAACGACCCCGAGGACCCGCTGTACGCCAAGCGTCACGAGGACGAAAAGCAGGGTATGGCCGACAGCGACATGCATAAGTTCGAGAAGCAGGGCCGCACGCTCAAGGGCGATCAGTAGCCCGTCCGCTCGACAAGCAACCAGACCATAAGGCGGGGCGCCCCGGAGTTCGAAACTTCGAGGCGCCCCGCCTTTACTTATAGCCCGACCCCTATATAAGTTGCGGTGAAATAGGGACTGAATCGGCCGTTTGACCCCCCAAACAGTCCCTATTTCACCGCAACTTATGGGGGGATGTGGCGTTGTGCTATTCGAAGCGTGATTCCAGGCTCGACAGGCCGTTGATCGTCAGGTCGTTGGCAACCGCGGACACGCGTTCGATGGGAACCGAGCCATCCGAGAGCGCCCATGTACGATAGATGCCGATAATGCCCGACAGCAAAAAGGCCAGGTAGTAATCGAACATCTCGTCCTTGAGACCCTCGGGGAGCAGGCCGCGCTCGGCAATCTCATGCTCGAGCGGCACGCGCAGGCGGTTCATAAAGTCATCGAGCGGTATATTCTCGATGAGCTGACGATTGAGCACCAGATTGTTGCAGAGTGCCTCGTTGATGGTCCTAAAGAACGTGGCGGCCGCACCAAGGGCACGCTCGCTGGTATCGCCCTTCATGGACGAGAGCGTCTTTTCGACCGAGTCCACGATGTTTTCCACCACATCGACGGCAATGGCATCGAGCAGGCCGTCAACGGTGCCAAAATGCACGTAGAACGTCTTGCGGTCGACGTTGGCCTCGCGAGCAATCGCACTCACCGTAATATCGGCCAGCGGTTTTTCGAGCAGCAGTCGCTCAAAAGCCGAAAGAATCGCATTGCGGCTTCGAACGATACGGCGGTCAAGCCGTGGCTTTGCAGCAGTCATAGGAAGCACCTTCCAACTAGAAAATTCATCCACAGATGAGAGATATTCCACGTAAGAGGATTATCCCACAACGAGTGCTTGAATGGCGAGCAGCATCAAGATTGCATGAAATCCAAAGCTCAATAGAAAGGCCCGTTTGCCTACTCCGATAACATTCGGAATAGACAAACGGGCCCGGAGCTAAACGAGTTGGGTATCGCCCTATGGACGCTTCTTTTTATTGAGCGCGGAGGGCGACACGCGAATACCGTCGCCAGTCTGACGGACGTAGACCTTACGAGCCGGCTTAGAAGCCGTAGAAGCCTTCTGAGCACGTTGCTTGGGGTCAACGGTAACCTGGGACACTGGATGAGCTTTAGCGGGCGCAGACGGCGCCTGAGGCGTGCGGCCGAGTTTGCGCATAAGTCGATCCCAGCGCGCATGAATGCTCTCGTTGTGAGCGCTCTTAAGCCCCAGCAGGGGCGCGGCCAAAATGGTCGGCGCGATAAACGTGATCAGGCGCCACAGCAGATAACCAGCGGTCGATGCTGAGCCAAAGAAATGACCCAGGAACAAAGCGAAACCGCCCTCGGCGCCGCCGGTGCCACCGGGCAGGGGAACCGCGGAGCTCAGCAGCTGCACAAAGGCGCTGGCCGCCATGACCGAGAAAAAGTCGACCTCGTGGTGACCAAAGGCGAGCATCAAGAAGTACGGCACCAGGTAGAAAAACGCGAGCTGCAGCATGGTGATAACCACCGTGAGCAGCATGGACGAAAAGTGACCGGCCGAAAGCTTGAACTTTTCGGAGAACGAATAGATCTCGCCGTCGACAAAGGTGCGCCAGCCCTCGATCTTGGTGGCGGAAACACCCATGCGCTCAAGCCAATTGATGATGCAGTGCGCGACGCGCGTGACGGTCTTGGGCATGAGCGCGACGGCAAAAATGCCGAGCAGGATGCAGCAGTGACCGCCAAAGCTAAAGACGCACAGCAGCGTCATATCGCCATAGCGCTCAGCGAAAAACGGCATGCGGGCAAGCAGCAGGATAGCGCCCCAGGCAACGAGGCCAAACTGATACACGATAAAGCGCGTAAACTGCGTGGCGCCGGCCTCGCCCACGTTTTGGCCGGCTTTGGTCAGGCGGTAGATCTGGGCAGGCGTGGAGCCCATCATCATAGGCGTCAGGTTGCCAAAGAAGATGCCGCTCGCCTCGACCGAGATCAGGTCGCGGATGCCGACGGGCGAATTGGGATCGAGCCAGACGGCGATTGCATAGGCCACGATGCCAAAGAACAGGTACAGGAACATACAAAAACATGCGGCAATGAGCCAGGGCATCTGAACGCTCGACATGGCGGCCCAGAACTGCCCCATCTGACCGGTCACAACCAGATAGACGATATAGCCCACCAGCACGACGCCGATGAAAATAGCGCCGCGGCGTGCGCTCTTGTTGTCATCGCCGCCCGAGACCTCAACCTCGACCTGGGGCTTGGATGTATGCTGAGAGGACTCCGTCATGTAGCTCCTTCTAACCGTCAAAATATCTTCGATATTGTACCCGTATGGGGCGCATGCGGAACGTAAAGGTCTGGGGCAAACGGGAAGAGCAGACAGAGCGCGCGGTAAGAAAAAACCCGGCCTTCCTAAGAAGACCGGGTATCGAAATCATGGTAGCCCGTACCAGATTCGAACTGGTGATCTCCGCCTTGAGAGGGCGGCGTCC
>CAVCRP010000019.1:0-47501 GCA_963604655.1 uncultured Ruminococcus sp.
GAAACGGCGGTCGACGAAACTGGAGAGGAGGTATTACGAGCTCCTGTGCGAATTGGAGAGAACGCTCCCGCAAACTGCCTCTTGACAACTTATAGGAGCGTCGGTTTTAATTTCATAATCTTTGTCACGGTCGAGGGTGTGGTAGCAAACGTAGTAGATAGGCCCATTTTGTGGCATACGACCCATACAAGCCCAATCTCGAAGGCCAAAGAGAGCCTCTCATCCACGCCTGCGAGCGAAAACCAAATAGAATGAAAGGCAAATGGAAAGCCCGTTTGACGGGGCAAACGCCGGGCCACCTAATGGTTGTCCGGCGTTTGCCCAGATAAAACCTGCCAAAATAAACCTGTCCCTTTTTGGCAGGTTACTCGGCGCTCTTGAGGGCGCCGACCATGTCGATCTTGTTGAGGGTACGGTTGGTGGCGAGGTTGACGATAAACGTAAAGCCAAAGGCCAGAAGCACGGATAGCACGTAGCTCAGCGGCTCGACCTCAACATCAAAATACAGCGACGGCATCTGCAAGATGTACGTAAAGCTCTCGGCCAGCGCACCACCCAGCGGTACGCCCAGCGCGGCTCCGATCGCCGTAAGAATCAACGTCTCCTTGTTAACGTAATGGTGAACCTCGCCACGGCGGAAGCCCAGCACCTTGATGGTCGCCAGCTCGCGTTCGCGCTCCGAAATATTCGTATTAGACAGCGTAAACACCACCACAAACGACAGGCACGCCGCCATAAAGGTCACGAGCACCACGACCGAATTGATAATCGTAAAGTTCGCCTCATAGTTTTCCCAATGCTCGGCCGTACTCGAAATTGTGAGCCAACCGTCACTCTTAAGCTTCTTGCTAAACGCAATCTGGTCAGCCGACGAACCCTTAAGCAGCACAAAGACGCCGTTAAGGCGTGCACTTCGACCGAACGCGCGCTCATAGGTGCCCTGCGTCATGTAAAGCGTGTTGCCTAGATAGTTGAGCGAGATGTCACTCACCTCGACATCGGCGACATTGAGCGACGAGTCCTGAACCTGCGCCGTATCGCCCGGCTGGATTCCCAACACCAACTGCGAGCTCTTGCTCAGGTACACGTCTCCGTCACGCAACGAAAGCGGCGCTTTGGACTCGTCCTCCAGGCGCACGTAGTCGTCCAAGTCGCTCGTACGGTCATCGGGCACCACGACCAGCTGCACGGTCTCGCTCTTGCCGCCAAACGTAAAGGTGACGTTGTCGGTCATGATCGGCAGCGTCGAGGTCACGGTCACGTTGGAGTCCTTGGCCGCGCTGCGCTCGTCCAGAGCCGCGCACGTCTGCGTAAAGTCATCGGGATTGGCGACCGCCAGCAGGTCATAGCGCGTAATGTGCCCGTACTGCTTGGGCGAAAGCGCCACCGACGTGTCGCGAATACCCATACCGCAGATTACGAGCGCCGTACAGCCCGCAATACCGAAGATAGTCATAAAGGCACGTTTTTTGTACCGGAACAGATTGCGCGCGGCCACCTTGTTCAAAAAGCCCATGCGGCGCCAAATAAGGCCGATGCGCTCGAGGAAAATGCGCGAGCCGGCGCGCGGGGCCTTGGGGCGCATGAGCGAAGCCGGGGTCTCGGCCATCTCGTGACGGCAGGCGATAATCGTGGCGCCCACCACGCCCACGGCAAACAGGGCCACCGAGACGATCGAAGACACGATGTCGTATGAAAGCAGCATCTGGGGCAGCGAGTACATGTCGTCGAACACCGTAAACAGGAACAGCGGTAGGCCGACAAAACCAATGATATTGCCAAGCACACCACCGATCAGACAGGCCCACAGCGAGTAGTCCACGTATTTGGACAGGATGCGCCCACGCGAATAGCCGAGCGCCTTGTACAGGCCGATGAGTGTGCGCTCTTCCTCGACCATGCGCGTGGCGGTGGTGAGGCTGATGAGCACGGCGACGATAAAGAAGATGAACGGGAACACCGTGGCGATGGCCTCGATTGAGGAACTATCGCTCTCGACGCTCGAGTAGCTCGCGATATTGCCGCGGTCTTGGATGTACCAGGTGCATTCGCCCAGGTCAGTAAGCTCGGCGCGGGCATCGGCGAACTGCTGGTCGGCGGCGGTGCGGCGCTGGTCCAGGTCGGCCTGCGCCTGCGCACGCTCCTCGCTGCCCTCGGCCATACGGTTGATGTTGTCCTGTTCGATCCCAAAGACCATATTCGCCTGGCGCTCAGCTGCATCCAAGTTCGCTGGCGTGTCGACCGTCAGCTCCTTGGCACGCACCTTCTCGCGCTCGTCGCGAATCTTCTCGATATTGTTTTTGGCCTCGTCAATCTTTGCCGTATAGGCATCGGAATAGGAGTTGAGGTCCTTAGCCCCCTCGACGACCACATGGATTGCGGAATAGGACGACGACGTCGCGGCATCCTCGCTTACGTAGAACTTGTAGTCCGCTGCCGAGGCGGCGCGGAAAGCGTTAACCGTCGAGTCGGAGCTCACGTCGGTGGGATCGAGAACCTCGGCCGTGATGGTGTAATCGCCCGCGGCAAACTGGTCCTTGGCGCTCTGATTCGACGAGTTCGCATCGTTGGCGGCAAAGCTCACCGTATCGCCGATCTTTTTGCCCGATGCCTTCAAAAAGCGCGAGGTCACCGCCACTTCGCCCGAAGTCTCGGGCAGCTCGCCTCGCACCAACACCGGTTGGTCAATATTCTCTTTAGAGAGACTCTGTACGACAACACGCTCATGCGTGGTGCCAACGGCGGTATAGGCGGTCTCGGTATAGATGCCCTCGGCCGTCTCGACGCCATCGACCTCTTGGATGGCAGCAAGGTCATCATCGGTCAGACCATAGGTCGACTGCACGTTGATGTCATAGACATTCTGCTGGTCAAAGTAGGCATCGACCGAATCGCAAAGGTCCTCGCAGCCCGCCTTGAGGCCGCACATCACGCTCACGCCGAGCGCCGTGATGACCACGATGGACAAGAAGCGTTTGAGGCTGCCGCGAATCGTGCGGTAGATGCCACGGCGAAACACCGTCGGCACCATGTCGTTTGAGCTTTGGGCAGTGCGGTAGGTCGTAAAATCCTGCTCGCGCTCCGTGCTCTGCGCGTCGTGGCGTTGGCTGTTCTGGCGATTCTGATCCATGGGCGCTACCACTCGATTGTCTCGATAGGCACGGGATTTTGCTGGACCGTCTCGCTCTCCACGCGACCACTCTTAAAGCGGATCAGGCGATCGGCCATGGGCGCAAGTGCAGAGTTATGTGTGATGATAATGACCGTAATACCCTGCTTGCGGCAGGTATCCTGCAGCAGCTGCAAAATCTGCTTGCCGGTTTTGTAGTCGAGCGCGCCCGTAGGCTCGTCGCACAGGAGTAGCTTGGGGTTCTTGGCCAACGCGCGGGCTATGGACACGCGCTGTTGCTCGCCGCCCGAAAGCTGCGCCGGAAAGTTGCCTAAGCGCTCGCCCAGGCCAACTTGGCGAAGCGTCTGCTCGGCATCGAGCGAATCGGGGCAGATCTGCGCCGCGAGCTCAACATTTTCGAGGGCTGTCAGGTTGGGAACCAGATTGTAGAACTGAAAGACAAAGCCCACGTCGGCGCGACGATATTCCACAAGCTGCGCCTCGTTGGCGGCGCTCACGTCGCGACCGTCCACCGTCACGGTGCCGGAGGTCGCCGTATCCATGCCGCCCAAAATGTTGAGCGCCGTGGTTTTACCGGCGCCCGAAGCGCCCAGGATAATGGCAAGCTCGCCGTGCTCAACGGTAAAACTCGCGCCATCGAGCGCGTGAATACGGGCATCGCCCTCGCCGTATGCTTTGATGACGTCTTTAAATTCGATATAGGCCATCGATCGGTTCCCATCTGGTCGGATAACTCTTAAGTATTACCCATTTCGCACCCACCAAAAAGGGACAGGTTTATTTTGGCAGGTTTTATATGGGGAAATGGCGGGTGTTGGTAGAGCGAAGATGCGGCAGAGGGATCATCCGCGGAGTCAGGCCGCCTGCCAAACGCAAAAGATTTATCTCGACCGTCAGTCATATTAGTCGAACGGGTGTTCGTTTCTATGATATGATGCTGACAGTTACACGGGTCCCTACGCAGAAAGGCGGCCGCCATGGCGTTCGACTTTAAAAAGGAATGCAAGGAGCTCTACAAGCCTGCCAGCAAACCGAACATCGTAACCGTCCCGCCCATGAGCTATGTCGCTGTGCGCGGAAAGGGCGACCCAAACACCGCAGACGGCGAGTATCAAAGCGCCCTTCCGCTGCTTTGCGGCATCGCTTACACCATCAAGATGTCGAAGAAAGGCTCGAGAAACATTGAGGGCTATTTCGACTTTGTGGTGCCGCCGCTCGAGGGCTTCTGGTGGCAAGACTCCCCCAGCAGCGACATCGACTATGTGCGCAAGGACGACTTCAACTTCATCTCGTGCATCCGCTTGCCCGATTTCGTCACCCAGGCAGACTTTGACTGGGCCGTCGCGGAAGCTACTGCCAAAAAGAAGCTGGACTTTTCAGCGGTTGAGCTGCTTAAGGTTGACGAAGGCCTATGCGTACAGTGCATGCACACCGGACCTTACGACAACGAACCGGCGACCGTGGACGCCATGCATGAATTTGCGGCAGAGCAGGGTTACGCCCTCGACTTCTCCGATGTTCGCCTTCATCACGAGATCTACCTCTCCGACCCACGCAAATGCGCACCGGAAAAGCTCAAGACCGTGGTTCGTCATCCCATTAAGCGCACCGAATAGCGTGGGACGCCGTGCTTCATATCAGGTTTAAGGCTAGCTGACCAGCAGCTGACCAGCAGTTTTCAAGACCATCCGGCAGTTTTCTTGACATGAGTCGTTGCATCTTATAAGCTGGCTCTGCTAAAGCTGGAAAGCCTCTCAACGATGCGCAACTCCAGCTCTTTTTATATCAAGAGGACAAAATGAAATATCAGAAGTCGTGGAAATCCATCAGCGAACAGGTAACGCTACTGATAGAAAACAAGGGCCTTGAGTGCGCCAACCAAAACGAGCTCGAGCGCGCTTTGGTCGAAATCGGCTACTACAGACTGTCCGCCTACTGGTTTCCCTACAAAATCAAAAGCAAGTCCGGGAACACCATCTTTCGTGAGGGCACAACATTCGAAACCATCATCCGCGCGTATGAATTTGACCGAGGCCTCCGACAGTTAATGTTTGACGCGGTCGGTAGAATTGAGATTTATCTCAGAAGCAGGATTGCCTATCTTGCATCTGAGGAATCCGGACCTTTCTGTTACCCTGACGCAGCCGTAGCGAGGCTCAAACGGGAGTTCTCCACAGCAAAGAAAAACGAGCAGTACATTAAGCACTTCGTGGCTAAATACGGTGACGAACAGGAGCTGCCGCCCTACTGGATGATGGTGGAATGCATCACAATGGGAACGATTGAGCTGCTTTATTCTGAAATGTCACCACAAACGAAAGCGACAATTGCAAACGAGTTTGGCGTGAAAGTTCCCATCCTCAAGAATTGGATTTCCGTACTCCGCGTCTCCAGAAATGCTTGTTGTCATCACTCTAGGGTATGGAATAGGACATGGGGCGTAAAACCCATGATCCCCAAAGCTTGGAAAGAATTTCACGGCTCTAACGACAAGACCTTTGCCGTCTTATCCGTTCTTTACTACATGCTAGAGGGCATTGATGAATCGGCGCGATGGCGGTACAGCCTTGAAGAGTTAATCGCAAAGTTCAATGACATTCCACTAGACAAGATCGGCTTTTGCGAAAACTGGCGCGAGACGGATCCGTGGATGTAGCTCTTCGGGTAATTTCGGCTTGATAGTTCATCCGGAAGGCGCGCCCCTTGTTCAACTTCAAAGTGAGATGCAGCTCCAGCAGGTGGCATCATCCGGAAGCCAATAAAAAGGCCGAATAAATCGTTTCCGTTTGCCTAACAAAATGACCGCTCGGCCAACACACCCGACCCGTGTCCTCACGCGATGATACTGTTCTCTAGAGTTCTTATTAGAGAGGGGTGCTCCATGGAGATCACCATCAACCGCGAAATTGGGAAGCTCGGACTTCCCAGGCATCTTGTGCTTGGTATGGATCCAGGTATTGCAAGCTGCGGATTCGCACTTATCGACACAGCCAATCATGAAATCCTGGATTTGGGCGTCAGATTGTTTGACTCACCAACTCATCCTAAAACGGGCCAAAGTCTTGCGGTTATTCGCAGGGGCTTCCGCTCTACCCGTCGAAACATCGACCGTACCCAGGCCCGCTTGAAGCACTGTCTCCAAGTCCTCAAGGCTTATGGCCTCATCCCCCAAGACGCCACCAAAGAGTATTTCCACACCACAAAAGGCGACAAGCAGCCGCTCAAGCTTCGCGTTGATGGTCTTGAGCGCCTGCTCAACGATCGCGAGTGGGCGTTGGTCCTTTACTCCCTCTGCAAACGTCGTGGATACATCCCCCACGGAGAAGGCAATCAGGATAAATCGAGCGAGGGTGGCAAGGTTCTTTCCGCCTTGGCAGCTAACAAAGAGGCAATTGCGGGGACATCGTGCCGCACCGTTGGCGAATGGCTCGCTCAGCAGCCTCAAAGTCGCAATCGCGGCGGCAATTATGACAAGTGCGTAACGCATGCCCAGCTTATCGAAGAAACTCATATCCTATTTACTGATCAACGCTCCTTTGGCTCCAAATACGCTTCGCCGGAATTTGAGGCCGCATATATCGAGGTTTGCGATTGGGAGCGTTCGCGCAAAGACTTCGACCGTCGCACGTACGACCTCGTTGGCCACTGCTCATACTTCCCAACAGAAAAACGAGCCGCACACTGCACGCTCACGAGCGAACTCGTTGCAGCCTATGGCGCACTCGGCAATATCACCATCATCCACGAAGACGGGACCTCTCGCGCCTTGAGCGCAACGGAGCACGATGAGTGCATTGCAATCCTGTTCTCGTGCGAACCCATTCGAGGCAACAAAGATTGTGCCGTTAAGTTCGGCGCCCTCCGAAAAGCACTCGACCTTAGCTCCGGTGATTACTTTAAGGGAGTTCCGGCGGCTGATGAAAAGACGCGCGAGGTATACAAGCCCAAGGGATGGCGCACGCTCCGCAACACCCTCAATACAGCCAACCCCATTCTCTTGCAGCGTTTGCGCGACGACCGCGATCTCGCCGACGCTGTCATGGAAGCGGTAGCATATTCCTCGGCTCTCCCCGTACTGCAAGAGCGGCTTCAGGAGTTGCCGCTCTCAGAAGCGGAGATCGAAGCGCTTTGCAAGCTTCCCTATTCATCCAAAGCTCTTAACGGCTATGGCAACCGTTCAAAAAAGGCACTCGACATGCTGCTCGATTGTCTCGAGGAGCCCGAGGTCCTCAGCCTTACTCAAGCCGAAAATAACTGCGGCCTGCTGGGACTGCGCATCGCTGGCGCCCAGCTCGAGCGTTCAGATCGTCTGATGCCCTATGAGACCTGGGTCGAACGTACCGGCCGAACGAATAACAACCCCGTCGTCATTCGTTCCATGTCGCAAATGCGAAAAGTGGTCAATGCCATCTGCCGCAAGTGGGGCGTGCCAAACGAGATCCACGTTGAGCTTGACCGAGAGCTTAGGTTGCCTCAGCGTGCGAAAGATGAGATTGCCAAGGCCAATAAGAAAAACGAGAAAAATCGCGAGCGCATTGCCGGACAAATCGCCGAACTGCGCGGTTGCACAACTGATGAGGTCACAGGCAAACAAATCGAGAAATACCGTCTGTGGGAAGAGCAGGAATGTTTCGACCTTTACACGGGCGCAAAGATCGAAGTTGACCGCCTGATTAGCGATGACACGTACACGCAGATCGACCATATCTTGCCGTTTTCTCGCACGGGAGAGAACTCGCGCAACAACAAAGTCCTGGTCCTCGCCAAAAGCAATCAGGACAAGCGCGAGCAGACACCCTACGAATGGATGTCGCATGATGACGCGCCTTCATGGGATGCCTTTGAGCGTCGCGTTCAGGAAAATCAGAAACTCAGCCGTCGCAAAAAGAACTTCCTGCTGGAAAAAGACCTTGATGCTAAAGAAAGCGAGTTCTTAGCCCGCAGCTTCACCGACACCGCCTATATGTCACGAGAAGCATGCGCCTACCTCGCCGACTGCCTGCTGTTCCCCGATGACGGCGCAAAGGCGCATGTTGTTCCCACCACTGGCAGAGCGACCGCATGGCTGCGTCGCAGGTGGGGGCTTAACTTTGGCTCGAATGGTGAGAAAGACCGCTCGGACGATCGTCACCATGCCACCGATGCCTGCGTGATTGCAGCATGCAGCCGAAGCCTTGTGATTAAAACTGCTCGCATCAACCAGGAAACGCACTGGAGCATCACCAGGGGCATGAACGAGACTCAGCGTCACGATGCCATTATGAAGGCGCTCGAAAGTGTTATGCCCTGGGAGACCTTTGCGAACGAAGTACGTGCAGCGCACGATTTTGTCGTACCCACCCGCTTTGTTCCGCGTAAGGGAAAGGGCGAGCTGTTCGAGCAGACGGTTTATCGCTATGCCGGCGTTAATGCACAGGGTAAAGACCTCGCTCGCAAAGTAGGCTCCGATAAGGACATCGTCATGGGCAACGCCGTTGTGTCGGAGGACGAGAAATCGGTCATCAAGGTGAGCGAGATGTTGTGCCTGAGACTCTGGCATGACCCGGAGGCCAAGAAGGGACAGGGCGCTTGGTATGCAGACCCCGTCTACAAGGCAGATATCCCCGCGCTTAAGGATGGGACGTATGTACCTAGGATTGCAAGGGCAGCAATAGGAAGAAAGGCGTGGAAACTCGTTCCGGAAAGCGCAATGACAAAGCCGCCCTTGGAAATATACCTTGGCGATCTGGTGCAAATCGGCGATTTTATTGGACGGTTTAATGGCTACAACATTGCAAATGGGAGTTGGTCATTTATCGGCAGGCTTACTAAGGAAGCCCTAAGCTGCCCCAGTGTTGCCAAGCTGAATAACAATCTGTTCCCAACAATTATTCGTGAGTCCATAATAATGCGCAAATAGCCCATCTGCCCCGTCCAGAGCTCACTCTGAACGGGGCATACTTCTTTCTGGGAACACCGCCCGTAAACTAACGGCTGCATGCCTTTATTGAACTATCGAGCTTATCTTGTACGGCTATCGCGTCTATGCGCACGCGCCCTTCCCCAAGGTGATACGCTTTTTTCAATACTCAAAGCGAACTCAAAGTTGTCTTGAGCACGCGCCCTTCCCCAAGGTGATACGCTTCCTACAACCTCGAAACCGCCGATACGCTCGTCTTGAGCACGCGCCCTTCCCCAAGGTGATACACTTGCCATCCGACAGCTTGATGGTCTCGGTCGGTCTTGAGCACGCGCCCTTCCCCAAGGTGATACGCTCATGCCGATGATGGCGATGCAAACGACATAGTCTTGAGCACGCGCCCTTCCCCAAGGTGATACGCTCGAACGCCGCTATTAGCGCCTTGCGTCTGTGTCTTGAGCACGCGCCCTTCCCCAAGGTGATACGCTATAGCTATAAGCGCCTAGAAACGCAATGGTGTCTTGAGCACGCGCCCTTCCCCAAGGTGATACGCTGGCTCATTACCACGTTATGTTCATGTTCTCGTCTTGAGCACGCGCCCTTCCCCAAGGTGATACGCTAAAATAGCCCCCGGGTGAACGTTCACCCGAGTCTTGAGCACGCGCCCTTCCCCAAGGTGATACGCTTCTGGGCGCAAACAGGAAGGCACTCGATAGGTCTTGAGCACGCGCCCTTCCCCAAGGTGATACGCTAAGGCCGAAGACGATGAGGATGCCGCCGAGGTCTTGAGCACGCGCCCTTCCCCAAGGTGATACGCTCCTTATCAATTTCTATGGTGATACCGACTAGTCTTGAGCACGCGCCCTTCCCCAAGGTGATACGCTATATGGCGCGGATGCTAATGTAACTCTGTAGTCTTGAGCACGCGCCCTTCCCCAAGGTGATACGCTCAGGTGGTGGTCAGGCTCTTCACGGGACATGTCTTGAGCACGCGCCCTTCCCCAAGGTGATACGCTAATCTTACCATACGGGAAGATTCCTTATATGTCTTGAGCACGCGCCCTTCCCCAAGGTGATACGCTCGGTGCAGTTGAGCTTAGCGAAGAATATGGGTCTTGAGCACGCGCCCTTCCCCAAGGTGATACGCTACTGCTCGTGGGCGTTCAGGCACGCCAGTAGTCTTGAGCACGCGCCCTTCCCCAAGGTGATACGCTGACGAGTTCACTTGGCAGTCAAGCCTCATGGTCTTGAGCACGCGCCCTTCCCCAAGGTGATACGCTCGTGCTGGTCTGGAACGGTCGCCACCTCAAGTCTTGAGCACGCGCCCTTCCCCAAGGTGATACGCTATGTGCGCACAGAAAAGCCCCTCTAGCAGGGGCTTTTCTGTTTTCAGGCATCAAAAAAGAGACCCCGTTTGGCCTCAGATTCACATCTGTGATTCAGTTTTTCCAGAACAAAAGGCGTCGACAAGCTACGCCCCACGCAAGAAAAGAGCCCTATTCGGCCAAACGAGTTATGTGCTTTTCTTCACAAACAGATCGAATCCTCGGGCAAAAGGTCGTTCAAAAGAACCAATTTAAACGCTATTCATAACTACCGTTTACGGAATACTGGCGAACGTTCGCCCAAAAAAGTTCACCCCGCCCAATCCGAAGATTGAACGGGGGTTACTTTACGGGTAAGCCACTTAAGTGGCTCCCCTTGTCTGGAGCCGCGCCCTTCCCCAAGGTGAGCTGCTTTCGACTTAGCTGTATTGTAGCGCTAATGCGGGGAAGGTCGTCGACAAAATGACCCAACGGACAATACTTATCCAGAGCAAGGCCCATCTCTGCATTAAAAACGGTCTGCTGATGATCAACGTAGACGACCGCAGCTCCACCATCCCCCTCGAAGACATTTGGGTCGTAATCGTCGAATCCCATCAAACTACGATGACGGTTGCCTGCATGTCGCAGCTCAACGATGCAGGAATAGGCGTCATGATCTGTGGACGCGACCACATGCCCAACGGCCTTATGCTCCCCATGGGCGCCCATTCACGCCACGCGCGCATCGTCGAAGACCAACTCGCCATGAGCCTTCCGTTTAAAAAGCAGCTTTGGAAACGCATCGTCCAGGCAAAAATACTCAATCAAGCAGCGGTTCTCACAGAGATGGGGCTACCCACAGACCCTCTCCCCTCCTATGCCAAAACCGTTCTTTCGGGTGACACGGACAATCGTGAGGGTGCAGCCGCCTCCGCATACTTTAAAGCCCTTATTACCGAGGGAACTAGACGCAACAGCATGCAGAGCTCCGCCCTCGACTATGGTTACAGCGTCCTGCGCGCAGGTATCGGAAGAGCAGCTGTTGGTGGCGGATGGCTCGTGTCCCAGGGGCTTCACCATCACAGCGTTTACAATGCGTTCAACCTTGTCGACGACCTTATCGAACCGTTCCGCCCCCTCGTCGATCTGATTGTCATGAGCTATGGCGTTGCAGAACCTTTAGGACAGCGCGACAAAGCATTGCTGGCTCGCGTGTTTGAGCACGTCATGACCATCGACGGGAAACGTTGCGGCTGTCAGCAGTGCATAGAGACAACACTCTCTTCACTCAGAACCGCCGTTCTCGAGAAGGATCCCAAGAGGCTGCTGTTACCCGAGCTAAAAGGGCTCGAGATGGTAACCGTTGAATAGGGAGGAGCCATGAGGGTTATGAGGTTATTGGTGCTGTTTGATCTTCCAACGGGAAGCAAGGCAGAGCGTCGGCAATATAGCGACTTTCGAAAGTTCCTGATTAACGACGGCTACCACATGGAGCAGTTTTCGGTGTATTCGCGCCTGTTGGTAACTCGCGAATCCGCCGCGGCGCATATCGCTCGCCTTAAGCTGAATCTTCCAAGCGCGGGAGAGGTCACCGTTATCGAAATGACCGAGAAGCAATACGAAGACCGAATGGTGCTTCTGAGTGAGCACAAGGAGCAGCCTGTTGAGCAGGGCGCGCAGTTGACGCTTGTCTTTTGACGTTGCCGCCGGCGTTATTCTGGGACACCGTTTCCGCAGGTGGTGCCATCCGGAAAATGTGTCCCGCTTTAAGGCGGGATTCTGGGACACGGTTTCCGAAAGGTCCACTAGGGGAAACTGTGTCCCATTCTGAGGCTTCAAACTGGGATGACGTTTCCGGAACTACCTTCTAGGGGAAAGTGTGTCCCGTTCTGAGGCGTCAAACTGGGATGCGCTTTCCGGAATGGCCTTCTGGGGGAAGCTGTGTCCCGTTCTGAGGCTCCAAGCTGGGATGCGCTTTCCGTCTGAGCCTCCATTCGGAAACGGCGTCCCATTTTGCGGCGTCGTGCCAGGTCACAGCCGCCGTTTACAGTCTCCCCCATCGGCATTTCCCCAGATAAAACCTGCCAAAACAAACCTGTCCCTTTTTGGAAGGTTTTAGAGGCGGACGGTGAAGGCGATCTGATGGTCGTGGCCGGATACGGTGGCGGAGCCTCCGTGGGCCTCGGCGATGGCGCGCACGACGGATAGGCCCACGCCCGAGCCGCCCGTCTTGGAACTGCGCGAAACATCTGCACGGTAGAAGCGGTCGAACAATCGGTCCAGATCGCCCTCGGGCAGCTCATCGACGGCATTTGTAACGACAAGCTCAGCCGCACCCTTGCCCGCACCGCGCGAAACGGCGCGCAGGCTCAGCTCAATCACGCTGCCCTCGCTCGCGTAGCGCGTGGCGTTATCTAGCAGCAGTTCAACCACCTGTGCCACCGCCGCAGCATCGGCATGGGCCCGCACACCGCTCGCAATCGACATCGACAGGCGCTTGCCGCGCGAAACCGCCACTGATTCAAACGGAGCCGCAGCCTTGTCCACTGCCTCCGAAAGATCGATCGCCGCCATGGTAAAGCCGGCCGAGCCCTCGTCCATGCGCGCCAAGAACACCAGGCGCTCCGTCAGCGCCGTCAGCCGCGCAACCTGCTCATGAATGCTCTGTGTCCACTCGCTCTCGCCGCTCTCAATCTCCTGCACCTCGTTGGCGGCATCAATCACGGCCAGCGGCGTCTTAATCTCGTGGCTCGCGTCGGTAATGAAGCGCTTCTGCTTGCTATAGCTCTCGACCATCGGCCGAATCACCGCGCCCGAGGCAACCGTCACAATCGCGAGCACCGCCAGCCAGCCAATGCAGCTGATGGCCACGCTCGCGCTAAAAAACGAGCGGAAGCTTGCGAGCTCGCGCGAGCAATCGACGAATACGTAGGTGGTCTCCTCGCCCTGCACCGTGGCGATGTACCGATAGCTGCCAGAAAAACCCGAGGTCCAGCCTTTGGAATGCAGCTCCGAGGCAATACGCGAAGCGCGCTTGGTGCCCACCGCGGCAATGCGGGCCGTGTTGATATCGACAACCTGCCCACCGGAAATCGTCACCGTAAAGTAGCGTGTATCGAAGGGCGATTCTGCCGTCATGCCTTCGAAATGTCTAATAGGAACATGTTCTAGGTTAATGCCAGCACCATCGTCACCATTTTCGCCAGCTGCCGCACCCCCGCTGCCAGCTACATCCTTGCCGTCGCCCGGATCGGTCTTGGGCTCATCCGTCCAATCTATGCCGCCCTTGCCCGCCAAGATGTAGTCCAGGCGCGCGTCGGCCGTTTTGCAAACATGCGAGTAGTTGACGATGTTGATGCCAGCGATGATGAGCGCGAGCACCGCCGTGACGGCACCCATGGCCACCAGGATAAACTTGCGGCGCAGGCGGCGCCCCATTGCACTGGCGGCGTCGGCACGCGCCGGGTCGTTCGCGTCCGCGCCAAAGCCGCATTTCGACTTCACACGCCCCCACCACGTGCTCACGCCTACTCGCCCTCCTCGACGACCTCGAGCGAATAGCCTTGGTTGCGCGATGCGCGAATGACCACGTTGGCACCAAGTGCCGTCAGCTTCTTGCGCAGATATGAGATATAGACCCACGCCACGTTGGCGCCCTCGGGCGCGTCCTCGCCCCAGACTTCGAGCATCAGGCGCTCCGTGGGCATGCGCGTACCGGCGTTGCGCATAAAGAGCTCCATAAGCTGAAACTCGCGATTGGCCAAGTGTTCCTCGCCCTCGGGGCCCACCAGTGTGCAGGCGGCCGTATCGAGGCGCACGTTGCCCACGCTGAGCATCGTGGCGTCAATCGCCGTGGCGGCGCGCGTTATGGCACGAATGCGCGCGAGCAGCTCCTTGGCGGCAAACGGCTTGGTCAGATAGTCGTTGGCACCGGCGTCCAGGCCCTCGACCTTATCGGACACCTCGCTTTTGGCGGTGAGCATGATGATCGGCAGGCGCTTACCGGCGGCGCGCGTGCGCTTGAGCACCTCGATGCCATCCATGCCGGGCATCATGATGTCCAAGATCGCGGCGTCGTAATCGTTGGCGAGCAGATACTCGAGTGCCGTCAAGCCGTCGAGCGCGGTGTCGACCTCGTAATCGCTATGTTGAAGAATCGCGGTAAGGGCGCGGGAGAGGCCGGGTTCGTCCTCGGCAAGCATCAACTTCATGGTTGCTCCTTTGGCGCATGGAAATACAGGTTTCGACACTGCCGATAATAGCGCACCGCCAGCTGCCTTAGCACAGCCTTAGCAGCTCAACCTGCATGTATTTAAAAACGCTGGATAGGGCTTAACCAAACTTAAGGCTCATATGCCGCGTGACGCGCCCGCTACGATCGTCAATCCGCTCTATGCGGTAGAGTCTGCTGGAGAGCTATCTGGGCGTGTATTTTCACGATGCACAGTGCGGGTTTAAGGCGATATCTTCCGAGGCGGCCGACACGCTGCTACCACTCATCCCAAACAAAAGGTGCCGCGAAAGGACAGCAACTCGTCCTTTTCGCGGCACCTTATTCATGTAGAGCATTCGAGCGCTATTCCTCGTACGCGCCCTCAAGCCGAAGCAGCCACTCTTTGCGATCAAGCCCGCCGGCATATCCGTTGAGCGAGCCGTCGGCAGCGACCACGCGATGGCACGGCACGATGATCGAAATAGGATTGCGCGCAACCGCAGCCCCCACAGCACGGGGAGATACAGCGGGGGCCTCATTACCCGGCACGCGATGTCGCGCCGCAATGCGCTGGGCGACCTCGCCATACGTAGCGACCTCACCACGCGGAATTGAAAGCAACTCGAACCAAACCTCGCGCTGAAACGCCGTACCAATCATATGCAACGGCGGCGTAAACCGAGGCTCCTGACCAGCAAAATAAGCATTCAGCCAAGCCCAAGAACGCTCAAGCACCGAAGAAGCCGCACCATTCGCGGGATTCACCGAAGACATGCCCCCGACACCAGAAACCGCATCGGCACCCTCGACATGCTCTGCATTCTCTTTGAGCAGCGTAGAGCCAAAGTGCTCCTGTCCCTCAAACCAAAGCCCCGTCAAACCGCGGCCATCAGCGGCAAGCAGGATTTCGCCCAAAGGCGAAGCAAACGTCGTCGTGACCACCAGCGGCTCCTTTCAAAACTCCGCAAACATAATACCGCGAATTGTGCAGACAACCCCCGCAGATACGTCCGAGCGTTGCTTAAGCGATGCCACTTTCCCCAACCAAGCGAAAAAAGGCGCAGGGTTTCGACGCCAGAGCGGTACCCCTACCAGTTGATCTCTAATACTTTTCCTGAGAAGTGAACGAGCGAAATCGAAGCCCCGGAGCATCCACGCCTTTAGACCGCAAAATCGCAGGATTCATGCGATAAAACCGCAGGAAATAACGGTCAAAATATGCCAATGCTTCGAGGGTTCAAATAGGGTCGTTCACTTCTCGTGAAAAGTATTAGACCTCACTTCGCCCCAAGCCCAAAGTCCCCGCAGGCAGCAGGCGCGAAGCGCCGCAGCTGCCGGCCGCGCCCCACAGTCCCCCAAGGCAGCAGGCGCGCAGCGCCGCAGCTGCCGCCGGGACCAGGGCCCGCAACGGCCACGTGCCCCCACATCAGCCCAGCGGCCTCAACCGACAACGGCCCCATCGCAGGCCGTTCGCAACAACGTCACCGCAGGCGGGGCCGGGCTTAGTTTTCAGAACACTCCGCAGACCAGTGTGGCGCCTTGTCCGCGGCTCCGAAGGAGCAGGACAAGGCGCCACACATGGTCGAGGACGTTCTGAAAACTAAGCCCGGCCCCCGCCGGACAGCCCACGCTACTCGCAGAGCAGCTTAGCGATCTGGACGGCGTTGGTTGCCGCGCCCTTACGGATTTGGTCGCCGCAGCACCAGAAGGTGATACCGCGCGCGGCCTCGGGGTTCGAGATGTCGCGACGCACGCGGCCGACCCAAATCAGATCCTGGTCGGACGTGTCCATCGGCATGGGGAAGCGGTCGTGCGCATCCTCGGCAGCCATATCGTCGACCAGTTTGACACCAGGAGCGGCAGCCAGCGCAGCGCGGGCCTCCTCGACCGTGATGTCGCGCTCAAACTCAAGCGTAATGCTCTCGGAGTGCGAACGCAGCACGGGCACGCGCACGCAGGTGCAGTTCACGCGCAGCTCGGGCAGGTGCATGATCTTGCGGCCCTCGTTCTGCAGCTTCATCTCCTCGGAGGTGAAGCCCTCCTCCTTGACGCCGCCGATCTGCGGAATCAGGTTGCTCGCAAGCTGAGCGGCAAAGGCGCGCGGCTCGGGGATCTCCTCGCCACGGCCCAGGGCTGCCAGCTGAGCTTCAAGCTCTGCCATGCCAGGCGCGCCGGCGCCCGAAGCCGCCTGATACGTCGACACGATCATGCGCTTCACGCCCGCGAGCTGGTGCAGCGGCCAGGTGGGAACCAGGCCGATAATGGTCGCACAGTTGGGGTTGGCGATGAGGCCCTTGTGCCACTTGATGTCGTCGGCATTGATCTCGGGCACGACCAGCGGCACCTCGGGATCCAGGCGGAAGGCATGGCTGTTGTCGACCACGACAGCACCGCGCTTGACGGCCTCGGGCAGCAGCTCCTTGGCGATATCGTCGCCAGCGGCGCCGAGCACGATGTCGCAGCCCTCAAAGGCCTCGGGGCAAGCCTTCTCAATCACAACCTGCTCGCCGCGGAACTCAACGGTCTTGCCCGCCGAGCGTGCGCTCGCCAGCAGCTTGAGCTTGCCGACCGGAAACTCCTGCTCGTTCAGGCACTCGAGCATCTGGGTGCCCACGGCTCCCGTCGCGCCCAAAATAGCAACCGTGTACTGTTTCATGCTTCCCCCTTTAAAGGTCGCGGCTTTAGCCCGCACGCTTAGCGGACTCAATAGTGTGCCCCAGTTTATACAAGAACGGGGCGGATATAAAACCCGCCCCGTCGAAACGAAACCGAAACGAAACGCCCCACGGTAGATTTTTGGGACATGCCTCAAAATCTACTCAGGCGCCTGAAGGTAGATTTTTAGACATGTTCCAATAATCTACCGGGGTGGCCGCTACTTTTTGAGAGCAGCCAGCGCGGGCTCAAGCGGCTCGGAAGGCTCCAGATCAGAGACCTTGACGATGCCGTTCTCGTCCGAGAAGGCGCGGTAGATGGTCTGGATCGCCAGATCGAAGTCCTTCTCCTCCACGCCGATGATGATGTTGATCTCGTCGCAGCTCTGCGAAATCATACGCACGCTCACGCCGGCCTGGCCAAGCATGCCAAACAGGTGGCCGGAGATGCCGGCACGACCGCGCAGGTTGCGGCCGACGGTGGCAATAAGCGCCAGACCCTCGACGACCTCGATCTCGAGCGGCTCGACTTCCTGCTGGATGTCGCCCACGAGCGAGTACAGCGAATCGTGCACATCCTCTTCCTGCACCACGGCGCCAAAGCGGTCGACACCGGTGGGCATGTGCTCGACGGAGACGTCATAGCGCTCGAACACCGAAAGCGCGCGGCGCATAAAGCCGACGCGGGGCTTGGTGCGGTCGCGGGCCACGTTAATGGCGACAAAGCCGCGCTTGCCGGTCACGCCGGTAATGATGGGCTCGGCCTCGCCCTCGTCGGCCGTCTCGCTAATGATGGTGCCGGGGTCCTGCGGCGCGTTGGTGTTCTTGATGACCAGCGGAATACCTGCCTCGCGCACGGGGAACACGGCCTCCTCGTGCAGGACGCTCGCGCCCATGTACGAAAGTTCGCGCAGCTCCTCGTAGGTAACGCGGGCGATGGGCTGGGCCTCGGGCACAATGCGAGGGTCGGCGGAATAGAAGCCCGAAACGTCAGTCCAGTTCTCGTACAGGTCGGCGCCCAGGCACTTGGCCAGGATGGCGCCGGAAATGTCGCCGCCACCACGGTCGAGCAGCTTGATCTGGCCCTCGCGCGTCGCGCCATAGAAGCCGGGCATGACAAAGCCGCCCTGCTGGCCGTACTCCTGCACCAGCTCGGAGGTGCGGTTCATGCTGAGCGAACCGTCATGATGGAACGCCACGACCGTCGCGGCATCCAGGAACGGCAGGCCCAGGTACTCGGCCATCAGGCGGGCGGTGAAGTACTCGCCGCGGCTCACAAGCTCCTCGGTGGAGTAGCCACCCGAACGGGCGCGCTCGGCAAAGGCCGCAAACTCCTCGCGGATGGGATAGGTGAGCTCCAGCTCATCGGCAATATCAAAGTAGCGCTGGCCGATGTCCTCGAGCAGCTCCTCACACGACACGTGGTACTTGACGTGCGCGTTGACCAAGTAGAGCAGGTCGGTCACCTTGGTGTCGCCCTTAAAGCGGCGACCGCAGGCAGAAACCACCACAAAACGGCGGGCCGGGTCGGCATCGACAATGGCCTTGATCTTCTTAAAGTGTTCGGCGTCGGCGACCGACGAGCCGCCAAACTTGGCAATCTTAATCATGGGCTTGAGGTTACCTTTCTAAAAGCCTCTGCAAACCTGTTTTGCGCGCTCTGATACCATGGTTTCACCGATTGGGACCAAGGCATCCGAGGAGCAGTGTTATATGGGAACTTATCATAGTACACGAGGACGCACTTTATCGTGCTCAAGTAAGGTGGCAATCCGTACCGGCATCGCTCCCGACGGGGGTTTGTTTGTCTCGGACGAGCTGGGCACCCAGCAACTCGATATCAGCTCGCTTGCAGATAAATCGTACTTTGAAATCGCTCAAGATGTGTTGGGAATGTTACTGAATGATTACACGGCCGAAGAAATATCGGCGTGTGTCGACGAGGCTTACCGCAGCACGTTTGCGAGCGAAGAGGTCACGCCGCTCGTCAAACTCGACGCCGCACCGGGCGCCGATGCCCCTCAGACCTATGTGATGGAACTCTTTGGCGGCCCCACAAGCGCCTTTAAGGACGTCGCCCTGCAGATGCTCCCCCGCCTGATGGCCCGCACCTCTGCCAAGGACGGCGGCGCCGAGCGCATCATGATCGTCACCGCCACGTCGGGCGATACGGGCAAGGCAGCACTTGCCGGCTTTGCCGACGCTCCGGGCACGGGCATCACTGTCTTTTATCCCGAGGGCAAGGTCAGCCGCGTCCAGAACCTGCAGATGTCCACGCAGGAGGGCGACAACGTCGCTGTCTGCGGCATCCGCGGCAACTTTGACGACGCCCAGAGCGCCGTCAAGCGCATCTTTGCCGATAAGGAGCTTGCCGAGCGCCTGGAGGCCGCTGGCACCGTGCTTTCGAGCGCCAACTCCATCAATGTCGGCCGTCTGGTACCGCAGGTCGTCTACTACTTTGCCGCCTATGCGCAACTGCTGCGCGCCGGCGCCATCGAGGCCGGCGACGCCGTGGAGTTCTGCGTACCGACCGGCAACTTCGGCGATATCCTGGCCGGCTACTATGCCAAGCGCATGGGCCTGCCCGTCGCCAAGCTCATCGTCGCGAGCGACAAGAACAACGTGCTGGCTGACTTCCTGACCACCGGTGTCTACGACCGCAACCGTCCGTTCTACACGACCATCTCGCCGTCGATGGACATCCTCATCAGCTCCAACCTGGAGCGCATGCTGTACTTCCTGTCCGATGGCGACTGCGAGCTTGTTGCCGACCTTATGGAGCAGCTGGCACAGACTGGTCGCTACGAAGTTCCCGCCGACCTGCTGGCAAAGATTCAGAGCATCTTTGGCTGCGGCTGGGCCAGCGAGGCCGAGGTTCGCACTGCCATCAAGAGCTGCTGGGACGCAAACGGCTACGTGATTGACCCGCACACCGCCTGCGGCTATCACGTCTTTGAAAAAGTCACCCCCGCCGAGGGCGCCAAGGCCCGCGTGCTGCTTTCGACCGCCAGCCCCTACAAGTTCCCGCGCGCCTGCTGCGACGCTCTGGGCCTCGACGTTCCCGAGGATGATTTTGAGGCCATGCGCATGCTCGAGCAGGCCACCAACACGGTTGCCCCGACCCAGCTCGCCGAACTCGAATCCAAGCCCGTCCGCTTCGAAGACGTCTGCGATGTCGACGAGATGGCCAGCTACGTAGAGTCCGCAGCAAAAAAGATGGCCACCAACTAAAACCCCTTACAAGGCGCCGGCGAAAGCCGGCGCACCTTCTTTTATTCAGATACCCTCCGGGATGATGACGAACGAACATGCGGGTCTGCCTGTTTAGTTCGTCGCGAGTTCCGCACGAGCCGGAAAGCACTTAATGTGCTTTCCGAGCGAGCCAGGACTGTCCGAGCAGCGAACTAAACAGGCAGACCGCCCAGGAGACTCACATGATCAAGATCACCGTACCAGCAACCAGCGCAAACCTAGGCATCGGCTACGACACCCTCGGCATGGCCGTCAGCCTCTACTCGCACTTCACCTTCGAGCGCGCCGATAAGCTCACCATCACGGGCTGCCCCGAGGAGTTCCAAAACGAGAACAACCTGGTCTACGTGAGCTTCGTGGATGCACTGGCTGCATGGGGCGAGCCGGCCTTCCCCGTCGCCATCGACATCCAGACCGACGTGCCCGTCGCCCGCGGCTTGGGCTCCAGCTCCACCTGCGTTGTCGCCGGCATCATGGCAGCTGCCGCACTGACGGGCCACACCGTCGACCGCGCCGAGCTCGTTCGCATTGCCACCGAGGTCGAGGGCCATCCCGATAACGTTGCCCCCGCCATCCTGGGCGGCGCCGTCTGTTCCTTCACGCCGACTGATTCGCTCCCCCAGTGCCTGCGCTACGAAGTGAGCGATCGCTTACGTTTTATTACCGTGATTCCGCCCTACGAGGTACACACGAGCGAGGCGCGCAAGGTTGTGCCGCAGGAGATTCCGCTCTCCACCGCCGTGTGGCAGATGGGCCGCATCGCCGGCATGACGCGTGGCCTGGAGACCGGCGACCTGGACCTGATTGCCGCCGCCAACGACGACCGCATCCAGGAGCCCTATCGTCGCCGCCTCATCCCCGACTACAACGCCGTGCGCGACACCTGCCTCAACGGTGGTGCCAAGACCATCTGGATCAGCGGCTCCGGCTCGACTCTCATGGCCGTGACTGACGACACCATCGTGGCAAAGTTCCTGCAGGTCAAACTGCGCGAGCAGTTCCCCAAGTGCGATACGCATATCCTCACGTGCGACACGGAAGGCGCCCAGATCGAATACCTGTAGACGCCGCCCCGTATACCCGCCGGGGAGCCCAGAGGCTTTGCTCCCAAATCGTCCTCGGACATGGCAGGACCCCCGCTGCGCACTTCGTGCGGCGGGGGTCCTGCCGTCCTGCGGAAAGATTTGGGAGCAAAGCCTCTGGGCTCCCCTACGTCAACTTCGCCGGCGGCGGCTATAGGGACCTACGCTCTGGAAAGTCGCCGGGCTGATGTTTTGGCCTTTTATTGATGGGAGCTTTTTGCTGGGGTGGGGCATTTGCTGGAGATGGGCTTTGGTGATGTGTTTGGTTTAGGCGGCGGTGGGTTCTTTGTATTCGAAGGCTGGTTCTAGGAGGTCTTCGATGTTGCGGTGTAGGGCTTTTGCCATATCCCTTACGGTTGTTATCGAGGCTTCGTTGATGTTTCTCTGGCGTTGTTCGTACATTTGGATTGATCGGAGTGATACGCCCGATTCATATGCTAGGTCTTGTTGGGTTTTCTTGAGCCTCTTTCTTGCTAGCGCTAGCTTGGTTTGACGAGGCGTTTTCTTCGCTATATCGCAGATGAGGCGCGCTACGCGCTCTTCCGATGCCTCATGCCAGGGGTAGTACAGGTCGCGCAGCGCATCAAATGGAACGACGTGCAGCAGGTCTTCAAAAGACTCACCTAGGCGCCACTGCAGGTACGCCAATATCCATCCTGTCCAGTATTCCGGCGTCTTCTCAAATCGATAGGTCCGATCTGGCATCGACCCTGTCTGGTAACCAGATCTTTCGGCAATGAGTGCAAATAACTCGACGCCCGATTTTCCCGACACGACCCATGCGTTGCCGCGCTCAAACTCGTGAGCTACGCCGCTCAGACAAAAGAGCTCGACAACTTCGGACCCTTCCGCTCCATAATCGTTCACGGCGTAGTCGAAGCAGTCACCAAGGTTGTTCATTGCGTCCTCGAGATAGTAGAGGGGGTACGTCCTACTCGGCCCACAATCCGTTAACTCTTGGATCATTTAAATCAACCCTCCCCGACATTAAATCCCTAATGTCGATACTGCTTCCGTACAAAATATCACCCTAGTGATAGTTTGCCGTCAACTATCACTAGGGTGATATAAATAGGAATTGCACCTGGCAGGAGCACATACTAAAGGCAGGCCTCGGCGATGCGTTTTTTAAGCTCGTCGATACCCACGCCCGTCTGAGAGCTTGTGATGATCACGTTCTCGGCCGGGACGTTGAGCTGCTTTTTGATGGCTGCTGCCTGGCGGGCCTGCTGGGTGCGGCTGAGCTTGTCGGCCTTGGTGAGGCAGACGATAAAGTTGAACTCGTTGCCCTGCAGGTAGTCGATCATGTCATGGTCGAGCTTGCTCGGGTCGTGGCGGATATCCACCAGCGACACGACCAGGTTAAAGCTGCGCTCCGAATCGAAGAAGTCGCCAATGAGCTCTGCCCAGCGGTCGCGCTCAGCCTTGGAACGGCGCGCGAAGCCGTAGCCCGGCAGGTCCACGAAGTGCACGTCGTCGGCCTCAAAGAAGTTAATGTTGCTCGTCTTGCCCGGCGTGCTCGAAACCTTAACCAGGTTTTTGCGGCCAAAGAGCTTGTTCATGATCGACGACTTGCCCACGTTGGAGCGGCCGACGAAGCTCACCTCGGGGCAGGTGGACTCGGGAATCTGCGAAACCTTGCCGTAGCTGGCGACGAACTTGGCAAGCTGGTAGTTGATGGAATCGGCCATGGACACTCCTTGGTCGTAGGTGCTTACAACGTGAACGCGCTATTGCGCGGCGGCAATGCGGCGGACGATATCGAGCGTAATGCCGCTCGCGGTGCGGGCATACTCAAACAGATCGAACTCGTGGTCGCAAAACGCATCGTATGTCTCGTCACAATTATCGCTGATAGCGCGAAGCACCAGGCAATCAACACCATTTTTGGTTGCGACATGGGCAATTGCCGCGCCCTCCATGCCGACGCAATCGGCATGCGTCGCCTCGATAGCGTCATTGCGCATGGCGGCGCCCGCCACAAAGCGGTTGCCCGTGGCAATGGTGCCGATCAGGAACTGCTTGCCGCTCGCGTCCGAGCTCGACGCATTTGACGAAGCATCAACAAACCCACGCTCAGCAAGCACATCGGCAGCGATGTCGACCAGTATCGGCGTCGAGGCAAACTCCTCGAGGCCCGGCGCGGACTCGGCGATAAGTGCCGTATCGGTATCCAGATAGCGCAGACACTTGCCAATGACCATGTCGTCGATATGAAGCTTGGGATTTAGGCCGCCCGCAATGCCCGAAAACACCACGGCTCGCGGTGCATACTTGCTAATGAGGTGCTGCGTTGCGGCAGCAGCGTTCACGGTGCCCATGCCTGCCGTCGTGGCGACCACCGTCACGCCGTCGAGCTTGCCTCTCACAACGGTCAAGCCCGCCTCCTGAGCCACGCATTCGTCGCTCAGTTCTTCCTTAATCTGCAGAATCTCTTTTTCGAGTGCACCGATAATCGCGATGGTAGTCATACCATCCCCCAAACTTATACGAAATACCTAACCACGGTATGGTACCAGCATTTTGTTTGACCTCGCCAAACGACCACGCTGAGCCAGTGCAGCTCTCGTATCAAACAGAGCCTCCGCTATGGCTGTAGCTCGCTAGCCGATGGCGTTTTTGAGCTCGGCGCGGCGCTTTTTCATGCCGGTCATGACGGCGTTGCGTAGCTCGGGCATGCGCGCGGTATCCATTTGCGGCACGCCCTCGAGCTTATAGGGAATCCCCAGCTGCTCGTACTTGACGATGCCCATCGTGTGATACGGCAGCATCTCCAGGCCTACCACGTTATGCCACGGCGCAATCAGACGGCCAAGCTTTTCGCACTCCTCCACGGTATCGGTAATACTCGGCACGACCACATGGCGAATGACGACCTTGATCTTGCGGCGCGCCAACTCATCACCAAATGCCAGAATGCGTGCGGGATCGCAGCCGGTCAGCTTTTTATGCTCAACGGGATCGGCATGCTTAATGTCGAGCAGCACCATATCGGTCTCGTTGAGTACCGCATCGAACTTCTCGGGATGCTGCGGATCAAACGCGTAGCCGCAGCTGTCCAAGCAGGTATGCACACGCCCATCGGGGTTGTTGTGCATAGCACGAAACAGATCGGCCAAAAACGCGGGCTGCAGGAGCGGCTCGCCGCCGGACACCGTAATACCACCGCTGCGATAGAACTCATGGTTGCTCTGGAACTCGTCCATCAGGTGCTCGACGGTCACCATGGTGCCGCCGTTAACAGACCAGGTATCGGGATTGTGGCAATACGCGCAGCGCATGGGGCAGCCCTGAACAAACACCACAAAGCGGATGCCGGGTCCGTCGACCGTTCCCATCGTCTCAATCGAATGCACGCGGCCCAGGGCAAACGCAGAGTCCTCGGGACGAGCGTCCACACCCTCAAGCGTCATTTCTGCCATTCGCGCTACCTTGCCTCTCCTTGGATACAACCAAATAAATGCCAGAGCCATTCTAGCCCATGCGTTTGCGTTTAAACGTCTCGGGCCAGAATGGCACGTTTTAGTCTATCCCCCATCACCGTGGCGGGGGCTATGTCGCGAGGGTGGGCCGGCAAATGCTCGCCTGCAGCTTTTACGCCTTAAGCGTGAGCACCGCACCAAAGGCGGTCGGACCGCAGTGGCTCGAGATAACGCCGCCGACCTGAGTCCAGGTAACGTCCTTAAAGCCCAGCTCATGCGCATAGACTTCCATATCGCCGCGCAGCTCCTCGGAAAGACCCACCGAGTACGCCAAGCCAATATGTGAGTAGTCGATATCGCCCTTGGCAACCATATGGTCGATAAAGGCGCGGGCGCACTTGAGCATGGAGCCACGGAACTTCTTGGTTGCCACGAACTTGCCGCCCGTCACCTCGATGCAGGGCTTAATCTTGAGCAGATGGGCGCCAAGGAACGCCACGTTGGACAGACGGCCGCCGGCCTTGAGGAAGGCAAGATCGGTAGGAACGAAGCCCAGCAGCACGCGATCCATGACGGAATTCGTGAAGGTGAAAATCTCGTCGACCGTCGCATCCGGATGGGCTTCGATATACTTGGCGGTCTCAACGGCAACCAGTGACTGGCCCACCGAGACAAAGCGCGTATCCATGGAGAAGACGTAATCGCGATTCGCAGCCGCAATCTTCGAGGACTGATGCGAGCAGGTCGTGACCTCGGAATACGCAAGATGCAAGATGGTCGCATCGGGTTGCTCGGCATGAATGCGATCGTACACATGTGCAAAATCCGCCGGTGAACAACCGCTGGTCTTGGGCATCACGCCAAACTCGTTGCAGCGCGAATAAATCTCGAGCGGATCGATGGAGCCATCCTCGACAGTCTCGTCGCCAATCGAGACATGCATGGGCACGCGCACGATGCCATAGCGCTCGCAGAGCTCCGGCGTCACATCCGACCCAGACTCAACAACGATTACGTACTTGCCCATTATCATCACGACCCATCTCGACGTTGGCTTTTCAATACGCGCACGTCCATCGCGCTGTTGTACAACAGCGCCTGAGCGCCAAAGAGACGCCGCCCCTTGCACACAACAAAGGACAGCGTCTCCCTGGAAAACTCCGTGCTTATCTGAGATTCTACACGGTTTATTACAGAGTGTTACTTACTCCGCAAACGGTAGCTATATGCGATAAACGGTAGCCACCAAAAAAGTGCCCCATGCGCCCAACCCATCAGGAGAGTTCCGCCTAAAGGGTGACTCCGAAGGCCCCCGCAAGGCCGGTTTTGGGTTATTTTCCAAAACATCCCGCAGGACGCGAGAAGCCCCCGCCGCACGTAGTGCGCAGCGGGGGCTTCTCGCATGTCCGAGGACACTAATTGAAATTAGCGTGGTTCCCTAAAGGGCGACAACGCAGGAGACCCGGCGAGGCCGGGAGCACTTTGTCTCGCAAACATTCCGCAGCCGCGAAGCGGCGAGGACGTTTGAGAGACAAAGTGCGTAGGCCTCACCGGGTCTCCGGTGGGAGTTGAGTCCCTTTAGAACTTGTTGTGGAAGGTACGCGAAATGACCTCGTCCTGCTGCTCCTTGGTGAGCGTGTGGAAGTTCACGGCATAGCCGGAAACGCGAATGGTCAGCTGCGGGTACTTCTCGGGGTGAGCCTGAGCGTCGAGCAGCGTCTCACGGTTGAAGACGTTGATGTTCAGGTGGTGGCCACCCTTCTCGGCGTAAGCGTCGAGCATGTGGACCAGGTTATCGGCCTGAGTCTCGGAAACTTCAGAAACCTTCATAATGTGTCTCCTTCGATTGATAGGCGCCGGCCGAAACCGGCGCGCTAATCAGTAATCGTTATTGTTAGTATAGCACTAACAATAGTTACTCGCCCAGCTGATCAAGGTCGATATCGCCAAAGAACACCTGGTCCTCCTTGCCGAGCGCACTCGGGATGATGGAGAAGGTGTTGGAAATGCCGTCCTGAGCATCGCGGAACGGGAGCTTGGAAACCGAAGACAGCGAAGCGATGGCGCCGTGGCTATCGCGCTTGTGCATGGGGTTAGCACCCGGGGCGAACGGCTGGCCAGCCTTGCGGCCGTCGGGGGTGGAGCCGGTCTTCTTGCCGTACACGACGTTGGAAGTAATGGTCAGAACCGAGGTCGTGGGCACGGAGTTGCGGTAGGTGTCGTTCATGCGGATGTACTCCATGAACTGGTGCACAACGTCGTGAGCGATCTGGTCGACGCGGTCGTCGTCGTTACCGTACTTGGGGAACTCGCCCTCGGTCTCGAAGTCGACGATGATGCCGTTCTCATCACGGACAGGGTGGACCTTGGCGTACTTGATGGCGGACAGGGAGTCAGCCACGACGGAAAGGCCAGCGATGCCCGTAGCGAACCAGCGGTGCACGTGCTTGTCATGCAGAGCCATCTGGATGCGCTCGTAGCAATACTTGTCGTGCATGTAGTGAATGATGTTCAGCGAGTTGACGTACACGCCGGCGAGCCACTTCATCATGTCGTTGTACTTGGCCACAACGTCGTCGTAATCGAGGGTATCGCCCTCGACGGCGCGATACTTGGGGCCGACCTGCTTCTTGGAGACCTCGTCGACGCCGCCGTTGAGTGCGTACAGCAGGCACTTGGCCAGGTTGGCACGGGCGCCGAAGAACTGCATCTCCTTGCCGATGCGCATGGAGGACACGCAGCAGGCAATACCGTAGTCGTCGCCATGATAGACGCGCATGAGGTCGTCGTTCTCGTACTGGATCGAGGAGCTGGCGACAGAAGTCTTGGCGCAGAACTTCTTGAAGTTCTCGGGCAGACGGGTCGACCACAGAACGGTCATGTTGGGCTCGGGGCTGGTGCCCATGTTCTCGAGCGTGTGCAGGTAGCGATAGCTCATCTTGGTAACGAGCGTACGGCCGTCGACACCCATGCCGCCGATGGACTCGGTGACCCACTGCGGGTCGCCGGTAAACAGGGCCTGGTACTCGGGGGTACGGGCAAACTTGACCATGCGGAGCTTCATGATGAAGTGATCCACGAACTCCTGGATCTGCTCCTCGGTGAAGGTACCGTTGGCAAGGTCGCGCTCAGCGTAGATGTCGATGAACGTAGAGGTACGGCCGATGGACATAGCGGCGCCGTTCTGCTCCTTAACGGCAGCGAGGTAGGCGAAGTACATCCACTGGATGGCCTCCTGCGTGTTGGTAGCAGGGTTAGAAATGTCGAAACCATAGGTCTCGGCCATCATCTTGAGCTCGCCGAGGGCGCGGATCTGCTCCTGCAGCTCCTCGCGATCGCGGAT
Organism: uncultured Ruminococcus sp.; assembly: GCA_963604655.1. Taxonomy (GTDB): domain Bacteria; phylum Actinomycetota; class Coriobacteriia; order Coriobacteriales; family Coriobacteriaceae; genus Collinsella. Next base: position 28,303 of record CAVCRP010000019.1, read on the forward strand.
GTTGTCGGCGGTCATGACCGTCGGGGTAGAAGCCTTCTGGGCCTCCTTGTCCTTGATCAGGTAGTCGACGCCGTACAGGGCAACACGACGGTAGTCGCCGATGATGCGGCCGCGGCCATAGCCATCGGGCAGACCGGTGATGATGTGAGCCGAGCGGCAAGCGCGCATCTCGGGGGTGTAGACATCGAAGACGCCAGCGTTGTGGGTCTTGCGCTCGAAGGTGTAGCGCTCGACAACGTTCTCATCGACCTTATAGCCGTGCTGGCTGGCAGCCTGGCAAGCGATGCGGATACCGCCGTTGACGTGCAGCGCGCGCTTGAGCGGCTTGTCGGTCTGGAGGCCGACGATGGTCTCCTTCTCGCGGTGGGCGTTATCGATGTAGCCAGCGGGGTGGCTCACGATACCCGTGACGGTCTTGGTGTCCATATCGAGGACACCGCCCTGCTCGCGCTCCTTAAGCAGCAGGTCGAGAACCTCGCCCCACAGCTCCTTGGTACGCTCAGTCGGGCCGGCGAGGAACGACTCGTCGCCCTCGTAGGGGGTGTAGTTCTTCTGGATGAAGTCTCGGACGTCAACCTCTCCCGTCCAGATGCCTTCCTTGAAGCCTTCCCATGCCTCCTGCATTGTGTAACCACGCTCCTAGTTACGTGTAATGCGGCGCTCTCTCACACCGCTGCTTATTGAATTCTTGAATGTTCGGCTTGCACTACCGGCTTCTTCCGTTCTTCACCACACGTTGGTGCAGAGAAAAACGTTTGTCCACCTTGGAACTACAACCCAAAAACCCAAGATTTCACCCGTTTGAGAAGGATAACATAGCGACCCTCTCCATCTGGGCTGTTATATGTTTCTTTTTTTATATCATAAGGGCGTTTTTTACAAACCCGCAGGAAATGCGAGCGCGAACAACTACCGTTCACCGATTTGTATGTTATTTTTCCTTGCCTTTGTACGACGTTCGCTCTAGCTGTTATGCCAGCTTTAGCAGGGTAAAGTGTCCCAGAGACCCTACAGAAACTGCAGGGCGGCCACGGAATCCCCCGTGGCCGCCCTGTGGCATGGCTAGTTTTTAGCTTTGATTGCCGCTTGGCATTAGGCGGCTGCGGCGGCCTTGTCGGCCGTTGCCTTGCTATCGCCGTTGCCCTGGCCCTCAAAATGCTTGTAGCACCAGCTGGTGACCAGCGGGGTCAAAATAGCCGTAACGATTGCGCAGGCAGCAACCTGTGCCGTAGCCGTCGCGAGCACCGCACCGCCGTACATGGCCCCGTTGACGCTTGCCATGGCAGCAGGCGTGGCCACATTGGCTCCGGCGCAGCTCGAAATGGCCGCACCTGCGACACCCGTACCGCCCGTGAGCTTATCGACCGCGATAACGGGAATTGCAAAGACCACCGAGCAGATCACGCCGAGCAGAATACCGGGGAGACCGCCATTAATGAGCTGGCCAAAGGTCATGGTCGAGCCCATGGCAAAGAAGACGAGCACGATGATGGCGGAAAGTGCCGGTGCCATCATCTTCTTAAAGCTGGGGAACAGGTTACCCAGAATAATGCCGACGACGATCGGCAGAATGGCACCCACGAGCGACCAGCCGATCGGGGCCTGGCCGGCAGCGCCGAGCACGATCATCGTGACCGGAGGGCCGACAACCAGCGTGGTGATGGCGACAGCGCCACGCTCAGCCTCGTTGCCCATGGTACCCATCAGCCCAGCGTACATAGCGTTGTTGGCGCCGGTGCAAGCCGCCAGCATCACCATGGCAGAGATGCCAAACAAGTTGTCGTTGAACACATAAAGGATGAGCAGCGACATGGCAACGACCACGATCTGCTTGACGGCGATGATGATGGCGCCGCGGGCAGCGGCGGCAGGAGCGCTCTTAAACGAAATCGTCGTACCGACGATGAGCAAAAAAGCGCCAACAAGCGGGCCAGCGCCCTGCTGGGTCATGCCAAGCGTAAAGCTGCCGAGCGTTTTGAACAGGTCGGGGAATAGCGTGTTGAGCAGACAGCCCAACAGAAGCGGCACCAAAATATTGGCACCCGGGATGGAGGACATCTTAAAGAACGGCTCCTTTGCCGCCGGCGCCTCCACCGCAGTCGATTCACTCATATATATCTCCTTTGGATGCATGCGAATCGTAGCCGCACGCGCCTTTGTCAGAAAGAAGGCGACGGTCCCGAGTCGCAGGAGCCGTCGCCGAATTAACGTCGCGGGGTATTACCCGTCCAGAACGATGCCACCGTCGCAGTCACCGATCTCGCCGTTCACGAAGCTAGCGAGGTCGGAAGCGAAGAAGAGCACCATCTGCGCAGGCTCGCTGGCCTGGGCGGCGCGGCCCAGAGGAATACCGTTGATGATGCGCTGAGAGTTCTCGTCAGAGAGAATCGAGGTCATATCGGTCAACGTGAGCGACGGGCACACGGCGTTGCAGCGGACGCCAAACTTGCCGCCTTCCTTGGCGACTGCCTTGGTTAGACCGTTAACACCGGCTTTGGAGCTGGCGTAGGCAGCGGTGCCGAGCAGGCCGCCGCCGATCTTGCCAGCAACAGAGCTCACGTTGACGATAGTGCCGGCATGGGCCGCCTTAAAGTGCGGGTACACGGCGTTCATCATGGTAAAGGTGCCGTTGAGGTTGATGTCGATGGTGCGACGCCACTCGGTGTCATCGATCTCGTCGAACTTCTTGGTGCTGATGACGCCAGCGCAGTTGATCAGGATGTTGGTTTGCGGCAGGTCCGTAAAAATCTGCTCGACGGTCTCACGCGCCTTGGGCGCATCGGCAACATCGAGCTGATAGAACTTGTTGCCCTCGCCAAGCTCGGCCACAGCGGCCTCGCCCTTAGCAGCGTTCCTTGCGATGAGCGCGACGTGTCCGCCGCCCGCGACGATGCCCTTGGCGATCTCGAGGCCAATGCCCTGAGTGCCACCCGTGACAATCGCGGTCTTGCCCGTGAAGTCAAATGCCATGACTCCATCCCCCTTTATATAAGGTGTCTCCTTGCGGGAAGTTGGAGCATCGCACGTGGCGATAAATGAGTCCCAGTCGTCATGGTGGTGACAACCCCTCGCCTAACCGCGGGCATAATAGTTCTTTGAAACGCTTCAGCAATTGAATTTTTTAACTCTTTATGCGCTCTTTATATTGCCCACTGCATGAGGCCCGAATATGCGGGTATCATCTTTCACCGAAAATAGTTTCTAGTGTTAGGGGTTTTCGGTGGAAGATACCGATTTCCATGAGCTTGGGCGTCAGCTCTTAACTGAGTTTGGCAGCATGCATCATCGCATTTCACGCTCTGCGGACAAAGCTCTCGGCGGCGAGATGGCTGTCATGCGCGCCCTCATGCTCGCTGGCGGTTCGCTCACGCCGAGCGAACTCGCAAATCGCGCCTGGGTCTCGAGTGCCCGCATCGCCAATATCTTACGCACTCTCGAAGCCAAGGGCTGGGTCGAGCGCGAGCACTCAAAGACCGACCGTCGTCGTGTACACGTCACGATGACCGATAAGGGATTCCAGAATCTCGAAATCAAACGTCGGGAATTCGAGGAGCGCACCGCGGCCTTCCTCGAGCAGCTCGGCGAAACAGATACCCAAGAGATGGTGCGTCTTCTAAGGCGTTTCAACGAAATTATCGACCGCAATCAAGAAAGGAGAGATGCCGAGTGAGGATTCTCAAGCTCTTTAAAAAGCATGTCCTGGCACTGTTCACAGCTATCGTACTTATCGTAATCAGCTGCAACGCCGATCTGGCACTGCCCACCTACATGAGCGACATCGTCGACGTGGGCGTACAGCAAGGCGGCATCGCCTCGCCCGTGCCCGACACCATTCGTGCCGAATCACTCGATGACCTTGAGCTCTTTATGAGCACCGAGGACGCCAAAGCTGTGGAGGCCGTGTTTAACAAGGCTGACAAAAAAGGCATTCGAACGTACAGGGGAACCGAGGATGAGCGCGCCGACGGCGGCAAGATTGCCGATATCATGAGCCTGCCCGAGACCGTCGTCCTTTCGCTCAACCAAGGCATCGACGCCAGCTCCATGGGCGACATGATGGGCGCGTCCAGCGAGAAAGACAACAGCGGCGCCCAAGCCATGCCCACGCCCGAGCAAATGGCAGCGATGACGCCCGAGCAGCTCGCCGAGATGCAGCAGAAGGCCGCAGCGACGCAGAACATGCAAAAGCAGATTGATGCCGACGGCGGTAAGATCACCATGAAGAGCCTGCGTCTGGGCATCGAGGGCGGTCTGGTAGACCAAAGCAAGCTCGTCGAGGGCGCCAACCAAATGGCGGATAAAATGGGCTCCATGTCGGGCTCCATCGTCACTCAGCGCGCCGTGAGCTATGTGCAGGATGAGTACAAGGCGCAGGGCATCGACCCCGCCGACGTGCAGAACGCCTACCTGGGCCGCATGGCGACCACGATGTTTGGTCTGTGCCTGATCTCACTGGTCGCCACCATCCTAACCGGCGCCGTGGCCTCGCGCACCGCCTGTTCCATCGCACGCGACCTGCGCCGCGAGACCTTCAACAAGGTCATGCACTTCTCGCCAGCCGAGGTGGGCAAGTTTAGCCAGGCCTCGCTCATCACTCGCTGCACCAACGACATTCAGCAGATTCAGATGGCCGCAACCCTGTTTATCCGCATGTGCCTCATGGCGCCCGTCATGGGCATCGTCGCCGTCATGCGCGTCCTGGCCAACCACACCGGCCTGGAGTGGACCATCGCCGTGGCCATCATCGCGGTCTCGGCCGTCGTCGGCGTGCTTATGGGCCTCACCATGCCCAAGTTCAAAAAGATGCAGAGCTTTGTGGACCGCGTGAACCTTACCGCCCGCGAGCTGCTCGACGGCCTTATGCCCATCCGCTCGTTTAACCGCGAGAAGCATGAGCTCGAGCGCTTTGACCAGGCGTCCCTCGACCTGATGACCACGCAGCTCTACACCAACCGCGCCATGAGCTTTATGATGCCGCTCATGATGCTCGTCATGAACTGCATCACCGTGCTTATCGTCTGGTTTGGCGCGCAGGGCGTGTCCGACGGTGTGATGCAGGTCGGCAACATGATGGCGTTTATCTCCTACACCATGCAGATCGTCATGGCGTTTATGATCCTCACCATGGTTTCGGTTATCCTGCCCCGCGCCGAGGTCGCAGCAGAGCGCGTGGAAGAGGTCATCACCTGCCCCACGAGCATCAACGACCCTGCCTCGCCCAAACTGCCCGTAGCCAGCGCGCCGCGCGGTGAGCTCACCTTCCGCGACGTGAGCTTCCAGTACCCCGATGCCCGCGCCGATGTCATCAGCGGCGTGAACTTCACCACACATGCCGGCCAGATGCTCGGCATCATTGGCTCAACGGGTTCGGGCAAGTCCACGCTCGTGCAGCTGATTCCGCGCCTGTACGACGTCACGGGCGGCAGCATTTCGCTCGACGGCATCGACGTGCGCGACATGACCCTTTCCGAGCTGCGCCACCGCATTGGTTACATCCCGCAGCAGGGTCGCCTGTTCTCGGGCACCGTCGAGAGCAACCTCAAATTTGCCGGCGACATGGTGAGCGATGATGATATGCGCCAGGCGGCACGCATCGCCCAGGCCGAGGACTTTATCGCCGAGCGCGAGGGCGGCTACGACTCCCCCATCAGCCAGGGCGGCTCCAATGTTTCGGGTGGTCAGCGCCAACGCCTGGCCATTGCCCGCGCGTTGGCCAAAAAGCCCGAGGTCGTGGTGTTCGACGACTCGTTTAGCGCGCTCGACTACAAGACCGACGCCCGCCTGCGCGAGGAGCTGGCCAAAAACGTCACCGACGCCGCACTCGTGGTCGTGGCCCAGCGCATCGCGACCATCATGCACGCCGACCAGATCATCGTGCTCGACGATGGACACGTGGTGGGCACCGGCACGCACGAGGAGCTGCTGCATGGCTGCCCGGCGTACCTGGAGATCGCGCAGTCGCAGCTTTCCGCCGAGGAGCTGGGGCTTACCCAAGAAGAGATTGCAGCCGTTATGGAAGGAGGCGAGCGCTAATGGCAGACGAGACCAAGACTCAGATTCCCAAGCCCACCCGCCAGCGTGGTCCCATGGGCCGCATGGGTGGCATGCGCCGTGGCGAAAAGGCCAAGGACTTTAAGGGCACCATGAGGCAGCTGCTCGGCTATATCGGCCAGCACAAGATTGCCGTGTTTGCCGCCGTCGCCTTTGCCGTGTGCTCGGTCATCTTTAACATTGTGGGGCCCAAGGTGCTCGGCCAGGTTACGACTAAGCTGTTCGAGGGCTTGGTTGCCAAGGTCAACGGCACCGGCGATGTCGACTTTGCCTGGATCGCCAAGACGCTCGGCTTTTTGCTCTGTCTGTATCTGGCGAGCTCTGCCTGCAGCCTGATCCAAGGCTGGCTCATGACCGGCGTCACGCAAAAGATTTGTTATCGCATGCGCAAGGAGATCGCCGCCAAGATCGCCGTCGTTCCGATGAGTTACTTCAACGGCCACAGCAAGGGCGACGTACTCAGTCGCATCACCAACGACGTCGATACGCTCGGCCAGTCGCTCAACCAGAGCGTGACGCAGCTCATCACGTCGGTGACGCAGATTATCGGCGTGCTCGTCATGATGCTTTCGATCAGTCTGCCGCTCACCGGCGTCACCGTGCTCACACTGCCGGCCGCCGCGATTATCCTGACCGTGATGATTCACTTCTCGCAGCCGTACTTCCGCGAGCAGCAGCAAGTCCTGGGCACCGTCAACGGCATTATCGAGGAGGACTTTGCCGGTCAGAACGTCATTCAGGTGTTCGACCGCGCCGAGGCCTCGATCGAGGAGTTCGACCGTCAAAACGACCGACTGTTTGTGAGCGGTTGGCGCTCGCAGTTCCTGTCGGGCCTGATGATGCCGCTTATGAGCTTGGTGGGCAACATGGGCTACGTGGGCGTTGTCGTGGTGGGCGCACAGCTCGCGCTGACCGGCAATGCCACGCCCGGCGACATCCAGAGCTTTATCCAGTACGTGCGCAACTTTACGCAGCCGGTGCAGCAGCTGGGCAACGTGAGCAACACGATGCAGTCGATGGCCGCTGCCACCGAGCGCGTCTTTGAGTTCCTCGCCGCGCCCGAGGAGGAGCAGAAGGCCGACGCCCAGATTCCCGAGAAGCGCCCCGGCCACGTTGAGTTCGACCACGTCAAGTTTGGCTACACGCCCGACAAGACCATCATCCACGACTTTAGCTGCGAGGCGCAGCCCGGTCAGACCATCGCCATCGTCGGCCCCACCGGCGCCGGCAAGACCACGCTCATTAAGCTGCTGCAGCGCTTTTACGACGTGGACGGCGGTTCGCTGCGCGTCGAAGGCGTCGACGTGCGCGACTGGGACCGCGCGGCGCTGCGCGGCGAGTTTGCCATGGTGCTGCAGGACACCTGGCTGTTTAACGGCACCATCCGCGAGAACATCCGCTACGGACGCCCCGATGCGACCGACGCCGAGGTCGAGGCCGCTGCACGCGCCGCACGCTGCGACCACTTTATCCATACGCTCGCCGGCGGCTACGACTTTATGATCAATGAGGAGGGCACCAACCTCTCACAGGGCCAGCGCCAACTCGTGACCATCGCCCGCGCCATTTTGGCCGACCGTCCGGCGCTGATTTTGGACGAGGCGACTTCCAACGTCGATACCCGTACCGAGGAGCTTATTCAGCGCGCCATGGATGCGCTGATGCAGGGCCGCACGAGCTTTGTCATCGCGCATCGCCTGTCCACGATCCGCAACGCCGACGTGATCTTGGTGATTCGCGACGGCGACATCGTCGAGAAGGGCACGCACGACGAGCTGCTCGCCCAAGGCGGCTTCTACGCCGACCTGTACAATTCGCAGTTCGACGAAGCGGCGTAAATTCTGCCGCAGGGAACGAATAACGCCCGAGAACGGGGGCGCAGGACAGCCTGCGCCCCCGTTTTTGTTCTGCGGCCCTCGAACCGCCTCCCCTGGGACCTGATTGACGCCCTCCCTCAAGGCCCCGTGGACAAAAAATGGCAAATATGAGTACTGTCACCTTTTTAGTAACAGCCAAAACTGCCCCAAACGACCTCATTGCGGCCTAGATATGCCTTCAAATTGATCAAAATGCCCGGTAGCATGCTTCTGTGTGCCAACGTTAATGAACATATTTACTGTTGTGTCTATTATCTTGTAAGATCGATATGATACTACGCTAGCAACAGTACTCTTATTTGCCATTTTTTGCCCACAGGACTTAGAGAACGCCAAAAAATCTAGCAATGCCAGCGAGCAAACCGCGTCAGCCGATGCAAGGAGTGTCCCCAAGTGCCGGCAGATAAGGAACGTCCCTAACTGCCAGGTTTGAAAGGTAGTCATTGGGGACGTTCTTAAACGACTAGTCAAACAAGAACGTCCCCAACGACTACTCATTTAAGTACGTCCCCAATGAGTGCCCCTGGAGCAAGACAACGCCGCAGGTAGAGGGCGGACAGCGAGCGCCGTTACGCGGGTTGGTAAACCCGCGTAACTAAATACGTTCCGCGATCTCGTGAATGAGGTAGTCGGTCTTTTCCCAGCCCAGGCACGGATCGGTGATCGACTTGCCAAAGACGCCGCCGTCGACCGGCTGGTTGCCGTCCTCAAGGTAGGACTCGATCATAAAGCCCTTGACCAGCCTGGAGATGGCTTCGTTGCGGCGGCAGCTGTCGAGCACCTCCTTGCAAATGCGATACTGCTCCAGCGGACGCTTGCCCGAGTTGTCATGGTTGCAGTCGATGACCGCCGCTGGGTTGGCATAACCGGCGTGCTCGGTGTAGCGCTCGGCAAGACGCTCCAGATGCTCGTAGTGGTAGTTAGGGTAGGTGCGGCCGTCGAGGCCAATGTAGCCGCGCATGACGGCGTGCGCGAGCGGATTGCCGTCGCACTCGACCTCCCAGTTGCGGAAGATAAAACTCTGGTGCGCCTGGGCGGCGTAGATGGAGTTGAGCATGACGGTGGTGGAGCCGGCAGTGGGGTTCTTCATGCCCACGGGTACCGAAATGCCGCTCGACACCAGGCGATGCTCCTGGTTCTCGACCGAGCGCGCGCCCACGGCAACGTAGCTCAGCAAGTCGACGAGGTACTGGTAGTTGGACGGGTAGAGCATCTCGTCAGCGGTGAAGAAGCCCGTCTCCTCGATGACGCGCAGGTGCATGTGGCGGATGGCCTTGACGCCCTCGAGCAGGTCGTCGGGAGCCTCGGGGTTGGGGTTGTGCAGCAGACCCTTGTAGCCGGTGCCCTTGGTGCGCGGCTTGTTGGTATAGACGCGCGGAATGATGATGAGCTTGTCCTTGACCTCCTCGGCGGTCTTGGCCAGTCGGTTCATGTACTCAAGCACCGAGTCCTCGCGGTCGGCAGAGCACGGACCGATGATAAGCACCTTGCGTGCGTCCTCGCCGGTAAAGACTTTGGCGACCTCGGCGTCAAATGCCTGCTTTTTGGCGGTAAGCTCGGCAGAAAGTGGCATTTCCTCGCGGATCTCCATGGGGATCGGCAACTTGCGTTTGAATTCCATGGCCATAGGGGCCTCCTCAATCTATAGAAAGAGCAATAAGCGTATTGTCGAGTGCTCGGCATTATCCGCTGTCGCACGCTAAAGTGCAAGCACAGCCTACTAAAAAGGGAATGAATCGACACAAGAGCCCGCTCACCACGAGAGTGGATAATCTCCCGTTTTTGCCCCATGTTCGCGCTCAAAGTGGGAGATTATCCACTCTCGTCGGGCAAGCGTCCGAAAATCCTCACTCGTGACCCCTTTTCCTCCGTCCCCGAGGGATCGGGGCTCGCCTGCCGAATGATTGATGCGGCCGCCCTGCGTCCATGTCACACTCAGAGGTGGCCTGACCCAACTTGGAAGGAGCCTTCATGAGCCTTGACAACGTAACCCTGCGCGCCGCCACGCTCGACGACCTGACCGGCATCGCTGCCATCTACAACCAGCTGTGGTGCAACACGCTGCGCAACCGCGGCGACGTCGAAGCTGCCGATTTCTGCGCGCGCTTTAACATCGCTATGCAGCTGCAACGCTCACCTATCGCGCTTGTCGCCGAGGCCGAGGGCCGCATTATCGCCGCCTGCTGCATCGGCATCTTCGAGGACGGCAAGCCGCGCACCAACCCCACGTGGGAGTCCTGCTACAACGAGATGCTCGCCCAGGCAACCGAAATGGCAAAGGCTGCCGACGCCAAGCTCGAGGGCTCGCTCTTCGGCGACAGTCGCGAAAAGGCCACGGCGGATCGCTTTGCCGCCACAGGCAACGAGTATGCCCAGGGCCAGCTCAACCTGATCATCATCGTGCCCGAGTGGCAGGGCAAGGGGCTCGGCCGCGCGCTTATCGACCTTGCGCGCGCCGAGCTCGCCAAGGCAGGCTGCACCAAGTTCTTCCTGATGAGCGACTGCAACTCCGACTGGCAGTTCTACGAGCACCTCAACATGAAGCGCATCCTGGAGGATCACAGTCAAGACACCGGCGACGGTTTTATCGTCTACATGTACGGAGGCGACACGCAGGGATAACCCGCTAAGCAAGTACCAAAACCACCACAAAAGGCGCCCATCCCCCTTGTGGTGACAGGTTGTATCTGGGCGAACGTTAAGACCACCGCGGGGGAGCTGCTTTCCCTCGCGGCGGTTTACTAACCGTGAAAACCAAGTGAGTAGGCTTTTGGCGGGATCCCGAGCACACCCCAAAACGCCGCAGCTCTGGCCTGCGGTTTTATCGAGCGTTTGTCGCGATGTGCTCGGCAGATCCCAAAAAGTCTACTCACTTGCATCCGAGACGCACCAGGCAGGCAAAAAACCGCCGCGAAAGGGGCCCGTCCCCCTTCGCGGCGGTTGTTCATCGCGGTTTTGCGACGGTTTTGCGGTGGTTTTGCCCGCCTGCTACTCGCTGTAGCGAGTGGCGATGGCAACTCGCACCATGCCGGCGCTCATGAGGTACGTTGCCATAGGCTGTAGTAGCGCATGTCATAATCCTACAGCAGCATTCGCCATAATCTGACAGTAGAGTTTTCCACAATCTATAAGTAGCCCAGGTCGGGACCCTATTTAACAAACCAAATTCTCGCCCAACGCCATTTCCTCTCCTGGTGACCGGTTCATTTTGGCAGGTTTCATCTGGGCAAACGCCAAAACCACCACAAAGGTGCCTGTCCCCTTTGTGGTGGTTTGAAGCTCTCCTGGGCGGGATGCTAGACTTGCGGCATATACATTCGCGCCAAAGCACGGGTCGCATACAGGAAAGGAGATGCCATGGCGCCTATCGCACCGCTCAAGATGCTCGTCGCTCCTGCCGCCAAGGCCATCGCCCACCTGAGCGACTCACTTACTTACGATGAGGTCCCCTGCATCGCCGAGGAGCGTTCGGACAGCCGCCCGTACCTGGGCCACGTCCCCTACTTTGCGCCTAAGCTCGCTTCTAATCCCGAGCACCGCGAACAATAATCCAAGATGCAGCAAGCGCCGCGCAACTCGCGGCGCTACTGTTTTGGTGCAAAATAACCTGACCCCTATGCACCAACGCCGGGATTGTCGATGCTGCGGCCGCGGCGCGATATAAGGCGCGAGACCTCGCCTAACAACACACCGATCGCCACGCCCACAAGAATCGGCAACTTTGCCATCTCGGCAGGTGAGCTGTTGAGCGGCACAATCGTAGCGACAATCGAAAGCACAAGTTCCACCACGGGAATCGCGAGCGCTACCGCGAGCACCTTACCCTCAAAGGGCGCACGGAACACGCGCGGGCGATCGTCGTATGCACGCAGACGCCAAAACGCTGGGAACATTGGGATATAGCTCATGAGCAAAAAGACGACGTTCATTGAGAAGAAAACCCAAAAGACGTCGGATCCCTCACCCAGCGGGATCTGAAGCAGCAACACCAGGCTGGCAAAACAGCCGTTAATGAGTGCCGAGCCATCGGGCATGCCGGTCCTCTTGGACACCAGCGCAAAGGGGCGCGGCATGTTGCCGTGACGTGCGGCATAGCTCGCTACGTTGTTGACGCCAAAGCTCCAGCAGATCATGTTGGCAAAGAGCGTCACCAAAAAGGCCACGCCCACGATCATTGTCAGCGGGTGGCTGCGCCCCACCATGGCGGCGACCGCGTCCACAATGCCCGAATCGAGCGAAAGCTGTTCGGTGGGAACCGCGGCTCCAATGCCGATGCCGCAGATGATGTAGATCGCCGCAATGGCAACGCCGCCGGTGATAACCGCCTTGGGGATATCGCGCGACGGGTTTTTCATCGTGCTGGCAAAGGTCGCGACCACTTCGAAGCCCATAAAGTTGAACAGGATAATCGATAGATACGTCAACGAGTTGGTGTCGCCCAGATCTGGAATGAAGGTCTTGAGCGACATGTCGTTGGCAAAGCCGTTATTACAGGCAAACCAGATACCGACGATCCCCACCACGGCGGTAATGAGCACCTTGATGACAGCGCCGCCGTCCATGACCCAATCGGCCTCGGCCACCGACTGCATCGCCATGACCGTAACGCCCCACACAAAGGCAAGCTCAATGACAATTCGGAGCCCGAGTGAAAACTCGAAACCCCATACCGCAGTGATGACACTGGGGAACATGCAGGCGATACTTGCCACCCACAGCGGAAAATTTACCCAATAGCACCAGGAGCAACGGGCGCCCCAACGGTCGCCCAGGCCCAGGCGGACCCAATCGTACAGGCCGCCCTCGGAATCAAACGCCGTACCCAGCTCGGCCACCACCAGGCCATAAGGCAGCAAAAACGTGATGATAAGGAAAATCCACCAGAAGAACTGCACGTTACCCATGGCAGAAGCCGGAGCTGCCGCCTCGATAGTAAACACGACGCAGATAACCGAAAGGATGACCTCAATCAGGGAAAACTTCTTACCTGCCATGGCACGTTCCCCCTACAGCAAAAAGGATGGCATCTGTACCGAAGGCGCAGCCCAAGGTAGGGTTGCAGGCCGCGTCACCGGTACAGGTGCCATCCCAAAGAGAGGAGAGGATGAAGTTGTTGGACCAACGCTCGCGGAACAGGCGCGTGTAGATGACGATACGCTGGTACATAGATACTCCGATCAAAACGGCCGCGTTGACGGCCGGAAACTTTCGGCAATTGAAGACGCCTCTGACCTGAGAAATTCAAGCGAACAATTGGCCTAACCCGCAAAAAATCCCAGGCCAGACGCGTACTCAATCAAAGAGGCGGGCACTCCGAAGTGGAGGCAACGGAGTGCCCAAAGAAAAACCCAGCCGACCAAGACATCGAATAAACCGACCATCAATGCCCCGAGATGGTCACGGTGCGATTCACCGACTGTCCGATTGATCGGCTGGGTTTCTGAGGTGCGGCAGATTGCCCTGAAAGAGGAGGGCATAGACCTTAAGGGTCATGCCCGACGATTGAAGGGCAAGGTGCCGTGCCTCAGGAAGACAGACAATTACGCGGACGGCTCCTGCTGAGTAATGCAGTGGATGTTGCCGCCACCGAAGACGACCTGCTCGGACTGAACGCCGACGCACTTGTAGACGCCCTCGCCCCAGACCTCGTCGTAGATCTTCTGGAGCGTGTCGACGGCCAGCTGGTCGTTCTCGTCGCCGTACTGCGGGACGATAACGCCGTGGTTGGTCACGAGGTAGTTCATGTAGGAGGCGATCAGCGGCTCGTCGGGGACGCGCGGCTCGGCGTTCTCGTCGGCGTCGATGGTGTCGCAGGAAGCCTGGTCCATGAACAGCGGGTTCACGGGCATGCAGAGCTTGTAGACCTTCATCTTGCGGCCCTTGGCGTCGACGGCGTTGGAGAGGGTCTCGTAGGCAGCGTGGCACTGCTCGTAGAACGGATACTCGGGATCGTCGGTCCAAATGCAGGCCATGACGCCCGGCGCGATGAACGTGGCGACGTCGTCGATGTGGCCGTTGGTCTCCTCGGGGTCGATGCCCTCCTTGACCCAGATGACCTTCTCGACACCCAGGTAATCCTTGAGGTGCTCGTCCATGTAGGCGCGAAGCTCCTCGCTCCAGGGCTCAAACTTCTTGCGGTACTTGGGCCAGATGGACTCGGGATCCTCTTCCTCCTCCAGAACCGCAGAGCAGGTGCGGCCCGGGGAAAGCAGGCACTGGTCGGTCACGACAAGGGTGCCCTCGCCGTCGACGGTGATGGAGCCGCCCTCGAGGATCATGTCGTCGGGACGATAGCGGCGGCAGCCGGAGAGCTCAGCCATCTTGAGGGCGATCTGCTCGTCCTTGTCCCACGGGAAGTACAGGCCGTCGACGAGGCCGCCGTAGGCGTTGAAGTGCCAGTGGTTGGCGCGCTTCTCGCCCTTGCCGTTGATGACGTAGGTGGCGGCAGTGTCGCGGAACCAGGCGTCGTCGGTGGTCATCTCGATGACGGTGACGTTCTCGTCGTTCTCGAAGACGGCCTTGCAGTTGGCGTAGTCGACCTGGTTGGCGCACATATAGACCGGGGTGAACTCGGAGATGGCGCGGGCGATGGCGGCATACTGCTTCTGGGCCGGCTTGGCGCCGTGGGCCCAGGTGTCGGTGCGGTGGGGCCAGCCCATCCACACGCGATCCTGCGGGGCGAACTCGGCGGGCATGAAGAAGCCGTCGGCCTTGGGGGTGGACTCGGACTCGGTGATCGTACGCATAAGATTTCCTCCAAATCGAACGATCGCTTGCTGCGGGCGGGTTACCCGCAGCCTAAAACCAAGAGATGGTAGGCGCCCGTTCCCCGGCAAAGGTCGGGGCGCCCGGTGCCGGTTTTCACGGAATCGCACCGGCAAGCGACGACGTAACCAAGTGCGCGGAGACAAAACGCACGAAGGATACGGAAGAGAGATTGGGGTGGGCGGTGGTTACCGGAGCTATCGCTCACACCCACCCCGGGGGAATGGTTAGCAAACCTGTCGCTTGGACACGCCTCCGAAGAGGCTAGAGTGCCCGGAGTCGGGAGCGACAAGCCCGACGAAGCGCGCGTTGGTACACGAGGAGGGTTGGAGCCCCAGAACCGGGTGCTCTAGTTCTCCTCGGCCTCGGCGGCCTCCTCAGCGAGACGCTGGGCTGCGAGCTCAGGGGTCAGACCCTTGTACTCGGTCTCGCGGCCCTTAGCGCTGACGACGCGGACGACCTCGCCGATGAGCACGAGCACGATGAAGATAACGATCATCGGGACCTTGTCGCCAATTTCAGCAGCGGAGAACGGGATCAGCGTGGCAACGATGGCAAGAACCAGCTCGATGCAGGGGATGGCCAGCATGACCTTCATCATGGCGCCCTTAAACGGGAACGTGAAGATGCGCTCACGGTTGGGGTCGTTCTTACGAAGGTTGAGGAACGCCGGGAACATCGGGATGTAGGTCAACAGCAGGAAGACGACAGAGGTGCCAAAGAGCATCCAGAAGACACCGTTGGAGATGGCGTCGATGGGAACGAGCTGCAGGCACAGCACCAGGGAGGCAACGACAGCGTTGACCAGGTTGGCGCCGTTGGGCATGTCGTCATCCGAGATCATCGAGGCGAAGACCTTGGGCATGTTGCCGTGCTCGGCAGCGTAGCGAGCAACGGAGTTAACGCCGAAGGACCAAGCGGCCATGTTGGCGAACAGGGTGATCAGGAAGGCGATGCAGATGACCTTAAAGATCATGGAGTCGCCCACCATGGTCTGGACTGCGACGATCATGCCGTAGTCGGGATCGATGGAGTCGGCCGGCACGGCGGCGCCGATGCCAAAGCCAGCGAACAGGTAGATCACGGCGATGGACAGGCCACCGACGATGATAGCCTTGGGGATATCGCGAGCGGGATCGGCCATGTCGTCGGTCATGGTGCAGATGACCTCGAAGCCCATGAAGTTAAAGATGATGATCGACAGGTAGCCGAGAGCGTTGGTGTTGGTGAGCTCGGGCAGGAAGGTGGCAGCGGACATGTCGTTCGCAAAACCGTTCTCCATGGCATACCAAATGCCCAAAGCGCCGACGATAACGGCGACGGCGACCTTGATGATGGCGCCACCGTTAAGGACCCACTCGGAGTCGGCCGCCTTGGAGCGGCCCATGAGGTAGACGATCCACACAAAGGCAAGATCGATACCCATCTTGGCGATCAAGTTGAACTCGACGCCAAAGACCATGCCCAAAATGTCGGGGAACATGGTAGCCAGCGAGGCGATCCACAGCGGGTAGTTGACCCAGTAGTAGTACGAGATGCGGGCGCCCCATTTGTCGCCCAGGCCATCGCGTACCCAGTCGTAAATGCCGCCCTCGCCGTCATAGGTGGTACCGAGCTCGGCGACAACCATGCCGTAGGGAAGCAGGAAGGTCAGGATCAGGAAGATCCACCAGAAGAACTGCTGGTTGCCAATGGCAGCAGCAGGAGCGGCGGCCTCGCAAACGAAGACGACGCAGATGATGGTCGAAATGACCGTCAAGAAGGAAAGCTTTTTCTTTCCGTCGCTCATGATGAGCTCCTTCGCTCAGTCTTGGACAGATCCGAGGCCCTAAGGTATTAAGGCAATTGCTTGGGCCTCGGTGAGCGGGCGACAGGAGACGAGCATCCGCCGCCCGCAAACGTGCTTTTAGAAGCCTTGAGGCTTAGAGCTGCTCGAGAGCCTCGAGAGCGGCGTGGAGCTCAGCCTTGGCGGAGTACTCGACACCCTCGTCGTTGAGCGGGGTGCGCTTGCCCAGGGCGGCAAGGAGAGCACGGATGGAGTGCTTGCGGTTCTCGGCCTCGACCCAGCACAGGGAGCGCTCGGGATCGTCCATGACTTCGTCGACGACCTCCTCGTTGCGGGTGGCCGGCAGGCAGTGCATGAACTTGGAGTTGGGGCCGGCAAAGTTCATCATGTCCATGGTGACCTGATACTTGGGATAGAACACGTCCATGTAGTTCTCGCCCGAGACCTCCTCGTCGTACAGGCCATACCACACGTCGGTGTAGATGAAGTCGGCGCCCTTGATGCACTCGATGTCGTCGGAGATGACGACAGAGCCGCCGGAGACCTTGCAGTTCTCCTCGGCGATGGCCATCATCTGCTTGCCGAACTCGGCGCGCTCCTCGACGGTGCCAACGTGCAGGCCGCCGTCGGGGATCTGGTGGCCCTTAGGTCCAAACTGGACAAACTTCATGCCGACCTTGGAGGCGATGAACATGAGGGAGACGCAGACCTGGGTGGCGTCGCCGATGAAGGCCAGGGTGCAGTCCTCGATCTTCTTGCCCTCGGGGAGGTTCTCGAGCATGGTCATGAGGTCGCCCATCTCCTGCGTGGGATGGTTGAACTCGGACATGCCGTTGATGACGGGCACAGCGGAGCCCTCGGCGAGGCCGACGACGTCCTTGTGACGGTCAACGCGAGCCATCATGATGTCGAGCAGCGAGCCCATAACGCGAGCGGTGTCGCCCAGGGACTCGTGACCGCCGAGCTGGATGGTGCCAGGGCCATAGAACTGAGCATGGCCGCCGAGGTCGGTCATAGCGGTCTCGAAGGAAAGACGAGTGCGGGTGGAGACCTGCTGGAAGATCATGCCAAGGCTCTTGTTGCGGAGCAGGTGCGGATAATAACCGTCAACCTTGATGGCCTTCTTCATTGCCAGGCCAAGATCCTCGATAGCCAGGATCTGCTCTTTGGTGAAGTCGTTGGTGTCGATGAAATCCTTAGGCAGTGCCATGTCGATTTCCTTTCCGCCGGTCTTGCCGACTATTACTATGAGGCGCTCGAACATCACGCCTCGTGTTGACAAGACCATCATTCACCCGTATGCAATTTTTACCTAGTTTATTCGGGATTAAAGACCGTTCACGGAGTTACACCCCCTCTAAACCAATATAAACCCGCAGGTCAAGAGTTTACAGGGGGTTTACCATCTAGAACCGCGAACGGTATACGGCTATGCTGTATCTCGGCGCCTAATCCGCAATGAAACGAAGGGTTGAGACGTCTATATCCCACAAGGTATACAGAGCTCGGCCATAGAATAAATGAGATGGGACGGTGACAGATGAACACCCTGATGTTCTTCTATACCCTAGCGATACTCGTGATCTGTATTGTGACGGCGGTGCTCTCGCTTGCCGCCTATGCCTCGTCTCGTCGACGCTTCTTTATCTATGGCAGCGGCGTATTTATCTGCTATGCCATCGAGATGACCGAGATTTTCTTTTTTGAATACACGCTGCAAAACCAGAGTTTTCCAGCCAGCGACTATTACTCAATTACCATGCCTGTGTTGCGGACCTTTGTGGCGACCGCTTCGCAGGCTTTTATTTGGCTCATTGCCATGGATTTGCTCGACAAGCATTCAAAAAAGCAGTTTGTCATTCCCGTCGCAACGTTCTTGCTGAGCGAGCTGCTGATTATCGTCGCTGTCCCCTACGGCCCCATTCATCAATGGCTCTACTACACGATGCGTCAGGTATTCCTTGTTTTCGTGGGGCTATATATCTTTTGGACGGCACGCAAGAGCACGCAAGTCGAGCTGAAGGCACGCGTTAACAACCAACGAAAGCACCTGATTATCGGCGCTATTCTGGTCGGTTGCATCGTTGCCGAGGATTTCTACAACATTCTGATTGTCCCCATGAGTCTGGCGCCCTCTTGGCTGCAACTATATCTGTCCGAGCGCAACTTTAGCGAAAACGTCTTTGCCTGCTACTTTGCGATTCTGCTGATCATCTACTCCTACCACGTGCTTTCAATCCGCATGCAGGAGGCGCCCGAGGAAAAGAACGTCAGCGATCTTGATCGACACATCGAAGAGCAGATGCCCTTCTATCGCAACGCCTACAAGCTCTCCAACCGTGAGACCGAAGTTATGCGTCTGGTCGTACTGGGCAAATCGAACCAAGAGATCGCTGACGAGCTATTCCTTGCCGTGGGCACCGTCAAGACCCACATCCACAACATCCTGGTCAAAACCGAACAGCAAAACCGCACGACGCTCATCCTCCACTTTTGGAAGCGATAACCTGCCAAAAAGGGACAGGTTTATTTTGGTAGGTTTTATCTGGGCAAACGCCAACCGCCGCGAGAGAGCTGTTTTCCTTCGTGGCGGTCTTCTAGCAGAAAAACTAAGTGAGTAGGCTTTTTGCAGGAGGCCAAGCACGCCCTAAAACGCCACAGCCCTGACCTGCACTGATAATTGTTCTCGGGGGAAGCGGGCACTGCGGGGCGCGGCAACG
>CAVCRP010000020.1:0-45499 GCA_963604655.1 uncultured Ruminococcus sp.
CCGAGCCGTCTGATGACTTGAAGAAGGGGGAGGCCTCGCGGCCTCCCCCTTTTTTTGCGTTTTATAAAGAGCTGTAATACAAGAACTCGCCTTCTTTTAGCTTGTCTTACTGTTTGGCTGTATTTTGAGTCCTTCTTTTGTATTTGCGCGATAATAACTCCCATTGGCGTTAGGGAGGACTTGATGTTTACCGTTTTTGTCTTGGGCAATATTGCTTCGGGTAAGTCGACTGCCTGCCGCTATCTCGAATCTCATGGCGCCATGCTTATCGATCTGGACGAGCTTGCCAAATCGCTGTATGTGCCAGGCTCCGATATCGTCAATGCCCTCGCGGAAGAATTTGGCTGGGATATTTTGGATGAGGAGGGCGGCATTCGCCGCAGCATCCTCGCTTCTCGAGCTTTCGCTTCTCCTGATTCGGTCGCACGGCTCAATGACCTTGTGCACCCCGTTCTCATTGAACAGCTTTCGCTTAGGATTCTCGATCCGGTTTGTTGTACGGTTTCATCTCCCCGTTATCCCTTTGCGGTTGTCGAGGTTTCTGCTCCGACTGGTTTTGAGGATGCATTTGGCTTGGCTGATGAAATACTGGTCATCAGCGCCCCTTTGTCAGTTCGTCGCGAGCGTGCTATTCAGCGTGGCATGGAGCCATCTGATTTCGATGCCCGTTCTGCTTGCCAGCCCGATGAGTCTGCGCTGTGCAATCTCGCTACAACGGTGATTGATAATGCCGCAGGCGATAATTCGCTCTTTGAGCAGCTTGACTCATGGCTTGCATGCCATGGGTTTATAGACGCTGCGAATAAGGAGGATGCCGATGCCTAAGACACGTTTCTTTGCGTGGTATCGCCTTATACCGCTGGCTGCCGTTTTTGCCTTCGGCCTTATCTCATTCGTTTACTCGTGTGCTCCTGCGGCTTTCTTTAAGCCGCTGTATCCCATTGACTACGAGGCGTATGTAAAGCAATCTAGTATTTCGCATAATCTGGATCCGTATCTGGTGTGCGCTGTCATAAAGTCGGAATCGAATTGGGATCCCGAGGCTGAGTCGAATCAGGGTGCTCAGGGATTGATGCAGCTGATGCCCGAGACTGCCCAGGATATGATCGCCAAGGGTCTTGTCGACGGTGGGGGGTATTCGGCCGACAACCTTAACGATCCTGCTACGAATATCGAGTTTGGCTGCGCGTACCTCTCGTATCTCTTAACGTATTTCAACGGGTCGACGGATAGCGCTATTGCCGCATATAACGCCGGCATGGGCAATGTGGATGGTTGGGCGCAGCAGAGCACCTCGCTTCACAATGCGATTACCTTCCCCGAGACGCAGGCTTATCTGATTCGCGTCAATAATGCCTGGGTTCGCTATAAGACGCTCTATCCCGATCGGTTCGTATAGGACTAAGCCCACCTCCTGCGTATACTGCAGATGTATGAGTTAGGAGTATCCATGGCGGAATTTGAAGTAGAACGCGTTGGTGGTGAACTTAAGCGCTTTGGCGTTGAGGGCGCTGAGGTGCCGTTTGAAGTCGTTTCTCCCTATGAGCCTGCAGGTTCTCAGCCTAAGGCCATTGAGTCGCTTGTGCAGGGTGTGAGGGACGGAGATCGCTATCAGGTTTTGCTGGGCGTGACTGGTTCGGGCAAGACCTTCACGATGGCTAAGACTATTGAGGCCCTGGGGAAGCCGACGCTGGTCATGGCTCCCAATAAAACGCTCGCCGCTCAGCTTGCGAGCGAGCTCAAAGAGTTCTTTCCCAACAACGCTGTGGTCTACTTTGTCTCGTACTACGACTACTATCAGCCCGAGGCGTATGTGCCGCAAAGCGATACATATATCGAGAAAGACTCCTCGATTAACGAAGAGGTCGAGATGCTGCGACATCAGGCGACCGCCTCGTTGCTCTCTCGACGCGATGTAATCGTCGTTGCTTCGGTGTCCTGTATCTACGGTATCGGCTCTCCCGAGGACTATGCGGGGCTGGCGCCGAATGTCGACAAGAAAGTGCCGCTCGAGCGCGATGACTTTATCCATGCACTTATCGACATTCAATATGATCGCAATGACTATGACCTAGCGCGCGGCACGTTCCGCGTGCGCGGCGATGTTGTCGACGTGTATCCGCCTTATGCCGAGCATCCGTTGCGGTTTGAGTTCTTTGGCGACGAGGTTGAGCTTATTGCCGAGATCGATGAGGTTACCGGTGAGATGCTTCGTGAGTACGAGGCCATCCCCGTATGGCCGGCATCGCACTACGTGACCGAGAAGCCGAAGGTCAAGGCGGCTCTGAAATCAATCAGTGAAGAGTGCGAGAAGCGTGTGGC
The DNA here is from genome assembly GCA_963604655.1 of uncultured Ruminococcus sp. Classification (GTDB taxonomy): domain Bacteria; phylum Actinomycetota; class Coriobacteriia; order Coriobacteriales; family Coriobacteriaceae; genus Collinsella. The sequence goes on from CAVCRP010000020.1 coordinate 2,323, forward strand.
CGAGCTCAAGGCGACCGACAAGTTGCTCGAGGCACAGCGTCTGCAGCAGCGCACCGACTATGATCTCGAGATGCTCGAGACCATGGGTTTTTGTAACGGTATCGAGAACTACTCGCGTCATCTGGACGGTCGAAAACCGGGCGAGCCGCCGTTTACCCTGATCGATTACTTCCCTAAGGACATGCTCTGCATCATCGATGAGAGCCATGTGACGGTGCCGCAGATTCGCGGCATGCACGAAGGTGACCGCTCGCGTAAGGTGACGCTGGTGGAACACGGTTTTCGCCTTCCTTCGGCACTCGATAACCGCCCGCTTCGTTTCGATGAGTTTGAGGCAAGGATCCCCCAGTTTATCTATGTTTCGGCCACACCGGGCGACTACGAGCTGCGGGTGAGCCAGAACGATGTTGAGCAGATTATTCGTCCGACCGGCCTGCTCGATCCCAAGATCGATGTGCGTCCGGTTCGCGGTCAGATTGACGATCTTGAGGACGAGATTCGCGAGCGCGTTGCCCGCAAGGAGCGCGTGCTGGTGACCACGTTGACCAAGCGCATGGCCGAGGACCTGACCGACCATCTGCTTGATGCGGGCATTAAGGTCAATTACATGCATTCTGATACGGCGACAATGGACCGTGTCGAGATCCTGCGAACGCTGCGCGAGGGCAAGATCGATGTTCTCGTTGGCATCAACCTGCTTCGCGAGGGCTTGGATCTTCCCGAGGTCTCACTGGTGGCAATTCTCGATGCCGATAAGGAAGGCTTCTTGCGCAACCGCCGTTCGCTGATTCAGACGATTGGCCGCGCGGCCCGTAACGCCGATGGCGAAGTCATCATGTATGCAGACGTTGTGACCGATTCGATGAAAGAGGCCATCGAGGAGACGCAGCGCCGTCGCGAGATTCAGATGGCATATAACGAAGAGCATGGCATTGTGCCCAAGACGGTGCGCAAGGCCATCAACGACATCTCAAGTTTTATTGCCGAGGCCGAAAAAACCGTGGGTTCCAAGGGACGCTCGAAGGGCGACTCTCTTGGCCATGGCGCATTCTATACGCCCGATGAGTCGGGCGAGGGTGGCGTGCCGGAAACGGTGGCGCCCGAGCAGACACTTGCGGAGCAGTTGGAAGAACTGCCGCATGACGAGCTCGTGCGGATCGTCGAAACCATGGAAGAGGATATGCGTAACGCTTCTGCCGCCATGGACTTTGAGGAGGCGGCGCGCCTGCGCGATGCCGTCGTTCAGATTCGGGCGATGCTCGAGGGTACGTCTGAGGACGAGACGATCGAGCGCTTACGTTCGCAGGCTCGCAAGGGTTCCACGTTCGCATCGGGCAGAAAACGCCAGGGTGCACGGTTTAAGAAATAGCGAACATGCCCCGAGTTCCCTGCGGAGCTCGGGGCATGCGTCTTTTGCGCGCTGGAATTCGTGCGTTAGAGGTCTGCGATCAGGGCTTCGGCACAACGGATGCCGTCGGTGGCGGCGCTCATGATGCCGCCGGCATATCCAGCTCCCTCACCGCAAGGGTAGAGGCCCGGGGTCGACACGGCATGGCATGTTCGGTCTCGGGTGACGGTGACCGGTGAGCTCGAGCGAGTCTCCACGCCGGTAAGGACAGCATCGGAGCGGTCGTAGCCTCGTAGCTTTTTTCCAAGTAGGGGAAGTCCCAGGCGGAGCGACTCGACGATATGCTGCGGCAGGGCTTCGTCAATTGCCGTCCAGGTCACACCGAGCGGATAGGTGGGCTTTACCTTTCCGGGCGCCTTGCTGGCGCGTCCTGCGAGGAAATCTCCGACGAGCTGTGCCGGTGCGTTCCAGTTGGAACCGCCCAGGCGGTAGGCGGCCGCCTCGCAGGCGCGCTGGAGCTCGATGCCGGCGAGTGGGTCATCGTTGGGAAGGTCCTCAGGCGTGACGTTAACGAGCAGGGCGGCATTTGCGTTGCGTCCGTCGCGGGCATTGAGACTGGCGCCGTTGACGCACAAGTGGCCCTGCTCGGAAGAGGCGGCGACAACCTGCCCGCCGGGACACATGCAAAACGAGAACACGCTGCGGCCGTTGGGAAGATGGGCGACGAGCTTGTAGGGGGCTGCTCCGAGGGCAGGATGTCCCGCCGAGGCTCCGAATTGGGCTCGGTCGATGTCGCGCTGCGGATGCTCGATGCGAACGCCCATGGCAAAGGTCTTTTGTGCGAGGACCACGTTGTGGTCCTTAAGGAGCTCAAAAATATCGCGAGCAGAATGCCCGCAGGCGAGGATGAGGTGCTTTGTCTCGATTGGCTCGCAAGCGGTGTCTTGGGACGATTGGACATCAATACCGGTGATGGCGCCAGACGCGTCGATGCGAATGTCGACGAGCTTCGTTCGATAACGGACGACACCTCCGAGCTGCTCGATGCGCTGGGATATAGCGGTGACGACCGTGGGAAGGATGTCGGAGCCAATGTGCGGCTTGGCATCCCACAGAATATCGCGGGGCGCACCCGCCTCGACGAAGGTTTCGAGGATAAGGCGATGGGCGGGATTTTTGGTTCCCGTATTGAGCTTGCCGTCCGAGAAGGTCCCCGCGCCGCCCAGGCCAAACTGGATATTGCTCTCGGGGTCGAGGATGCGCTCCTTTAGAAAGAGGTCGATCGCCTGCGAGCGGCGAAATGCCGGGTCGCCGCGCTCGATGAGCAAGGGCTTAAGACCTGCTTCGGCGAGCGTAAGCGCAGCGAAAAGGCCGGCGCATCCGGCGCCGACAACGACAGGGCGTTCTTGAGGCGCGTCGGAGGCGGGGGAGGGGAATGAAGGCTCATCGTCTTCTATCGCGCGTACGCGCGAGCGGTCACGCTCGGCAACGCTGTCGACCGCTTCTCGCTCGAGGTGGGGACTAGTCAGCTCAACACGAAAGCTCAGGATAAAATGGACGTCTCGTTTTTTGCGAGCGTCGATTGACTTGCGGTGGAGCTCGATGGACTTGATCTCGGAGTCCTTGCAACGTAGGACGCGCTTGGCGACTCGCTTGCCAACAATGAGACAGGCATTTTCATCGTCGGCTTCATCGAGCGACGCGTTGACTTGGGTGATTTCGATCATCGAGGTCTCCTTAGAGGCAAGAAAGAGGCCGTCCGGTATCCCAGACGGCCCGAATGCGTTTTTGATTATAGACTGCGCGGCTACAGGCTGCTTGCAGCGCGAATGCCCGAGATCCAGGCCCACGCAAGGTTAAAGCCTCCGCAATCGGCGTCGATGTCGAGCGCTTCACCGCAGACGTAAAGCGGGGCGTCGACAACGCTGCGCGCGCGTAGGCTGGGTGTTGAGATGCTCTCGACAGATACGCCACCACGCGTGACCTGCGCTGAGCGCTCCTCGGCTGTTCCCTTGACGAGCAACTTAAAGTGCTTGAGGATCGAGACCAGGTGGATGACATCGTTGGAGCCTGGATGGCACTGCTCGAACGCTGTGCAGACGACGCGGGAGAGTTGCGGGGCGAGCATGCCGTCGAGCCAACGGGGATCGCGGGGCGAAAAGCCGCCGAGCAGCTCAACGCGCCGGTTGAGCATATCGAGCAACTCGTCTTTGGAGAGGTCGGGGAAAACGTCGAGCAGGATCGTATCGCCGTGCTGGATACGACGAGAGAGGTTGAAGACAGCGACGCCCGAGATACCGAAGGTTCGAAACAGCACTTCACCGTCTTCGTGCCAGAGCTCATTATGATTGCGGGCGAGCGTCAAGCGGGCGCGGACGCGCAGGCCATCCAACGTCTTGAGCGCCGCCCGATCGCCAAAGACCGTTGCCGATACGGGGCAGAGGATGGGGCGCAGCGAAGTGAGGGGGAGGCGAAACGTATCGGCGATACCGGTGGGGTTGCCGCCCGTGGCGATAATTACGGCATGTGCCTGCAGGGCCACGTTCTTGCGAGGGACATCGGCGAGCGCTTTCCGAAGCGAGCGGAGCTCCGATTTTCGGTCGTCGTGCTTTTTTGCCTTGAGCGCCCGCGCTGGACGGTCTATTTGGAGTGCCCAGCCTTCGGAAGCTTTGTGCGCCGAGGCAACGTAGGCTCCGCAGATTAAGGTGATACCTAGGCGGTCGCAAACGTTGAGAAGCGCGTCGCGCACCGATTCGGCGCGAAGGGAGCGCGGGTACAGCCGGCCTTCCTCGGAGGTTGTCATGATACCCAGCGAGGAGAAGAAACCCATAAGCTCTTGTTCGGGCTGGGGGGCCATGACGGATTCGACGAATGCGGGGTGGTTATACCGCTGAGGATCAATCGATTCGTTGGAGAGGTTGCAGCGGCCGTTACCGGTCGCAAGGAGCTTAAGGCCGCAGGCGACATCGCGCTCAACGATGCAGACGCTTTTGCCAGCGCGTGCGGCCGTAATGGCGGCGGCGAGGCCTGAAGCCCCGCTGCCGATTACCAGGACGTCATAGAAGGCGCTCGCGTTCACTTAGGCCTCGTCGGTCTCGTGCGGGGTAATAGCCTCGACGGCAGAGACTGCCTTGGGCAACATGCCATCGGGCAGCGCGGTTTCGACCTCGCCCTTATCGCAGGCCTCGGCGAGTGCCGGATTAATGGGAAGCTGACCCAAGATGTCGAGGTTATAGCGCTCTGCGACCTCGGGGAGCTTGCTCTTGCCAAAGACCTCGATCTTCTTGCCGCAGCCGGGGCACTCAATATAGCTCATGTTCTCGACAATGCCCAGAATGGGGACGTTCATCTTCTCGGCCATGTTGACTGCCTTGGCGACGATCATCGAGACCAGGTCCTGCGGGCTCGTGACGATGACGATGCCGTCGACGGGCAGCGACTGGAAGACGGTGAGCGCGACGTCGCCTGTTCCCGGAGGCATGTCGACCAGCAGGTAGTCGATGGGGCCCCACGAGGTCTCGCTCCAGAACTGCCTAATGGCGCCTGCGATGACCGGACCGCGCCAAAGGACGGGGTCGGTCTCGTTTTGGAGCAGCAGGTTGGAGCTCATGACCTTGACGCCGTGCTCGGAGATTTCGGGCAGCATAAGGTTGCCAAGGGCATGGACGTGGCGTCCACTCATACCGAACATCTTGGGGATAGAGGGACCGGTGATGTCGGCATCGAGGACGCCGACCTTGTGGCCGTGACGGGCAAGCTCGGTGGCGATGGCACCGGTGACAAATGACTTGCCGACACCGCCCTTGCCGGAAAGCACGGCGATGACGCGCTTGACCTCGGACAGCGTGTTCTCCTCAAATTGCGACGGCGACGTTTGTCCGCCGGCGGCCTGTGCGTGTTCGCAACCCATGTATGACTCCTTTGTATATGCTGGGGCCGGGGCCCCGCGATGTGACACGAGCGTCATTGTACCCTCGTTTGCGAGCGGGAGTCATTTGCGATGCGTTTGGGCCGAGCGTGCTTGCAATACGATGGGCCCAAGCGAATGGGCGGGCTTACTGAACTTTGCTGGCGAACTCGAGGTATTGCATGCGCTGCAGCTTGTCGATCGTCGAGGCGTAGGGGCTGTCTTCCGATTCCAAGTCGTAGCGCAGCCCGTCGGCACCGAGATAGCCGGCGACATTGATGGTGGGCACATCTGACCTTGTCGCAAGCAGGGCCTTTTGGTAATTGGTGAGCGGGGCGCCGATCTTATTAAGGGTAATGGCTGCAATCTCGTTTGCCCCGACGGTGTCGTAGACGTTGAGCTCGGTATTGCCGGCGATCTCATAGTTAGCCCAGACGAGATATGTCGACTGATAGATACGGAAAGCGTGGCTTGCCGTATCTTCCTGAGGGTACAGCTCGTCGTTGAGAGTCGTTGCGGCGCTCGGCTGATGGTCGCCAAAAAAGACAAGAACAACCGGTCTGCCGATGTTGCGGAGCTCGTTGATAAAGTACTCGAGGTCCCGGTCGGATGCGTTGATGCAGGTGAGATAGGTGTTGAGCGCGCTGTTGGCGCCTTCGCTGGCTCCCTCGACCCAATAGTTTGTCAGCTCTTCGGCGGGAACGGTGCCATAGTCGTAGCCGCCGTGATTTTGCATCGTGACGTCAAAGATGAACTGCGGCGCTTCGTCGGTTCTAAGCAGGTCGAGTATCTTGTCGTAGGTGACGTAGTCGCATACGCCGGCATGGTAATAGGGCGCACCTTCGAAATCGCCGATTGAAAGAAAGTCTCCAAAGCCCAGCTGCTGATAGATTTTATCTCGATGGTAGTTGACGGGGTTTTGCGGGTGCATAGCGGTAATGGTATACCCAAGCTCTTTAAGGTCCTTTGCCAGGCTGTTTACGCCATTCATCTGATACAGCTGATAGGGGATCTTGCCTAATCCGACAAAGGCCGTTGTCGCTCCGGTCAAAAATTCGAATTCGGAGTTCGCCGTTCCGCCACCGGCGACCGAAGCGAGCATGGTGCCGCGAACAAGTGTGTCGGGAAGCGAGTTGTAGAATGCGGGGCCGGTGTACCCGGCCGCCTGGAGCTGCTCAAAGCACGAAAGGTCGCTAAAACTCTCATTCATGACGGCAACAATCGTCGGCTTGATTTCATTGAACTGGGCAACGGCCGCCGCGCGCTGCTCGCTCGAGCCATATGTGCTGTCGTAGGCGGCGGCGAGCTCCTGCTCGATGCTCTGCGCCTCATCGGGCGTATAGTCTTCGGGCTTCTCAATGGGCAACTCGTTGACCATTTCGGTGAACGAAGTGATAAAACCCTGAGACGCATACGTGGTGATGGGCTGCCAACGGTCAAATCCAAAATCCAGCGCCTGCTCCAAGTCGATGTTGGAAAAGCCTGAGAGCCCCACAACGGTCACTAGCAGAAAAGCACAGAGGTTAGCGGCGATAGCGGGGAAGACATGGGTGGGCGTACGGAGCTTTCGCGGTCGGATGAGCGAAAGAAGCCCCAGGGAAATCTCCAGCAGGGCGAGAGAGGTTACGATTCCGGCGGTAAAGGTAAACTCGTATCCCTCGCTCACTTCCATTGCGGTGCCAAGGGCCAAGATATCGCTTGGCAGGATGGCTTCGCCTTTAAACGTTATGACGAAGTGCTCGGCAATGCCAAGGATGCAGCAGACGACGGGCACGAGAGCCATGACGCCTCCATGACGCTGTCCCAGCAAATAAAGGGAGAGCAGAACCGTCGCGAGCAGCCCGACGGAAAACCCGAATGAGTTGGCGGGAATGCGATAGAACGTTTCGTTGCAGGCAATTTCGAGTGAAACGAACGAGAGCGCTGAAACAGCGGCGATGACAAGGATGTCACGGCAAATACAGGCAACCGTTCCCGTCGCAAGGTCGGTTTGGTCGATAAGTCCCGAAACCAAGGGCTCGACAAGAAGCATGACGGCGGCAGCACCGAGCGCCGAATAAGAAAGGACCCATAGGGAGCTGCCCTCATTTACGAGCAATTGATTCGTAACCCATGCAGCTACCACGCCGAGCGGGATGAGGAGCGTCGCGCACCAAAAGACGCGGGCAATGGGTGGCTTTTCGTTGCGTTTGATTGAAAAATACACGCGCACGACGACGGCGGCCACGATAAGGACGGCGATGAATATGGGCAGATTGGCCATGTCGCTCGAAGTGATTTCAGGGGGGATATCTTCGGTCATGGACGTTCCTCTGGTACAGCAAATTAAGTTCAGTATTAGATTACTGTAACCTTTCCACGGCATTTCGAGAAACAAAGCGCCCGATACGCAAAGCTAAAGGTCTGCGAATCTTGTATTACGAACATCTGTGCGCGTCGAGTGCGCTAAACTCATCGGCAGTATGATTCGATGCAATAGGAGGCAAGGAGCTTCCATGTCTGATTCTTCTATCGTTATTCGCGGCGCTCGTGAGCACAACCTCCGTGATATCGATGTTTCCATTCCGCGTGACCAACTCGTGGTCATTACCGGTCTTTCTGGCTCGGGCAAGAGTTCGCTGGCATTCGACACTATCTATGCCGAGGGCCAGCGTCGATACGTCGAGAGCCTTTCGAGTTATGCGCGCCAGTTCTTGGGCCAGATGGACAAACCCGACTTGGATTCAATCGACGGCCTTTCGCCGGCTGTCTCAATTGATCAAAAGACGACGTCTAAAAACCCTCGCTCGACGGTTGGCACCGTAACCGAGATTTATGACTATCTGCGCCTGCTGTTCGCCCGTGTGGGCACCCCGCACTGTCCCGAATGCGGCCGTGTCATTGAGCGCCAGACGACCGACCAGGTTGCCGACAAGGTCTTGACGGCGGGGGAGGGCCGCCGCGCGTTTGTGCTGGCACCGGTGGTGCGCGGGCGAAAAGGCGAGTACACCAAACTGTTTGAGGATCTTCGCGCCGAGGGCTTTAGCCGCGTGCGTGTCGACGGTGAAGTGCGCTCGCTCGACGATCCGATCGATCTGGACAAGAAGTTCAAGCACGATATCGAGGTCGTGGTCGACCGCATCGTGATCCGTGAGAACTCTCTGGGCCGTATCGCCGAGTCTGTTGAGCAGGCGACCGCGCTGGCGCACGGCAATGTGAACGTATACTTGCTGCCCGACCGCGACGCTCCCGAGGGGACCGAAGGCGAGTTGCTGGAGTATTCGCTGGCGTTAGCGTGCCCGGAGCATGGGCACTCCATCGATGACTTGCAGCCGCGTGATTTCTCGTTCAACGCGCCCTATGGCGCGTGCCCCGAGTGCGATGGCCTGGGCTTTAAGAAGACGGTCGATGCCGAGGCCCTAATCGAAGACCCCTCGAAGTCGATCGCCGACGGGGTCTTTGGCAGCCTGTTTGGCAACTCTAACTACTATCCGCAGATTTTCGCTGCGGTCTGCAAACACTTTAAGGTGAGCGTCGATACGCCGTGGGAGGATCTGCCTCCGCGGGTGCGTCGCGCGTTTTTAGACGGCATGGGCGACCAGAAGATTTCGGTCGACTATCAAAAGCTCGATGGGCGCCGCAGCCAGTGGGACACCAAGTTCTCGGGCGTGCGCAATATCCTGTACGAGCGCTATACCGAGACGACTAATGAGAACACCAAGGCGCGCTTGGAGAAGTACATCCGCGAGGAGCCGTGCTCGAGCTGCCACGGCGCTCGTTTGCGCCCCGAGATGCTCGCCGTCACCGTGGGCGGCAAGTCCATTTACGAGGTCTGCTGCCTATCGTGCCGCGAGTCGCTCGAGTTTTTTGAGGGCTTGGAGCTTACCGAGCGCCAACAGTTTATCGGCGGGCGCATCGTCAAGGAAATCCTGGAGCGCTTGCGTTTTCTGGTCGATGTCGGACTCGATTATCTGACCCTCGATCGTGCCTCGGCGACGCTTTCCGGAGGCGAGGCCCAGCGCATTCGCCTGGCAACGCAGATCGGCGCCGGCCTCATGGGTGTCCTGTACATTTTGGACGAGCCATCGATTGGCCTCCATCAGCGCGATAACGAGCGCCTGATCAAGACGCTTGAGCGCCTACGCGATATCGGCAATACCGTCATCGTCGTCGAGCATGATGAGGATACGATTCGTGCTGCCGACTATGTGATCGACATGGGCCCCGGCGCGGGCGTGAACGGCGGACACGTAGTCGCGGCGGGAACGCCTGCCGATATCATGACGTGTCCCGAGTCGATGACGGGCGCTTATCTGACCGGCAAACGAATGATCCGGGTTCCCGATGAACGCCGCAAGCCCGGTCGCGGCTGCCTTAAGATCACGGGCGCCCGCGCCAACAACCTCAAAAACGTTACCGCCAAGATCGAGTTTGGTACGCTTACGGTCGTTACCGGCGTGTCGGGATCGGGTAAGAGCTCCCTGGTTACCGACACTATCGCACCTGCCCTTACGAATGCCATTCACCGTTCGACGCGCCCTGTGGGTCCGTATAAGAAAATCGAGGGCATCGAGTGTATCGATAAGGTTATCGATATCGACCAGTCGCCGATTGGCCGCACGCCGCGTTCCAACCCTGCTACGTACATTGGCCTGTGGGATGATCTTCGCGCGCTGTTTGCGAGTACGCCGGAGTCGAAGGCGCGCGGCTACTCGCCGGGACGTTTCTCCTTTAACGTGAGCGGCGGTCGCTGCGAAGCATGCAAGGGCGACGGACAAATTAAGATCGAGATGCACTTCCTTCCCGATATCTATGTCCCCTGTGAGGTCTGCGGCGGCAAACGCTATAACCGCGAGACGCTTGAGGTCACCTACCGTGGTAAGACCATCTCGGACGTGCTCGACATGAGCGTCACCGAGGCACTGGCCTTCTTTGGGAATATCCCGCAGATTAAGCGCAAGCTCCAGACGCTGTACGATGTAGGCTTGGGCTACGTGAGCCTGGGCCAGCCCGCTACGACGCTCTCGGGCGGCGAGGCGCAGCGTGTGAAGCTCGCCAAGGAGCTTCATCGACGCCAGACGGGCAAGACGTTCTATATTTTGGATGAGCCGACGACCGGCCTTCATTTTGAGGACGTCCGCCAGCTGCTCGATGTGCTGCAGCGCTTGGTCGATGCGGGCAACACGGTGCTGGTGATTGAACACAACCTTGATGTCATCAAGGTTGCCGACCGCCTGATCGATATGGGCCCCGAGGGCGGTAACGGCGGCGGAACCGTCGTGGTTTCGGGCACACCGGAGCAGGTTGCGGACTGTCCGCAGAGTTATACGGGCAAGTTTTTGGCGCCGTTGCTCAGGCGTGACCGGGAGCGTCAGGCTCAACTTGATGCTCAATAAATAGGCGATTCAGTTTATGGGCGCCATCGACTCCTTGTGATTCGATGGCGCTTGCTGTGTCGAAGTGACGTATGCAGCCGAATTGGACATATACTTAATCCTTGCGTCCGAATGCGAGGGAAAGGATATGCCATGGCAAAGGCTGTAAAGACGCCAAAAACCAATGCGATGCGCGAGCTGGAAAGCGCCGGCATTTCCTATGTTCTACATACGTACGAAGACGATGGTGATGAGTCGGCGGGCCTGGGGGTCGCGATTTCGGAGCAGCTTGGCGAGGAGCCCGGACAAGGATTTAAGACCTTGGTCTGCGTGACGCCGTCCAACGACCACGTCGTGTGCTGCATCCCTGTTGCCGACGAGCTCGATCTAAAGTCCGCCGCGCGTGCCGCGGGGGAGAAGTCCTTGGCCATGATGCATGTGAAGGATTTGCTTGCGGCGACTGGCTACGTTCGCGGCGGCTGCAGTCCGGTCGGTATGAAAAAACGCTACCGGACGCTAATTGATGAGACATGTGTCCTTTGGGATACCATTTTTATTTCGGGAGGCAAGCGTGGTTATCAGCTTGAGCTTGCACCCGATGATTTAATTGCATTTTGCGGGGCGACGGTCGCCCCAATTACGAGAGAGGACTGAGCGATGCCGCAGGAAGAATTGAAGTGCGGAGCTCATTTTGCAAAAGAATCTGCGCCTCAGACACCCTCATCCGAAGCTTCTTCGTCGCGAGATGGCACTGATGATATGGGCTCGTCGGACTACTCCACGGTTGGTCGTTCCGCCGGGCTTATGACCATCCTGACCATCGTGTCTCGCGTCACCGGCTTTATCCGCACATGGGCAATGGCGGCCGCTATCGGCATGTCGCTGCTCTCGTCCTCCTATCAGGTCGCCAACAACCTGCCCAATATGCTCTACGAACTCGTGATGGGCGGCATGCTCGTGACGGCGTTTTTGCCCGTGTACATGGGCGTGAGGCGTGAGCAGGGTCGCGAGGCCTCGAACGAGTACGTGGGCAACCTGCTCGGTATTCTGCTATTGGTGCTGGGTGGCATTTCGTTGCTGGGGACCGTGTTCGCTCCGGGCTTTATTTGGACGCAATCGTTCCTTTCGGGTGACGGCGGCAGCATGGATACCGCTGCGTTCATGTTCCGTTTCTTCGCCATCCAGATTCTGTTTTATGGTTTGGGCTCGGTGTTCTCGGGCGTTCTCAACGCACACCGCGACTACTTCTGGTCGACGTTTGCCCCGGTCCTCAACAATGTGATCGTCATTGCGAGCTTTATGGGCTTTGCGCCCGTGTCCGCACAGTTTGGCGAACGTGCCGGCATCATCTTGATTGCGGCCGGTACGACCCTCGGTGTCTTTGTTCAGATGGCTTGTCAGATCCCCGCGCTTGGCAAGCACGGCGTGCATCCCCATATCCATATCGACTTTAAGGACCCCGCACTGCGCCAGACGATTGCGCTCGGTATCCCGACGCTGCTCGCTACGGTGTGCATGTTTGTCTCGACTTCTATCACGAACGCTGCCGCGCTGGTGGTCCAGCCCGAGACCGGTCCTTCCGTCATCGCCTATGCGCGCCTGTGGTACACGCTGCCCTACGCGCTGATTGCCGCCTCGCTTTCGACGGCGCTCTATACCGAGCTCTCTCACGACGCACAGGAGAAGGATTACGACAGCGTTCGCACGGGCATTTCGCGTGGCGTCGCCCAGATGCTGTTCTTCCTGGTTCCGTTCGCGCTGTACCTGATTGTCTTCGCGCGTCCGCTCAACATGATCTACTGCGCTGGCAAGTTCGATGAGTCCGGCGTGGCGCTGGTGTCCGAGTTCCTTGTCTACCTGGCGTTCTCGCTGCCGCTCTACGGCGTGGTCGTGCTGATGCAGAAGAGCTTCTCTGCCTTGCTCGACATGAAGCCCTATAGCCGCTATTGCCTGTATTCCGCCATCGGCCAGGCCGGCTCGGTTCTGCTGTTTGGCGTTGTGCTGGGCTTCGGTATGCCGGCAATCGCGCTTTCGTATGTCGTCGACTACGTGATCTTGGTCGGTTGCTCGCTGTGGTGGCTGCGTCGTCGTCTGCATGGTCTTCAGGTCAAATCTATTTTGCATGGCGGCTTCTTTGGCCTCTTGCTTGGCGGCCTGGGCGCTGCCGCGGGTGCCGCCGTCATGTGGGCGCTTGAGCACTTTGTCGGGGCACTTGGCGGCTCGATTCTGATTACTCTTGGCTACGTTTGCGTTGCGGGTGTCGTCTCGCTTGCTGTTACCTTTGGCCTTGCCGTCGTCCTTAAGATGCCCGAGGTCTCGGCGCTGATTCGTCGCAAGTAGGTGCGCGTGGCCGGTCACGACAACATTCCAACGCTTGCCGAGCAGGTTTCGCGCGTTCCCACGCAGCCCGGCTGCTACCTTTGGAAAGACGCCAAGGGCGATGTCATCTACGTGGGCAAGGCGAAAAACCTGCGCGCCCGTATGCGTCAGTACGTGACGCTGCAGGACGAGCGCCAGAAGATCCCGCTGATGATGCAGCTGGTGGCGAGCTTTGACTATATCGTGGTGGAGACCGAGCACGAGGCGTTGGTGCTCGAGCGCAATTTGATTGGTCAGTACCATCCGTACTTTAACGTCGACCTCAAGGATGACAAGAGCTACCCCTTTATCGCCATTACAAAGGGCGACCTGTATCCCGCTATCAAATACACGCGTGAGCGTCATAAGCCGGGAACGCGCTATTTTGGACCTTATACCGATAGCCGCGCGGCACGTGAGACGATAGATACGCTGCGCAAGGTTATCCCCATCTGCTCCGCATCCTGTGCGGAGTGGCGTCGTTGTCGCCGTATCGTCGAGTCCCACAAGGGCGAGGAAGACATCGTCAATATGATTTGCGCGCAAAACGGGCGCCCCTGCTTTGACTACCATGTCGGGCGCGGCCCGGGTGCGTGTGTCGGCGTGATTTCCCCGGCAGACTATGCCAAGAACGTCAAGCGTGTCGAGCGCTTTTTGTCGGGCCATCGCAAGGATGTCGTCGATGAGCTGACCTCCGAGATGACGGATGCCGCTGAGGCGCTCGACTTTGAGCGCGCGGCACGCGTCAAACGTCGTTTGGAGGTCATCAAGGGTCTGGACGATCGTCAGCAAGTCGTTTTTCCCTCCAGTGTCGATATAGATGTCATCGGTTTCTATCGCGAGGAGACCATCTCCGCCGCTTGCGTCTTCGTCGTTCGCGAGGGCCGAACTGTTCGCACCTGCGAGTTCATTCTCGACAAGGGTCTTGATGTTGACGAGGAAGAGCTCCAGTCGGGCTTTCTTAAGCGCTATTACGACGAGACGGCTGATATTCCAGCTGAGGTCAACCTTTCCGTCGAGCTTGAGGATGCGGAAGCGCTGGGGGAGTGGCTTGCGGGCAAGCGTGAGCGTTCCTGCCATCTCCATAGGCCGCAGCGTGGCGAAAAGCACCGTCTGCTCGATATGGCATCCAAAAATGCGCGCCATGCCCTCATGCGCTACATGATGCGAACGGGGTACGCTGACGACCGCACCAATCAAGCGCTCCTGGAGCTCGAAAGTGCGTTGGCGCTGCCATCGCCGCCGTTGCGTATCGAGTGCTTCGATATCTCTACACTGCATGGCACCTTTACGGTCGCCTCGATGGTGGTGTTTACCAACGGGCGCGCCGACAAGAGTCAGTATCGTCGTTTTAAAATTCAGGCCGAATTGGACGAGGCAAACGACTTCGTGTCGATGTCCGAGGTTTTGGGACGACGTTATGCTCCCGAGCGCATGGCCGACGAGCGCTTTGGCTCGCGCCCCGATTTGCTCGTTGTCGATGGCGGTAAGCCGCAATTGACCGCTGCGATCAAGCAACTTGAGGCTCTTGGGCTCGATATACCAGTTTGTGGCTTGGCAAAGGCCGATGAGGAGGTTTTCGTGCCTTGGGACGAGACTCCCGTCGTGCTGCCGACCGGGTCCGCGTCGCTCTATCTAATTAAACAGGTGCGCGATGAATCGCACCGTTTTGCCATCACGTTCCATCGCGAATTGCGCGATAAAGCCATGACGGTTTCGGTACTCGATGACGTTCCAGGCGTGGGACCCACCAGAAAACGTGCCCTTATGCGCCATTTTGGCTCGATGAAGCGTTTGCGCGCGGCGAGCGAGCAAGAGATCGCGGAAGTTCGAGGCATTCCTGCCGATGTCGCCAAAGCGGTTCACGAGGCGCTCGTTGCATGGAATGCCGAGCGCGCCGAGGCGGCGGCAAAGCAATCCGAAAACTAAACACGCCTCTAAACAACTGATATACATGATTGCGTGATTTTCAATCATTTATTTCACGGCGATTACCAGCCGATTTCGGGTTTAATTAACGCTAAAACGTTTGACTAGCTATGGTGAACAACCCTGCTATCCTGCGGGTTGACTAAGACTGATATCTCACCTCGTCGATACATACTGTCTGGCGAATCGTTTGTCAATGAATTCGGTGAACGGTAGCAAATACCGTTCAAGCGTATGTATGTATCGGTCGCCGAGCGCGGCACCTCAGTTGGGTTCGTCGGTAGGTAAGGTATATATCGTCCGCAAGTTGCGCGGGGGCACGTCTAGGCGCTCCCGGGTAAGATTCTCTATTGATAGGAGAAGACATGGCCATCATCAACAAGGGTATGTCCAGGCGTTCGTTCCTCGGCCTCACCGGCAGCGTCGCTGCTGTCGCAGGGCTTGGTCTCACCGGCTGCGGTGGCAGCTCTAGCGACGAGGGTTCCGCTTCCGGTTCCACCGATTCCGCCAACCGTGGCGGCGGCGTGATCACCGCTGGTTCCGCTTACGCTCCGTCCAGCTTCGATCCCGCCAGCACCGGCTCCGCTGTGGGCCTGGGTGCTAACTGGCACGTCGTCGAGGGCCTCTACGGCATCGATTACCACGACTACAGCACCTTCAAAGAGCTCGCCACCGACGATCCCAAGTCTGTGGACGACACCACTTTCGAGGTCACCATCCGCAAGGGCGCCAAGTTCTCCGATGGCACCGAGGTCACCGCTGACGATGTCGTTGCCTCCTACACCGCTTGCGCCGCTTCCGCTACCTATGCTCCGTTCTTCCAGCCCTTCGAGTCCATCGAGGCCAAGGACGCCAGCACCGTGACGGTCAAGACCAAGGTCCCCAACTTCTCCCTGCTCAAGGATCGTCTGGCCATCGTCCGCGTTACCCCGGCCACCCAGACCGAGGAGGATCGCGCCAAGCAGCCGATCGGCTCCGGCCCCTGGATGTACGACTCTATCTCCGATACCGAGATCACCCTGGTTCCCAACCCCGAGTACAACGGTGAGTATGCTGCCGAGGATAAGAAGATCCAGTACAGCATCCTGACCGACCCCACCGCTCGCGTTACCGCTCAGCAGGAGGGCTCCACGCTCGTTATGGAGCTCGTTACCGCTGACGCCGTCGACCAGCTCGAGAGCGCCGGCTGCAAGATCGATAACGTTCAGGGTTTCGGCACCCGCTTCATCATGTTCAACGTCGCCAAGGAGCCTTGGAACAACGTCAAGGTCCGTCAGGCTGTCATGTATGCGCTCGACACCGAGAAGATGGTCAGCAACACCTTCGCCGGCCTTGCCACCGCTGCCAGCTGCTACCTGCCCAAGAGCTTCACCAACTATCATGAGGCTTCCACGGTGTACAAGACCGACGCCAAGAAGGCTAAGAAGCTCATCGAGGAGTCCGGCATCACCCCGGGTGCCATCACCCTGCGCACCACCGACAACGAGCAGATTAAGGGCATGGCCGCCCAGGTCAAGAATGACCTCGACGCTCTCGGCTTCGATGTCACCATCCAGACCGATACCTCGCCGGCCACCTACGCTGCCATCGACGGCGGCGAGGCCTACGATATCCTCCTTGCCCCTGGCGATCCTTCCTGCTTCGGCGCCGACCCCGACCTGCTGCTCAACTGGTGGTACGGCGACAACGTCTGGATGCAGACCCGTTGCCCGTGGAAGGAGTCCGCTGAGTGGCAGAAGCTCCACGGTCTCATGGACGAGGCTCTTGCCGCCGAGGGCGACGAGCAGCAGAAGAAGTGGAACGAGTGCTTCGACATCATTGCCGACAATGCCGTTCTGTACCCCGTTGTCCACGTCAAGACCGTCTCCGCTTCCTGGGACGATCCGTCCACTGCGCCCAACGGCGAGGCCCTCGATGGCTTCAAGGGCATCGGTACGACGAGCATGTCCTTCAGGGGCGTTGCGACCGTCAAGGCGTAAGACTCGCTTGAGTCTGTATGCAGGATGTCGGTCGTTGGGACCGTATCCTCATAGTTGAAACAAAGACCCGGGCGGCAACGATGTCGCTCGGGTCTTGTAATGAGTATCCGTACTCATATACCAGTTGGTCCTACCGACAAAAGAAAGGGGAGAGAACGTGAACAACTTGCTACGTTTGATTGGAAGGCGTCTTGTGGCGCTGCCGATCATGGCATTGGGCGTCACCGTCCTGGTGTTCTTCCTTATGTCGTTCTCCAAGACCGACCCCGCCTACACGGCGTTGGGTGACGGTGCCTCGCCCGAGGCGGTTGCCGAGTACCATGAGAAGTATGGTCTGGACGACCCCTGGCCTGTGCGCTACGTGCGCTATATGGGCGATTTGATCCATGGCGACATGGGCACCTATGGTGCTGCTCGCAACTCCGTTGCCAAGCGCATCTCCACGGCCCTGCCCGTCACGATGCAGCTGACCTTCATCGGCCTTGCCATCGGTGCGGTCGTTTCGTTTTTACTCGGCGTCATCGCGGCACTGTATCGCGACAAATGGCCGGACCAAGTGATCCGCGTCTTTTCCATCGCCGGCTTGGCAACCCCGTCGTTCTGGCTTGCCGTTCTGTTGATCCTGCTGTTCTCTTCCTACCTTAAGGTGCTTCCGGCATCGGGTGCTCTGCCTCACTTCACCACGAATCCGGCTGGCTATCTGGGACGTATGATCATGCCCGCTATCGCCCTGGCATTTCCGCTGACGGGCCAGATGACTCGTATCGTGCGTACCGCCATGGTCGAGGAGCTCGATAAGGATTATGTCCGTATGGCTCGCGGCGCCGGCGTTCCCGAGAAGGTCGTCGTCGGCATCAACGTTCTTCGCAATGCGCTGATCACCCCGGTCACCACCCTCGGTCTTAAGATCGGTTACCTCATGGGCGGCGCCGTCGTCATCGAGGTTATCTTCAACCTCCCCGGCATGGGCACCGCGATTCTGCAGGGCGTTCAGGGCAACGAGGCGAACCTGGTTCAGGGCGTCGTTATCGTCGTTGCTCTTGCCTTCATCATCATCAACATCGTGGTTGACATGCTCTACCTGCTCATCAACCCGCGCATCAGGACGGTGTAGATTATGGTAAAGATTCGAGAGAAGCAAACCGAGCAGCTCGAGAAGGCTGCCTCCAAGGGGCTCAAGCTCGGTGGCTGGAAGAAGATGACGCTGTCTTCTAAGATTGCCGCCGTCGTGTTGGTGCTGGTCGCCCTGACTGCGATTCTGGCGCCCCTTCTTGCCCCCTATAGCCCGGTCGAGATTTTTACGGCTCGCCAGGCTCCCGGCAACGGATTTATCTTCGGTACCGACGATAAGGGTCGCGACATTCTGTCGCGCATGCTCTACGGTGGTCGTTACTCGCTGATTATCGGCTTTGGCGCCACTGCCATGGCTCTGGTCTGCGGCTCGGTCGTGGGCGCCCTTGCGGCGGTTTCGCGCAAGGCCGTTTCCGAGACGATCATGCGTATCCTGGACATCATCATGTCCATCCCGGGCATCGCCCTCGCGGCCGTCTTCGTCTCCATCCTGGGCAACTCCGTGCCGTCGATCATCTTCGCCATCGGCTTTATGTACACTCCGCAGATTGCCCGTATCGTGCGCGCCAACATCGTGTCCGAGTACGGCGAGGACTATGTCCGCGCGGTCATCGTTTCCGGCGCCAAGGCTCCGTGGATTTTGATCAAGCATGTTCTGCGTAACTGCATCGCCCCGATCATGGTCTTCACCGTTACCCTAGTCGCCGACGCCATCATCTTCGAGGCCTCGCTGACCTTCATCGGCGCTGGTATCCAGGAGCCCACCGCTACCTGGGGCAACATCCTCGCCGACGCCCGCGGCGGCGTGCTCGCCGGCCGTTGGTGGCAGGCGCTGTTCCCGGGCCTGGCCATCATGATCACCTGCCTGGCGCTCAACATCCTCTCCGAGGGCATTACCGACGCCATGGCCGCTGCCCCCTCCGCCGCCCTGGATCCGACCGATTCCTCCAAGCGTCGCGAGGCCGACCTGCTGGTCTCCGACCCCGTTCGCGCCTACAAGGAGCAGGCCCAGTCCCTCTCCGCTCGCCTTGGCGCCCTGCGCGATGTCGAGCTCAAGCGTGACGATCGCCATGTGCCCGACGAGTCTGTCGAACCGATTCTCTCGGTCCGTGACTTCTGCATTCAGTTTGAGCATCACGGCGATATCAACGTCGTCGACCATGTCAACTTTGACGTCCGTCCTGGTCAGACCATGGGCCTGGTGGGCGAGTCCGGTTGCGGTAAGTCCATCACCACGCTGGCCATCATGGGCCTGACCGACGATGACGAGCACCTTTCCGGCCAGGTCCTCTGGGAGGGCCGCGACCTGCTCAAGATGAGCAAGAAGGAGTGGTTCGGCCTGCGCGGTACCGATATCGCTATGGTCTATCAGGACGCCCTGTCCTCGCTCAACCCCTCCATGCTCATCTCTGCCCAGATGAAGCAGCTCACCAAGCGCGGCGGCACCCGCAGCGCCGAGGAACTCCTGGAGCTCGTGGGCCTCGACCCCAAGCGTACGCTCGAGAGCTACCCGCATGAGCTTTCCGGTGGCCAGCGTCAGCGTGTCCTGATCGCTATGGCCCTTACCCGCGACCCCAAGCTGGTCATCTGCGACGAGCCCACGACCGCTCTGGACGTTACCGTCCAGAAGCAGGTCATCAAGCTGCTCAACGACCTTCAGGCCAAGCTCGGCTTTGCCATGATCTTCGTCTCGCATGACCTGGCGCTGGTCGCCGAGGTCGCCCATAACATCACGGTTATGTACGCCGGTCAGGTTATCGAGCAGGCGCCCACCAAGGAGCTGCTCACTAACCCGATCCACGAGTACACCCGCGGTCTTCTGGGCTCCGTTCTGTCCATCGAGAGCGGTTCGGGCCGTCTGCACCAGGTACCCGGCGCCGTTCCGAGCCCGCGCGATTTCCCCAAGGGCGATCGCTTCGCGCCCCGCTCGAGCCATCCGCGCATTGGCCTGGACACCCGTCCGGTCTTCAAGCGCGTGCCCGGCACCGAGCACTTCTATTCCGAGCTCCCCGACGAGGTGCTCAAGGCAAATGGTTTGACCCCTCACGCGGAGGTGATGTAGATGAGCGAGACCGCAGTCAACGGCGTCGAGCCGATCATCTTCCTTGATGACGTCCACGTCACCTTTAGGACCCGTACCGGCTCGATTCTGCACCCCAACCTGGTTCACGCCGTCCAGGGTGTAACGATTAAGCTCATGCCCGGTCAGACGATCGGCATCGTCGGCGAGTCCGGTTGCGGAAAGTCCACCACCGCCAACGTCATGTGCGGCCTGCAGGCCCCAACGAGCGGCAAGGTCTACTTTAAGGGCAAGGACGTTACTAAGCGTACCGCCGAGGACCGTCGTCACATGGGCCGTGTCATCTCGGTCGTGTTCCAGAATCCGGCTACGGCGCTCAATCCCCGCATGGTCGTTCGCGAGCAGCTGCTCGACCCCATGCGCGTCCACAACCTGGGTACCGAGGCCGAGCAGGAGAAGCGCGTCAAGGAGCTCCTGGAGCTCACCGGTCTGCCCAGCTCTGCCGCCGAGGTTCTTCCCGGTCAGCTTTCGGGCGGCCAGCGCCAGCGCGTCGCAATTGCCCGTGCCCTGTCGTTGAACCCCGATGCCATCATCGCCGACGAGCCCACCTCGGCTCTGGACGTTTCGGTCCGCGCGCAGATTCTGAACCTGCTGACCGACCTTAAGAAGGAGCTCGGCCTGGCCATGGTGTTCATCAGCCATGACATCCAGACGGTCCGCTATATCTCTGACGACATCATCGTTATGAATGGCGGCAAGATCGTCGAGCAGGGCGAGGCCAAGCAGGTCTTCCAGCACCCTCAGGACCCCTACACCAAGATGCTGCTCGGTGCTGCGCCGTCGCTGCTGCATCCCAAGCTCGGCGAGTAGCCTCGCCTTCCCTCCCGTGCGCCCGGTTCCCTTGCCGGGCGCACCTCCGTTGCGATTTCGAAAGGTTGGGTTCACGAGCCATGCCAAGTGCTCAGGAGCTACAACAGCAATTTGGTGGGTATCGGGGCGCCATGCCCCGTCCATCAGATTTCGATCTCTTTTGGAAGGACCGCATGGCCGAGGCCGACGCCGTCGGGCTTGACTATGCGATCGAGACGGCATCGGTCACCGATGCCGTGACCTGCCAGCTTTTCGACCTCTGGTATACCGGCATGTGTGGCGCTCGCCTGCATGCCAAGTACCTTAAACCCGTCTCGGACGAGCCCGTGCCATTGGTACTTCAGTTCCATGGGTATCCGGGTGCAAGCCGCAGCTGGTTTGAGCAGGCGTCGTTTGCGGGCATGGGCATGGCACTCATCGCCCTCGACTGCCCCGGCCAAGGAGGTCCCTCCGAGGACATTGGTGGATTTGAGGGCACAACGGTCGCGGGCCATATCGTCGCCGGTATCGACGGCGATCCGGCCAACCTCTACTATGTCCGCTTGCACCAAGATATTCGCATCCTGTGCCGCATCGTTCGCGAGCTCGAGGGCATCGATCTTGCCCGTGTGTTTGTGAACGGCGCGTCGCAGGGCGGCGGTTTGGGCATTGCGACCTGTGCACTTAACAGCGAGCTTATCAATCGCGCCGCCATCCTCTATCCCTTCCTGTCGGATTTCCGCCTGGTCTGGGATTTGGATGCCGACGACATTGCCTACGAGGGCCTGCGCTATTGGTCTCGCTGGTTTGACGAGGACTCGACTCGTATCGACGAAGCCTATGCCAAGCTGGCGTACTTCGATTCCAAGAACTTTGCCCCTATGGTCAAATGCCCCGTGCTGTTTGGCACCGGCACAGCCGATACCGTCTGTCCGCCAGCGACGCAGTTTGCGGTCTATAACAACCTGACCTGTGAAAAGCGTCATGAGTTCTTTGAAGGCTTTGGCCACGAGGAGATTCAGGATTTTGACGATCTGATCATTCCGTTTTTCTGCAAGGGAGGGGAGGCCCATGTCTAAGTGCGAGAGCAATGTCAATGAGCTGATTGTCTCCGACCTTGTGGGGATTCCCGGAACGGTCTCGTCAAGGCTCGCTGATTTCCGGGATTGGCGCGGTGATGCTTCTGCGGATGTTTCCGAATTAGAGATAGCCGCTTCGGACCTTGAGGTTTGCGGGCCGAGTATTACGGCGATCGATTTCGCCAATCCGTATGCCCGCTACTCCGAGGTTTCCTTTGAGCTTGGTGGCGATGTGGTCCACGCGCGTTTGATCGAGCCTGCCGGTCGCGCCCGAGCATCCGAGCTTGTGCCGCTATGTCTGATGTTTCACGACATCGACCGACCCGTGCGGGGATGGCATCACATGACGAGGTTTGCGGCCATGGGATATGCCGTGCTTGCGCTGGACGATGAGGCGATTGGATCCAGCGAGCTGCAGCAGGGGATTGCCTCTCCTGCGTTTGTCAAGCGCGTCCGTTGGGGTTGCGCGATGGCGAAGGTGGCGCGCAATCTTGATGGCGTGGACCCCGACCGCATCTTTGCATGGGGCGAGGGCCTTGGCGGCGGAGTCGCGCTGGCGGTTTCTGCTCTGGACGAGCGGGGCCTCGCCTGCACGGCGGTTGCCAATCCAATTCCCGGTGGCCTCGAGGCGTTGTCGTCTCGGGTGCGTGGATCGGTGCTCATGGGCACATCGCTTATGGATACCGTGAGCGATCCCAAGGGTCAGTTTGCCGTATTCAACGGTCTTGAGTGTGACCGGAAGCATATCATCTATGCCAAATACGCTCATGAGCGCATCAACGCGTTCGAAAACGAAGTCATCGACTTTTTTAACCAAACGTTCTACCCGTGTTCTTTGGCCTAGACGGCCTGGACACTGCCAACAAGAGTGGGTGGCATAGGGCCGCCCGCCAGACAACTAAGGAGATTCTTGTGGCAACTCAGAAATTCACCGGCGTTATCCCTC
Source organism: uncultured Ruminococcus sp. (assembly GCA_963604655.1). Taxonomy (GTDB): domain Bacteria; phylum Actinomycetota; class Coriobacteriia; order Coriobacteriales; family Coriobacteriaceae; genus Collinsella. The sequence continues at coordinate 25,163 of CAVCRP010000020.1, forward strand.
CCGTCGTTGTTCCCGATACCGAAGACCACCAGCTCGACGTTGCCTCCTTTGAGCGCAGCATCAACCGCATGATCGATGCCGGCGTCGATGGCCTGTTCTTCCTGGGCTCTTCGGGCGAGGTCGTTTTCTCCACCGATGAGCGTCGTCGCCAGATCATCGCCGAGGCCGTTCGTATCGTCGACCACCGCGTGCCCGTCCTGGTCGGCATCATCGATACCGAGACCGAGCGCATGATCGAGCACGGTAAGGTCGCTCAGGAGCTGGGCGCCGATGCGCTCGTCGCCACCTGCCCGTTCTATGCCCTGCAGGGCATGACCGAGGTCGAGGAGCACTTCCGCATCCTGCACGAGGAGCTCGACCTGCCCATCTTTGCCTATGACATTCCCGTCTGCGTTCACACCAAGCTCCCCTGGAAGCTCCTTGCCAAGCTCGGCGCCGAGGGCGTCCTTGCTGGCGTCAAGGATTCCTCGGGTGATGACATCTCGTTCCGCTATCTCGTTCAGGAGAACGAGAAGAACGGCCATCCGATGAGCATCCTCACCGGTCACGAGGTTGTTGTCGACGGCGCTTACCTCGGTGGCGCCGACGGTTCTGTCCCGGGCCTTGCCAACGTTGAGCCCGAGGGCTACGTGCGCCAGTGGAAGGCCGCTCAGGCCGGCGACTGGGCTACCGTCAAGGCCGAGCAGGATCGCCTCAATGAGATTTCGCACATCTGGGACGTCACCTCGGGCGTCCAGGGCTATGCCGGTGGCGTCGGCGCCTTCAAGACCGCTATGAACCTCATGGGCATCTTCGACAGCCCGACCATGCCGCGCCCGGTGAAGGCCATGACCGGCGAGAACGTCGAGGCGATTAGGAAGGTCCTTCAGGACAACGGTCTCCTGTAAAGCTTCCCAGGCACCCGACCTCGCCGTTCAACCGTGTGGCCATGACCCATTAGGTCAATGGCCACACGGTTTCTCGGCGATCTCGGACACCTGGAAAACCTTTACTGCGCTGTGACGGCTAGCCTGACGGCGCATTTCCTGTAGTTGTTTTTATCTCCGAAGGAGAGCGACATGGAGAACAAGTACGTCTGCTCTGTCGATATCGGCGGAACTAAAATTGCGACTGCCATCATGGAGTACCCGGCTGACGGTAGTGTGCCCCATCCCGTTTTTGAGGCCGAGGTTCCTACCGAGGCCCAGGAGGGCGGCGAGGCCGTCTTCCAGCGTATCGAGGCGTCTATCAAGGCCGCTCTTGAGGCGAATCCCGATGTCGAGGTTCTCGGTGTCGGTATCGGTGCCGCAGGCGTCGTCGATCCCAAGACGGGCGCCATTGCTTATGCCAATGAGATCATGCCCGGCTGGTCCGGCGTTCAGTTGGGGCCGCGTCTGCGCGAGGACCTTGGTCTTCCCGTTGCCGTTGTGGGCGACGTGCAGGCTCATGCTCTGGGCGAGGCCCACTGGGGCGTCGGCAAGGGCAAGTTCTCCGTCTTGTGCCTGGGAATCGGTACGGGCATCGGTGGCGCATATGTCGAGAACGGCCGCGTGATGCAGGGCTTCCATGGTGCTGCTGGCCATATGGGCCACATCGAGTGCTCGGCTGCCGCCGGCATTCCCTGCGCCTGCGGGCGTTCCGGCCATCTTGAGTCTGTTGCTTCGGGCACCTCGATTGGCCGTATGTACGACGAACGCTTCGGTCGAGTTGACCCCAGCCGTCCTTCGGTCGGTCGCGACGTGAACGACCTGTGTCGTGCTGGCGACGCTAAGGCGACCGAGGTCATCCATGACGCCGGCTTTGCGCTGGGCGCCAGCTTGGGCTCGCTTGCCAATATTCTGGATCCAGAGGTCATCGTGCTTTCGGGCGGCGTAATTCATCAGGGTCCCGATTGGCGTTCGCAGACGTGGAAGGATTCGGTGCACGAGGGCTATGCCAGCCAGGCGCTCGATCCGCTCCAGGACACGCCGATTCTCATCGGGTCTCTGGAGGGCGATGCTCCGCTCATCGGTGCCGCCGAGCATCTTCTCGCTTCGTTAAAGTAAACGTATCTGCTGTAGGAGCCTCCCGAGACAACACGCCTCGGGAGGCTGTTCTGAGAAAGGTTGCAGCCTTATGACCGTCGATCCTTTGATTCAATCCCTGAAGGGTAAGCTCGTCGTGAGCGTTCAGGCGTATATGGGCGAGCCGCTTCGTACGCCCGAGACCATGGCTCAAATGTCTCGCGCTTGCGAACTCGGCGGCGCCGCCGCCATTCGCTGCCAGGGCCTTGCCGACATTGCCGCCATTAAGGGTCGCTGTGAGGTTCCTGTTATTGGCCTATGGAAGGATGGACACGAGGGCGTTTACATCACGCCGACGCTGCGTCACGCCCGCGCCTGCGTTGCTGCTGGTGCCGATATCGTGGCGATCGACGCCACCGATCGTCCGCGCCCCGATGGCAAGACGGTCGAGGATACCTTCCGTCCGCTGCACGAGGAGGGTGTGCTCCTGATGGCGGATTGTGCCACCATCGAGGACATTCGCCGTGCGGTTGATATGGGCTTCGACCTGGTATCTACCACGCTCTCTCACGGTGTCGCCGCCATCGACTGCACCATGGCCGATGGCCCCGACCTGCCGCTCCTGCGTCAGGCGACCGAGGAATTCCCCGGCCTTCCCATCATTTGCGAGGGTCGCGTGCATACGCCCGAGGAGGCTCGCGCCGCGATCGATGCTGGCGCCTGGGCCGTTGTCGTCGGCACCGCCATCACGCACCCCACGAGTATTACAAGTTGGTTCAAGGCTGCGCTTGAGGCGTAAGACAGGCCTCGTATCCGCTCGGGGCGGTATACTCAATAAAGGCAATTGACCGCGCGGGATCCGGGTTGCTGGGTCCCGCGCTTGTTTTCGGGAGGCAGCACATGCAAAAGGGAGATGCCATGGATGCGGCGGAGCGCTCGGAGCGCATCCCCGATATCGTCATCATCACCGGAATGTCCGGATCGGGCCGCACGCAGGCCATGCACGTGTTCGAGGACATGGGCTATTTTTGCATCGATAACCTGCCTCCGCGTCTGATCGCCCAGCTTGCCGAGCTCGTCGGCATTAATACGGGCGTGGGCAGGCATCTCGCCGTCACCTGCGATTTGCGTAGCCAGGGCTTGTTCGATGAGCTGCTCGATGCGGTCGCCGCGCTCGAAGAGCGCGAGATGAGCTGCGACATCGTGTTCCTGGAGGCTTCTGACGAGGTACTGATTCGTCGCTACAGCGAAAATCGCCGCCGTCATCCCATTGCCAAGCCGGGGGAGACTACGGCCGATGCGATTCAGCGCGAGCGCCTGCAGCTGCAGGGTGTGCGCGATCGAGCCGATATGATTATCGACACGAGCCGCCTACGCACCTCTGCGCTGCGCAACAAATTGCGCATGGCGTTCTCCGAGTTGTCCGACCAGCAGCTCATGGACGTTCACGTGTTCTCGTTTGGCTTTAAGCACGGTATGCCCGTCGAGGCGGACATTATGATTGACGTTCGCTTCCTGCCCAATCCGTTCTACGATCCCGAGATGCGCACCATGACCGGTCTCGATAAGAAAGTCTCCGACTTTGTTCTGGACCATCCCAAGACGCAGGAGTTCTGGAAGGCCTGGACGCAGCTGCTCGATACGGTCATGCCCGGTTATATCGCAGAGGGCAAGCCGCAGCTTTCTATTGCCATCGGTTGCACGGGCGGTCAGCACCGCAGCGTTGCCATCGCCGAGGCCACGGCACGTTATTTGGAAGGCGCCCAGTATCACGTGAGCATTTCCCATCGCGACTTGTCGCGCGCCAACACGAAAGCATAGGCCTGCATGTCGTTTACCGCCGAGGTGCGTGACGAGCTTGCGCGCTGCGAACCCGAATGTGAATACTGCGATTTGTCGACGCTTGCCGCCCTGACGCGTGTGAGCGGTACGCTTTCGTTGGCCGGCTCCGGGCGTTATCGTTTGACGGTCGCGACCGAGACGGGAGCCGTCGCGCGCACGATGATCACGCTGACGCATCGCATTCTTAAGCTCAAAACGGAATTCACCGTTCGTAAATCGGTCTTGCATAAGGTCCGTAACTATCTCATTACCCTGCCCGATCAACCCGACCTGGACAAGGCTCTGGTGCTGCTGGGCATTCTAGACCGCAGGGGAGGGCTCGTTGCTGGTGTTCCCCGACACATCGTTGCCCGTCCCTGCTGCAGGCTTGCCTACATCCGCGGCGCGCTCATCGCGGGCGGCTTCGTGGCCGATCCACGCGGCGATTTTCATTTGGAGATCGCGGTGCAGGGCGAGCAATATGCTAAGGGGCTTTGCGACCTGTTGGGGCAGATTGGGGTCCATGCTCGTGTTAATGCACGGCGGGGGTCATATGCCGTGTACATTAAGAGCGCCGAGGAAATCGAGCATCTATTAAAGCTGATTGGTGCCAAGCGCAGCGTTGCCGAGATTGAGGAGGCGCGCGCGGTCAAGTTGGTTAAGAACGATGTGAACCGTCGCGTGAACGCCGAGCTCGCCAACCAGACCAGAAGCGCCGGTGCTGCCCAACATCAGCTTGCGCTTATCGATGAGCTCGAGCAGCGCGGCCTTCGCGATGCGCTTCCGGATGCCTTGGCGGTCTTTTGCGACCTGCGCGAGCGCTATCCCGATCTGTCGCTGCGTGATTTAGGGGAGATGGCTGACCCTCCCTTGTCGAAGTCGGCCCTCTACCATCGAGTTTTGAGGCTTGAAAAGCTCATTGAAGCAAACCGGTAGTTTAAAGTATCGACTTATATACGGATTTAGCTGCTATTTTATTCTTTAAAACGTTTTAACGTAAATTTGATTTTCAATTTCGACTATTCTCGTGAAATTCAAGTCAAAAAAAAGGTATATTAGGCGAGTGGTTAGTTTGTGGGCCTCAACGGCGGGCGCTGTAGCTTGCGGGGGCCTTACGAAAGGAGACACAATGGCAGTAAAGGTTGCTATTAACGGCTTCGGTCGCATCGGTCGTCTGGCTTTCCGTCAGATGTTCGGTCATGAGGGCTCCGAGATCGTCGCTATCAACGACCTCACCTCTCCCGATATGCTCGCTTACCTGCTGAAGTACGACTCCACGCAGGGCAACTACGCTCGCGATCACGAGGTCGTTGCTGGCGAGGATTCCATCACCGTTGACGGCAAGGAGATCAAGATCTACAAGGAGGCCGACGCCAACAACCTGCCTTGGGGCGACCTCGACGTCGACGTCGTTCTCGAGTGCACCGGCTTCTACACCAGCAAGGCTAAGGCTCAGGCCCACATCAACGCTGGCGCCAAGAAGGTCGTCATCTCCGCTCCGGCCGGCAGCGATCTGCCCACCATCGTGTACAACGTCAACCACGAGACGCTGACCGCTGAGGACAACATCATCTCCGCTGCTTCCTGCACCACCAACTGCCTCGCCCCGATGGCCAAGGGTCTGAACGACTTCGCTCCCATCGTGTCCGGCATCATGACCACCATTCACGCCTGGACCGGCGACCAGATGCCGCTCGACGGCCCGCAGCGCAAGGGCAACAAGCGTCGTAGCCGCGCCTGCGCCGTCAACATCGTCCCCAACACCACCGGTGCTGCCAAGGCTATCGGCCTGGTTCTCCCCGAGCTCAACGGTAAGCTCATCGGTGCCGCCCAGCGCGTCCCGACGCCGACCGGCTCCATCACCAACCTCTACGCTGTCGTTGACAAGAAGGTCACCGTCGACGAGGTCAACGCCGCTATGAAGGCCTACGCTTCCACCATCTCCGAGACCTTCGGTTACAACGAGGACGACATCGTCTCCACCGACATCATCGGCGAGACCCACGGCTCCATCTTCGACGCCACTCAGACCATGTGCTCTGACCTCGGCAACGGCCAGACCCTCGTTCAGGTCACCTCTTGGTACGACAACGAGAACTCCTACACCTCTCAGATGGTCCGCACCATCAAGTACTTCGAGAAGTTCGTTGCTTAATTTAGCTTTTAGCGAATAGCTCGTTGAGCGTCTAAAGAAGGGCGCGGCCTCATAGGGCTTACACCCTAGGGTCGCGCCCTTTTTATAGGAAATCGTCTGCCGTAATGGGAGGCAGACACGTACGAAAGGTAGAAGCAAACATGGCCTTTACCAAGAAGACCGTCCGCGACATCGATGTCGACGGCAAGCGCGTTCTCGTCCGCGTTGACTTCAACGTGCCTATCAAGGATGGCGTCGTTGGCGACACCACCCGCATCAAGGCTGCCCTGCCCACCATCAACTACCTCGTTGAGCACAACGCTCGCGTCATCCTCATGAGCCACCTCGGCCGTCCCGATGGCACCGGCTTCCAGCCCGAGCTCTCCCTTGAGCCTGTCGCCAAGAAGCTCGCTGAGCTCTCTGGTCTCGATGTTGCCTTTGTCGCCGACACCTACGGCGAGAAGGCTGCTGAGGCTGTCGCCGCCGTCGAGCCGGGCAAGGTCCTCGTTCTCGAGAACGTCCGTTTTGACAAGCGTGAGAAGAAGAACGATCCCGAGATCGCCAAGAAGCTCGCTTCCTATGGTGACGTCTTCGTTCTCGATGCTTTCGGTACCGCTCACCGCGCCCAGGGTTCCGTCGTGGGTCCCGCCGCTTACCTGCCTGCCGTCGCCGGCTTCCTGCTCGAGAAGGAGGTCGACACGCTGACTGGCATCTTCGCCGAGCCCGAGCGCCCCTTCGTCGCTATCGTCGGCGGTTCCAAGGTTTCCTCCAAGATCGGCGTTCTCGATCACCTCATCGACTCCGCTGATACCCTGATCATCGGTGGCGGCATGGCCTACACCTTCTTCCTGGCTCAGGGCCTGACCGTCGGTCAGTCCCTCAAGGAAGAGGACTGGGTCGAGCGCGCTGGCGAGATGCTCAAGAAGGCCGAGGAGAAGGGCGTCAAGATCCTGCTCCCCATCGACAACCGCGTTGCCGATCACTTTGGCGAGGACGCTGTCCCCGAGGTTGTCGCTTCCGACGCTATCCCCGACGATCGTGAGGGCATGGACATCGGCCCCAAGACCGAGGAGCTTTACGCCGAGGCCGTCAAGGGTGCCAAGACCGTGTTCTGGAACGGCCCCATGGGTGTCTTCGAGTTCGACAACTTCGCTCACGGCACCCAGGCTATCGCCGAGGCCGTCGCCGAGGCCGACTGCACCTCGATCATCGGCGGTGGCGACTCTGTCGCGGCTGTCAACAAGTTCAACCTGGCCGACAAGATGAGCTGGATCTCCACCGGTGGTGGCGCTTCCATGGAGCTCGTCGAGGGTAAGGCCCTTCCCGGAGTGGAGGCGCTTCTCGATGCCTAATCGCACCCTTCTTATCGCTGGTAACTGGAAGATGAACAACGACGTCGCTGAGGCCGCCAAGCTCGCCGACGAGCTGGCTCAGGCTCTGCCCGAGGTTCCGGCTGGCGTCGAGGTGCTCGTCTGCCCTCCGACCATTGACATCACCACGGTTCATGACCGCATTCAGGCTGCCCCCATCGCCCTCGGTGCACAGAACGTGTACTGGGAGGCCAAGGGTGCCTTCACCGGTGAGTCCTCTTGCGACATGCTCAAGTCCGCTGGCTGCACCTACTGCATCATCGGCCACTCCGAGCGTCGCGACTACTTCCACGAGACCGACGAGGACCAGAACAAGAAGGCCAAGGCCCTCGTTGCCGCCGGTCTTGTTCCCGTCTTCTGCTGCGGCGAGTCCCTCGAGGTCCGCGAGGCTGGCACCTATGTCGAGCACGTCGTGAACCAGGTCAAGGCTGGCCTTGCTGGTCTTGAGATCACCTGCCCCAAGCAGGTCGTCGTCGCCTACGAGCCCATCTGGGCCATCGGCACCGGAAAGACCGCTACCGCTGAGGACGCCCAGGAGGTCTGCGGCGCTATCCGTGAGACCCTCAAGGAGATGTTTGGCGAGGAGCTCGCCGACGGTATCCGCGTCCTGTACGGTGGTTCCGCTAAGCCCGGCAACATTGCCGAGCTCGTCGCCAAGCCCGACGTTGACGGCGCCCTCGTGGGCGGCGCTTCGCTCAAGGCTGCCGACTTCGCCTCTATGGTCGTCAAGGCAGGCGAGTAGGACATATGGCACAGCGTCATCTTCCTGCACTCCTGATCATCATGGATGGCTGCGGCCTTGCTCCGGCCGATGGCGAGAACGCCGTCGCCGCTGCCAAGACGCCCTTCCTTGATAGCCTGTACGAGAAGTATCCTCACACCACGCTCGGTGCTTCGGGCGAGGACGTGGGCCTTCCCGACGGTCAGATGGGCAACTCCGAGGTAGGCCACCTCAACATCGGTGCCGGCCGCATCGTGTTCCAGGAGCTTTCGCGCATCAACAATGCCATCAAGGACGGCTCCATCGCCAAGAACGAGGTCTTCGTCAAGGCTATGGACGACGTCAAGGCTGACGGTAAGACTCTCCACCTCATGGGCCTTATGAGCCCTGGCGGTGTTCATTCTCACATGAACCACGTCGAGGCTCTGGTCAAGATGGCTGCCCAGCATGGCGTCAAGACCGTTCGCGTCCACGCCTTCATGGATGGCCGCGACGTTGACCCGCAGTCCGGTGCCGGCTACATGAGCGAGTTCTGCGCCTTCCTGGCTAAGATCTCCGAGGAGACCGGTTGCGACGCTCGCGTTGCCACCGTTTCGGGCCGCTATTGGGCCATGGACCGCGACAACCGTTGGGAGCGCATCCAGCGCGCCTACGACGTCATGGTTAACGCGTCCGATGCCGATACCGACCCCGTTGCCGGTATCAAGGCCTACTACGAGAAGGATCCGCGCGGCGACGAGTTCGTCGAGCCTTTCGCGGCCCACAACGAGGGCATCCACGAGGGCGACGCGGCCATCTTCTTCAACTTCCGTCCCGACCGCGCTCGTCAGATGACCCGCGTGTTCACGGACAAGGAGTTCGATGGCTTTGAGCGCGAGCAGATTAAGCTCTCGCACTTCGTGACGATGACCGAGTACGATCCGACGTTTGACGTCGAGGTCGCCTTCCCCAAGACGTTCCCCGAGAACGTCCTGGCCGACGTTATCGCCGCCAATGGCCTGAAGCAGCTGCACACCGCCGAGACCGAGAAGTACGCCCACGTGACGTTCTTCCTCAACGGCGGCATCGAGGAGCCCAAGGAGGGCGAGGAGCGCGTGCTCGTCGCTTCCCCCAAGGTCGCTACCTACGATCTGCAGCCCGAGATGAGCGCTCCCGAGGTTACCGAGAAGCTTGTTGCCGCTATCAACGAGGATCGCGCTGATTTCTACATCGTGAACTTCGCAAATTGCGACATGGTTGGTCACACCGGTGTCTTCGACGCTGCCGTTAAGGCCGTCGAGGCTGTTGACGATGCCCTGTCCAAGGTTGTCCCGGCGATTCTCGCCAAGGGCGGCTTTGCGCTGATTACCGCCGATCACGGCAACGCCGATCACATGTTTGACGTTGCTTCCGACGGTTCCAAGCATCCGTTTACGGCTCACACCACCAACCGTGTGCCGTTCATCATCGTTGATGAGAAGGCGCAGCTCACCGGTATCGAGGACGGCCGTCTTTCCGATATCGCTCCGACCATGCTCACCATGGCTGGCATTGAGCCTTCCGCCGAGATGACGGGTCGCGTACTCGCCACCGAGGCCTAATAGAAAACAAATACCGTTTTCTAGTAAGGGGGTTGTCCGCAACCGGACAACCCCCTTTTTGGTATTTCTGCCATTTCTACCCCGTCCCCAAATGGCAGGTGGGGGAGTGCTGGGGGTTGTGGTACAGTACTGGAGTTTGAATTGTTCTATTAAGGAGCTTATCTATGGGTCCGTTTCAGATTCTTCTGTTTGTCGTTTGGGCTGTCTCTGCCGTGGCGTTGACGATTCTCGTCCTGATGCATTCCGGTAAGGGCACCGGCGTTTCGGATATGATCGCTAGCTCGCTATATAACTCCAGCTCTGCCACGGGCGTCATGGAGCAGAACCTCGATCGCCTGACCGTCATCATGGCTGTCGTATTTGCCGTGTGTGTCGTTCTGTGCATGTTCTTCTTCCCGCAGGGCATCGTCGGCTACTAAGCATCGGCGTATATACGTTTGTAAAGGGTCCCGCATGTGCGGGGCCCTTTTTGTTTACAGACTTGTAACAGAGCCAAAATATCCCCACATACTTCGCCCAACTAAAGAAATTCTCGACCGTTAACCGGAATCAGCGCCAAATTGTGCATAAAATGCGCTACTGTATTGCAAAACGTTGGCCCGCATTGCATAACCAGCCATAACAGCGGACCGCGTTTGAATGGTTCGATTGGGCTGTCTCGACGTTGCCCGGCCGAATTCACTTTGTCCTATCTCATAAGGAGGATGGCATGGCTGATTCTATGTTCCACCAGCCCGTTATGGGTCGTCGCGCCTTTGTTGGCGGCACCCTCGCTGCGAGCTCCATGGCTTTTCTTGCCGCGTGCGGCAAGAAGGGTGGCGACGCTTCCGGTTCTGAGTCCGGTTCGACGCTGAACTTCTACATCAACAACCCGGTCTGCATTGACCCCTACAACGTCCAGGAGGATCAGGGCACTCAGGTCAACTACCAGCTGTTTGATGCTCTGACCGAGTACGACAACGAGAAGGGCGAGATCGTTCCGCTGGCTTGCGAGTCCTTCGAGGCCAACGACGATGCCACCGAGTTCACCTTCAAGATCAAGAAGGCTAAGTTCCACAACGGCGACGACGTCACCTCCAAGTCCTTCAAGCTTGGCTGGGAGCGTCTGGTCAACACCAAGTCGGCCATCGCTACTGAGTACGGTCCTTCCGAGGTTTCCTACCACCTCTCCATGGTTGAGGGCTACGACGACCTGGTTGCCGGCAACGCTGACGAGCTGACGGGCGTCACCTGCCCCGACGACGAGACTCTCGTCGTTAAGCTGTCTACCGCTTATGCCGACTTCCCCTTTGTCGCTTCTCACCCGGCTCTGGCCCCGGTCCCCGAGTGCGCTGAGTCCGACGTCAAGAGCTACTACCTTGCCCCGGTCGGCAACGGCCCGTTCATGATGGACGGCAAGTGGGAGGATGGTCAGGAGATCAACCTCAAGAAGTTCGACGACTACTATGGCGACAAGGCCAAGATCGACGCCATCCACTTCCAGGTCATTAAGGACGTTGAGACCGCTTACAAGGAGTTCCAGGCCGGCAACCTCGACATCTGCGACGTTCCCGTTGCTCAGATCGATGCCGCCAAGAAGGACCGTGGCGAGTCCAAGGACGGCTACACCATGGGTGACGGCGAGCACATGCTGCTCGGCGCTGAGCCTTCCACCTACTATCTGACCTGCAACAACACGGCCGAGCCGTTCAACAACGCCGACCTGCGTAAGGGCATCTCCCTGGCCATCAACCGTGAGGCCATCTGCAAGACCATCTTCAAGGGCACCCGTACCCCCGCCGACGGCATCGTTCCTCCGGGAATCGCCGGCTACAAGGAGGGCGCATGGGAGTTTGCCGCCTATGACGTCGACAAGGCCAACGAGTACCTCGACAAGGTTGCTCCCGCTGGTGCCAACGGCGACCGTGGCATCAACGTGACCCTGTCCTACAACCAGGACGGCGGCCACAAGGAGATCATGGAGTCCATCATCGGCGACCTCGCCAAGGTGGGCGTTACCGCTACCTCCGATACCCCCGAGTGGTCTGCCCTGCTCGAGCAGTATCAGAACTTCAACTATCAGTTTGGTCGTCTGGGTTGGATCGCCGACTACCCGATCATGGACAACTTCCTGTACCCGCTGTTCCACTCCGACTCCCTCGGTGGCGACAACCGCTCCGGTTACAACAACCCCGAGTTCGACGCCAAGGTCGACGAGGCTCGCGCCACGGTCGATGACGACGAGCGTATCGCCAAGATGCAGGAGGCCGACGCTATGGTCGCCGCCGACTGCCCGGTCATCCCGGTGATGTTCTACACGCACACCATCGCTGGCTCCGACCGCGTCAAGTACCTCTACGTTGATCCGCAGAAGCACGCCGATCTGGGTACCGCTGAGCTCGCCTAAGAGTTTTGCAGCTTCCGTGAGGGTCAAGCATTTACGTAGACCTCATGGGAAACATACAGTTCTCCCTAACCTGGGGTAAACTGGCTTGTGGTAATTTTGGGATGCCGGTCTGGCGATCGGCATCCCATTTAGGTTAATCCCTAGATAGGGGAGTGGTATGGGTAAGTACATCGTTAAACGTGTGCTTCAGTTCATCCCGGTATTTTTGGGCGTTACGCTGATTCTGTTCGCCCTCCAGAATATCGTGCCGGGAGATCCGATCAAGTTGATCGGTGGAGACAAGGCTCTAGCCCCCGAGGTGGAGCTTCAGCTTCGCGTTCGCTACCACCTGGTCCAGACGGACGAGGATGGCAACGCAATCCTTGACGAGAACGGCGATCCCGTTCAGACGTCGCTCGTGGACCGTTACTTGTATTACATGAACGGTCTGCTTCATGGCGATCTGGGTAATTCGTACCAGCGCAAGCTGCCGGTTACGGAAATCTTTGCCCAGAAGTATCCGTACACGGTCAAACTTGCCGCGTGTGCCATCGTGCTAGAGGCAATCATGGGTATCGGTGCGGGTATCATATCGGCGGTTAAACGTTACTCCTTCTGGGATATTTTGGTAACGCTTACCACGTCGATCCTCGTTGCCGTTCCTGCCTTCTGGCTCGGTATGCTGCTGCAGCTGTTCTTTGGTGTTGTCCTCAAGGACCTTACCGGCGGCGCATTCTCCATGCCGATCTCGGGTGCCGGCGGCGCCAGCTCTCAGTATCAGGACTGGATGCACTATGTGCTCCCGACCATCACGCTGGCTTCGGTTTCGACCGCTTATGCTGCCCGCATCATGCGCTCGCAGCTGCTCGACGTCATGAACCAGGATTACATCCGTACGGCAAAGGCCAAGGGTCTCTCCAATCGTGCGATCATCATCAAGCATGCGCTTAAGAATGCACTCATCCCTGTCGTTACCTATATTGGTGTCGACTTTGGCGCTATGCTCTCGGGTGCCATCCTGACCGAGACAGTCTTTAACTGGCCCGGCATTGGCTATGAGATCTACCGTGCTATCAGCATGCGTGACTGGCCTGTTGTTATGGGCGGCGTTACGCTCGTCGTCGTCGTCGTTATGGTTATCAACCTGCTCGTCGACATCAGCTATGCATTCCTCGACCCGCGCATCCGCCTTGGCGGTCCGTCGGATAAGGCCTAAGGGAGGTACGTCTTATGCAGGAAACTGATTCTCAGTCTCAGGAGCAGGCTACCGCCGCCAAGGCCGCATCTGCTCCCGCCAAGTCCCGCACGCTGTGGGGCGACGCTTTTAAGCGTCTTCGTAAGAACAAGCTCGCCGTCATCGGCGTCTGCTGGATCGTCATCGTTGTTCTTATTGCGTTGACTGCCGACCTTTGGGCTCAGCCTTGGCTCGGTTCTCCGACGGCATCCGACTCGACCACTATGGCTGAGACGGCACTTTTGGCTCCGTGTGCCGAGCATCCGTTTGGCACCGACGCCCTCGGTCGTGACATTTTGGTCCGTGTTATTTACGGTGCCCGCGTCTCGCTTTCCGTCGGTATTATGGCAACCGCCATCTCGACGGTCATCGGTCTGGTCATGGGTGCCCTCGCCGGTTTCTACGGCGGCATCTGGGATACGATCATCATGCGTTGCGCCGATATCTTCTTGGCGTTCCCGTACGTGCTGTTCGTTGTCGCCATGATTGCCGTTATCGGCCGTGGCCTCCAGAACGTCTTTATCGCCATCGGCATTCTCGGCTGGCCTTCGATTGCCCGCGTCTTCCGCTCGGCAATCCTAACGGTCAAGGAGAACGACTACGTTGACGCAGCCCGTGCTATGGGCGCATCCGACGCCCGCATCGTTATGCGTCACATCTTCCCGAACTCCGTTGCCTCCATCGTGGTTTACGCAACCATGAACATCGGTGGCGCTATTCTGACCGAGTCCGCTCTGTCCTACCTTGGCATGGGCGTTATTCCGCCTACGCCTTCTTGGGGTTCGATGATTCAGGACGGTCAGCAGTATCTGATGACCGCCCCCTGGATGATGATCATGCCCGGTCTGGCAATTCTTACGACGGTGCTCGCCTTCACCCTGCTGGGTGACGGTCTGCGCGACGCCCTCGACGTCAAGATGAAGGACGCATAAGGATGAAGAAGAACAAGAACTATGTGGACCTGAAGGATCAGCCGGTTCCCGAGGGCCAGCATCTGCTCGAGGTCGATGACCTTAAGATGTATTTCCATACCGAGGATGGCGTCGTTCGCGCTGTCGACGGTGTGTCCTACACGCTCGATCGTGGCGAGACCCTGGGTGTCGTCGGTGAGTCCGGTTCCGGTAAGTCCGTGACCGCCATGACCATCATGGGCCTTATCTCGATGCCTCCGGGAAAGATCGAGGGCGGCGACGTTCGCTATCGTGGTCGCTCCATCCTCGAGATGTCCGAGGAAGAGATGCAGCACATTCGCGGTAACGATATTGCGATGATCTTCCAGGATCCTATGACCTCCCTCAACCCGGTCTACAAGATCGGCAAGCAGGTGGGCGAGGGCCTTCGTCTGCACCGTGGCTACTCCAAGCAGGAGGCGCTTCAGCGCGCCACCGAGCTTCTGGATCTCGTGGGTATCCCCGAGCCCGAGAAGCGCGTCAACGAGTACCCGCACCAGTTCTCCGGTGGTATGCGTCAGCGCGTTATGATTGCTATGGCTCTTGCCTGCGATCCCGATATTCTGATTGCCGACGAGCCCACGACCGCTCTGGACGTTACCATCCAGGCTCAGATCATTGAGCTCATGCAGGAGATGCAGGAGAAGAACGGTAACGCCATCATCATGATTACCCACGACCTGGGTGTTGTCGCCGACATGGCCGATAAGATCATGGTTATGTACGCCGGTCGCCCTGTTGAGTTCGGCACGGCCGAAGAGATCTTCTACGAGAGCCGTCATCCCTACACCTGGGGTCTTATCCGCTCCATCCCGGAGCAGGCCATCGATGAGAAGAAGCCGCTTACGCCGATTCACGGCAACCCGCCTTCGCTCATGAACCTGCCCGAGGGCTGCGTATTCTCGCCCCGTTGCCCGTATGCCACGGACAAGTGCCGCAAGCAGCGCCCCGAGCGCGTTGTCACCGAGTCTGGTCACTATTCTGCGTGCCACTACTCCGGTGACCCCGAGTTCCTTAAGAACGCTCCTGAGACGTCCCGTACGCGCAAGGATTCCAAGAAGGGAGGCGAGGCGTAATGGCAGATACCAACGAGCGTACTCCGTTGCTGAAGGTCGAGCACCTCTCTAAGGAGTTCCCCGCTGAGTCCGGCATGTTCGCCAAGCGTTTTTCCAAGCGTGTCGTCTCTGCTGTAAATGACATCTCTTTTGAGATTTATCCTGGCGAGACCTTTGGTCTGGTTGGTGAGTCTGGTTGCGGTAAGTCCACGACGGGTCGCACCATCATGCGCTTGACCAAGCCGACCGCCGGTAAGGTGTTCTTCCAGGGCAAAGATGTTGCCGAGATGAGCAAGCATGAGATCAAGGACATGCGTCGCGAGATGCAGTTTATCTTCCAGGATCCCTATGCTTCGCTCAACCCTCGTATGACCATCGGCGAGATCGTCTCCGAGCCCATGACCATTCACGGCGTGGGCACCAAGGAGGAGCGTATTGAGCGTGTCCGCGAGCTGCTGGACGTCGTCGGTCTGAACCCCGAGCACATCAACCGCTATCCGCACGAGTTCTCCGGCGGTCAGCGTCAGCGTGTCGGCATTGCCCGCGCGTTCGCTCTGAAGCCCAAGCTGATCATCTGCGACGAGCCTGTCTCTGCACTTGACGTTTCCATTCAGGCCCAGGTTTTGAACCTGCTGAAGGAGCTTCAGGATAAGTTCGGTACGGCCTACCTCTTCATCGCTCACGACCTCTCTGTCGTGCAGCACATCTCCGACCGCGTTGCCGTTATGTATCTGGGCAAGATGGTCGAGGTTTCGGACTGGAAGACGCTCTACAGCGAGCCTCACCATCCGTACACGCAGTCGCTGCTGTCTGCCGTGCCGGTGCCCGATCCTGATATCCAGAAGACCCGCAAGCGCATCATCCTCGCCGGCGATCCGCCGTCACCGCTGGATCCGCCGACCGGCTGCCGTTTCCACACGCGCTGCCCGATCGCGCAGGGCATCTGCTCCGAGAAGCTTCCTGAGTTTAAGGAAGTCGCTCCGGGCCACTGCTGCGCGTGCCACTTCGCGGAGCCGTTCCCGATTAAGGAATCGCACATCGACCTGTAGTCGGTGAACCGTCCGGGCCCGCTCTGGAATTGCCTTTCAGAACGTCCTCGACCATGGAAGCCCCCTTATCCTGCTCCTTCGGAGCTGCGGATAAGGGGGCTTCCTGGTCAGTGCGGAATGTTCTGAAAGGCAACTCCAGAGCGGGCCCCGCGTTAACGCTGCAGAGGGGAGTGCGATTCCTTGATCGCTCACTTAATCTAATAGGAAAGTTAGTGAGGCCGGAGCTTTGGCTCCGGCCTCCCCATATAAGGGCTCGGCTTTGCCGAGCCACCAAATTTGCATCAGCCCCAGAACATGTTTGAGAACTGTGCCTGGAGTATGTGTTGGTAGGCCCCGAATCGGTGCTGCCTCCCGGCGCATTCCGCAGGGGGAGCGATATTTTGCAGCACGAAGTGCGCAGCAAAATATCGCTCATGCCCGAGGACGCGCCGGGAGGCAGCACCGATTCGGGGCCGGACATGCGAATCTACCTGCGCAATTACAAATTCGTAAACTTTTTTGAAAAAAGTGCTTGCACAGTTCTCGAATCATAGGTTATTATCTTCCTCGTTGAACGCGCGGGTCCAAAAAAACGAACCGCGAATCAACAATATAGCATGTCGGAGTGGCGGAATTGGCAGACGCGCTAGCTTGAGGTGCTAGTGACCGCTTTTTGGTCATGCGGGTTCAAGTCCCGCCTCCGACACCATCGCATTTGAGAAGCCTCTTCGGAGGCTTTTTTGTTACCGATAGACGGTGGGGTCCACGATGGAAACGCTTGAACGCAACGAGTGGGCAGACGTTGCCCAACTAGTCGAGATCACGAGCGATGCTGTCATCATCTGCGAGCTCGACGGAACCATTCTGCATGTGAATAATCGCTTACTTGGTTTGATGTGCGAGGAACGCGCCGACGTCATCGGTGGAGATGTTAAAGACGTCCTGTACTCGTCCTCTTTTGAACGTGCGACGGAACATCGTCTGCCATTTGAAACTGATGGCTCCGAGAACGAACTGATGCTCAAACTGAGTGACGGCTCTTTTATTCCCGTCTTGGTTCGTGCGGGCTCCGTAACGCCTCCACGCATCTTTGGGCGCCGCGCACCACGTGTCCTGGTGGCGCTTCACAGTATCGAGGAACAGTATTCTCACGACCGGCAACTCAAGCGTGCGTTATCGGAGCTTAGAGTGGCGAACAAGCGTCTCTCTGGCACGCTCTCGGTCATTATGAGCACTGTGGGCTCCGATGAGTTACCGAGCCTGCTTGATACCGTTTTGAACCAGCTTGTAGGAACGCTCGATGCTTCGGGTGCCGCTATCTATTTTTCTGAGAGCGGCGGCTTTAAGCTTCGCGGTGTTTCCAAGGAGCTGCTCGACAGCTACCTGCCCGAGTTTTTGCCGTATGGCGCTGGCATTCCGACGTATGTTCTTCGCGAGTCGCGTGCCTGTCGCTTGTCGATCCAACAGGACCTTGAGGGCGATAAGGCCGCCTCCGGTATGTTCATGGACCTGGATAATCGTTCAAAGCACCTGTTGCGCATGCAGGATATGCCTCCGTACCGCAGTGAAATCTGTCTTCCCGTTTTTTACGGTACGCAGATCCTCGGCGTGCTGGAAGTTGGTTGGAAACGCCCCCAGGCACCGCTCGCCTATGACGTTAATGTGCTCGAGGTCATTTGCGATTACCTGTCTATCCAGCTGGTCGGCATGGCATCGAGCCTTCGCTCCCGTCGCACGGCCGAGCTTGGCCGCTCGCTCAATGTCTTGCGTGATGAGTTGTTTACCTTTCTAGACGATTTCGCCGCGGCTACCCAGGCGGTGTCGTCCGAGATCTGCAATATGCTCAACTGCCATTTTTGCCCTGTTGAGTATGACGCCAGTCTGGACTCCTATGTCATAGATTTTGAAGGCGGCAGTCGCGTTGCTTTGCCGGACGATCCCGAGAAGCTTTTCTTTTCCACGACGGCGCCAGCGGCACGTCTGGGGGCTGGCCTTGATGGCTTTGAGGCATCTGTTTTGGGCGGCACGAGTGCCGAGGACCTTAAACACGTCCGTATAACTCGCGTTGACGAATCGATGCCTATGGGAGGCTGGCTTAGGGCGCATGGTCTGCCTTGCCAGGGTCTCTACGTCGATACCGGCATCGAGGCGGGGCGCCCGCGCTCTGAGGGTGATGGCAAGCACAGTAACGACGCGATTGTTCCTGCTTCTGTTGCGAAGAGCCCGACGACGCGTGCGCTGCTGCTTCGTGATGGTAGCCAAGAGCCGATTGATGACCTTGAATATGACTACTTGGTGCACTTGGCGCATGACTTTGAACTGATCTACGAAGGCGAATCTCAAAAGCGCGAGGAACGCCATATCGCTCAGACCCTCCAGATTGGCATGAGAAATTCACTGGGGGATGTTCCGGGAATCGCCGCCGATTCGGTGTACCTGTCGGCCACGAACTCGGCGTTGGTCGGCGGCGATTTCTATACGCTCATCCGTCTTCCCGACGATTGCGCCGTCATGATTCTGGGCGATGTGTCTGGCAAAGGCATTGAGGCTGCATCGATGTCCGCACTCGTCAAGACGGCCCTGACGGCATATGCCTGGGAGGGCGCTGGACCGGCCCGCATGGCACGCTCCCTTAACAGCATGCTTATGGGCTTTTCGAGGGTCGAGACGTTCGTGACGGCCTTTATCGCCAAGATTGACCTTAAAGCCGGACGCGCAACGTATTGTTCGGCGGGCCATCCTCCGACCATGGTCATCAGGCCAGAGTCGATGCCGCTGGGTGGCGGCGAGGCTCGTGGGGGAGAGGTCGAGCTGCTTGGATGCCAATCGGGGGTAATCGGTGCCTTTGAGAGCATGGTGTACGAGACAGGCGTGTTTACGTTCGCTCCTGGTGACATGCTATTTATGTACACCGACGGAACAATCGAAGCGCGTGACCGCTCGGGTGCTTTCTTTGGCGAGCAGCGCCTTCGCGACCTTCTGCTCTCTGTCTCGGGTGAGGGCGTGTCGGGCATTTGCGGCAAGGTCTTGGGCGAGCTTGACCGATTTACCGAATCGGCGCTGGACGATGACATTGCATTGGTGTCCCTTGAGTTTTTACGGGGTCGTTCATAGACGACGCTGGGCGGGCTGAATCCGTACGGTTGGGGAAACGAATGCATCGAGTGGGCTTTTTTGGGGAACCATGGTCGTATGAATGAGTGGAATGACATAGCGGTTTTGACGCCACCAGGCGATATCGACATCGCCACGGTGCCTGCGCTGCGTCGGCGGTTGGATGCTTTGATTGGCCGCGGCGTGCGTCGTGTCGTCATCAACTGTCAGGCTGTTAGCTTTATCGATTCGACGGGCTTGGCATTCCTGCTTACGCGCGCTCGTGAGCTCATGAGGCGAGAAGGCCTGCTTTCGCTCGTCAATGCATCAGGTGAAGTTGTTCGCTTTTTGGAGATTGCTCGTCTTGTCGATATCCTTCATGTCGCGGGGCCGGCACGGGAGTCTATTCCCGCCATTCCGGTGGGGGAGCTGCCTCGCTGGAGTAAGAGCGTCGAGGTCCGTCAGGGTATCGAGAATCTTCCATACTACCGACATCGCATCGCCGAACTCCTTGAATCGCTTCCGTTGCGCCGTGACGAGCGCTACGATGTCGCATTGGCGTCGGGGGAGGCGCTGGGTAATGCCTATGACCATGCGGGCGGTATCGGGTGCGTCCTGACGGTTCAGGCCTATGGCGATCGCGTTGTAGTTGAGGTGCTTGATCGAGGTGCCGGCTATTCTATCGATGAAACGAGCGAACCGGTCGCATCAGAGGAGCGCGGCCGTGGTATCAAGCTTATGCGTATGCTCGTCGATAACGTGGAGGTTGCTCGTCGTACGGACGGCGCCGGCACGCGCGTGCAGATGGTGAAGCTGTTTAGCGGAGCGCTGGAATCGTGTGCCTAGCCAATCGCTTTAGCGCGTTTAGCTACTAAGAACATGCGGCAGACAAGTTTTTTGAAAAAAGTACTTGCGTCTTTTGGACAACTCGCGTAAATTAATAACCCGCAAGCGGACATGGCTCAGTTGGTAGAGCACAACCTTGCCAAGGTTGGGGTCGCGGG
>CAVCRP010000021.1:0-44790 GCA_963604655.1 uncultured Ruminococcus sp.
GCAAATGCAAAAAAGACGATTGGGTTGAATGTCAATACTGGTCTAACAGAGCCAAATTTTTTCTAATTGTCGCTTGACCCATCGGGGGCTCGCGTGCATAATAATCCGTGCGTTGCGGCGTTACCTCAGCTGGATAGAGGGTCTGACTACGAATCAGAACGTCATAGGTTCGAATCCTATACGCCGCACCAACTGAACTTTAAAGCCTCCGGTAACGGAGGCTTTTCTTATATGTCGACATACTTGAGGAGTTGCTTTCGCAGTGTTTGAAAGTATCGATTCGATCGACTGCATCAAATGAGTAAAAATCAAATTCGATAACTTTTTTTGAAAAAATGCTTGACCATTATTCAGTCCTTGTGCATAATAATCAACAAGTCGCGGCGTTACCTCAGCTGGATAGAGGGTCTGACTACGAATCAGAACGTCATAGGTTCGAATCCTATACGCCGCACCATTTGAGATTAAAGCTCCCGGCAACGGGGGCTTTTCTTTTGCGCCAGCTTGAGTGCTTTCGTCCAAAGGGACGATTTCCTGTCGACTCGTGTAAGATTCCGAGTAGATGTCGCGACTTATTCGCGACCACTCCTTCTTCAAGCGACCGATCAGGGTGATAATCCGTGGCAGAGCGTCCGACATACAAGCTCAGGTTTCTCGATCCCAAGAAGCGCTTTCCGGCGATGCCCGAGCAGCCTGCGGGACGCTCATATGGCGTGGTCTGGAAACTCTTTGGCGAGGATCAGCATGAATCTTGTTATGTCGTCGAATTCGTTGGCAAAAGCCATGTGTCGCTTTTGGGCTACGTAAGCGTTTCGGGTGAGGTGTACAAGGTGGACCGCCCCGTCAGCGAGGCTCCGCTGCCCAACGATCCCGACATGGAACTGGTCCTTGACGAGTCGGACTCCGGTATTGGTGAGATTATGGTGAGGGGAGCAAACGGCACGATGCGCGCGTGCGCGCGAACCGTCGGCTCTCCCGAAGGTCCCATGCGCGAACAGTCCGATCACGAGACATGGAATTCGACCCGCTCCCTTCCTTACGGTGAGTTCATGGCATCGATGTTCCTGCGCTACGTGATATTCGCTGACTCCGAAAATACCATTGCGAGCACGGCGGACGCCGACGGACTCGACGAGGGTATGCAAAACGTTGTCGACAAGATCAAGCTCGTAAAGTTGCCCGAGCCGGTCGAGGTGTTTTTGGGCTTTAACACGACACCGCTACCTGACGCTATCGAGACGCTGCTCTACCGCGTTGACCATGCCGAGAATCCGAGCGGTATCGAGCGCTATGCCGCCGCCCTTATGAGTGAAATTGACTTGCCCCGCTTGCGCACCATCGCCGCTAAGTCCGAGATGAGCCTGGCTCGCATCGATCGCTCAAAGCTTTTCTATCTCAATTTTGATCGCAGCCTGCTGGACCAGGACGAGATTGACATGCTGCTCGCCATCGAGTGCCGTCTCAACCGTCTCTCCGGCATCCTTGAGCACATCGGGGCCGGATTGGTCCCTGCGGCATCCTCGCCGAGCCTTGAGGGCTGCGCGCTCTTTGATGCGTGGCATATCGCCAAGACGACCAACGATGTTCCCCGACTGCTCGATACGGCCTCGAGCGATAACCCGTGGGGCAAACCGGGAACGGTTTCGTGCCAGCCGGGCGGTGAGTGGGATGTGCGTACCCGCTTCGCGCGTATTGTCGAGGCGCTTAACGTGGTCACGCGGCTCGACTATACCTATCGGGCAAACGTTGCCGAGGGGATCATGCTCGTTCGGTTTGGGCAGTCTGTCGTTGATGCCATGCCGCAACGTGAATACGACGTTCAAGATGACGCCTGGCACGAGCTGGACGAGGACACGCGCACGATCTGGGCCGCGGAGCACGATGCGCGCGTGGCACTCACGCTTGCGGCAGCGTGTTTTGCCGCGGGTACCTGCATCACGCGCTGCTATGTGCAGATTGCTGCTCCCGACAGTGAGCAGGGCGAGCGCGTTGTCGCAACGTATTTCTTTGGGCGCGCGGCCTATCTGGCCGATTGCGTGCCTGTCGCCAAGGATCTTGAGAGCATGGACATGGACGATATGCCGTGCAAGCGTGTACTTGAGGCGTATGAGTCAACCGCTCCGGAGACGATTGAGCCTGCGGAGGTTCATGCTCGTCCGCGTGATGACCATCGCACGCTGCCGCCGGCGCTGCGCGATCTGCTGCTTGCCGATACGGCTGACGAGCTGGAGGTCATGGAAGAGGACGACGACCCATACGTGGCCCGTGTTGTTGAATTGCGCGAGCAGGCAAAAGTCGACCGTACAGGTGCTTTTGAAGGCTTTTCCCGTCTTGTTGAGGAGTTGGAGGCTAAGTGCGCCGTCGCCGAGCTTTTGGCGACAGGTCCGGTTCAAACGCAGTTTTGCGATAACCAGCTGGTGCGCATGGTGCTACCGGTGTTGGAAGAAGACCGCTCTGTGCGAATCCTTCGTGCGCCCGATGCGCTGTACTTTGCCCAGCACGAGATCTGCAGCTTTTACGCCGAGCAAGAGGACTTTGAACGAGCGCTGCCCGAGGTGCGCCATCTTTACGATCTGGCGCGCTCGTCCATGCAGTCGCACTTTGCGCTCATCAACGTGCTTGCGCGTCTGGAGCGCTTTGACGAGATTATCGAGGTGGCGCGCCACGGCCTACGTATTGCCAGCGATCGTTCTGCAATCGGCTACCTGTTCTATCGCTTGGCGTTTGCCTATTGGAATTGCGATCAGCTCGACCTGGCGCTGGCTTGTTACCGTCTGGTGCCGCGCGGCGAGGAGTCGGGCAGCAGCGCGCTGGAAGAAATGCAGGGCCTTATGAACGAGATGGGCGTCAGCGAGCCTCCGACGTTCGAGGAAGCGGTCGAGACTATCCGCAAGGCTGGACTTGAGTTGCCGCCAGTGTCCGCCGTGACGAATCAGCTTGCAGATGCCGCTGTGCAACTGGTCGACAACGGCTTCTTTTTCTTGGCACGCGGTTGCATCTTCCAAATGTGGCGCACCATGGGCAACGACGAGCTCGGCTCCCTCAACCGCTCGCTGGGGTAGGCGAAGCTTCCAAGGAGGAAAGGATGCTAGGTAATTAGAAAATTTCCTCTTGCCCATCCTTGGCTGTTTGGTTACTATAGAACGGCTGTTACGGAGAGCTGACCGAGAGGCCGAAGGTGCTCGCCTGCTAAGCGAGTATGCCCCAAAAGGGCATCTGGGGTTCGAATCCCCAGCTCTCCGCCAGTACGAATTGAAAGAAGGGTCCCATCTGGGGCCCTTTTTTGGTACGGAGAAAGGAGGCTGGGGATTCGAACCCGAGAGGGCACGGGCGTTAAGCAAACGCGAAAGCGTTTGTAGCCCGTGGGCGAAAAGCCGCCAGGCTTTGAAGCCGGAGGGCATGCGTAGCATGCCCGGACATCCCCAGCTCTCCGCCAGTAAGACTTTAAAGAAGGGTTCCGAAAGGGACCCTTTTTTAGTTGAACCACGTTAGCTGGGGATTCGAACCTCAAAAAAAGGAGGCATCCTTTCGGACGCCTCCTTTCAGTGGACTTATTATTCTTGCGCCCTACACCTCGGGCGCCTTGGCGACGGTCTCGCTTTCTGCCGTGAGTGGGCGGTTGTCGATGCGACGGCCCAAGCGATCGAGCTTCACGAGTAGCCATTCAATGGGATTCGGCCCTGCGCCTTCCTCGTCGGCGACTAGGTCCATGACGGCGATCTTTGTGCCGTCCTGCTTGAGCGTAACGCTACCCACCTTGTCGCCCACATGCACCGTGCCCGAAAGATCGTCGTAGCTAACCTTTTCGGTCACCTCGCCGGCAAGGGAAAACACGGTCGCTTGCGCCGTAGGATCGGCGAGTGTGGCGTCGATCGTCTTATCCGTCCAGTCGGTTTGGCCAATGCGCGCCATAAGCGGGTTGCCGTTGGCGGTCTTTTCCTGCGTGTTGGCGATTGCGACCGTCACCTTGTGACCGTAGTACCAATTGGCAAGGGTTGCGGTATCGGTAAAGCGCTGGTCGGTGGTGGTGGAGTTCAAAACGACGGTGTAGATCTCGTCGCCATCGCGGTTGTAGGCACCCGCAAAGCAGTAGCCCGCGTCGTCGGTGGTGCCGGTCTTGCCACCGATGTTGCCATCTTGGCCCAGCAAATAGTTATGCGTGTCCATGGAATGCGAATGGTCGGTGCCGTCGGCGCCCGTGACCTCGATCCAGGAATCCTCGCTCGCTACGACCTCGCGGATCGTGTCGTTTTTCATGGCCTCCTGCATCATCAGCGCCACGTCATGTGCGGTTGAGTGCATGTCGCCGGCCCATTCATCAAAGTCCAGACCGTGTGGGTTCTCAAAGACCGTGCCGGTGCAGCCGAGCTTTTTGGCGCGCTCGTTCATGGCCTTCACAAAGGTTGCCTCGGCGTCTTTGGTCTTAGGGTCGATCTTCTTGCCCACATATTCGGCGAGCACGACGGCGGCGTCGTTGCCCGAGGGAATCATCAGGCCGCGCAGTGCCTGCTCCACGGTAAGCTCGTCACCTTCGAGCAAGCCGGCGGTCGAATTACCCACGGTGGCTGCGGCGTTGCTCACCGTGACCTTCTCGTCCATCTTGCAATTCTCGACGGTTAGGATTGCGGTCATGACCTTGGTGATCGAGGCAATCTTGACCTGCTCATCGGCGCCGCGGGCATAGTAGACGGTGCCGTCTTTGCCCATGACGAGGGCATTGGTCGCATCGATATCGGGCAGGTTTTCGGCCGTGATGCCGCGCGCATCGGCGGTTTTGCCGCAAACATTGTCGGTCGTGAGCGCTTGGGCGCCGGCGACGGTGGGCACGCCAGCGGCAAGGGCGATGGCGCAGACAAAGCCGGCGGCAAGCTGGGCTGAGCGCTTTGCAAAAGAGGTGAGGGACTTCACGGATTTCGCTTTCGACGGGATGGTCTCTTCTGGAACTAGAGTATATCGTTTGCCGGCGTCGGCGATCATCGCGTGCGTGCGTGGCCCACATCCGCGCCCGAACGGGCACAAGGGTGCTTAAGGCCGACTTAATCACCCACGCTTGTTGTGCGTGGCGTGCGTCGCCTCGGGCATAATGGAGCGCGAGAGGAGCACGCATGAACGAGCGCATTTTGGTAGTTGATGACGAGAAGGCCATCGCCGACTTGGTTGGTATCTACCTTACAAAAGAGGGCTTTGATGTCCAGATTGCCTATAGCGGGGCCGATGCTGCCAAGGCAATCCTGGAGCAGGAGTTCGATCTGGCACTGTTGGATGTCATGCTGCCCGATATCGATGGCTTTGAGCTACTGCGTACGATCCGTTCCAGCCATACCTATCCTGTGATCATGCTGACGGCGCGCGATGCCCAGCAAGACAAGATCGAGGGCCTTTCGCTTGGCGCGGACGATTACGTGGTTAAGCCGTTCCGTCCGCTGGAGCTCATCGCGCGCGTGCACGCTCAGCTTCGCCGCTACACCAGCTACGGTAGCCGCTCGCAGGCGGCCGAGTCGCCGACCATCCAGCTCGACGGACTGGAGATCAACCGCGATGCTCGTTCCGTAACGGTGGACGGTGGACGGTGCGCCTCACGCCCATCGAGTATTCCATCCTGCTGTATCTGGTCGAGCATCGCGGCAGCGTAGTGCCCGTGGAGGACCTGTTCCGCGCGGTATGGAACGAGGACTTTATGCCCGGCTCCAACAACACAGTGATGGTGCACATTCGCCATCTGCGCGAAAAGATCGGCGATGATGCCCAAAAGCCGCGCTTTATCAAAAACGTCTGGGGCGTCGGCTACATGTGCGAGGGCTAGGCCCGTTCAGACGATAGTGGCTGCCCATCTCTTGCCGCCGCGCTATTTTCACTATTTGCACTAAAAGCACTAAAGACACTAAAATCACTAAAAGCACTAGAAACACTATTTTTACTAAAGCGTGTTGTCGATGGAGAGTGGCAGATGGTTAATGGTGGAGTAGTGATCAATCCGTTCAAGCCGACAGCCGGTGCCGAACCCCCCGTTCTCGTCGGACGAGAGCGCGTTGTTCGGGACTTTTGTGATGGTATCGAAGAGGGCGTGGGTGCCCCTGCCCGTCTCATGCGTATCACGGGGCCCCGTGGTTCTGGTAAGACCGTCTTACTTACCGAGCTTGGAGACGTAGCTAAGACGTATGGATGGACGGTCATCGATGTCGTGGCGAGCGGCGACTTAACCGACAAGATAAGGCGAGCGCTTCGTGACCGATTACCCCGGGCTGACGTTAGTCTACGGGCGAACCTGGGGCTTATCTCTGCCCAAGCGGATTTTGCCGAGCCTTCCGGTCGGCCTGATATTCGTGAGGTGCTGACGGAGGCAACGACCCGGTTGACCGCAAAGGGCAGCGGACTGCTGGTTACGGTCGATGAGATCCAGGATGGTTCGGAAGACGATATTCGCGAACTTGCGGTTGCTGTGCAGCATTTGATTCGAGAGCGCCAGAACATCGCGTTTGCGTTTGCGGGTATCACGACGGGCGTTATGAACCTTATTAATGGAAGGTCTCTGACGTTCCTGCGCCGCGCCAAGGCGGAGGAGTTGGCTGCGATTCCGGTTGCGGAAGTTGCCGAGTCGTTCGAGCAGACCTTTTCTCAGCGGGGGATTGATGCAAGCGAGTCTCTCATTAACAAGATGGCTTCTGCGACACAAGGCTACGCGTATCTGATTCAGCTTGTCGGGTACGGCGTATTTGCGGAGGCGAAGCGCCATGCGACGGAGTCCCTGACGCTGACGGAGGAGGATTGCGATAGCGGTATTGCTCGTGCGTACCGGGACTTTGACAATGCCGTGTTGCTTCCCGCGCTTGATGAGCTGCCGCAGCGCGCCATAGAGTACTTGCTCGCCATGACGCAGGACGAGGAAAAATCGGGAACGGGCACTATCGCAAGGCGTATGGGGCTCGACCCCTCGCAGCTCACGTCGACGCGAAGAATGCTTATTGGACGACAGGTTGTCGAGGCCCCCAGCAGGGGATTGGTTCGTTTTGCAATCCCGCGTCTTCGTGAGTATTTGATAGACAACCGCGAAGAGCTGCTGTCGCGGTTCTAGGCAGAGATTTGTTGGCAGCTAGGCGCCTTGTTTGTGAGGATGTGGACATGACAAAAGACGATAGGCAGGCGTTTGAGGTGCCCGATCGACTCTTTGAATACGTGAGGTCGGTCGTCGACAATCGCGCGCTCGCGACGGTGCTGCTCTTTTTGCTGAGCCTGCTGCTGATCGGCATTGACAACATCGTCGGCATTCTGGTGGTGCTGCTCGTCGGTTTTTTGCTGATCGATCGCTTTGAAATCGTACGTCGTTGCGTGGTGATTGGCGGTGCCGCGTGGACTATCACGCTGGCGATCGGTGCCATGGCGCTCGGCGGCATCGAGGGGCCGGTGCTGTTCGATGCCGGCTTTGTGTTCAATATGCTCGGCTTTGTCTTGGCGCTTGCCGTGTGCGTTCTGTTCTTTTGCGGCCGCACCCTGTACTACCAGGGCTATGAACAGGGGGAACAGCATGCCGACCGCGTGCTTGCCGCCCGTATCCAGGATCGCCTGATCGATCACCCCGACGCGTGGGACAACATCGACGGTGACTTTCTTGAGGTCGAGGGCGCACTCAATAGCGTGCGCGATAGCGAGCGCAAGGTCCAACAGGCTCTGCGCGACGAGTCGCATCGCAAGGACGATCTTGTTACTTACCTTGCCCATGACTTGCGCACGCCGCTCGCCAGCGTGGTGGGCTACCTTTCACTGCTGCAGGAGGCGCCCGATCTACCGCTCGAGCAGCGCGCGCACTTTACAGGCGTGGCGCTCGACAAAGCGCATCGGCTCGATGCGCTCAT
This sequence comes from uncultured Ruminococcus sp., assembly GCA_963604655.1. Taxonomy (GTDB): domain Bacteria; phylum Actinomycetota; class Coriobacteriia; order Coriobacteriales; family Coriobacteriaceae; genus Collinsella. The sequence continues at coordinate 7,851 of CAVCRP010000021.1, forward strand.
CGAGGAGTTCTTCGACATCACGCGCTTTGACTTCCACGACATCGTGCTCACGCGCGGTTACGTTGACTTGGGGTTGTTGCTGGCACAGGTGGCCGACGAGTTCTACCCCATCCTCAACGAGCAGCGCAAGGAGGCCCAGGTTGATATTCGCGAGGATCTGACCGTGCTCGTGGACGGCGACAAGATGGCCCGCGTTTTCAACAACATTATGAAAAACGCCGTCGCCTATAGCTACGAAGGTTCGACGATCACGATTGAGGCGAGGCGCACGGATGATGGCGGCGTGCGCGTGCGCTTTATCAACCAGGGCGATCCTATTCCTGCGGCAAAACTCAAGGTGATCTTTGAGAAGTTCTATCGCTTGGATGCGGCTCGTGCGACCAATCGTGGCGGCGCCGGTCTGGGTCTTGCCATTGCCAAGGAGATTATCGCGGCGCACGGCGGCACCATCGCGTGCGAATCGACGCCCGAACACACGGTGTTTACCATCGAGCTGCCCGCCGCATAGCCGGCGTGTCCTTACAAACACTTGACAATGCGCTCACGCGCGTATGAGCCGCGATTCCTACTATCGATACTGCTGAATTGATATCGATATGGAGGTATGCGGTATGACGGCTGCTGCGGCTATGGAGCCCACGGAGCTTGAAGAGCTAATGGAAGCGCAGGCCGAGGCCGCGCACGAGCGTGAAGTCGGGGACGCGACTCGCCCCACGGCTGAGGACCTTGCCGCCTCGCCGATGCGCATCGATGTTGAGGGCCTCGACCTGTTCTATGGCGACCACCATGCGCTCAAGGACGTGTCCATCAAGATCCGCGACAAGCAGATCACCTCGTTTATCGGCCCTTCTGGCTGCGGAAAGTCTACGCTGTTGCGCTGTTTTAACCGCATGAACGATGGCATCAAGGATTGTCGCATCGAGGGTAAGATTGCGCTCGACGGCCAGGATATCCTGGGCAATTACGACATCTGCCGTCTGCGCCAGCGCGTGGGCATGGTGTTCCAGCGCCCCAACCCGTTTCCCATGAGCATCTACGACAACGTCGCCTATGGCCCTCGCGGCATGGGCGTGCGCGACCGCGCCGTGCTCGACGAGCTGGTCGAGGACTCCCTGCGCCGCGCGGCGCTGTGGGACGAGGTCAAGGACAAGCTCAAAGAGTCAGGCCTGGGTCTTTCGGGTGGACAGCAGCAGCGCCTGTGCATCGCCCGCGCACTTGCCGTGCAGCCCGACATTCTGCTGATGGACGAGCCGACCTCGGCACTCGACCCTGTGTCGACGTTGGTGGTGGAGCAGCTGGCCTGCGAGCTCAAGGAGACCTGCACGCTGGTGGTCGTGACGCACAACATGCAGCAGGCCGCGCGTATTTCCGATTCGGTTGCGTTCTTTTTGCTGGGTGAGCTGGTGGAGCACGCGCCCACCGCGCAACTCTTCAAGAATCCGTCCGATCCGCGCACCGCGGATTATTTGACGGGGCGTTTTGGCTGACGCTGTCTTTTACAGGTGCCTTTAGGGTTAAGATGCGGTCATATCGGCCGCAAAGGGGTTCAACATGATCTATTACGTCGAGGACGATGACAACATCAGAGATTTGACAGTCTACGCGCTGCGCAAGCAGGGAATCGAGGCCGAGGGCTTTTCGTGTGATGGCGAGTTTAAAGCTGCCGTGGCACGACGGGTGCCCGATGCTGTGCTGCTCGATATCATGCTGCCCGACACCGATGGCTTGGCGATTATGCATCGCCTGCGTGCCGATCGCCTGACGGCGACGGTGCCCATCATGATGCTTACCGCCAAGGACACCGAACTCGACAAGGTGATGGCGCTCGATGGCGGTGCCGACGATTACCTGACTAAGCCGTTTTCGCTCATGGAGCTTGCGAGCCGCTGCCGCGCACTGCTGCGTCGCGGCGGCATGGTCAAGCAGGCGAGCGATGTGCTCAGCGTGGGCGACATCGTGCTCTCGCCCAGCCATCGCGAGGTGACCGTTGCCGGCGAGCCGCTTAAGCTCACCCTGCGCGAGTTCGACCTGATCGAGTACCTCATGCGCAAGCCCGGCGTGGTCTTTACCCGCGAGTCGTTGCTGCAGAGCGTGTGGGGCTGGGACTTCGACGGCGGTTCGCGCACCGTCGACGTGCACGTGCAGACGCTTCGCCAAAAACTGGGCGAGCATGCCAGCGCCATCGAGACCGTGCGCGGCGTGGGTTATCGCCTGGCCGAGCCTTCTGCCGGTGATGGTGCCGAAGGCGACGACACCGCGGCCACCGCATCGGAGGAGTAGCCCGTGGTCTTCGCCCCCCAGGGAAAACATACGCTGTCGCACCGCGTTTTTGTGACGATCTTTGTCTGTGCCATGGCGGTTATCGTGGCGTTTACGGTGCTGGGCGCATTCTTTGTGCAAAACACCTTGGCGGATGCCACGAGTGCCAATCTGGCGCAGGAAACCGAGCTCATTGCCGCCGCCCTCGACGAGCAGCAGGAGCCTATTGCGTTTTTGCGCAGTCTCGATCGCGATGACCTTCGTATCACGTTGATCAACAAAGACGGGTCGGTCGCCTACGATAACGAGGCATCGCCTTCCATGCTGCCCAACCATGGCGATCGCCCCGAGGTCGTCGAGGCCTTCGAGAGCGGCTCGGGCTCCGCGGAGCGCTCGAGCTCTACGCTCGATGAGATTATGCTGTATCGCGCTGTGCGTCTTGATAACGGCCAGGTTGTCCGCTTGGCGCAGGCCCAGCCTGGAGTTGCGGCGATTTTGCTGTCGATGGTGGCGCCGATGCTGCTTATTGCGGCGGCAGGTGCGGCGCTCTCGTTTTTTATGGCGCGCCGTGAATCCCGTGCCATTATCGCGCCGCTGCAAGAGGTGGATCTGGACCACCCGCGCCGTAGCTATGAGCACGCCTATGCCGAGATGGTTCCCATGCTCGAGCGCATCGAGTCGCAGCGCCAGGAACTCAAGCGCCAAATGGCGGTGCTCGCGGACAACGACCGTATGCGCCGCGAGTTCACGGCCAATATCACCCATGAGCTCAAGACGCCGCTTACGGCGATTTCGGGCTATGCCGAGCTCATCGCGAATGGCATGGTCGAGGGCGAGGATGACCTGCGCAACTTTGGCGGCCGCATCTATCGTGAGGCAGGTCGTCTGGCGGCGCTCGTCAACGATATCCTTACGCTGTCTAACTTGGACGAGGCCGAGCGTGCGACCGAGGGCGAGGCGGTGCCCATTGGGTCCACGGAGCCTATTGAGCTCTCGCGCGCCATCTATGCAGTTGAGCAGCGCCTTGAACAAGTTGCCCGTCAGGCGAATGTGACGATAAGTCATGAGGTCAAGCCCGTGGTCGTCGAAGGCGTGTCCCGATTGATCGACGAGCTCATCTATAATCTGGCGAGCAACGCCATCCGCTACAACCGACCCGGCGGTACGGTTACACTGCAGTGCGGTACCAACGATGAGGGTCATCCGTTTCTTGCGGTCGCCGACACGGGAATCGGCATCGCACCCGAGGAACAGGGCAAGGTGTTTGAGCGGTTCTATCGCGTGGACAAGAGTAGGTCCAAGGCACGTGGCGGAACTGGCTTGGGGCTTGCCATTGTCAAGCATGCCGCCCTGTACCATCATGCCGTTATTGATTTGTCGAGTGAATTGGGCGTGGGAACCACCATTACCGTGACGTTTCCCGTGCAGCAGAACGAGCCGTTTGCGTAACGGCAACGATATGGATATTGACGTGAACGCCGCATCTACCTTTCGGGTGCGGCGTTGTTGTTGTGCAATTTTACGGATGCTTCCGGCATTTTTACAGTAGAGGCTGTTTCTTATGTATAGAGTTTGGTCTCGGTAAAAAGATGCGATAACATACGGACAGTTTTGTCAATACGAACTGGGGAACTGAAAGGCAAGCTGCATGACCCTTCTCGAACTGTTCCAGCTGCTGAAGAAGCACCTCAAGCTGGTCATCACCCTTCCGGTGGTCTGCGCGATCGCCATGGGCATCGTGTCCTTCGTTGCGATGGACAACACCTATACCGCGACGACGAGCATGTACATTCTCGCCAAGACCGACGATAGCGGTCAGATGAGCTACAACGATCTCTCGGCGAGCCAGATGCTTTCCAATGATATCGCCACGCTGCTGGATAGCGATAGCGTTAAGAGCGGCGCCGCCAAAGAACTGGGCCTCACCGATCTGGATGACTACAAGGTGTCTGTTTCCTCCGAGACCACCACGCGTGTCATTACGCTTTCGGTTACCGGCACCGATGCCAAGGAGACGGCTGAGGTCGCAAAGGCCATTGCCAGCTCGGTGAGTACGGTCGCTCAGAACGTCGGCGCTGCCCAGAGCATCAACGTTATCGACGAGGCTAAGACCCCCGAAGCCCCCAGCGGCCCCAAGCGCACGCTGTATATTGCCGTCGCGTTCCTCGCCGGTATCTTTATCGCAGTTGCCTATGTCGTTTTGGCAGACATGCTCAATACCCGCATCCGCGGTGCCGAAGAGGCAGAAGAGCTCCTGGGTATTCCCGTTGTTGGCCGAATTCCGGCTATGAAAGGTGGTAAATAGGCATGGCTAAGGCAAAGAACACCGATAAGCTCGTTGTGCAGAATGCCGCCAAGACCCTTCTGGCCAACATCCGCTTTGCGAGCGTGGACGACCCCATTCGCACCATCACCGTTACCTCCTCGATTCCCAACGAGGGCAAGTCTACGGTTTCCATTAATCTTGCTCAGGCAATCGCCACGAGCGGCAAGAGTGTCCTGCTGGTCGAGGCTGATATGCGTCGCAGGTCCCTTGCCGATATGCTCGGCGTCCGCTCCCGCGGCGGACTCTATGCAGTCCTGTCCGAGCAGGTTTCTATCGACCAGGCGATTGTCGAGACAGGTCAGAAGAATTTCTACTTCCTCGATGCTGAGCCGCATATTCCCAATCCTGCCGACATCATCGTCTCCCATCGCTTTGCCAAGCTGGTCAAGGCACTGTCTGCTAAGTTCCAGTACGTCATCTTCGATGCTCCTCCGGTCGGCACCTTCATCGATGCTGCCGAGATTGCCAGCCTGACCGACGGCGCGCTGTTCGTGGTGCGCGAGGACTTTACCAAGCGCGAAGAGGCGCTCAACGCTATCGCCCAGCTTAAGAAGTCCGAGAAGGTCAAGCTCATCGGTACCGTCATGAATTACTGTGAGACCGAGACCAGCGAGTACTATTATTCTTACTACACCAAGGACGGTAAGAAGGTTAAGAAGGGCTCCGACGATCAGGGCACTTCCAAAAAGGGCATCTTCACCAACCGAGCAAACGTTTAGTTGATTAAGGCTGACCTATGCGTGACATTCATTGCCATATCTTGCCGGGTGTAGACGACGGCGCCGCCGATCTCGAAGAGAGCTTGGCGATGCTCGAGGCTGCCAAGCGGGCCGGTGTAACCAGAATCGTTTGCACTCCTCACTGCCGTGATCCCTATTTTGATTACGACAAGATGTGGGATGCCTTTGAGCTGCTGCGCGATAACGCTGACGGTTTTCCGCTCCAGATGGGCTTCGAGGTCAACCATCGAAAGCTCGTTGAGCTTGGTATCGATGCCGCGGATCACTTGCATTTCGATGGGACCAACGAGTTTCTGCTCGAGCTTTCGACGCATGCCGATGCGTATGCGTTTAGAGAGTACGAGAACACGATTTACGATTTGCAGTGCCGTGGCTATCAGGTGATCATCGCTCATCCTGAGCGCTATCGTGCGGTTCAAAAGGATGTAAGCGTGGCGGAGCGCCTGGTCGATATGGGCTGCAAGCTGCAGGCTTCGGCGGACTTTATTGCCGGCGGTCGCTTTGGTCGCGAGAAAAAGCCGGCACAGCGCCTGTTCGATCAGAACCTGTACAGCTTCATCGCGAGCGATGCCCATAACGTGGGTCATTACGACTGTCTGGCGAAGGCTCGCGCGAAGTTTAGCGTGCGCGGAGCTCATTTTCGCTAAAATCTGTCCCTAACGTTCGCGTTGAATGAAAGGGTAGCTATGGATATCCAACTTAAGACGGGATGCTTTGATGACGCGGCGTTGGTGCGCCGCGTCGTTTTTATGGACGAGCAGGGCTACGAGAATGAGTTTGACGCTATCGACGAGGATCCGAACTGCATCCATGTGACGCTCTATGTAGACGGTGAACTTGCCGGTTGCTCGCGCGTGTTTCCCGAAGAACTCGAGCGCGCAGCTGACGCAGAGGCTCCGGTGTCGCCGGCGTGCGACTTGGACGAAGGCGTCGCGGCGGGGGAGACCTACATTATGGGGCGCGTGGCCGTGCTGCCGAGCATGCGCCGTCGCGGTTTGGCGAGCAAGATTGTCGAGGCCAGTGATACGTGCGCGCGTGATGCCGGCGCCAAGCTCATTAAGCTGCACGCGCAGGAATACGTGCTGCCGCTCTATGCCAAGGCGGGTTACACGCAGATTGCCCCGGTGGACTACGAAGACGAGGGCCAGCCCCATGTTTGGATGGCCAAGCGCGTAGATGGCAGATAAGGACGTTCCTTTCCTGCCGGCAGTCGGGGACACTCCTTGGCAATTGGCGCATCAGAGCGTTTGGACATACAGTTTTTCGATTCCGTATGTATATATGCGCGCTAATGGGTTATAAAATCTAAGTCTGGACATAGCAGGTCTGCGATGCGGCTCGGGCAACCGGGCCGTTTTTGCGGACGGGGGTAGCGCGAAAGGACTGCACATGCGTCAATTTAAGACCGAGAGCAAAAAACTGCTCGACCTCATGATCAACTCCATCTACACCAATAAGGAAATCTTCCTGCGCGAGCTTATCTCCAACGCGAGCGACGCCGTCGACAAGCTCAACTTTAAGAGCCTGCAGGACCCGAGTGTCAAGCTCGACCAGGGCGACCTGGCTATTCGCGTCTCTTTTGATAAAGACGCCCGCACCATTACCATCTCGGATAACGGCATTGGCATGACCGCCGAGGAGCTCGAGCGCAATCTGGGCACCATCGCCCATTCCGGCTCCGAGGAGTTTAAGACCGAGAACGCCGAGCAACAGGGCTCCGATGTCGACATCATCGGCCAGTTTGGCGTGGGCTTCTACTCTGCCTTTATGGTTGCCAGCCACGTAAAGGTTGTCAGCCGCGCCTATGGCGAGGACACCGCTCACGTGTGGGAGTCTGATGGTCTTGAGGGTTACACCATCGAAGACGGCGAGCGCGCCGAGCACGGCACCGATGTCATCCTGACGCTGCGCGAGAACGAGAAGCTCGACGCCGACGGCGAGGCCGAGACCTACGATCGCTTCCTGACCGAGTGGGGCCTCAAGAGCCTGATTCAGCAGTACAGCAACTATGTGCGCTACCCGATTCAGATGATGGTGAGCAAGAGCCGCCAGAAACCCAAGCCCGAGGACGCCGGCGACGACTACAAGCCCGAGTACGAGGACTACCAGGAGCTCGAGACCATCAACTCCATGACGCCGATCTGGAAAAAGCGCAGCTCCGACGTTGAGCAGAAGGATTACAACGAGTTCTACAAGTCCACGTTCCACGACTTTGACGATCCCGCGCGCACTATCAGCTTCCATGCCGAGGGTACGCTTGAGTACGATGCGCTGCTGTTTGTGCCGGGTCGCGCCCCGTTCGATCTGTACAGCAAGGACTACGAGAAGGGCCTGGCGCTCTACAGTTCCAACGTGCTGATTATGGAGAAGTGCGACGACCTGCTGCCCGACTACTACAACTTTGTGCGCGGTGTCGTGGACTCTGCCGACGTGACGCTCAACATCTCGCGTGAGACGCTGCAACAGAACCGTCAGCTCAAGGCCATTGCCAAGCGTGTCGAGAAGAAGATCACTGCCGATCTTGAGGACATGCGCGACAACGACCGCGAGGCATACGAGAAGTTCTTTGAGAACTTTGGTCGCGGTCTGAAGTACGGCATCTACTCGAGCTACGGCATGAAGGCCGACGAGCTCGCCGACCTGCTGCTGTTCTGGTCTGCCAAGGAGCAGAAGATGATCACCCTGGCCGAGTATGCCAAGGGCATGCCCGAGGATCAGAAGGCCATCTACTACGCCGCCGGCGACTCGCGTGAGCGCTTGGCCAAGATGCCCGTGGTAAAGGGCGTGCTCGAGCGCGGCTATGACGTGCTGTTGCTGACGCAGGATGTGGATGAGTTCACGTTCCAGGCTATGCGTGAGTACGTGGCCGCCGATATGCCCAAGATCTACGAGGACGACGCCGCCCGCGAGGCTGCCGAAAAGGCCGTTGCCGACGGTGCCGAGCCCGAGGTCGAGGATCGTCACCTGGAGCTCAAGAACGTTGCGACTGGCGATCTTGATCTGGCGACCGAGGACGAGAAGAAGGAGGCCGAGGACGCCACCAAGGAAAACGAGGACCTCTTTAGCGCTATGAAGGAGGCGCTCGGTGACAAGGTCGAGAAAGTTGCCGTCTCCGCGCGCCTGACCGATGCCCCCGCTTGCATCACCACCGAGGGTCCGCTTTCGCTCGAGATGGAGAAGGTGCTCCAGAAGGGGCCCGAGGGCGCGCCCGACGGCATGCCCAAGAGCCAGCGCGTGCTCGAGCTCAACGCCAAGCACCCGGTCTTTGACAAGCTTGTCGCTGCCCAGAAGGCAGGTGACGCCGACAAGATCAAGCAGTACTCCGGCCTGCTCTACGATCAGGCCCTGCTGGTCGAGGGTATCCTCCCCGAGGACCCCGTTGCCTTCGCGGCGGCTGTTTGCAACTTGATGTAGTTAAGTAGTTACGCCTTTGGGTCCGCCGTTCTAACGAACCTATTGGTTCCGTCGTTCTAACGAACGACGGACCGGTCGACGCTGCAAACGCCCCTAAGCGGCAATCTGACGTTCAATCGTCGGTCGCGTACCAAAGTACGCTTCCCTCCTCTTTCACGTCACCTTGCTCGCTCAGGGGCGTTTTCGCTGACTTATGCTCAACCTGCGACGCTTTCGTGGCCCTAAGTAGTCATCGGGGACGTTCTTGTTTGACTAGTCGTTTAAGAACGTTCCCAATGACTATTCGGATTGCTAATTTGTGCGGGCTGTGGTTTTGTGACCTGCTGAAATTAAAGATACTGTACAACTGTACACTAACTCATCTTCGTAGTATATTGCTACCCGCAAAACTCAGCACCATTGTGCCGCGAGGCACTAAAGCGCCTACGTACAATGGTTGTCGATAGTACGATTCGATTCAACGACAGGATGGATGGTCCAAGCGTGAGTCTCGGCAGCAAACTATCCAACGCAAAGGTCTCCTTTGCGATATTCAAGCGCGACATTAAGCGACTGCTTGTGAACCCCGTCGCCTTGGTGGTTACCCTGGGCGTGTGCGTTATCCCCTCGCTGTATGCCTGGTACAACATCGTGGCAAACTGGGATCCGTACGGAAACACCCAAGGTATCAAGATTGCCATCGCCAACAACGATCAGGGCACTCAGAATGACTTGGTGGGCGAGCTCAACGCGGGCGACCAGGTTGTCGATCAGCTCAAGGAGAACGATCAGCTGGGCTGGACCTTCGTCGATTCGGCCGCCGATGCCAAAGAGGGCGTCGAGAGTGGTGAGTACTATGCGGCCATCGTAATCCCCAAGAACTTCTCCGACAATCTTGTTTCGATGCTCGATGGCAATTACCATCAGCCGAAGCTCACCTATTACGTCAACGAGAAGAAGAGCGCTATTGCGCCCAAGGTCACCGACACTGGTGCCAATACCATCGAGGAGCAGATCAACTCGGAGTTTGTCTCCACGGTGGGCGAGACCGTCGCGGGCATTGCCAAAGATGCTGGCATCGACCTTAAAGACAAGGCGACCCAGACTCGGGATTCGCTGGCGGGCTCGGTGTCCGAGGCGTCTGATACCCTGGGCGAAGTACGCGATTCCATCGGCGACATGAACACCGCCATCGACAAGACGAGCAGCTCGATTGCTTCGGCCGATGCTGCGCTGGCGGGCCTGCAGGGGCAGGCGCCCTCTCTAACGCAGGCGATCTCCCAGGGCAACGATCTGCTGGGCGAGGCTCGCGCCACGGCGGGCAACTCTATCACCTCGCTCTCCAAGGCACTCTCGGAAGGTAGCCTTGCACTCACCAAGACGTCAGCCTCCGCGAACGCTGCGATTGGCAAGCTAACGGGTACGGTCACATCTACGACCACCCGCATCGACAACTCGCTCGAGTCTCTCCAAGCGACGATCGATCACAATAAGGCCGTTATCGGGCACTTGGAGATTCTCGTTAATGACACGTCGACAGGTTCCGAGGAAATTGACGCGCGCATTGTATCGACCATCGATTCGCTTCGCGAGCAAAATCAGAAGCTGCAGAGCATCAAGGATGGCCTTTCTGCACAGTCGAGCGCCATGGCAAACGACGCTACGGCAATCTCGAACGCGAGCAACGCACTCAACGCGGCAATTCAGACCGGTACGGCTAACCTCGGTCAGGCTCAGACCGATCTGGGTCAGAACGCACTTCCGAAGGCTTCGAGCGCGCTTGACTCCTTTGCCGCCGTTTCGGGCGATTTGACCGGCATTGTGTCGGGTATGACCCCCACGATAGCGAGCGCGCGCGGCACGCTGGCGCAGCTCGATGCCACGCTCAAGCAGGCAAAGACCACGCTGTCCCAAACCGACGCCTCCCTTGCCAAGGTTCAGGACAAGCTCGCGACCGCCGCCAATGACATTGCGGCGCTGCAGACCTCTGAGTCTATGGGCGAGTTAGCCGACCTCATGGACGTCGACGTCAATGACGTGGCAGATTTCATGGCATCTCCGGTTGAGCTGACGTCCAAGTCAATCTATCCGGTCAAGAGCTTTGGCTCGGGCATCGCGCCCTTCTACACCAATCTGGCGCTGTGGGTAGGCGGCTATGTGCTCATCGCTATCTATAAACTCGAGGTCGACCGCGAGGGCATCGGTAGCTTTACGGCGCGTCAGGGCTACTTTGGCCGCTGGCTGCTGCTGGTGATCCTGGGCGCGTTCCAGGCCATTATCGTTACGGTGGGCGACCTGGTCATTGGCGTTCAGTGCGTCAATCCGCTGCTCTTTGTACTGGGCGGCATCGCTATTTCGTTCACCTACGTCAACATCATCTATGCGCTGTCCACCACGTTTAAGCATATCGGTAAAGCCATTGGCGTCATCCTCGTCATTGTGCAGATCCCCGGCTCGTCGGGCATGTATCCCATCGAGATGATGCCCGGCTTCTTCCAATGGCTGCATCCGCTGCTGCCCTTCACCTATGGCATCAACCTGCTGCGCGAGACCGTCGGTGGCATGTATTCGTTCAACTACCTGTTCAACCTGTGCATCCTGGGCGTGTTCCTTGCCATCGCACTCTTTATTGGCTTGCAGCTGCGTCCGCTGCTGCTCAACCTCAACCTGCTCTTTGACAAGCAGCTTTCCACGACGGGCCTCATGATCTGCGAGTCCAACGACCTGCCGCGCCAGCGCTATTCGCTGCGCACGGCCATGCGCGTCATGCTCGATTCGGATTCGTACCGTCGCGAGCTGCTCGATCATGCCGTGGCGTTTGAGCATCGCTACCCGTACTACATCAAGGGCGGTTTTGCCGCCGTGGTAGGCGTGCAGGTTCTGCTCTTTGTGCTTTCGACGGTGCTCGATATCGACAATAACGGCAAGATCATCCTGCTCGTTATCTGGATCATTTCGGTTATCGCCATCTGCGGCTGGCTCATCAACATCGAATACATCCGTGCGAGCCTCAATACCCAGATGCGTATCTCGGCGCTTTCGGACGAGGACCTTCGCCGCGAGATGCGCGAGCACACGGCTGCCATCCCTGCCGCCCGTCGCATGTTTGGTCTCAACGCCAGCGAGCGTGGCGCCAAGGGAGGCGAACAGCCTACGGGCCGTCTGTCGCATATCGGTGCGCATCGTAAGGCTCAAGATGCCGACGGCGCTGACAACGTAAACGGAAACGACGGGGACACCACCTCGCTTGGCAAGCACTCTAAAGGAGGTGAGGCATAAATGAAAAACATCCTGCACCTGTTTAAGCGCGATGTCCAAAACGTGTCTCGCTCCGTGATCGGCATGGTCGTCGTGATGGGCCTGATCATCGTGCCATGTCTCTATGCATGGTTTAACATCGCCGGAAGCTGGGATCCCTACGGCAATACCGGCAACCTTAAGATTGCAGTGGTCAACACCGATGAGGGTTACGAGGGCGATCTGATTCCCGTCGAGGTCAACGTGGGCGAAAACGTAACCGCCACCCTGCGCGGCAACGAGAACTTCGACTGGGTCGTCCTCAACGACCGCGATAAGGCGATTGAGGGCGTTAAGTCGGGCGCGTACTACGCTGCCGTCGTTATCCCTAAAACGTTTAGCGCTGACATGATGACGCTTTTCTCGACCGAGGTGAAGCACGCCGATATCGAGTTCTATGAGAACCAGAAGGCCAACGCCATCGCACAGATCGTGACTGAAAAGGGTTCGAGCGCCGTCCAGAGTCAGGTCAACGAGACCTTTACCAAGACCATCACGACCATCGGCCTTAAGACCGTGTCCAGCCTGCTCGACTATATGAGTACCGACCAGGTGAGCAACTTTATCGCCAATCTGTCCTCGACGCTGGGCGATTCGGTCGAGGACCTGCAGGACGTTCAGGCGAGTGCGACGTCGCTCGCGGGCATTTTGAGCTCCACGTCCGATTCACTGACATCGGCGGGCGGCATGCTCAAGCAGACGGGCACCGTTGATGAGTCGACGAAGCAGCTGATGGAGCACGCCAAGAGCGGCATCAATGATTCCAAGGAAGCGCTCAAGGCCGCCAACGATGCCGTTGACGCAGCGATTGACGGAAGCGCGGGCTCGTTCGACAACGTGTCCGCCGAGCTTGCGAAGGCATTCGATGCCGCGAATCAGCATGTTGACCTTACGGTGTCTCAGCTCAACGAAGCCGCAGCGGCGCTCAATACGCGTGCTGACGATATCGATGCGATGGCCGATCAGCTCCGCAACCTTGCCGACCAGGTGAGTGATGACAAGCTCAAAGACGGTCTCGAGTCCGCTGCGACGTCGCTGGGCAGAATTGCCGTGGAGTACCGCAACAATGCGAAGGACCTGACGGCGACCGCAAAGTCCCTTTCGGACGGCATGGCGGAGGTCAACAACTCGCGTGCCGAGGTCGACCAGGCCATCGCCGATGCCAAGGCGGGTATCTCGGGAGCCAAGTCCGACTACGATTCCACGTTCTCGGTTAAGGCCAAGGAGCTCAAGAAGACCATTTCGGGCGTTCTGGATTCCCTGAACGGTATCTCGGGTGACTTGGATAGCGCCGTGAGCGGTCTGACCGACGCCTCTGGTTCGCTCGCGAAGGGTCTCTCCAAGGCTGCAGGGCTCGTCAACAAGGCTTCTGACCAGCTGGGTGAGGCATCGGACAAGATCAGCGCGTTCAAGGACGAGCTCGACGGCGCCCTGATGTCGGGTGACCTGGCGACGATCAAGACGATGATCGGCAACGACCCCGAGGGTTTGGCCGTGTCGCTTTCCGGTCCCGTCGCGCTCGATCGTAAGCCGGTCTATCCAATCCGCAATTACGGTTCGGCCATGGCGCCGTTCTACACGATTTTGTCGCTGTGGGTGGGCTCGATTGTTCTGGCGGCCATGATGAAGGTCTCGGTTGACGATGAGCTTATCAACGAGCTCATCCCCGTACGCCTGCACGAGATCTATCTGGGCCGTTACCTGTTCTTTGGCGGTTTGGCCCTGCTGCAGGCAACGCTCGTGTGCGCGGGCGACATTCTGTTCTTTGGCATCCAATGCGACAATCCGCTGCAGTTTGTACTTGCCGGCTGGGTCGCGAGTCTCGTGTTCTCCAATATCGTCTACACGCTCACCGTGTCGTTTGGCGATATCGGCAAGGCGCTCGCCGTCGTGCTGCTGGTCATGCAGGTCGGCGGTTCGGGCGGCACGTTCCCCATCGAGATGACCGGCCCCGTGTTCCAGGCGATCTATCCGTTCCTGCCGTTCACCCACGGCATCAACGCCATGCATGCCGCCATGGCCGGTGCGTATCATATGGAGTACTGGGTCGAGCTGGGTATCTTGGCGAGCTATCTGATTCCGTCGCTGGCCCTGGGCGTCGTCTTCCGCCGCCCGGTCATCAAAGCCAACGACTGGATCATCGAAAAGCTGGAGTCGACAAAGCTTATTTAGTTACGCGGTTTTACCAAACCGCGTAACGGCTCGACGCTGCAAACGTCCCTAAGCGGCAATCTGACGTTCAATTTCAAGGGCGCGACCAGAAGGTCAGCGCCCTTTCATTTCACGTCACCTTGCTCGCTTAGGGGCGTTTTCGCTGACGTTGCCGGAACATCGAGGTTTTCTGTACCGACGCTTTAGCGTAGTGAATTGCACGGGCTGCTTGGTTGTTGCTACAGTAGCGGGGCGTGCCGGGGGTCCGGCGCGTTCCGTTTTTATTTGACCATGAGGCGGCACGCAGCCATACGCGTGCGGACACCACGCCCAGATTGAGTGCGAGGATGTTCCATGGCCCAATACGCTGCCAACGAAATCGAAAACATGCCCGATAGCCCTGTCGCACGGGAGGACCTGGGCGCCGGCGGCACCTCCCGCGGCGCCGGCGCGCGTTCCCCGTTCTTCTGGAAGGTCTTGCTGCTATCGGTGGCGGTCATCTGGGGCTATTCCTTTACCACCATGAAAGATGCGCTCGACACCATTCCGGTGTTCGAACTGCTCTATATTCGTTTTCTTCCGGCTTCGCTGGTTATGTTTGCCATCTTCCACAAACGCATCATCGCGCACTTTAATGCCCGCAACCTTATCGTCGGACTTGGTATGGGCGCACTTATGTGGGGCGCGTACGGTTTGCAGACGATTGGCCTGGCACAGACCACGGCGGGCAAGAGTGCATTTTTGACGGGTACCTATTGCATTCTCGTGCCGTTTGCGAGCTACGTCCTAAGCGGCGAAAAGCTTACCCGTTACAACTTGGGCGCCGCGTTGCTGTGCCTGGCGGGCATTGGTCTGGTGGCGCTCGATAGCGTCGAGTTCAATGTCGGCGATGTCATCACACTGGGCGGTGCGGTCTTCTTTGCCATCCAGATGGCGGTGACGGCCAAATACGGTCGCAAGATGGACATCAACGTCATCACATTTTGGATGTTTGTGGGCAATGGCGTCTTGAGCTTGGCAACGTCGCTGCTATTCGAGACCCAAGCGCCCGCGTCCGTGTGGACGCCGAGCTTTATCGGTGTGATGGCGTTTCTATCGGTGGGCTGTACGTGTGTGGCTCTGCTCATCCAAAACGTCGGCCTGGCGCATGTCCCGGCCTCAACGGGCTCGCTGCTCCTTTCGATGGAGTCGCCTTCGGGTGTGCTGTTCTCGGTGCTGCTGATGGGGGAGGCGCTCACCTCGCGCCTGCTCGCCGGCTTCGCGCTCATCTTTCTTTCGATTATCTTGAGCGAGACGCATTTCGATTTTTTGCGTCGAAAGCCGCGTCCGCAATTGTAAACAATTTGTTGCGCCGCCTCCCGGGGCGGCATTTTTTATGCGTCGCCCTTAAAGTAGTACCTTGCACTTTACGCTATCAAAGTGCTTGCTGCAAAAACGTTACTGGAGGGCATCTATGGCACCAGCTCTGTCCGATTTTCAACCGCAACCAGCGCCTCAGGCTACCACAGCGGCGCAGACCGCTATCGGTGACGGTCTTGTCGCAGAAGCTCAGGCTTTTGCAGACGAGCTCGCTGCGTGGCGACACGATCTACACCAGATGCCTGAGCTCGGTAACAATCTTCCGCAGACGTCTGCCTATATCCGGGCACGTCTGGACGAGATGGACGTCCCCCATACCACGCTAGTCGACGGTTCCTGCGTCGTTGGCCTGATCGGTGCCGGTGCGGCCGCGGCCGCTCAGGGCAATGGCACGTGCAAGGACGAGCAGGCCGGCACGGTCGTTATGCTGCGTGGCGACATGGATGCCCTGCCCGTTGTCGAGGAATCTGGCGAGCCCTTTGCATCCACCAATGGCTGCATGCATGCTTGCGGTCACGATATGCACGCGACGGCGCTGCTTGGTGCGGCGCGCCTGCTCAAAGCTCGCGAGGCCGAGCTCGTCGACGCCAATGCCACGGTCAAACTGCTGTTCCAGCCGGGCGAGGAGACCTTTGAGGGGGCACGCGCAGCCATCGCCGACGGCCTGCTGCAGAACCCGCGCCCTCAGGCGGCCTTTGCCATGCATGTCAACAGCCAGTCGCCGCTTGGCCTGGTGCTCTATGGGAGCCCGGCGCTTTCGGGCGTGTACGGTTTCCGCATCACGCTCCAGGGCAAGGGTGGCCACGGTTCCAGCCCCGAGATTTGCATCGACCCCATCACGGCGGGCGTGCATGTGCACCTGGCGCTCCAGGAGCTTATCTCCCGCGAGGTGCCGGCGGCCAAGGAAGTCGCACTTACCGTTGGTAAGTTCGCTGGCGGCCTGGCGGCCAACGTCATCCCCGACACCTGCGTGCTCGAGGGAACGCTGCGCGGCTTTGATGTTGAGCTCATGGAGCACCTCAAGACCCGCATCGCGGAGGTCGTTAACGGTGTTGCCACAACATATCGTACGCCGGCGACCATCGAGACGCTTTCGGATGTTCCGCCGCTTGTACTCGACAGCGATATGACTCAGGCGTCGCTTGGCTACGTGGGCGCAGTGCTGCCCAAGGCGGCTTTCTTGCCGCTTTTCCATGCCATGGCGAGCGAGGACTTTGCGCTTATCTCGAGCGAGATTTCGAGTGCGTACTTTACCGTGGGCGCGGCCGTAACCGACACGGACGAACACTTTGCCCAGCACCATCCCAAGGCACGTTTTAACGATGCCGAGCTTCCTCTCGGCGCCGCGGCCTATACCGCCGTCGCTTTGGGCTATATCGCCGACCACAAGGAGTAACCAATGCCCCAGCAGCGTAAGTTCTTCCCCGGCTGGCTCGTGGTGACCTCCGGCTTCGTGATCATGGCCACGTGCTACACGATTTTCGTCAACTGCATGAGCCTGTTCCAGCCGCTCATCGTAAGCGACCTCGGGATTACGCTTGCCCAGTACAATATCTCCAACGCTATCTCCACCGTGGTGAGTGTCGTGGGTTCGCTCGTTATCGGCCATGTTGCCGATAAGGTGAGTGGCCGCATATTGGGCTCGCTCACCGTTATCGCTACCTCGGCGGTGCTTGCTGGCATGAGCTTTGTCGGTGAGCTGTGGCAGGTCTACGTGCTCTTTGCCGTTTCGGGCTCCTTTGCGAGCACCTGGATCGTGTGCTTGGCGTGCTCCGTGGTCATGCTCGTGTTCCTGCTGGTATCCGAGCCCATCGCCGCCAAGCTGCGCGCGAGCGTGGCGGGGGAGTAGACGTCCGTCGCTCTTTTCTGTTCGGCCCGTTCTGTCCGTGGCCGCCTTGGAAGCCGAATGGATGCTCGTACCATCATTCGGTTTCCAAGGCGGCCACGGGCCTACGAAATGATCCCTTTTCCTCCGTCCCCAAGGGATCACGTGATCCGAAGGGGGCGGAGGAAAAGGGATCACATACAGCGGCGGCGCGTCTGGCCGAACGAGTCCCCATACCCTCGTTCGGCCAGACGCGCCGCCGCTGTTTGTGTTTGTGCCGTATAATGACCGTTACCTATGACGCGATACAAAAGAAAGGTGTTTGCCCATGCAGGCACAGAAGGCGGAGGGAACCCGCGACCTTATCGGCGCCGAGATGCGCTCCTGGCAAAAGATGCAGCAGATTGCGGCCGGCGTGTTCGAGCCGTTTGGTTTTAAACCCATCGAGACGCCCGCGATCGAGCAGGTGGACGTGTTTGTCCACGGCATCGGCCAGTCGACCGACGTCGTGCGCAAGGAAATGTTCCGCGTGTTCAGCGGTGCCAACCTGGAGCGCGTCTTTACCGAGGGCACCGATACCAAGCTTAAGCCCAAGCAGCGCCTGGCCCTTCGTCCCGAGGGCACGGCCGGTGTGGTGCGCGCCGTCGTGGAGAACAACCTAGTGCCCCAGGGCTCCACGCCGTTTAAGGCCTATTACGCCGAGGCCATGTTCCGTGGCGAGCGTCCCCAGAAGGGTCGCCTGCGCCAGTTCCACCAGGTGGGTATCGAGTGGCTCGGCGCTCCCGATCCGGCTGCCGACGCCGAGTGCATCATCATGCTCATGGAGTTCTACAAGCGCCTGGGCTTCGATCTTTCCAAGCTTCGTCTGCTCATCAACTCGATGGGTGACGCTCAGTGCCGTCCGGCTTACCGCGAGCAGGTTAAGCAGTTTATCCTCGATCACGCAGACGAGATGTGCGATGAGTGCCGCGAGCGCGCCGAGCTCAACCCGCTGCGTGCCTTTGACTGCAAGAACGACCACTGCCGCGAGATCATGGCCGAGGCTCCGCTGATGGGTGACAACCTGTGCGATGAGTGCCGCGAGCACTACGAGCAAGTCAAGCGCTATCTGGATGCCGCCGGTATCGAGTATGTCGAGGATCCCACCTTGGTGCGCGGCCTGGACTACTACACCCGTACTGTCTTTGAGGTCGAGGCTCCTGGCGCCGGCGTCGGCTCCATCGGCGGCGGCGGCCGCTACGATGGCCTGGTCGAGCTCGAGGGTGGCAAGCCCACGGCGGGCGTCGGCTTTGCTGTCGGTTTTGAGCGCGCCCTGCTGGCCCTGCAGGCCTTTGGCAGCGATCTGGGTGCCGAGGAGGCCCCGTGCGTCTATGTCGCCAACGCCGGCAAGGAGCTGCGCCAGAACGTCTTTGCCATTACGCAGGAGCTTCGCGCCGCAGGCATCGTGACCGAGGCCGACTATCAGGGCCGTTCGCTCAAAGCCCAGTTTAAGCAGGCCGATAAGGTGGGCGCCAAGCTCATCCTGGTCCTGGGCGGCGACGAGCTTGCCGCCGGCAAGGTCAAGGTGCGCGACATGCAGAGCCATGACGAGGTTCTCGTCGATCTGGCCAACGTCGTCGAGGCGGTTCGCGAGCGTCTGTAGCGCATGATTTTTGAGCTGCGGACCCGCTAACATGTCCCGCTCGCGACGAGCTATTGTTACGGGGGTGTTTCGCATTTATGCGGAATGCCCTCGTTTGCATATGCCGCCCACCGAGAAATACGACCATTTGGGGCAAAAACCCTTGCAATGCAGAAAATACTTTTGTGTGGTAAAGCGCAATCAGTGTCGAAAGTATTTCTCAAGCGCCTATAATGAATACCGCATGTTACGTGCATAGAAGGAGGAATGGGAGGAAACGTGGCTGAGAACCTAAGCAACCAGTCTGTACCCGAAGCCGCGGCGCGCGTCGCTGCCGTGGTCAACCGCCTCGTTAACCGAATCGGCTCGAATGCCGAGTCCAGGGAGCGTCTCGCCGAGATCGAGATCCCCGAGGAGCTGCGCGATAATCTGGCGCTGTTCCTGCGCCTGGAACGTCGTGTGCTTAGCGAGTATGATCCCGAGATCGCGGACCTGTTCGACAAGATTCTGTCGGCCGAAATCGTGGCCAATGCCGGCAACCCCGGTAGCCGTGCCGCTGACGAGGCCGTCGACGAGCAGGGCGTGCCCACCGCCGACGAGCCCACCGCCGTGGCGTTTCGCGAGGTCGTTGATCTGATCGACAGTCTGCCGCTCGATAAGCAACAGGTCATCGTTCGCGCCTTTACGAGCTTCTTCCACCTGGCAAACCTGTCGGAGGAGAACTACCGCGTGGCGCAGCTGCGCGAGCGCGAGGCTGGTGCGTCGACCGATACCGAGGTCGATCCCGCCAACGAGCTCACCGTCGCCTATCACCAGCTGGTGAATGAGCTGGGCGTCGAGGGCGCCAACGAGCTGCTCGGCAAGCTTGAGTTCCATCCCGTCTTTACCGCGCATCCCACCGAGGCCCGTCGTAAGGCCGTCGAGGGTAAGATTCGCCGTATCTCCAACCTGCTGGAGGAGCGTCCGCGTCTGGGCGGCTCCGACCTGGTGGAGAACGAGCGCCATATGCTGCAGGAGATCGACGCCCTGGTGCGTACGAGCCCCATCGCGCTCAAGAAGCCCACGCCGGTCGAGGAAGCCGATACCATCATCGACATCTTCGATAACACGCTGTTCGACGTCATCCCCGTTATCTATCGTCGTTTTGACGACTGGGTGCTGGGCGACAAGGCCGGTACCGTGCCGCCGCTGTGCCCGGCGTTCTTCCATCCCGGCAGCTGGATCGGTTCCGACCGCGACGGTAACCCCAACGTCACCGCCAAGGTGAGCCGTGAGGTCGCCGCCAAGTACTTCACCCACATGGTGCTCAAGCTCGAGGACAAGTGCCGCCGCATCGGCCGCAACCTCACGCTCGAGGCCACCTACAGCAAGCCGTCTGCCGAGCTCATCAACCTGTGGAACCATCAGGTCGAGATGAGCACCCAGTACACCGCACGTGCTGAACTGATCTCCGAGCACGAGCCGCATCGCGCCGTCATGCTCGTCATGGCAGACCGTCTGAACGCCACCGTGCGCCGTATCACCGACACTATGTACCACAGCGCCGATGAGTTCCTGGAGGACCTGCGTGTCGTCCAGCGCTCGCTGGCCGCTTGCGGTGCCGTCCGTGCTGCCTACGGCCCGGTCCAGACCATCATCTGGCAGGTCGAGTCCTTCGGCTTCCATATGGTCGAGATGGAGTTCCGTCAGCACTCCGTGGTGCATGCCCGCGCCCTCAAGGATATCCACGAGAACGGTATCCATGGCGACCTGCAGCCCATGACGCGCGAGGTCATCGACACCTTCCGCGCTATCGGCTCCATCCAAAAGCGTTACGGCAAGAAGATGGCGCACCGCTACATCATCTCGTTCACCAAGAGTGCCCAGCATGTGGCCGACGTCTTCGAGCTTGCCCACCTGTCCTTCGCACACGAGGAGGATGTCCCCGAGCTCGACGTGATCCCGCTGTTTGAGCAGCTCGAGGACCTCGAGGGCTGCGTCGACGTGCTCGACCAGATGCTTACGCTGCCCGTGGTGCAAAAGCGCCTTGCCCAGACCAACCGCCGTATGGAGGTCATGCTGGGCTATTCCGACTCCTCCAAGGATGCCGGTCCTACCACGGCCATGCTCGCGCTGCACTCCGCGCAGGAGCGCATTGCCAAGTGGGCCGAGAAGAACGATATCGACCTGGTGCTCATGCACGGTCGCGGCGGTGCCGTGGGCCGTGGCGGCGGCCCGGCCAACAAGGCCGTGCTGGCGCAGCCCAAGGGTTCGGTCAACTGCTTCTTTAAGCTCACCGAGCAGGGCGAGGTCATCTTTGCCCGTTACGGCAACCGCACGCTGGCTCAGCGCCATGTTGAGTCCGTTGCCGCCGCAACGCTTTTGCAGTCGGCCCCGAGCGTCGAGAAGACCAACACCGAGACCACGCAGAAGTTCTGGGATATGGCCGAGAAGCTCAACGCCGTAAGCCACGAGCGCTATCTGGACCTGCTGAACACCGAGGACTTTACACCGTGGTTCTCGACCGTGACGCCGCTGACCGAGGTCGGTCTGCTGCCGATCGGCTCGCGTCCCGCCAAGCGCGGTTTGGGTGCCAAGTCGCTCGACGACCTGCGTACCATTCCGTGGATCTTCAGCTGGAGCCAGGCGCGCATCAATCTGGCCGCCTGGTACGGCCTGGGTACCGCCTGCGAGCAGTTTGGCGATCTGGACCAGCTTAAGGCCGCCTACCAGGAGTGGCCGTTCTTCCGCACCTTTATCGACAACATCGAGATGTCGATCGCCAAGACCGACCAGCGCATCGCCAAGATGTACCTGCACCTGGGCGATCGCCAGGATTTGTCCGAGAAGGTCTTTACCGAGATGCAGCTCACGCGTAAGTGGGTCCTTGCCATCGTCGGTGACGAGTGGCCGCTGCAGCGCCGCCGCGTGCTCGGCTGCGCCGTTCGCGTGCGTAACCCCTATGTCGACGCCCTGTCCATCGCCCAGGTTCGCGCCCTTCGCGAGGTGCGTATGAACCAGGACGAGATGGCCGAGGAGAAGAAGGCCGAGTACATGAGCCTGATTCTTTCGACTGTGACCGGCGTCTCGGCAGGATTGCAGAACACGGGGTAATCGATAGCCCTGTAGTCGTCCGGGCCCGCCATCAGCTTACTTTTAGGCACGTCCTCGGACATGCAAGAAGCCCTCGCTGCGCACTTCGTGCGGCGAGGGCTTCTTGCGTCCTGCGGAGTGTGCCTAAAAGTAAGCTGATGGCGGGCCCTACGATGTCCGGTCTTCTGCGGATTACGGGCTGGGGAAATATGGTGCGCTTCGCGCGTTTTGGATGGCGGCCGCGGTCCTTTGGGATCGCGGCCGTTTTTGTACCGCTTAAATGTGAACGTTCTGTTAATGGGTTGGTGGGTGGTTGGTTGTTATCGGTGAGCAGCGTATCCTTCCAACGGTTTATCTAGTGTGTTAGATGAAAGGAAGAGGGCGCTCGTCATTGTTTGAATGTGAATTGCCGTTTGACCACAAGAAGCTGCATCTGGAGCTCGAGGATAAGAATTTCGCGGGTGTGATGGAGGGTCATCAAAACGAGTTTGAGACTACGAAAACGCAGCAAGAGCTGGTAGAGGAGTCGCTTGCCAATCCTTATGGCTCGCCTTCGCTCGAGGAGCTTTGTGCTGGCAAGAAGGATATCGTTATCATCAGTTCTGACCATACGCGTCCGGTTCCCTCGCACGTGACGATGCCTATTCTGCTGCATCACATTCATACTGCTGCGCCCGAGGCCCGCGTTCGTATTCTGGTTGCGACTGGTATGCACCGTCCCTCGACTCACGAGGAACTCGTCAACAAGTATGGCGAGGAGATCGTCGCCAACGAGGAGATCGTCATGCATGTCGCGACCGACGACAGCATGATGAAGAAGATCGGTACTCTGCCTTCTGGTGGCGAGTGCATCATCAACAAGATCGCCGCCGATTGCGATCTGCTGCTTGCCGAGGGCTTTATCGAGCCGCACTTCTTTGCCGGCTTCTCTGGCAGCCGTAAGTCCGTGCTGCCCGGTATCGCCAGCTATAAGACCATCATGTACAACCACAACGGTCAGTTTGTGAACGATTCCCATTCGCGTGCCGGCAACCTGTGCCACAACCACGTGAGCGAGGACATGTTTGCCGCCGCCGAGATGGCTCACCTTGCCTTTGTGCTCAACGTGGTGCTCAACGGAAAGCACGAGGTCATCGGCTCCTTTGCCGGCGATATCCACAAGGCTCACGAGGCTGGCTGCGAATTCGTGAAGAGCCTTGCCGGCGTCGAGTCCGTCGAGTGCGAGATTGCCATCACCACCAATGGCGGCTACCCGCTCGACCAGAACATCTACCAGGCCGTGAAGGGCATGTGCGCTGCCGAGGCCACACTTCCCGAGGGCGGCGTGATTATCGACGTCGCCGGTTGCGCTGATGGTCACGGCGGCGAGGGCTTCTACCACAACATCGCCGACAACGACCCGGCGGAGTTCGAGCGTGCCTGCATCGACCGTCCCAAGGACGAGACCCTGCCTGACCAGTGGACGAGCCAGATCTTCGCCCGTATCCTGGCACATCACCCGGTGATCATGGTCACCGATCTGTGCGATCACCAGATGATCAAGGACATGCACATGACCCCGGTCAACACCCTCGAGGAGGCGCTCAAGCTTGCCTTTGAGATGAAGGGTACCGACGCTAAGGTTGCCGTCATTCCCGATGGCCTGGGCGTTGTCGTCGCGCAGCACTAGCGTGCGTCTCTAACGAATCGTTTATAACCGACAAGAAAGATAAGATTTTATGCTTACCAAACTTCTCTGTGAATTCGGCGCAACGGCCCTCATGATCATTTTTGGCGTGGGCGTGCACTGCGATACCGTGCTCAAGGGCACTAAGTATCAGGGTTCCGGCCATATGTTTGCCATCACCACCTGGTCTTTTGGCATCTCGGTCTGCCTGTTTGTCTTTGGCGGCGCCGTGTGCATGAACCCGGCCATGGTGCTTGCCCAGTGCATCGTCGGCCTGGTGCCGTGGGGCAACTGTATCCCCTTCATGATTGCCGATATGCTTGGCGGCTTTGTGGGCGCCTGCATCGCTTGGCTTATGTATGCCGATGAGTTCAAGGCTTCCGAGGGCGTTGTCGATCCCATCGCCCAGCGCAACATCTTCTCGACCAACCCCACCACCGAGGGCACCAACTATGCCCGCAACTTCTTCTGCGAGGCCATCTGCACCTTCGTGTTCATCAGCGCTATCCTTGCTGCCGCTAGCCGCGCTGGCGAGGACGTCCTGATGCTCGCCATCTGCGTTGGCCTGATCGTTTGGGCCGTTGGCATGGGCATGGGCGGTATCACCGGCTTCGCCATGAACCAGGCTCGTGACCTTGGTCCCCGCATGGCCTATCAGGTGCTGCCGATCAAGAACAAGGCCGATAACAACTGGAAGTACGGCCTGCTTGTTCCTGGTATCGCTCCGTTTGTCGGTGCTATCGTGGCTGCACTGTTTGTGCATGGTTTCTTGGGCATGTTCTAGTCCGAAGTAATTGATATAACGTCCGGGTCCGGCATAGGTTAACTTTCCGCCGCGTCCTCGAACATGCAAGAAGCTCCCGCTGCGCACTTCGTGCGGCGGGAGCTTCTTGCGTTCTGCGGAGTGCGGCGGAAAGTTAACCTATGCCGGACCCTGCGGGGATCCAGTTGCATTGGAGCAAGCAACCCAACATATATCTGAATTTGGATGGGAGGGGCTTGTTGCTGGTGGGGGCGTTGGGCTGTTGTTGGCACTTTGGGATGGATTGTGCTTTTGGTTGGGCGGGGTTTTGAGTGCGAACGGCACTTTGGGATGCATAGTGCTTTGGGGTGGGAAGGGGCTTTGGGATGGTGTTTTTACTTTGGGGCGGAGTGGTTGCTTAGTTGAAGAGGGGTTTGATGGCTGATAGGTAGTCTTTGGCTACGTCGGCTTTTTCTGCTTGGAAGTTGTGCCAGGCCCACCATTGGACTGTTCCTACGAAGCTTGAGGCTATGTGGTGTAGTAGGAAGCTGCGATCCATCGTGGCTGCTGGGCCGGTTGGGGTGAGGGGGACGGTTTCGGCTGCTCGTGACATGATGGTCTTGCGTAAGCAGTCGGCGAAGACGCGTGAGCCGGCTCCTGCTACCAGGGCTCGGACGCCCTGGCGACGCTCCCAGAGGTTGTTGAGGATGTGTTCGACCTGCACGAGCGGGTCGTCGAGGGGCGTGCCGTCATCGTCGAGGGCGTGGGTGCAGATATCGCTTACGAGCTCGGCGAGTAGGTCGTCTTTGCTCTTAAAGAGGCCGTAGAACGTCGCGCGGCCCACGTTGGCACGCGCGATGATGTCGCCGACGGTGATCTTGCCGTAATCCTCCTCGCGAAGGAGTTCGGAAAACGCCGTGACTATAGCGGCGCGGCTTTTGGTTTTGCGAGCATCCATTCTTACGCGTCCACGTGGACGAGCAGGCAGCGGAGCGTGCCCGAGCAACCCTCGTAGGGACGCTTGCCTGCGCCGTAGCCTACAGCTTCGATGCGATAGCGGACCGGCAGGTGCTCGGACGTGCGCAGCGCGGCGACGATGGCGGCGCCCGTGGGCGTTACGAGTTCGCCGGCGACCGGTGCGGGCGTGAGGGCGATGTTGCCCGCCTGGCACAGGTTGACGACGGCGGGAACCGGAATAGGCATAAGACCATGGGCGCAGCGGATGGTGCCGTGGCCCTCGGAGAGCGACTCGACCACAATATCCTCGATGTCCAGATCATCGAGGCAGATGGCGACCGAGCAGACGTCGACGATGGAGTCGACGGCACCCACCTCGTGGAACATGACGGTCTCGGGCGTTTTGCCGTGGGCTTTAGCCTCGGCGGCGGCGAGCGCGGCAAAGATGGCGAGCGCGCGACGCTTGGCGCCATCGCTCAGCTGCGAGCCGTCGATGATCTCGGTGACGTCGGCCAGGGAGCGGTGATGATGGGCGTGGTGGTGGCCGTCGTGGTCGTGGGCGTGCTCGTGGCAGTGAGCATGCTCATGCTCGTGATGATGCTCGTGCTCGCCATGGTCGTGATGGTGGTGATGAGCGTGCTCGTGCATGTGCTCGGCAGTAGCTTCATTGCCATAGAGCCAAGTCATGTCGTGGTCGTGATTCTCAAGTTCGCTGGCGAGCTGAACGTCGAAGTCGCAGGCGTCGATGCCGTGCTTGTTCACGCGCGTTACGGCAATTTCAAAGCCGTCGACCGGAAGCGTGGCGAGCTGCTCGCGCAGATGCTCCTCGCTGGCGCCCAGGTCGAGTAGCGCTGCGACGGTCATGTCGCCGCTGATGCCCGAGTTGCCGTCGATGATAAGCGTGTGCTGATGGTTGGACATGGAATGCTCCTTAGCGGGCGCGGGTCGTGCCGGCGCTCAGATGATTGATAAGACTTGCCTGGTAGGCGGCTCCAAAGCCGTTGTCGATATTGACGACCGAAACGCCGCTGGCGCAGGAGTTGAGCATGGCGAGCAGTGCGGCCACGCCGCCAAAGCTCGCGCCGTAGCCCACGCTGGTGGGGACGGCGATAACCGGGCAGCTCACCAGGCCGCCAATGACGCTTGCCAGGGCACCCTCCATGCCGGCGATGGCGATGACCACCTGTGCCTGGGCAAGTTCCTCGGCATGAGCGAGCAGGCGGTGCAGGCCGGCGACGCCCACGTCGTAAAGGCGATCGACCTCGTTGCCATAGAATTCGGCCGTCAGTGCGGCCTCTTCGGCGACGGGCAGGTCGCTCGTGCCGGCGCAAGCGACGACAATGCGTCCGTTGCCGGTGGGGGAGGGCATGCCGCCCACGAGGGCGAGCTGAGCGTCCGGGACATATCCCAGGTCGATGTTATCGGCAAGAAGCTCCGCGGTGCGTGCTGCCTTATCGGCATCGAGCCGCGTGACCAGGATGCGCTCCTGGCCCGCATCGAGCAACGCTTCGATAATGGCGGCAATCTGCTCGGCGGTTTTACCGGCGCCGTAGACGACCTCGCCGGCTCCTTGGCGCACCCCGCGCGAAAGATCGAGCTGCGCAAAGCCCAAGTCGGCGGTCGGCGCCGTCTGGATGCGCGTGAGGGCATCGGCCGGTGCAACATTTCCATCTGCCACGTCACTTAGCAATTGCTCAAGATCGCGTTTGTCCATATAAGTTCCCTTCGACGCTTAAAAGTTTAGCACGCGGAAGGTTATTTCCGAACATTAGAGCAAAATTGTTCGGAAACCTAATATGTCAGATTAGATGAAGTTATGAGGCGAACTGGCTAGTCGCGCAGGATGATATCCATCGTGAGCATCAGGTTGCGCTCGTCGATTGCAAACGGGGCGGCCTCGCGCGTCTTGGGCTTGGCGCAAAACGCGATGCCGGTGCCCGCGGCCTGGATCATGGGGATGTCGTTTGCCCCGTCGCCGATCGCGACGGTGTGGGCCATATCGACACCGCACTCAACAGCCCAATCCAGCAGCTGGATGAGCTTGGATTCCTTGGTCACAATGTCGGCCGCCAGTTTGCCGGTGAGTTTGCCGTCCACGACCTCCAGGCGGTTGGCCAGGCAAAAGTCGATACCCGCGGCGGCAACGATCTTATCGGCGACCTCGTGGAAACCGCCGCTCACCACGCCGACCTTCCAGCCCTTGCTGTGCGCCGAGCGAACGAGCTCCAGCGCGCCGGGGGTAAACGTCACGCGCTCAAAGGTGCGCTCGAACACGCTCTCGTCCAAACCCGCAAGCAGTCCCACGCGCTCCTCGAGCGCCTGTTTAAAGTCCAGTTCGCCGCGCATGGCGCGCTCGGTGATTTGCGCCACCTGCTCGCCCACGCCGGCTTCCTCGCCCAACAGGTCGATGACCTCCTGGTTGATGAGGGTGGAGTCGATATCCATAACAATGAGGCGTGCAGTCATGACGGGCCTTTCCAAGTGCTGTTTTATTGGGGCATATTGTCGCACGTGACGCGTACGGGCGGGTGGCGCAGCGCGTCAATTGTTTCGTCTCCGTCAAGTCTTTGGTCAGGAGCCACTTTTTCGCGGTACATCGACGCAGGTGCGATAAGATAGAACGCCATGTCTGGCTGCGCGGTTTACGCAGGCTGGGCAAATCTGTACGACGCCGCCCGGAACGACACGGGGCGGCACAGATCCATAAAGGAGGATCACTGGTATGAGCCAGACCCGTCCCATCGACGAGCATTCCATGCACACCCGTACCTGCGGCGAGCTTCGCCGCGAGAACGTGGGCGAAGAGGTCACCCTCACCGGTTGGGTGAGCCGTCGCCGCGATCACGGCGGTCTTATCTTCTGCGACCTTCGCGACCGCGAGGGCATTACGCAGCTCACCTTCGACCCCGAGCACTCTGACGGCGATGCCTTTAAGATCGCCGAGACCATGCGTCCCGAGTGGCCCATCAAGATCCACGGCGTCGTGCGCGCCCGTGGCGAGGAGACCACCAACGCCAAGCTCGCGACCGGCGAGATCGAGGTCCTGACCGACCACGCCGAGGTGCTCAACACTTCCGTCACCCCGCCGTTCCAGATCGAGGACGGCATCGAGACCAGTGAGGACACCCGTCTGCGCTATCGCTATCTGGACCTCCGTCGTCCCGAGATGATGGCCAACCTTAAGCTGCGCTCCGACTTCACCTTCGCCATCCGCGAGGCGCTGCACAACCGTGAGTTCATGGAGGTCGAGACGCCCTCCCTGTTCAAGTCCACGCCCGAGGGCGCTCGCGACTTCATCGTCCCCAGCCGCATCCAGCCGGGCAACTTCTACGCCCTGCCGCAGTCCCCGCAGCTCCTGAAGCAGCTGCTCATGGTCGGTGGCGTCGAGCGCTACTACCAGGTCGCCAAGTGCTTCCGCGACGAGGACCTGCGCGCCGACCGTCAGCCCGAGTTCACCCAGGTCGATATCGAGATGTCCTTCGTGGACCAGAACGACGTTATGAGCGCGCTCGAGGAGGTCCTGTCTGATGCCTTCGGCCGCATGGGTGTCGAGATGCCCACGCCGCTGCGTCGCATGGACTACTGGGAGGCCATGGACACCTATGGCTCCGACAAGCCCGATACCCGCTACGGTATGCACCTGGTCGACCTGACCGACGTGTTCGCCAACTCCAAGTTCAAGGTCTTCGCGACCGCCGCGAACGAGGAGGGTTCCGTCGTCAAGGCCATCAACGCCAAGGGTGCTGGTGCCTGGGCTCGCGCCAAGATCGATAAGCTCGCCGGCGTGGCTTCCACGTTTGGCGCCAAGGGCCTGGCATGGATTGCCTTCCGCGAGGACGGCTCCATCAACAGCCCCATCGTCAAGTTCTTCTCGGACGAGGAGATGGCTGCCCTGCGCGAGCGCATGGACGTCGAGCCCGGCGACCTCGTGATGTTCGCCGCCGGCCCGCGCCTGCTCTCCGACGAGATCCTGGGCGGTATGCGTTCACACATGGCCAACGCGCTCGAGATTAAGCGCGAGGGTCACGACTTCCTGTGGGTCGTCAACTTCCCGCTGTTCCACTGGGACGAGGACCGCAAGGCCTACGCCGCCGAGCACCAGCCCTTCACCCTGCCGACCGAGACCGATATCGCCAAGATCGAGGCCGATCCGCTGGCAGCCGGTTCTTGCACCTACGACTTTGTCATGGACGGCTTTGAGGCCGGCGGCGGCGGTATGCGTATCCACAACGCCGAGATGCAGATGTCTATGCTCAAGCTTCTGGGCTTTACCGAGGAGCGCGCCGAGTCGCAGTTCGGCTTCCTCATGGAGGCTCTCAAGTTTGGTGCGCCCCCGATGGGCGGCTTCGCTCTGGGCCTGGACCGCGTGTGCATGCTGCTCACCGGCTCCGACTCCATCCGCGACGTCATGGCGTTCCCCAAGACGGCCAGCGGCTCCGACCTCATGTCGGGCGCCCCGAGTGCCGTTAGCGGTGCCCAGCTTAAGGACGTCAGCCTGCGCCTGATGTAGGCGAACGGCTTACATATCGCCTGTTGCGAGGGAAGGACACGCGCCTTCCCTCGTTTTTTATACGCCGAGATTGTGAGGGCATGGGATGACCGGGCGTCGCGGAAAGTGCGTCCCGGAATCTGCGTCTGGAATGGGATGAGCTTTCCGCTAGGGTCGTTCCGCGGAAACTGAAACCCGGAATTTGCGTTCAGAGCGGGTCGCGGTTTCCCAAACAGAGCCCTTTGGGAAACTGCGACCCAGACTCCAGCCAAATAACGGGACGCACTTTCCGGTTGAGCTGTCTAACGGAAACTGTGCCCCAGAATGAGCGCTCAAACGGGGCAGTCTTTCCGCAACAATTGTCTGGCGGAAAGCCTGCCCCAGTTTCTTATAGCGAGTCTCTCTGGATCAGCTGCATGTGCATCACGGAGGTGGTGGGCTCGGCACCCTTGATCATGTCGAGCGCAATGTTGGCGGCCATGTGGCCTTCTTCGCGCAGGGGCTGGCGGACGGTCGTGAGCGCGGGGACGCAGCGCGTCGCAATCTCGTGATCGTCGAAGCCGACGACAGAAATATCCGCCGGAACGGATAGGCCTGCCTCGTTGAGTGCGGTGATGACGCCAGCCGCGATACGGTCCGATCCGCAGAGCACGCCATCGAAAGCAATCTCGCGCGCGAGGATCTGGTGCATGGCCTGATAGCCGTCTCCGTTGTTCCAGCCGGTATAGATAACGTTTGCGTCTGGGAGGTCTTCGCCCAAGACGGCGCGGTAGCCGCGCAGGCGGTCGACAACGGCGGGGTTGTCTTGCGGTCCCAACACGGCGACGATATCTTTGCGCCCTCGCTCCTTCATAGCGAGCGCTGCAAAGCGTCCGCCCTCTTCGTCGTCAGAGTAGACCGTCGAGAACACATCGCGATAGGGGTGGCCCTCGAGCTGGCCGCACAACACGGTAGGTACGCCCAGCTCGCGCAGCACCTCGAGCAGCTCGCTGCCCTTGTAGGGGGAGACGTCGATCACGGCGTCGAACGAGCGGCGCTCAAAGTGCTCGCGTGCGCGGTTGCGCTCATGCGTAGAAGACGCCTGCAAGATAACGGGCAGATAGGACGACTCCGACAGTTCCTCGGTAATGCCGCTCAAAAACTCGCTATAGGTGGGGTCGCTGAAGAGTTCACTCAGGGGCTCGGTCACGAGCACGGCGATGATTTCCGTGCGCCCGACAGCGAGCGCTCGGCCACGAGCGTTGGGGACAAAATTGACTTCCTTGGCCGCCGCGCGGACGCGCTTTTTGGTTTCCTCGCTAATGCGGGGCGAATCGTTGAGAGCGCGCGATGCCGTGGAGCGCGACACGCCGGCAGCTGCGGCAACCTCGGCAAGCGTAGGTGCGGTGCGAACTGGTTGGGTCATGGCGTCTCCTGGAGAATGCGGTCGATGTTGTCGCTGATACGGGTTGGTGCGGATACAGCTTACTATAGTGCGCCTGAACAGCGTTCATGGTATCCGGTGACCGGTGTCGTTTTGCAACCAAGCCACAATCGAATACGTCTCGTGTGGGTGAGATATCAGCGGGCGTGGTGGTTGCCTACGAGCTTAAGAACGATGTCTTGCGCTGAGTGTCGATACTCAGGGTGACATAAGTGTCCCGGTTGTACAACCGGTTGCACCGTTAACCCGACCAAATCGACCGTTCAGCGGACAACCGGTTGCACAGTTTTTTGCATCGACCGTAAGATAAGGACAACCGGTTGCACAAGAATCACTACGATGACGAAGGAGCATCACCATGGACGCCATTAACGATTGGGAAAACCAAGCGCTCACCAATAGGAACCGCCTGGCACCCCATGCGTACTTTATGGGTTACGAGACCGCCGATCTCGCTGCTACGTACAGCCGCGAGCTTTCGCGCGGATTTGTCCAGCTGTCCGGCTCGTGGCAGTTCCGCCTCTTTGAGGGCCCTGCCGCTGTCTCCAACGAGGCACTTTCTACCTATGAGCCCGAGTGGGACCACGTCGAGGTTCCGCACCTGTGGCAGGTAGACGGCTACGGTAAGCTCGCCTACACCGACGAGGGCTTCCCGTTCCCGGTCGACCAGCCGTTCGTTCCCTCCGATGACCCCACAGGCGTTTACCAGCGCATCGTCAACCTTCCCGCTGTCCCCGCCGGCGCTCGCGAGATCATTCGCTTCGACGGTATCGAGAGCTACGGCGAGCTGTACGTCAACGGCCAGTTTATCGGCATGACCAAGGGCTCGCGCCTGTCCGCCGAGTTCGACGTGACCGACGCGCTCGTCGAGGGCGATAACCTGTTTGCCGTTAAGGTCCTTCAGTACAGCGACGGCAGCTATATCGAGGACCAGGACATGTGGTGGGCCTCGGGCATCTTCCGCGATGTGTACCTTATGCAGCGTCCCGCCGCGCACCTGGTCGACTTTAGGTTCCGCACACACCGTGAGGGCGATGCCGCTCTGATTACGCTCGATACGGTTGCCGAGGGCGCAAGCCGCGTCGTGTTTACGCTCAGCGACGGCGAGAACGTAGTTGCCACGGGCGAGTGCGTCGACGGTCACGCCGAGTGCACCGTTGCCGATGCTCACTTCTGGAACCCCGAGGACCCCTTCCTCTACGACCTTACGTTTGAGGTCTACGACGGCGACGAGGTCAGCGAGTACGTGCCGCATCGTCAGGGTCTCGCCGAGGTTACCGTCGAGGGCAACCATATCTACCTCAACGGCACCTACTTTAAGATGCACGGCGTCAACCGCCACGATCACGATGACCACAAGGGCCGCGCCGTGGGTCTCGATCGCATGCGCCGCGACCTTGAGCTCATGAAGCAGCACAACATCAACGCGGTGCGTACGTCCCACTACGCCAACGATCCGCGCTTCTACGAGCTGTGCGACGAGTACGGCATCATGCTGGTGGCCGAGACCGATATGGAGAGCCACGGCTTCGAGAATATCGGCAACATCGCCCTGGTCACCGACGATCCGGCGTGGGAGCCTGCCTACGTCGACCGCGTCGAGCGTCTGGTGATGCAGGAGCGCAACCACGCGTGCATCATTATGTGGTCGATGGGCAACGAGAGCGGCTACGGCTGCAATATCCGCGCGATGTACGCCAAGGCCCATGAGCTCGATGGCCGTCCGGTGCACTACGAGGAGGACCGCAACGCCGATACCGTCGACGTCATCTCCACCATGTACTCCCGCGTGTCGCAGATGAACGATTTTGGCGAGCATCCGTTCCCCAAGCCGCGCATCAACTGCGAGTACGGCCACTCCATGGGCAATGGCCCGGGAGGCCTGTCCGAGTACCAGGAGGTCTTTGATCGCTGGGATTGCATCCAGGGCCAGTTTATCTGGGAGTGGTGCGACCACGGTCTGGCAGCTGTGACCGAGGATGGCGTTGCCTACGACATGTACGGCGGCGACAACGGAGACTATCCCAACAACAGCAACTTCTGCATCGACGGCATGGTGTTCCCCTGGCAGCAGCCGAGCCCGGGTCTGACCGAGTACGGCCAGGTCATCTGCCCGGTTCGCATGGCCTATGACGCCGAGGCGGGCGAGCTGACCGTCACCAACAAGCGTTGGTTTACCACCTTCGAGGATGTCTGCCTGGTGGCGGAGACCCTGGTGGACGGCGACGTGGTGTGCCGCAAGACGCTCATGCCCGGAGCGGTCGCTCCCGGCGAGTCGGTCCAGCTGTCCCTGGCCGTTCGCGAGGCTGCAGCAGGCGAGACCCTGCTCACCGTGCGCGCCTACACCATGGCTGCCCACACCTGGTGCGAGCCGATGTTCCAGCTGGGCGCAAGCCAGTTCGCCATCGCCAATCACCCGGCACCGGCCATCGTGGCCCCTGTTCGTCCCGAGCTTACGGTCGAGGAGACTGAGCAGGAGATTTGCATTCACTCACTCAACGGCAAGCTGACCTTCAGCAAGGTCAACGGCACCGTGAGCGAGTGGAAGGCATCCGGTCGCGACGTCATGACCTCCGGTCCCCAGGTTGGTTTCTGGCACCCGCTCGTCGACAATCACGCCCAGGAGTATGACTCCCTGTGGAAGGACAACTTCATCGATGTGATGCAGACGTCCACTCGCAGCGTCTCTTGGAAGCAGGATGGCAATGCGGTCGTCGTTACCGTGAGCCAGCGTATCGCTCCTCCCGTCCGCGCGTTCGGCATGCGCGTCGAGCTCGTCTACACCGTGCTTCCGAGCGGTCGCGTCGACCTCAAGGTTTCCGGCGAGCCCTACGGCGATTACTCGGATATCATCCCGCGCATCGGCATCTCCTTCGAGGTCCCCGGTTGCGATCGTGCCGTCGAGTGGTATGGCCACGGCCCGGGCGAGAACTATCCGGACTCGCTGCGCGCCAACCCGGTCGGTCATTACCGCACTACGGTCGACGACATGTTCACGCCCTACGTTATGCCTCAGGATTGCGCTAACCGCGAGGGCACCCGTTGGGTCGCCCTGCGCTCTGGCCACGGTGACGGTCTGGTCGTGACGCGTCCGAGCGACGCCGCTTCCAACCCGTTCTCGTTCTCGGCATGGCCCTATAGCTGCGAGGCCATCGATAACGCCAAGCACGTCTACGACCTTGTCAAGGGCGACACGGTTACGGTCAATATCAACGACCAGCTGCTCGGCCTTGGTTCGAACTCTTGGGGTTCCGAGGTGCTCGATTCCTACCGCACCCGTTTTGAGAGCTTCAGCTTTGAGGTGTCCCTGCGACCGCTGACGTCTGCCGATCTGGCTCAGGCGCTGGCACCCATTAAGGAGGCATAAGTCATGCATGTCTTTAACTCGCGCGCCGATTTCGACGCTCAGATGAAGTCCGTCAAGAAGTGGATGCGCACCGGTCAGGCGCTCGATGGCGTTGCCGACCTGCAGCACGACGTGGCTTACTCCATCGGCGACTCGTTGGTGTACTGGTGGGTCTATGCCCGCGAGGCCGCTACCGCCGATCTGGTCGGTCACCGTCGCTACCATGCCGTGCTCGCTCCGCTCGACGGCGACCTGACCGTCGAGGTGGCTTCCAAGGCGGATCTTACCTGCACGCGCACTTACAGCGATATCGACGATCGCGAGCGCTTTGAGGGTATGGGGGAGACCGTGACGATTCCCGCCGGCGGCGTTGCCGTCGTCGAAATTGACGAGGCCTACCGTGTCGTGGCCGATGTCGCGGATTCCCGCGTCGTGGTACTGCACGTGACGGTTGAAGGTTATTCCTTCCCCAACAAGTAGTATTCGTCCGTTTGGGCGTTTGCTTAGCGCCGTTAAGGGGGATGGCTTTGTTGACTCCCTTTTCCCCATTCCCCTTAGCAGGTGCGCCGTCCACGATTGCGCTTGCAGTCCGGACGGTTTTAGATGAGATATAACGGATGATTGGGAGGGCTTATGAGCTCTGAAAAACGAGGAACGATTGGTTCGTTCGCTCTGCTGGGCATGACGGTCGCCGCCGTGTTCGGTATCAAGAACATCATCAACAACAACGCGGCCATCGGCTTGGCAGCTGCG
This sequence comes from uncultured Ruminococcus sp., assembly GCA_963604655.1. Lineage (GTDB taxonomy): Bacteria > Actinomycetota > Coriobacteriia > Coriobacteriales > Coriobacteriaceae > Collinsella. The sequence continues at coordinate 43,270 of CAVCRP010000021.1, forward strand.
CCGTCGTTCTTCTTCGCCACGCTTTTGTACTTTGTCCCCTATACCCTGGTTACCGCCGAGTTCGTCGGCCTTAACAAGGACTCCGAGTCGGGCGTGTACGCCTGGGTCAAGACCTCGATGGGCGGCCGCTGGGCATTCCTGACGGCGTTTAGCTACTGGTTCGTTAACCTGTTCTACTTTGCGTCCGTCCTGCCTAACGTCATCATTTACGCGAGCTACGTGTTCTTTGGTGCCAATGCCGAGCTCTCGCAGCTGTGGATCACCATTATCGAGATCGTCGTCTTTGCTATCGCCACGTGGGTTTCGACCAAGGGCGCTAAGTGGATCGGCTCCATTTCCTCCTTCGGCTCGACCGCGGCTCTCGGCCTGACTGCCGTGTTCATCTTGCTGTCCTTGGCTGCTGCCTTTGGAGGCGTCGAGTTCGCTACGGCTCCTACCCCCGCTAACATGGCTCCCGACACGACCAACTTCGCAACTATGTGGGGCTTCTTCGGTACGCTTGCCTGGATCATCCAGGGCGTTGGCGGCGCTGAGTCTGTCGGCGTGTTCCTTAACGACCTTAAGGGTGGCGTCAAGGCCTTCGTGCGCACCGTCGTTATCGCCGGCCTGACCATCGGCCTTCTGTATGCAGGCGCTTCGCTGCTGGTCAACCTGTTCATTCCCGAGGGCGGCGTTGCCATCTCCACCGGTATCTTCGACGTATTCGGCGCTGTCTTTGCCCACTTTGGCATTCCCATGGAAGTGTCCACGCGCGTCATTGGCCTGATCCTTCTCGCTGCCACGCTGGGCTCCCTCATGATGTGGACCTCTGCTCCCATCAAGGTCTTCTTCACCGAGATCCCCAAGGGCGTCTTTGGTAGCAAGATCGTCGAGCTCAACGAGCACGGCATTCCTGCCCGCGCTGCCTGGCTGCAGTTTGCCATCGTCGTCCCCATCCTGATCATCCCGGCCCTGGGCTCCGGCAACCTAGACGACCTGCTCATGATCGTCACCAACATGACGGCTGCCACCGCTCTGCTCCCGCCGCTGCTGATCCTGCTTGCCTACTTTATGCTGCGCAAGAACTTCGACGCTGCTCCCCGTGGCTTCCGCATGGGTTCGCGTACCTTTGGCCTGGCCATTGCTGCATTCCTGCTTGTGGTCTTCTGCTTCGTGCTTATCTGCGGCACCATCCCGCTCGATCAGCCTCTGTGGCTGACACTGGTCTACAACGTTGGCGGTGTAGTTATCTTCCTGGGCCTTGCCGTGATGTGGTACAACCGCTACATCAACCGCCTGCGCGAGACCGATCCCGAGGCTGCCGAGAGCGAGCTTCGCCCCTCCGTCCTCGACATGATGGAGTAGCGGCTAGGATTAATCTGCGGCTGTGGAATAAATCGATTCCCTTTCCTAAGGAGGGGCCCTTCGGGCCCCTCCTTTTTGCGTAAAGACTTTAGTCTGCTGGGCGCGCAGCGGCCAGCTTCAACCCACCCGCTATGCGGGTGGAGACAAACGGCTTTGCAAAGGCTGCCCCTCCGACCG
>CAVCRP010000022.1:0-44050 GCA_963604655.1 uncultured Ruminococcus sp.
TGCACCGAGTACGCCGTCGCCAACTCCGCCGCGCGCGTCTGCGCCGCCGTGCTGCACAACGAGCACGCCGTGCTTTCGGCCTCTACGCTCATGACCGGCCAGTATGGCGAAGAGGGCATCTTTACCTCCCTGCCGTGCGTGATCGGCGCCGAGGGCGTCGAGGAGGTCTACACGCTGGACCTGTCCGAGTACGAGCTCGAGGGCTTCCACAAGAGCTGCCAGCACATCCGCGACAACATCGCCCAGCTCGACTGGTGGGACGCCGAGGCCTACGACGCAAAGTAGGCCGCTGGCTGCCGCAACCTTGCGAATCTAAGCGCGACGCCAAGCGGGCCGCGCCGGAAATCCCCGGCGCGGCCCGCTTTTTTGACTCACGCAGTGCCCTTGCGAATCGAAGGTGAATGGTTTTCCCGTTACCTAGTACTGCTCGATGCCCATGTAGCGACGAACCTCGGGGCTGTGGTCGAACACCTTGCCGCGGGCGGCGCGCAGCTCGCAGCTCATGTTGTAGAAGAAGATCGGCTCCAGGTACGAACGCACGCTGGCAGGCACGTCGCCCACGCCGTACTCGAGTGCGTCGAGCACCATGACCGTATCGGTGTGCGTGTTGAGGAACGCCAGCGCGCGCTCCTCCATGGGGCGGCACTCGCCGGCACCGAGCTGCACAAAGTAGAATACGCCGGGCTCGGTGGCCTCGAAGGGGCCGTGGAAGTACTCGCCGGAGTGGATATAGCAGCAGTGCTGCCACTGCATTTCCATAAGCGAGCAGATGGCCATGGCGTAGGTCTGGCTAAAGTTGGGGCCGGAACCCAGGATGTAGAAGAACTTGTGCTGCTGGCAGAGCTCGGCAAAGCGGGCGCCCAGCTCGGCGTTGACCTTCTCGCGCGCGGCAGGCAGCAGCGCGTCCATCTGCTTGAGGCCCTCGTACATGTCGGCGAGTGCCTCGTAGCCCTCCTGCTGGTCGAGCAGCTCGGCGGCGATCAGAGCGCCGATACCCTGCGGCACCTCGGCCTGCGACACGCCCTCGCCCCAGGGGTAGACCCAGGTAGTCCACTTGCCGTTGTCGATCTTGGAGCCCTCGCAGTCGGTGAGGGCAACGACCTCGGCGCCGGCTGCCAGCGCCATCTCGCAACCGTCGACGACCTCCTGCGTATTGCCGCTGTGGCTGCAGGCGATGACGAGTGACTTCTCGCCAAGACTCTTGGGGGCCATCAGGCAAAACTCGCGCGCCGTGTAAACCGTCGAGGTAAACGTGGTCGCCTCGCGCTTGAGCAGCTCGTTGGCCGGCATCAGGTCGATCATCGAACCGCCGCAGGCGATCCAAAAGACATTCTCGACCTTGCCCTTGCGCTCGATAATTTCCTGAATCAGATCATGTGCGTTCATGCTGATGCTCCTCCTTGTGTGATGGCTTTTGGTGACGGCTGCTCGTACCTGCGGTCGTTCTATGTTGTCCTATTTATAGCACGCAAGCTGTCGTGGGTGAAGTCATTTCGCCAAACTTGTTCTATATTGTTCTATCTGTGGACGTTAGATGTCAAACACGTAGCGCGAGCCAACGATCTTTTGACGACCGAGCAGTAGGGGCCGCTCGTCCGCATCGGTAAAGTACGCCTCCATATAAAAGAGCGGCTCGCCGACCGGCACCTCCAGCAGCGGGGCCGCCTGAGCATCGGCAAGCGCAATCTCCACGGTGCAGGGATCGGACTTGAGCGGCGCGCGGCCCGAATGCTCTGCAACGAGCGCAAAGATCGAGTTATCGGTGAGGTCCTCGGCGGCCAGCGTCTGCAAGTAGGGATGGTCGGCGAGCACAAAGGCGTTGTTCTCGAGCATGACGGGGATGCCGTCGGCCGTGCGCACGCGCTCGACCACGATAAGCTCACTGCCGGGCTCCACGCCAAAAAACGCCGCGTCCTCGCGCGTCGCCGCAACCACCGTGCGCGACACCAGGCGCGCTCCGGCCACCATATCGTTGGCAGCACAACCCTCAGTAAAACTCTGGACGTCACCCTTCTGGCGAATCTTGCGCTTGAGCTTGGGCGCGCACACAAACGTGCCCCTCCCCTGCTGGCGGCTGAGATACCCCGCGTGCGACAGCTCCTCGATGGCGCGGCGCACGGTGATGCGTCCCACGCCGTAGGACTTCGCGAGCTCCATCTCGGAAGGAATACGCGAGCCGGCCGCGTACACGCCGCGCGCGATCTCGCCCTTTAGGTCGTCCATAACCTGCTGGTACAGCGGCACGGCGGACACCTCGGCGCGCTCGGAACGTTCGGTCTTGCTATCGGCTGCCATCATTACGCTCCATCCCGCGCATGCTCGGACTCAAATTCTTCAATCGCCGCCATAAACTGCTCGCCAAAGGCGTCGGCCTTTTTCTCGCCAATGCCGTTGACCTGGATCAGCTCCTCGCGCGTTTGAGGGCGCAGGCGGCACAGGCCGCGCAGAGCCTTGTCGGAAAAGACCATATACGGCGCCATCTCCAGCTCGGTCGAGATCTCCTTGCGCAAGGCACGCAGGCGCTCGAACAGCTCGGCATCGTCGCCCACGCGCGGGCGCTGATCCAGCTCAGCCTCCTCGCGCAGCAGATCCACCGCGCGGCGGGCGCGGGCCGAGGCCTTGCGCTTGGACGCGCGACGCTTAACGGTAAAGGCGAACGCCTCATCCTCGACCTCGCCGGCACGCGGGCCCAGCCCAACGACCGGGTACTGCCCCTGCGAGGTGGCCAGATAACCGCGGCCGCACAACTGGCCGATGATGTCCTTGATGCGCCCGACCGATTCGCTCGACAGCTCACCGTAGCCGCGGTCCTCGTCCAGATGCATCTGGCGAATGCGCTCGATGTTGCCGCCGTGGAGCACGTCGGCGATCAGCGACTTGCCAAAACGCATGGGACGCGTGGCCACATAGCGCACAGCGGCGCGGGCCATATCGGTGACGTCCTCGACCTCGAACTGTGTGAGGCAGTTGCTGCAGTTGCCGCAGCCCTCGGCGTCATCCGTGGCGGCGCTGCCCGCACCAGCCGCTGACGCATGCTCGGCCGCGGCCTCGTCGCCAAAGTAGCGCAACATGTATTCGCGCAGGCAGCCGGTGGTATTGCAGTAGCCCTCCATCTGGCTGAGCAGACGATATCGATTCTGGAGCGCCCACGCGCGTTGCTCGTCGTCAAGTGCCTCGTCGGCAGCATCTCCGCGGTCGATCAAAAAGCGGCGCATGCGAAAATCGTTGCCGTTCCACAGCAAATGGCAGCTGGCCGGATCGCCATCGCGGCCGGCGCGGCCTGCCTCCTGGTAGTAGGCCTCGATGCTCTCGGGCACGTTGTTGTGGATCACGTAGCGCACGTTGGGCTTGTCGATGCCCATGCCAAAGGCGTTGGTCGCAACCATCACCTGAATATCGTCGTCGATAAAGGCGCGCTGGCTTTGACGGCGGGCGTCGTTGCCCATGCCGGCATGGTAGCGGCCAACGCGAATGCCGCTGGGGCCCAGCGCTTCGGCGAGATCGCCTGCCAGCGCATCGACCGTCTTGCGGGTCGAGCAATACACGATGCCGCTCTCGCTCGAATGCGCGATCACGTAGTCGCGCACCCAGGCGGCCTTGGCCTTGTCACCCATCTCCTCGCAGCCAAAGTAGAGGTTCTTGCGATCGAAGCCCGTCACCACCGTCGCGGGGTTTTGCAGGCCGAGCATCTGCTGAATGTCCGTGCGCACGCGCTCGGTCGCCGTAGCGGTAAAGGCCGCCACGATGGGGCGCTGCGGCAGGGAATCGATGAACTCGCGAATCTGCAGGTAGGCGGGGCGGAAATCCTGGCCCCACTGGCTCACGCAGTGGGCCTCGTCAATGGCCACGAGCGGCGCGCCAATGCCGCCGTCCGCTGCGACCTCCTGCGCAAAGGCCAAAAAGCGCGGCTCGAGCAGGCGCTCGGGCGCCACGTACATAAGCTGGTAGCGGCCCTCGCGCGCCCGCTTGAGCACGGTATTTTGCTGGGCCGGAGTAAGGCTGGAGTTGAGATAGCTGGGTCGCGCGCCCGCCGCGAGCAGCGCACGGGTCTGGTCCTCCATAAGGGAGAGCAACGGACTCACCACAAAGGTGATGCCGGGCAGCATGAGCGCGGGCACCTGGTAGCAAATGGACTTGCCGGCGCCTGTGGGCATAACACCCAGCGCATCGCGACCGGCAAGGATCGCATCGACCATGCGGTCCTGCCCCGGGCGAAACGAGGTGTAGCCAAAATAGGCGCCGAGCGTGTCGAGCGCCATCTGCTGCATGCTATCGGTCATGGTTTCCTAACGTCCAAGTCATCTGCCGCCGATTATACGCCGCCACGCGGACCGGTGCCCCACGGTTGCCGGCCACGGGCGGCGCAATCCGAAAGGAACGAGCGTGGATTTTTGGACACTTTCCGGATGAGCGTGGATAATCTCCCACTTTGAGGCCGTAACCGAGCCAAAAACGGGAGATTATCCACGCTCATTCTATGGGTAGTCGATGTTTTGGCAATGTCAGCGAAAGCCCGCCAGAGCGAGCAAGGTGCCTTGAAACAAGGCGGCATTGATCTTCTGATCATGCCGCCGAAGTTGAAAGGCAGATTGCCGCTCTGGCGGGCTTGCAGCGTCGAGCCGTTGCGCGGTTTGGAAAACCGCGCAACTAGAGCTACATCACCATGACGTAGCGGCTGCCCACGTAGTACTGCTTACCCATCAGGACCGGCTCGCCATTGGGGCCGATAAAGCCGGCACGCAGGTTGAGCAGTGGATCGTGCGGAGCAATGCCCAGCTCAGCCGCCTGCTCGGCATTGGCGCGAACGGCCTCGACCGTGCGGTAGCCAACCGAGACAATCGGCGTTCCGCCAACACGCTCGACCTCGGCAAAAATGGACTTGTCCTCAAGATCGGCCGTCAACAGCTCGCGGTAGGCGTCAAACGGCACAAAGATGTTCTCCTCAAAGATGGGCTCGCCGTCGGCCGTACGCACGCGCTTGATATGCAGCAGCAGCGCATCCTTCTGCAAGCCAAAGAACTCCATCTCGTTTTGACGTGCCGGCACAATCTGGCGATCGACCACATGTGCGCCCGCCTTCATGCCATTGTCGGCACACAGCGCGGTAAACGTCTGCAGCGTCGAGGCGTGGAACTGGCGGTTGATGTGCGGCGTGGAGACAAAGGTGCCGCGGCCCTGCTGCTTAACCAGGTAGCCATCGGAGCACAGCTCCTCAACGGCGCGGCGCACCGTAATGCGGCTCACCTCGTACTGTTCGGCAAGCTCAAGTTCGGACGGAATACGCTCCTTGGGTGCATAAATACCTTTCTCGATCGCATCCTTGATCTCGTCGTAAATCTGCTGGTAAAGCGGTGCATTTTTTGGTGCAGGCATGTTTAATCACTCTTATCAAAATATCGAAATAACTAATACGTATATAACGTCTTTTTATATGTTACCTCAGTTTGATAAAACGATACACCACATACAGCAAATCCTTACTTGCCGTCGTCCTGCTGCAGGCTGTCCTGCTCGATGAGGCGCGCCTGCCTGCAGGCCATGCGCGCGGGCTTGTCGGGATCGGGTACGGCCGTGGGCATGGGCTCGTCAACATGACCGCCCCACCAGCCGCCCACAAAGTTGAGCGTGTGGAACACGTTGATCACGGCGCCGGGATCAATGTCGCATACCAGCTTGATAATGTCCTGACTCTCGTAGGTCGAGACAACGGCGTGCAGCAGGTACATCTTTTCGCGGCTGTATCCGCCGATGACCTCGGCACAGCTAATGCCGTGCTGAAAATGGTCAACATAGGCAGTCATGACCTCGTCTGCCTTGCGCGTCGTGATCTGCAGCGTCACGCGGTCGTAGCGACGATAGAAACTGTCGATGGTCTTGGTCGAAATAAACTGGAACACGATGGAGTACGCCGCATTGTCCCAGCCAAACATAAAGCCAAAGATCGCCAAGATAAAGCAGTTGAAACCAAAGATGACGCCCCAGATAGTCTTACCCGTGTGGTTGGAGACCCACAGCGCGATAAAGTCGGTGCCGCCGGTTGATGCACCGGACTTGAGCGCGATGGCAGCACCCAGACCCGAGACCACGCCACCAAAAATGATGAGCATGATCTTGTCGCCCAAAAACGGGGCGAAATGAAAGATGTTGAGGAACAGCGATGAGAGCACAACTTGCATCATCGAGAAGATGACGAAGCGCTTGCTGATGCCGCTCCAGCATAGGAGCGCCACGGGGATGTTGAGCGCGAGCATACCGAGCGAGATGTCGATGTGAACGCCGCCCAGCGAGGTAACGCGATCGAGCAGGACCGCGACGCCGGTGAGACCGCTCGGAAGCAGGTCGGCGGGCTGAATGAACGCCTGGATCAGAAATGTCTGGAGAACGGCGGAAATTGCGACCGCCACGGCAGTAATGGTGCGGCGGACGATGGTGAGGCGGCCGAGCACGAGCACTCGGTCCGTGAGCTGATCGATGGCGTTCGCCACGCAGGCTCCTTTCGAAGGCAGATGTGGTTGTGGGGCATGCCGGCGATTGTAGCATGGAGCGACAGAGGGCGCTTCAATTCACCCTCTCTCGACAACCAAAACGGGACAAGCAAGCCCACGACCAAAGGGCAAAATTCCAAGTGAGTAGACTTTTCGCGACCTGCCGAGCACAGCCAATAACAGCCACCTCTGTGACCTGCGGTTTTACTAAGGCAGAAACGCTTTGTGCTCGGCATGCGCCAAAAAGTCTACTCACTTAGTCTGAGTCGAAGCCAAACTGATCCAAATTGAAGCCAAAATGAGCCAATCCGCCGCGATAAATGCGCGAATCGGCACTTCTCGCGGCGGATTGACGCTACAAAGCGGCCAGAATGTCGGTCAGATTATCGATAACGGCATCGGCTCGCGATTGATCGAGGTTGACGCCCTCGTGCGGACGCAGTGCCAGGACGCGGGCGCCAGAGCGCTTGCCGGCCTCGATGCCCAAAGGCGAATCCTCGATAACCAGGCACTCGGCAGGCTCCACCCCCAGCGCCTCCATGGCACGCAGGTAGATCTCGGGGTCGGGCTTAAACGCACTGCACTCGTGCCCGCTGATGGTGTAGTCCAGCACGTCGGCGATACCGGCAATCTCCACCAGCTCGTCGATCAACTCGCGATAGGACGAGCTTGCGATGGCGCACTTCACGCCGCGCTCGTGCAGCTCACGCATCACCGGCTCCGTCTGCTCGTTGAGCAGCTCGGCATACGGAACGGGGTGGTCCGGGCTGTAGACCTGCTTGTACTCCACGCGCAGGCGCTCGCGCAGCTCAATATCGTCAGGCACCAGCGCCTCCCAAATGGCAGGCTCGTTAGACCCCGAAAGATCGGGGATCTCGTCAAAGTGGAAGCCCTTCTCTTCCATAAATGCCACGCGGCGACGGTTGTAGAACCACTCGGTATCGACCAGTACGCCGTCCATGTCAAACAGCACTGCCTTGATCATACGCATCTCCTCCCACCTGCCAAAAAGGGACAGGTTCATTTTGGTAGGTATTATCTGGGGTTTTGCGGCGTGACGAACACGCCCCCCAAAGCAAAAAAGGGGACGGGGCGCAAACCCCATCCCCTCTCAATCAACCCGTAAGGTTTACTTACTTGTGATTAGTAGGAAAGCTTCCACATGTAGCGACGCATGGTCAGCGGGTGCTGACGGGCCTCGGCGATCTGGTTGCCGTACTCGCGCATAACGGCGAGATGCAGCAGCGGGTTGAAGTAGGTGATGACGCTCGCCGGCACGGCGTCGGCCAGACCGTAGTCCTTAGAGTCGATCAGAGCGACCTTGGCGCCCATGCGCTCAAGGAAGGTGAGGGCGCGAGCGTCCATCGGACGGGTAGCACCATCGGACATGAAGAAGACGTAGGGCTTACCCTCGGTGGAAACCTCGAACGGGCCGTGGAAGTACTCGCCGGTGTTGTAGGCGGCGGCGTCGATCCACTGCATCTCGGTGAACAGGAAGGCGGCGTGAGAGTAAGCCATCTTCTCGGAGGCACCGGAAGCCATGAAGTAGATCATCTTGTCGTCCTTGAAGTCCTCAGCGAACTTCTTGGCGAGCTTGGTGCAGTGCTGAGCGGCGTTCTCGCACAGGTCGAAGATGTTGGTGAGGCCGGTGATCATGTCCTCGTAATGATCATAACCCTCGGTCTGCTGAAGGATCTCGAGAGCAAGAGCGATGGCGTAGCCAGGCTTCTCGGCCTTGGCGGCATAGTTAGCGTGGAAGCCGTGGACGATGACGTGGTCGGCGTCGACGGTCAGAGCGGAGCCAGCCTTGTTGGTGAGGGAGACGACCGGGCAGTTGTGCTTCTTGGCGGTCTTGTTGGCCTCGACGGTCTCGGGCGTGGAGCCACCGAGGGAGCAGGTGATCACGAAGGTGTGCTCGTTGACCCAGGAAGGCGTGTCGTAGTTGAACTCGTTAGCGGTGAAGATCTGAACGTTCAGCTTGTCCGTGTTGTTGGCCAGGAAGTACTTGGCGGGGTACAGGTCGGACATGGAAGCACCGCAGCCGACGAAAGCGACGCTGTGGATCTCGTGGTTGGACAGGACGTCAGCGACGATCTGCTTAGGGAGGTTAAGGTCGATCTCGTACATCTGACACATTCCTTTCGATGTTTTGCGGCGCCACTTTGCCGGACGCTCGCAGGGTTACTGAGGTTTGGACCGAGTCGCCGGTCCGGATGCGACCAAGGGGCTGACCCTTAATCACATGTTGAAAAACGGGAGCCTGCCTGGGGGTATGGGGCCCAGGCAGGTCCCCAGGGGAAAGCGGTTAGACACTTGGGGTCGCAACTAGGCCAAGATGCCGGCCGCGGAGAGGGCGATGCCGCCCACGATGGCGATCACGAGAAGCCAACCGGTGTTGACGTTCTTCTTGATGAGCCAGTACATAAGGCCGGTGAGGCCGAGGGAGATCATCTGGGGCATCATGCCGTCCAGGATGTCCTGGATAACGACGGTGCCGTCAGCGAACTGCAGCGGGGTGGTGGCGCCGATCAGCGTAGCGATCATGCCGCCCACGGACATAAGACCCACGATGCCGCAGACATACATGAGCTTCTCCATGAGGTCGCCGCTCTGAAGCTTGCTCAGATACTGGTGACCACCCTGATAGCCCATCTTGGCGGCAAACCAAGTGATCAGCACGGAGGGGATAATGGAGATGAGCATGGCCAGGATCGGGCCCATGATGGAGCCCTGCTGAGCCAGCTGGACGCCCAGGCCAAAGGCAATGACACGGATGGTGCCCTGGAAGAAGGAGTCACCGATACCGGAAAGCGGGCCCATGAGCGAGGTCTTGACCGCGTTGATCGAATCGGGGTCGAAGTTCTCGGGATCCTTGGCGTACTCCTCCTCCATGGAGGCGGCGAGGCCTAGGACGAAAGCGCTCGTCTGCGGGGTGCAGTTGTAGAACGCCATGTGACGGTGGTAAGCCTCTTTCTTAGCAGCGAGCTGCTTGGGGTCGGACTCATCCGGATAGAGGCGGTCGAGCGTGGGAACCATGCCGTAGAGGAAGCCCATGTTCATCTGACGCTCGTAGTTCCAAGAGGCCTGGATGGCCCAGGAGCGCCAGAAGAACTGGCTGACCTTCTTGTTCAGGGACACGTCCTTGGTTGCGGTTGCCATAGTGTGTTCCTCCTTAGTCTTCGTCGTCTTCGAGCGGATCGTAGTCGGAATCGACACCGGCGGCTGCATGGGAACCGTTGAACTTGAAGCCCATGAAGACGATAGCCAGGCACACACCGATCAGAGCGACCGCGATGACGGACAGGTTGAGGTAAGCGGCGAGCAGGAAACCGATGAACAGGAACGGGGTCATGCCCTTCTTGATCATCATGGTGAGCAGCAGGGCCAAGCCGTAGGCGGTCATGATCTTGGTCGAGACGTTCAGACCAACGGACAGCCACTCGGGAACCATGTTGACGATGGCCTGGACCAAGTCGGTACCGACAAAGACGGCCAGGAAGATCGGCAGGAAGTACATGATGGCGTACAGACCGGAGCCAGCGCAGATGTGCATACGGTAGGCGGTCTTGAACTTGCCGTTATCGATCGCGCTATCGGCCACATGGGTGAGGGCGGCGATGATGGAACGGAAGACGATGCCGAGGAGCTGACCCAGGACGGCGACCGGGATGGCAATCGTCATGGCGGTCTCGGCGGAAGCGCCGGTCAGGCAAGCGAAGGCGGAAGCCACGATGCCGCCCAGGACCATATCGGGCGGAACGGCAGCGCCGACCGACACGAGGCCCATGGAAACGAGCTCGACGGCAGCACCGACGGCGAGGCCGGTGGGCACATCGCCCAGCAGCAGACCGACGATCGTAGCGCCAACGAGGGGCTGCTCGAAGTTAAGACGACCGAGCAGGCGGGAGTCCCACATGCAGAACACGCCGACGAGGCCGACGAGCACCGCACTGATGAACGTATTCATACCCTTCTCCTTTCAGTCAGGCAATAGCCTGGTTGATTACAGCTTGGCGTCGATGTCGACGCTCTGATACGTGGGGGTCTGCTGGACGTAGAGCTTGATGCCCATGTCGAGCAGCTGGTTGACGTCGGCCTTTTGGGTGGCGTCGAAGAAGACGGAGCTGTCCTTGCCGCCGATCTGATCGGCACCGTCGTGGTTGGCGGTGGCGCCCAGGTTGATGGCATCGAGCTTGTAGCCCTGGCAGAACTGCAGCATCTCGGCGGTGTTGCCAAAGATGAACATGACGCGCTCGCCGAGGGTGTTGAGCTTGTCCATCTTGGCGAGGGCACGCTCAACGGTGAAGACGTTCAGGCGCACGCCCTGGGGCTTGGCAAGCTTAAGAGCGCCCTTCTTGATGTCATCGTTGGCGGCAGCGTTGTCGACGACGATGATGCGCTCGGCCTGAACCTTGGTGGTCCAGGTAAAGACGACCTGGCCATGCAGCAGACGGTAGTCAAGACGCGCGAGGACGATCTTGGCGGGACCGGCGTTGTGACGGGCGGCCTTTGCCTTCTTGGCGGGAGCTGCGGGAGCAACCTCGACCGGGGCGTTGGGGTTGGTCAGACCGGTGCGGGCCTCGTTGATGAGGGCCGCGAGCTCGGCGCCCTTGATGGGGGCGGGGCTCATAGCGAGCGTGAGCGCCAGCGGAATGTTGAAACCGCTGATGACCGTGAATGCCGTGCCATTCTTGGAAAGCTCGACCATGTTGTTGTTGACCGAGCTACCGAGCATATCGGTTAGCACATAGACGGTGTCGTCCGCGTTGAACGTGGCGATCATGGCGTCCACCTTGTTGGTGATGGGCTCCTTGTCGTCACGAGCAAGCGACACGACGTGGACGTTCGACACGTCGCCGAGAACCATCTCGAGCGTGTCTTTGGCGCCTGCGGCCAGGCCGCCATGAGATGCGAGAATGATCTGATTCATCTTGCCTCCTCCTTTTCGTTATGGTCATTATAACGTCTTATACGTTGGTGATATTGCTAATTAGTATAAAGACCGTTCGCGGGTAAAAATCGACCGTTTGCGGGTTTAACGTACTCGAAACGTTGGCGCGGGGTAGGTCGGTGCCGGGTAGGCGACGCTCGATCTGGCGGCGCACCCATCCCCTATCGCACGAAGTACCAGGGGCTTTCCTGAACATCGGTCTGCAAGGTGATGCCCGTACGCTCGGTAAACAAATCCATGTCCTGCGATTTTTCGGTCCACCACGCGTTGGGCTTAAAGGTCATGCTCTCGATAATGCGTTGCGCGATGGCGCTGTTGCGCAGCCTGGAGAAGTCGGTGTTCATGATCAGGATGGACGTGAGCACCAGTACAATGCCCAGAACCTTGATCGCGCCGGCGGACTCGGCGTAGATGCCGATGCCCAGCAAAACGGTGACGACCGTCTCGAACGACATCACAACCGGAACCTTCGATGTCTCGAGCCCCATGGACAGGCCCTGCATATATAGGATGTATGCCACGGCCGTGGGGATCAGGCCAAAGCCCGCGAAGAGCAGGATGAGCTGCGGCGACATTGCCGCCGCCACATCCGGCCACGGCGCCGTGATGGCCGCCATGACGGCGCCACCAAAGACAAAACCCCAAAACGTGACCGCCAGCGGGTGGACCGTCTTGGTGGCCATGCGGCTAAATACTGCCAGCAGCGCACCGCAAAGACCTGCGATCACGCCCGACGCAACGCCCCAAACCGAGAAATGAAAACCAGACAGGTCACCGTTTGTCACCGCGAGCACACAGCCCATGATGTTAAAGGCGATAGCCATGAGCTTTACCGAGGTGACGCGCTCTTTATAGAGTATGCGGCCCAAGATGCAGCCAAAGACCGGCGAGGTGTAGAGCAGGACCGATGCCGTGGACATGCCCACCTCGCGCATGCACTCGTAATAGAGCGTGTTGGCGGTGGCAAGGCCGATGATGCCGACGAGCGCGCAGGGGATGAGCTCTTTGGGGCTCGCCTTGAACAGGGCCAGCGGACTCGGCGCCGTGGTCGCTCCCTCGCCGGGGCGGCAGCCCATAAACGCAAGGACAGGCGCCAGGATAAGCGCACCGACCAGTAGACGGAAGGCCGCCATGCTCTGGGACGTAATGCCCATGGCCGAGATGCCATTGACAAAGATTCCGATGGTGCCCCACATAAGCGCGGCGATCAGCACCAGCGCATAGCCCAGATTGCTTTTCTTCAACGCAGCCTCCTTGGCTTTGTTACCAATATGTTTCGTACTACGTTATAGTCGTTATATACAATTTTCAAGACACAATCGGCGAGCGGGTGGCGCAAAGGGGTCAGGTATATATGCACCAACTTGGTGCAAAGTAACCTGACCCCTTTGCACCAATCCCAGGAGTGTCCCCAAGTGCCGGCACAAAAGGAACGTCCCCAAGTGCCAACCGAGGCAACGCCGCAGATAGAGGACGGACAGCGAGCGGGTCGCATTTGAGGCAAGGTGACGTGAAGCGAAAGGGCGCTGACCTTCTGGTCGCGCCCTTGAAGTTGAACGTCAGATTGTCCAAATGCGGCCCGCGCAGCGTCGGCCTGTTACGCGGTTTGGTAAAACCGCGTAACTAATAATCGAGCTTCCACATGTAACGGCGCGTCATGTAGTCCTTGTGGGTGACGGCGGAAAGCGCACGCATGTAGACGTTGTTGAGGATCGGGGCGAAGATCAGGTGGTTGAAGTACTCGCTCACGCTGTCCTTGATGTCGTTGAGGCCGAGCTCCTTGGCGTCGAGCTGATAGACGCGCTCGCCACCATACTGGTTAACGAAGCGGATGCCGCGCTCGTCGTTGCAGCGGCTGCGGCCGACGCTGATGAGCTGGAACAGCGAGGTGCGCTTGTCCAGGATCTCGAAGGGGCCGTGGAAGAAGTCACAGGTGTTGATGGCGCAGGAGTCGATCTGCAGCATCTCCTGAACGTTGCAGATGCTAAAGACGTAGGCGGCGCCAAAGAGCGGGCCCTGAGCCATCACGTTGATGCAGGGCTTGTCGGCGTTCTGCTCGGCCCACTTGGCGGCCAACGGGCGGGTGTACTCGACGGCCTTGCGGTAGATGGGATCGACCAGATCGAAGGCGGCCATGGCGGTCTCATACTCGGCATAGCCCTCGGTCTGCTGCGTGAGCTCCATGGCGATCATGGTCACGACGGCGGAGTTGGTGCGGCCCATGCAGGACTCGTCGACGGCCAGACTGTCGTACTGGATCTTGTAGTCGCAGACCTCGGTGAGGCCGGACTCGTCAACATAGATGGCGATGGTGCTGGCGCCGTGATCCTTGGCGACCTGGGCGGCAACGATGGTCTCCTTAGTGCCGCGCATGGAGACGACGACGGCCAGGGTGTTCTCGTTGACATAGGCCGGGGTGGCGTGCACGAACTCGTTGCTGGTGTAGCTGGAGCTCACGACCTGCGTGGCCTCGTGCTCCATAAAGTACTGGGCAGGATAATTGCCGCCGTTGGATCCGCCGGCGCCGATCCACACGACGCGCTTGATACCGCCCTTGTCTGCCTTGTCGGCCAAAACCTGGGATACGACGTCCTTAACCTGTTCCTGAGTGGTCATCGTGCATCAGCCTTTCTTCTCGTTTGATGCTCATCACAGGCATACAAGTTACATACATGTTTTGGCGATGTCGACTAGTTGTATGCTATATTTGTCTTAGAAATTTTGCTGGCGTGATTCTCGGAAATCCGTTACCAGCGGTTTTGTTGTCATGTTGGATACATGCTTGATTCGGCAAGCATACAAGTTAGATACAGGTTGATCGCATGAGCACCTCGTCGAAAAAGAACTTGGCCCAATACGAGCGCCTAGCGGGCACGCTGCGCGACCGCATCGCCGCCGGCACCTACGCGCGCGGAGACAAGCTGCCATCTGAAATGGAGCTTATGGACGAGTCGGGGCTGTCGCGCAGCACCGTGCGCCACGCGCTCAAAGTATTGGTGGATGAGGGCCTGGTGCGCACCGAGCGCGGGCGCGGCGCCTTTGTGGCCGACACGCCCGAGGTGCACGAGAACAACCTGGTGTTCTCGAGCTATACGAAGCGGGTCGAAGGCCAGGGCATGAAGCCCACCACGCGCACGGTGGACTCGGGCTTTGCCAAGGCGGCGGGCAGCGTGGCCAAGTTCTTTGATGCCGCCGTGGGCAGCAAGCTCGTCAAGCTCGTCCGCCTGCGCTATCTGGACGATGTGCCGCTGTGCCTAGAGACCACCTACCTGCCGCCGAGCTTTGGGGCGCTCATCGATCGCGACATCAACGGGTCGCTCTACGCCACACTACGCCAAGAGTTTCATCGCGCGCCGGCCCAGGGCCACAAAACCTTTGAGGTGTGCTATGCCTCGCAAAACGAGGCATTCCTGCTCAACGTGGAGCGCGGCCAGGCGCTGATCCTTATCACCGACTACGTCTACGACACCGACGGCCGCCCGCTCCACGTCTCCAAGCGCATCCAACGAACCGACCGCGCCAAATACACCGAGCCCATCGGCTAACCTGCCAAAAAGGGACAGGTTTATTTTGGTCGGTTTTATCTGGGGTTTTGTTAAACCCGCAGGTCAAACCAATCAAACGGACGCACCAACATAAAAGCCGCCGCGAAGGTATTCGTATCCTTCGCGGCGGCTTTTAACGTTTGCCCAGATAAAACCTGCCAAAATAAACCTGTCCCTAAATGGTAGGTTTGGGGAGGTCGGGGAACCAGGTTGGTTTGGGCTGGTTGGGAACGCGCTCGGCCAGGACGAGCTCCATCCAGCACATGTCGTACCAGCGGCCGAACTTTTGCGCGCAGCGATCGAAGGCGCCCACCAGGCGATATCCCATATGGGCATGGAAATCCTGGCTGTTATGCGTCAGGTACTCGTCGTCCTTATCGTGCGGCACGGCAATGAGTGCGCACATGTTGGTGATGCCCATCGCGACCAAGCATTGCTTGAGCGCGTCGTGCAGCTTGCGACCCAGCCCGCCATGGCGCGCATCGCGCGCCAGGTAGATCGACGTCTCAACCGACCAGTCGTAGGCCTCGCGGCTATTGAGCGGGCTCACATAGGCATAGCCCACCGGGCGGCCATCGAGTTCCATCACCAAGTACGGATAGCGCTTGAGCGTCTTGGCAATGCGCCCGGCAAACTCCTCAACGCTCGGCACCTCGTATTCGCAGGTAATCGCCGTCTCGCGCACATACGGCTCGTAGATGGCAAGCAGCGCCGGCGCGTCATCGGGCGTCGCCAGGCGAATCGTCGGCTCGGACATCTCGGACTTCTCGGGCATACAGACCCTCCCCCTCAAAAGCAAAGGCCGCCTTACGCCAAACCAAGACGCAAGGCGGCCCCTCGTCATCACATCAACCTACAGGACGGCCGCCAACGCGTCGATGTCCTCCTGCGTCGTGGCCCAGCTGGTGCAAAAGCGCACCACGGTGTGGGTCTCGTCGTACTTTTCCCAGTACTCGATCGCCGCATGCTCGCGAATGCGCGCCATGTCCTCGTTGGGCAGAATCACAAACTGCTGGTTGGTGGGCGTCTCCAAGAAGAACTGGTAGCCGCGCTCGTGCAGCACACGGCGCAGTGCCTTCGCGGTCTCAATCGCCTGGCAGCCAATCTCAAAATACAGGCCATCGGTAAAGAGCGCCTCAAACTGCACGCCCGTCAGGCGGCCCTTGGCCAGCAGCGCGCCATGCTGCTTAATGCGCGGAATGGGATGTGCCGGAGCGTGCATGCCGCAGAACACCACGGCCTCGCCGCACAGGGCGCCGCACTTGGTGCCGCCGATGTAGAACACATCGCACAGCTGCGCCAGCTCGGGCAGGGTGATGTCGCACTCATCGGCCGCCAGCGCATAAGCCAGGCGGGCACCATCCACAAACAGCGGAATCTCGCGCTTCTGGCACACCGCGTGAATCGCCGCGAGCTCGGCCTTGGAGTACAGCGTGCCGTACTCGGTCGATAGGCTCACGTACACGGCGCCCGGGAACACCGTATGCTCGTAGCTCTCGTTTTCGTAGAACACCTGGATATAGTCCTCCAGATCCTCGGCGTGCATCTTGCCCTCGTAGCCGGGGATGGTGAGCACCTTGTGGCCGCCAAACTCGATGGCGCCTGCCTCGTGGCAGGCGACGTGGCCAGTCTCGGCAGCAACGACGCCCTCGTAGGGCGCAAGCAGCATGTCGATCACCGTCGCGTTGGCCTGCGTGCCGCCCACCAGAAAAAACACGTCGGCATCGGGGGCCTGACAGGCCTCACGGATAAGCTGCTTGGCACGCTCGGTGTGCGCATCGGTACCGTAGCCGGGCTGCGGCTCCATATTGGTGTCGACGAGCGCCTGCAGCACTGCCGGATGTGCGCCGTGGGAATAATCGTTGTTAAACGCGAGCATGGCAATCCTCTCTTACCGGGTATCGGCCAGATGATTCAAACGGAGCTATTGTACGCCGTTGGGATAGGCAATGCGCGCGGCAAGGCACTCAAGTGCCAGTACCAGGGCAAAACCGCAGCTCACGTCACTCAAAAAGTGCGCACCCATCACGATGCGCCCAAAGGCGACGAGCGCCGCGATCACAGCCGCCGCCCAAAAAATCACGCGGCGACGCGACGGTTTTTCCTTAAAGGCTGCCGCGGGAAGCCCGGCGAGCATAAGGCCGATCGCCGCATGCGCCGTGTGTCCGCTCGCAAACGACTTGAACCCGTCCTTGATCACGCCGGCGGCGATATAGGTCCACTTGTCGGGATTGCCGATCACCCACCACGGCTGAAAATTGAGCCCCGGCGTGACCTCGATCACGCGCATGCGCGGGCGCGACCACAGTGGCTTAACGATGACGTTGAGGATAATGGCCTGAGCGACCCACACGGCAAGCACCATCAACGCCCAGCGCGTGAGCTCATCGGGGTCGGTTTTGCGCGTAAGGCGATAGGCGATGACGTTAACTGCAATGACCAGCACAAATGTCAGTACCAATTGGGCCGCGATGAGCTTGCCGCCGACGCGCAGCGACCCGATGATCTCGTAGCCGAGCAGACCCACGTTGATCAAAACGCCCAGCGCAGCGAGCCACTTGCTTGCCTTGGAATCGGGGCGTGCCGCGCGCACGAGCATAATGCCCGCGACGCTCGCCGTCAGCTCAAACGGCAGCTCGCCAGCGGCCTCGACAAAGCGACCGAACAGGCTGGACGAGTTGAACAGCGCGCTCGAGATTTGGTAATCGAAAAACGTGCCGATGAGCAGACAGAGAGCCAAGATGGCCGCAATAGCAGCGGCGTCTTTCTTGTAGATGTATCCGAACATGGCATCCTTTCGGCCGGGCAGAAGGTCAACCAGCGACGTGGTGGGACAAAGATATCAGTAGTTTTTGTCCCAGGGTCGCTTGCGGTAACAGGCTCGATGCGACTATCACACCTGGGACAAAGAACTACTGATAACTTTGTCCCACCACGCCCTTTGCTTGTTAGTCATCGTCGCTGGCGCCCAGCTGCTGCAGCAGCATGAGTGCCGCGGCCACCGGGCCGGTGCCGTCGTTGGCGTCGAGGCCGCGACCCAGGCCGCTGCCCGCGCCGGCGCCCGCCTTGTAGGGCACCGACAACTTGCGGCTCTTGGGGAAGTTCACCGCGCCATAGCGGGTCTTAAGCTCAAAGGCCACCTTCTTGGGCACGTCGACGCCCAAAAACGTGATGCGACCGCCGCTGAGCGTGGCGCTCTCGAGCCCCAGGCGCTCGCCGCGAATGCGGATGCGCGCGCGATTGAACAGGTTGAGTCCCGCCAACGGCAGCTCACCATGCGCGGCCTCGGTCTCTTCCTGCACCTCGTCAATGCTCTCCAGGTCCTCGGCCGCTGCGAGCTTACGGTACACGAGCACGCGCTGGTCCACCGCCGGCAGGTACTCCTCGGACAAGAAGTAGTCGGCCGGCAGGTTAATACCCACGCTCGCCGCCTCCACGCCGGCGTCGTCATCGCCGCGCGCCTCGGCCACGGCCTGGCCCAACATCTGCGTAAACAGGTCAAAGCCCACGCTCGACAGGTTGCCGTGCTGCTCGGCGCCCATCAGCGAGCCGGCGCCGCGAATCTCCAGGTCGCGCATGGCGATACGCATGCCGCTGCCCAGGTCCTGGAACTCGGAAAGTGCAGTCAGGCGCGCCGTGGCCTCCTCGGTGAGCGGCAGCTCGCCCGGGAACATAAAGTACGCGTAGGCCTGCGTGGCAGAGCGGCCCACACGGCCCTTGAGCTGGTAGAGCTGCGCCAGGCCAAGGCGCTGCGAGTCCTCGATGATCAGCGTGTTGGCCGTTGCGTTGTCGATGCCGCTCTCCACGATGGTCGTGGCGATGAGCACATCGATCTTTTTGGTCGCGAACTCGATCATCACGTCCTCGACCTCGCGCGGGCTCATCTTGCCGTGCGCCACGCCCACGCGCGCCTCGGGCGCGGCCTCGTGCACGCGCGCCACGGCGTCATCGATGGTCTTGACGCGGTTGGACACGTAGTACACCTGTCCGCCGCGACCCACCTCCAGGCGAATCGCCGCGCTCACCACGTCGGGGTCGTACTCCCCCACGTGCACGATCACGGGGCGGCGCCCAGTCGGCGGCGTGGTAATCAGGCTCATATCGCGCACGCCGCTCGTGGCCATCTGCATGGTACGCGGGATGGGCGTGGCCGAAAGCGTGAGCACGTCAATCTGCTCGCGCAGGTTCTTGAGCTGCTCCTTGTGCTGCACGCCAAAGCGCTGCTCCTCGTCAATGATCACCAGGCCCAGGTTCTTGGGGTTCACATCGGCCGAAAGCAGGCGGTGCGTGCCGATGAGCACATCGATCGTGCCCTCGGCAAACGCCTTGAGTGCGCGCTTTTGCTGCGCCGGCGTACGGAAGCGGCTGAGCACCTCGACCTCCAGGCCAAACGGGGCAAAGCGCTCAAAGAACGTCTCGTAGTGCTGCTGGGCCAGAATGGTCGTGGGGCAGAGCACCATGACCTGGCGGCCGGAGTCCACGCACTTAAACGCCGCGCGCAGGGCGACCTCGGTCTTGCCAAAGCCCACATCGCCGCACAGCAGGCGGTCCATGGGCTTGGGCGCCTCCATGTCGGCCTTAATGTCAGCGATGGCCTCCAGCTGGTCGCGCGTCTCGTCGTAAGGAAAGCTCTGCTCCATCTCGATCTGCTCGGGCGTGTCGGGTGGGCAGGCGATACCGGTAATCGAAGAGCGGCGCGTATACAGATCGACCAGGTCAAACGCCAGCTTTTTGGCGTTCTTGCGCGCCTTATTGGTGGCACGCGTCCAGTCGGCGGTGTTAAGCCTGGTCAGGCGCGGCTTGTCGCCGTCGGGACCGACGTAGCGCGTAATGCGGTCGACCTGCTCCAGCGGCACGTAGAGCTTGTCGCCGTCGGCATATTCCAGCAAAAAGTAGTCGCGCTCCTTGCCGCCCACTTCCTGGCGCGCGATCTCGCTAAAGAGCGCGATGCCGTGAGTGGCGTGCACCACGTAGTCGCCCGGCTTAAACGGGAACGTGATCTGCGTAATGTCCACCTTGCGGCGGCTGCGCGCGCGGTTGGCGTCCATGCGGGCGTTGAGGTCGGCGATTGAGAACACGGCCAGGTTGGCATCGGGCACCACCACGCCCTGCGGCAGGGCGGCATCCACAAAGGTCACGCGTCCGCGCGAGATGGTGGGCACGGCGGCACCGGCGGCAGCCTGGGCCGCGCCCGCCTCGAGCGAGCGGGCGTTGAGCGCGTCGGCCTTACGCTCGCGAATGGAAGCATGGGCCTCCTGGCGTGCGGCACGGTCGGCAGAATCCGCCGTTGCCACGCGTACGCGCTCGCCAATAACGCCGGCGTTTTCGGGCGCGGCCGTCAACGACTCCTCAAAGGTAATGCCCTCGTCGCCAAAGGTGAGCTCCATCGACTCGCGCGCACCGCGGTCAGGGATGGCAAATACGCAGGCATAGCGCTTGCCCACGACTTCCTGAATGCGCGTCATAAAGCGATTGTCCGAGCCCGCAATGGCCGGCTGCTCAATCTTGAGCTCTGCCGTCACCGCACCGCCGGCACGAATCAGGCTCACGTAGTTCAGGCGCTGCTGAGCACCAAAATCGAGCTGCTGGGCACGTACATACAGGCCATCCAGTCGGTCAATCCCCGCCTCGCCGGCACGCGCCTCGATATCCTCGTAGGCACGCAGGCAATCGTCGAACAGCGAGCGCGGCTCGGACAGCACCACGAGCGCCTTGCCGCTCACGTGCGCCAGCGGGCTCACGGTCTGGCCGTACATCACCGGCAAAAAGCGATCGAGCTCGGGCGTGACGATGCGCGCATCCACCATCTCGAGCAGCGCCGCCAGTTTGCTGTCGTCCTGGCTGGCACGATAGAGCGCCACATGCATGTTGTGGACGGCGTCGTCGGTGAGTGCGAGCTCGCGACAGGGGAAGATCTCGATGCTGTCCTCGTTGCCGATGGTCTGGCCCGTGGAACTCACCATGCGGCGGATACGGTCGATCTCGTCGCCAAAAAACTCGATGCGCACGGGCGCCTTTTCCTGTGCGGGAAACACCTCGACGGTGTCACCGTGCACGCGGAACAGGCCGGGTGCATCGGCGGCGCCGGCATTGGTGTAGCCCATGCCCACCAGGCGCTGCGGCACCTCGTCAAAAGGGATCTCCTCGCCCACCGCAAAGGTCGTGGACTCCCAGTAGCGGCTCTCGACCGGCGGCACGCAGCGCAGCAGTGCGCGGGCCGAGGCGACCATAATGCAGTTGTCGCCGCGCACGATGCGCCCGAGCGCCTCGCAGCGCTGCGCCACCACGGCGTCGTCGGGCGCCTGCTCGCGCCACGGATAGTCCTTGCGCTCGGGGAAGCGGCACACGTGCGCCAGCCCCACATAGGCGGCAAGGCTGCGGGCGGCACGATCGGCCGCGTCCTCGCCGCTCACAATGTAGACCGTGGGGCGCGGACGGCGCGCAAACTGGGCGGCAGCCATAAGCGTGCGACCCGACTGAGACACGGCCAGCGTCACGTCCTCGCCAGAATCGAGCCCGGCCTCGACGGTCTGCAGTGCCTCGGCAGTGTAGAGCTGCGCGGCTATACGGTGAATGAGCATGCTGTTCCTCCGGCATCGCAACGCCAAAAGCCCGCCGGGGCAAGCTCGGCGGGTCGTACGTCAAATACATTGTCTGTCATGGTAGCGCATGGAGAGAACTCCGGCTCAAGGGCAAACCCGGCCCCGCAAAAAACGCCAGACGAAGATGCGTTCCGCCCTACCCCGTCACGCGCACGCTGGGGCACAAATCTGCCAGCGGACACTCGCCACACTTGGGTTTGCGGGCGTCGCAGATCTCGCGACCGAAGGTAATCCACTGATGGTTGACCGACTCCCAATACTCGTGCGGCAAAATCTTGAGCAGATCCTGCTCGGTCTTGAGCGGCTCCTTGGCATGCGTCTTAGGACTCAGCATCAGGCGGTGCGCAATGCGGTTGACGTGCGTGTCCACCGCAATGCCCTCCACGATGCCATACCCCACGTTGAGCACGATGTTCGCCGTCTTGCGTCCCACGCCCGGCAGCTTCACGAGCTCCTTCATGTCGGCCGGCACCTCGCCGCCATAGTCGGCGACGATCATCTGCGCGGCCTCGACGGCATGCTTGGCTTTGCTCTTGTAGAAGCCGAGTGACTTGATAGTGTCTGCCACGTCAGCCACGCTCGCCCCGGCCATGGCCTCGGGCGTGGGCCACTGGGCAAACAGCCGCGGCGTCACCTTGTTGACCTGTGCATCGGTCGTTTGCGCCGAAAGCAGCACCGCGATCAGCAGGCGGAAGGGATTCTCGTGGTCCAAAAAGCACTCGACCGGGCCATAGCGACGGTTGAGGCGCTCACACACCTCGATGGCGCGCTCGCGCTTGGCGGCATTGGTCTCGCGTGGCATAACGACTCCTCGGCTCAACGGCACAATAAACTTATGGGCACAATTGTCCCACGTCCGAGACGCTTACGCCTCCAAGAATGCGCCGGTCTGACGGCTCCACAGGCTCGCGTACTCGCCACCCGCCTCGACAAGCTGCGCATGCGTGCCGTCCTCGACAATCTCGCCATCGGCCAGCACCACAATGCGGTCGAGCGCCGCCACGGTGGACAGGCGATGTGCCACCACAATGGAGGTGCGGCCGCGCATCAGGTTCTCGAGCGCCTCCTGCACCAGCGCCTCGGACTCGCTGTCCAAGGCAGACGTCGCCTCGTCGAGCACTAGAATCGGCGCGTCGGTTAGGATGGCGCGGGCGATAGCCACGCGCTGACGCTGGCCGCCCGAGAGCTTGACGCCGCGCTCACCCACCATGGTGTCAAAGCCACGGGGCAAGCGGTCGATAAACTCGGTCGCATTAGCCAAGCGAGCCGCCTCGCGGATCTGCTCGTCGGTGGCGTCGGGGCGTCCGTAGGCGATATTCTCGCGAATGGAGCGATGGAACAGCAGCGCCTCCTGCGGCACGTAGGCAACCTGGCGGCGCAGGCTCTGCTGCGTGCAGCGCGAGACGTCCTGGCCGTCCACGAGCACGCGACCGCCCTGAACATCGTCTAGGCGCAGCAGCAATTTGGTGAGCGTCGTCTTACCCGAGCCCGATTTGCCCACCAGGCCCACGCGCTGGCCCGCCGCCACATGAAGCGTCAGGTCATCGAACACGGTCTCGCCCGCCGCAGCGTCACGGTACGCAAAGCTCAGGTGCTCAAAATCAATCGCGCCCTCGCTCACCTTGAGCTCGGGGGCATCCGGGTCGTCTGCCACCAAGCGTGGCTCGTCCAGCACGCGCGTCATCTCTGCCGCATCGCCCAAAGCGCGGTTGATACGCTGCATCATGGAACTCACATAGTTCAGGCGCATGGTGAGGTTGTAGGTATAGGTAAAGATCATGACGAGCGAGCCGGCCGAGATGCCAAACCACGCATTGCCGCCCGCCACGAACACACTCACCACGGCCATGGTGATGACGATAAGGCCCGAGGTCGTAAAGTTGCGCTGCATCATGGCGTGCATCGAGACCGTCTCGGCGTCGCGCGCGGCGCGGTCGGCAGTATCGAACAGATCGCGTTCAAAGTCCTCGCGCCCGCAGGTCTTGACGGCCAAGATGTTCGTGACCGCGTCGGAGAGCACGCCCGAGAGCTTGTTCTGCGCGGCGGACGTCGCGGCCGAAAGCGGCATGATGCGCTTGTACATAAGCCAGACAAACGCGATGTAGACGACCATGATGCACACCAGGATCACGGTAAACGTCGGCACCACCGGGGCGAGTGCGGCCACAGTGCAGATGACCGAGGTGATGGTGGGGATGAGCGAATACACCGTCACGTCGACCAGACCCGTGTAACCGCTCATAAAACGGCTTGTCTGGCTCACAAGCGATCCGCCAAAGCGGCTGGTATGGAATGTCATGGATTGATTGGAGAGCGTATCGAAGCACAGGCGCGCCAGGTGATAGTTGCCCGCAATCTCGAGCTTGTAGACGGTGTAGTCCTGCAGCTTGGAGAGGATCTGGCCTGCCAAGTTGACGAGCACGAGCGCCAGGATATAGGGGCCGAAGACCTCAAACACCTGGTCACCCGCCACGGGGCCGGCCTGGACGCGGTCGACGATGAGGGCCATCACGTAGGTGTTGGAAAACGTGAGCAAAAAGATGTAGCCCGCCGACGAGAACACCGAGAGAAAGACGATCAGCGGCTGCGTGCGCGTGACGTCCCAAAAACGCTGCAGCGTGCGGCGCACGGTGGAGCGTTTGAGCGGACTGGCGCTTCTCTGAGACATGGGCTTCCTTTCGCGTCTGATAGGGCGAAACGCCATTGTTGCACATTGAAGCGCACTTCAGGCAAGCACGATGCGAAAAGCAGCGGGGCACCCGCGTTTACACCGGCGCCCCGCCGTCAGATGCAGCTAGTCCTCGTCTTTTTGGCCTGCGAGCAGCTCCGCGGATGTGAGCCCCAAAATCTCATCGGCTTGGTCGGCATCCTCCAGCGCGTCGATGTCCTTGAGCTTGCGCTCCATGACGCTGGTGCGCGTGGTAATGATGCCCTCGACCGTTTTGCCCGCGGTCTCGATCTGCTGCTGGGCGCGGCGCAGCGCCGCCTGATAGCGCGGCAGCTCGGCCTTGACGGCGGAGAGCACGCGCAGTACGTCGTCGGTACGTTTTTGCAGCCTAAACGTCTGGTAGCTCATCTGCAGGCTGTTGAGAATGGCGGCCATGGTGCTGGGACCGGCTACGTTGACGTGATAGTCGCGGCCCAGGATCTCGATAAGCCCGGGGCGGCTGACGATCTCGGCGTACAGCCCCTCAAACGGCACGAACATGATGCCAAAGTTGGTCGTTGCCGGCACACTCAGGTACTTTTCGCAGATGTCCTTGGCCTCGCGTTTCACCATCATATCGAGCGTCTTGCGCGCTGCGGCGACGGCCTCAGCGTCACCAGACTCCTGGGCGTCGAGCAGATGCTCGTACGCGTCGCCCGGAAACTTGGAGTCGATCGGCAGCAGCACGGGGTCGCCCTCGTCTACCGGCAGCTTGACGGCAAACTCAACGCGTTCCGAGGCGCCGGGCTTGGTGGCGACGTTTTCCAGATACTGATCGGGCGTGAGGATGTCCGCCAGGATTGCACCCAGCTGCACCTCGCCCAAAATGCCACGCGCCTTGACATTGCCCAGCACGCGCTTAAGGTCGCCCACGCCGGTGGCGATAGACTGCATGTCGCCCAGGCCCTTGTACACGGCCTCGAGCTGGTCGCTCACCTGCTTAAACGATGCCGACAGTCGGTCGTTGAGTGTGCGAGAGAGCTTCTCGTCCACCGTCGCGCGCATTTGGTCGAGCTGCACGTTGTTGTCTTTGCGGATGGCGCCCAGCTGAGCATCGACCGTCTCGCGCACCTTGTCCAGGCGATGCTCGATGCCTTCGCGGTTGGCGCCAAGCTGTTGGGCCGTCTCGCGGCGCAGGTCATCCATACGGTCGCCGGCCTGCGAGAACTCGCGCGCAATGGTCAGGTAGCGCTGCTGCTCTACGGCGGCGTCGGTCGTCTGCTGCTGCGCGATGGCATTTGCCGTGCGGCGGGTTTCGGCCAACGCGACGTTCAGGGTGTCGAGCGTGCTGTTGGCCTGCTCGAGCGCTACCAGCGTTTCCGCGCTACTGTCGCCACGCTCCCGCAGCTCGGCACGCAGGCTCTTGAGCTGGAGGGCGCAAGCCACAGCAACCCCCACCGCCACCAAGGCGATCACAACAAGCACAATATCAATAGCAGACATAAACTCCGCCCAACAAACCCAATCGAGCACCAATCAAAACCGCGATCAATCTTACCCTGTCAAACGCAGTTCATGTCCAATCGAGCGCAGACAAGTTACCTTTGCGCTATGGGTGCTGGTCCGCTAGCTCTCCCAGCTGGCGCGGATGGTTGCTGCGACATCCCCCAAGCGCTGACCAAGAGCTGCCAAGTGCTGAAGTACCTCATTGGGCGAGGCGCCGTTGAGGATGCACGTGAGGGCATATGAGACCAAGAAGATTGTCGCGAGCCCCATCGGGATCAGCACGATCATCGCCAGCGTACGCAGGCGCTGGGCCCAGAGACGGTGACGCGCACGACGTTTATCGAACGCGAGCTCCTGCGCATATGAATCCTGCTGTACGGAATAGGCCTCTGGCGCCGAGTCACACCCGGGCACAGCCGCAGGTACAGCAGCGGGCACGACATTTTGCGCAAAGGGCTGGGCTGCCGCCCCTTGCATTTGCATCTCCATGAGTCGTTGCTGCTGACGCAGCATGCGCTCAGCTTGTTGCTGCGGAGTCTCAAGAAACAGATCCATGCTGGCCTCCAAAATCGGAGCATTCGACGCTTACGACCAGCATCCCGCACCGCCATGACCGCGACAACGCAATCGCCGGCAATAGCCACAAAGTTTCTTTTGCTCAAAAGCCGTCGAAAAGCTCAACAACTCCCCTACCAGCACTTTCTCTGAGCTTTTTTCGCCAGCAATCTTTTGGCCTTCCACCCTTACGCCAACTGACCAAAATCTAACCAAAAGCTTGACGAAAATTGTGAAGACAGGGACCCCACACAAAAACGTGCCGTCCCAAAAGGGGCGGCACACAAACCAATCTATTAGCCAAAACTCGTTGGCAAGCTCGCGCCGTCAGACCCGCGGCGCACGCCTTTGCCTCGCGCGACCCTGCGAAGCCGTGAGCGAGAGGCAAAGGCGTGCGCCGCGGGTCTGACGCCCGGAGCGGTAAAGCCAGCAGTTGCCCCGCGCTCCGCAGTCGGTAAAGGCAGTTTACATGCCCGCGAGGCCTCGAGAGGCGGTGGCGCACATAAACGCCAGGACCAAGATCACAAGCGACCCAGCAATATCCGCCAGCACGCCCGCAACACGGCGCTCAATGAGCCAGCTCTCGAAGTGCGGAGCGACATTGCGCCAAACGCGCCACAGCAAGATGCCCATACCGATCACGCCCGGAATATTGAGCAGCAAAATCTCGGAACACAAGAGGCCAATCAGGTTGCCGGCGACAAAACCCGCATCGCCCTCGCAGTACTTGCGATAGACCATGTACAGCATGTACGCCACAAACGGCTGCAAGCACGCAGAGATAAACGTAACCACCATCGAAGGATCCTGGGAAAAGACCTCGGTGAGCTTATCGACACTCGCAGCATCCTTCGAAGCCAAGAACAAGCCGATCACCACCACGGGTACCACGCCCAAGATAACCTCGACCATAGTAAACAGCTTGGCAGTCAGATCCTCACTAGCAGAGTTGAGATGCGGCGCCCATTCAGGATGAGCATGCGCCCCAACCTTCTTCTCCTTATCGGCCCGTTTGGCCTTACCGTCCTCAACAATCCGACGCTCAGGATCCCTACGAGTCCCCGCCGCAGCAACCCGAGCCCGAGACTTCTTACCCATAAATAACACCCCATCAGGCAGCAAAAATACAAAAGCACTACCCAGTGTACCCCACCCAAGAACGACACCGCCCCAACCATCCCCCCATACAAAACGTGCCGCCCCAAAAGGGGCGGCGCGCCAACTTCTTATCAGCTTATATGTAGCGAGCATGCGGCAATCCAGAGCCGGAGCGCGGGGCGGGGAATACCTTTGCCTCGCGCGACCCTGCGGAGCCGTGAGCGAGAGGGAAAGGTATTCCCCGCCCCGCGCTCCGCAGCAAGCATTCGCACCGGCGCTAGTAGTTCACCACCTGCTCCTCAAAGTACGCCTTGGGGTGGTTACACACCGGGCACACCTCAGGCGCCTCGGCACCCACGTGCAGGTGCCCGCAGTTCAGGCACTTCCACACCTTCACGCCCTCGCGCTCAAACACCTCGCCCGACTCGATACGCTCGACGAGCTTGTTGTAGCGCTCCTCGTGGGCCTTCTCGACGGCGCCGACGCCGCGGAACTTTGCGGCGATCTCGGCAAAGCCCTCCTCCTCGGCGGTCTTGGCAAACTCGTCGTACATCGAGGTCCACTCGTAGTTCTCGCCAGCGGCGGCATCGCGCAGGTTATCCAGCGTGTCGGGGACGGCGCCGTCGTGCAGATACTTAAACCACAGCTTGGCGTGCTCTGACTCGTTGCCCGCCGTCTCGGTAAAGATATTCGAAATCTGAACGTAGCCGTCCTTCTTGGCCTTGGAGGCATAGTAGCGATACTTGGTGTGTGCCTGGGACTCGCCGGCAAAAGCGGTCTCGAGGTTCTTCTTGGTCTGGGAGTTCTCAAAGTCCATAGGTGTATTTCCCTTCAACACGTGCCGCCCGTAGGCTTCGAGCGACCTTGTCTTTAGGATGCCCTCATATCGAGAATCTAAACCTTGCAATTTTGTTCTCCAGATACGCGCCGGCTACACGCTCAGCCAGCGATCGCCCTCGCTACGGCAAAAGCCCTCGCGCTCAAGATCGGTCAGAATGCTCGCAATCAAATCGCGCTCGACCGGCGCGCGCCCCGCCGCTGCTTCCATCTCGCCGACGCCTGCCACGGCGTCGGCGAGCGTTATCCCCGCTGGCCGTACGTCGCGTGCCGCGAGCAGCATACGCACGATATGGGCGCGCTTTTGGCGGCGCGAGCCCTCAAACTTGGACTGGCGGCTATAACCCGCCGAGCGCCTGGACGGATTGGGCAGCGTCTTCTTAAGATACGCGCCGTAATCCAGCAGCGCGTAGTACCAGGCACGCGGCGTATCGGCATCGTCGAGCGGTGCAGCAAAGGGGGCAATCTTGTTCACAGCCGCACCGGGGGCAGCCGGACAGGCAGCCTGAATCAGTGGCACCAGCTCGCGATCGGGAACAGCCGGCACATCGGGAAAGAAGTGATGCAGAAAGACCGTTCGGACGTTGGTCTCCAGGTACACGCCTGGAAGATCGAACGCGAACGATCGGATGCCCTGCGCAGTCGCCGGACCGATACCGGTCAGGGCAACCAAGTCGCGCGTCTCGCGTGGAAACTCCCCACCCCAGTCCTCCACAACGCACTGAGCGGCTTTGTGGAGCGCCAGGGCACGGCGGTTATAGCCCATGCCCTGCCAGGCATCCAAAACATCCGAGGGCGCGGCCTGTGCGAGCGCCTGCACGGTCGGAAAGCGATCGAGCCATGCGGGCATGCGTGTCTCCACGCGCGGCACCTGCGTCTGTTGCAACATGACCTCGGAGAGCCAAATGATATAGGGGTCGCGCGTGCGGCGCCACGGAAGGTCGCGATAACGCAGGACCCCTTCCGCACGAATCATCGAACGAAAGGGGTCCTGAATCATAGCTATGCTCCTTATGCGGCGCTATTCCTCCCGGCAAGCGCACGTACAGGTGGCGTACTCGGGAAACGCATCGCGATCGGCGAATTTGGGATCGACGGCCGGGAACTGGCGGTGAGCGACGATGTCGCCGAGCGAAACGGAATCGAGGTAATCGCGCATCAACGCCTGGGCTCCGGCCCACAGGGGATGATAGCAGCACGTGCCCATGCGCGCACAGTCACCATCGGGCGCGGTGCAATCATTCATAACCATAGGGCCTTGAACGGCCTCGACGACCTGGCGGATAGTGACGTCGTCCGGACTGACCTTGAGACGCATGCCACCGTGGACGCCACGCAGGCTCTCCACAATACCGGCCTGGACCAAACCGTGCTGAATCGAGCGGGCAAACGAATACGGGACATTGACCTCTTCGGCAGCGGTGCGAACAGAAAGCAAACGCTCCGGATCCTCGGCAAGCATCGCCAACATACGAAGGGCGTAATCAGTCTTCCTCGATATGTCCATTTTTCCCCTTTCAAGGAATACGAACAGCTCGAACGAGCTCCGGGGCCGAGCTTGTGTCGAGACGCTAAATGACCGCAGGACATCCAAATGGTAAATCGGATATCCACTGAGTGCCGCGCTTGGAGCGAAATGCATCAGATGCGGCCTACAGTGCAATTTAGTATAACCTAACCCCCTGTCTCGTTGAACAGGTGTTGCGCAACAAAGCTGTTGTTTAGACAGATATGCTTATTAGATTTTACTTGCGTTCCCGAAGGGGCGGGGATTCTGGGCGCAGATGCGCCAGGGCGATCGTTCTATCGAAACAAAGTGCATCAAACGCAAAAAGCCACGTCCGAAGACGTGGCTTTAATTGCGTTGGCGGGAAGTACGGGGCTCGAACCCGCGACCTCCGACGTGACAGGCCGGCGCTCTAACCAAACTGAGCTAACTCCCCAAGCAGTCGTTCGCGTTTGTTTCCGCTCGCGTGCGCTGCGGGGATTAGTATACACAGAAGTCTGTCTGGCGCGCAACAACTTTTTTGAAAAAATTTTTTGGCTGTCCGGGAGGGTCTCCGGGGCCGGCTGGCGCGGGTTAAGTTTGCTGCTCTACAGTCCTGCGCAAGACGGAAAGCACATTAAGTGCTTTCCTTTGCGTGCGGAACTCGCGACAAACTTAACCCGCGCCAGCCGGCCCCGGAGACCCTCCCTGCCGTCACTTGCTTCAAAGTCTTTGTTGCTCGCCGCTTCGCGGCTCGGCGGCCCCGTTCTCCGCGGCGGGATTGTCTAGGGGTGTTGTTGGACTTCCGCCTTTGGCTCAAAGAAAACGGGGGATGCGATCTGCATCCCCCGTTTTTGTTGCGGTTACTCAAGGTCAATAAATTTGGTGCTTAGGATCTTGCCGTCTTTTACTAGCATTCTGACCATGGTAGGGCCTCGGGTGCCTCTGGGGTAGCTGGCGCTGCCCGGGTTGAGGACCAAGCAGCGGCCTACTTGGGCTTCTTTGGTTACGTGGGTGTGGCCGTTGATGGCTACGTCTACGGATCCCACCGGGAGGTCTTCGCGGTAGTGGGCTACGGCGAATTTGAGGCCTTCGTAGGTAAAGAGGGCCAGGCGGTCCACATCGGGGCCGTAGTCGCGGTAGTAATCGTTGTTGCCCAGGACCGCTCGCACGGGGGCGATGGTGCATAGGTGCTCGTAGTCCATCTCGGATGTGAGGTCACCGGCATGGATGATCAGATCTGCGCCCTTAAGCTCGTCCAGGAGCGCAGGCGATAGATAGCCGTGGGTGTCCGAGATGATGTCGATGCGCTTGGCGCTTGCGCTGTTCATGGGATCCCTTCCGCAAAAAACGATTCGACAGATGCATACAAAAAAGGCCCCACGGCTCCGCAGACGATGGGTCTACAGGGCTGCGGGGCCAGTGTGCTAGAGACTCAGGGCCTTCTTGAGCGGCACGACGCGGCGGCGCGAAACCGGCACGCGTTCGTCGACGCCCGTAATGCCCAGCTGGATGGCGCCCGAGGGCACCGTCTCAACGTCCGTGACGCACGCCAGGTTGACGATATAGCGGCGGTGAACACGGAAGAAGCCAAAGTCGCAGAGCTTGGCCTCAAACTGCGCCAGCGAGGTCGTCGACAAAAAGCGATCATCGACGGTATAGATGCAGGAGTAATCGTCCTTGGCCATGATAAAGCGAATGTCGTCCACGGGAATGAGTACCTTGCGGCCGCCCTTTTCCACCGGGATACGCTCGATGGTCACCTTGCTGTCCGTGACCGGCTTGGCGCGTTGCATGACCTTCTCGATCGCACGATCCAAGCGAGCTTCCTCGACAGGCTTCATCAGATAGTCGACGGCATCCACATCGAACGCCTCGACCGCATGGTCGCTATAGGCGGTCACAAAAACGATCGCCGGCGGGTTCTTGAGCTTATGCAGCGCCTCGGCAAGCTGCAAGCCCGAAGCGCCGGGCATCGAGATGTCGAGAAA
This sequence comes from uncultured Ruminococcus sp., assembly GCA_963604655.1. Lineage (GTDB taxonomy): Bacteria > Actinomycetota > Coriobacteriia > Coriobacteriales > Coriobacteriaceae > Collinsella. The sequence goes on from CAVCRP010000022.1 coordinate 31,704, forward strand.
GACGACATCGACGCGACTTTCCATAAGCATCTCGATAGCGGAGCGAACGCTCGACGCCTCTGTGATCGTGCCGATCTTGCCCGTCTGCTCGAGCAAGAAGCGAAGCTCCGAGCGAGCCGGCGCCTCATCATCCACAATCATTGCACGCAGCATAGGGTAAAACCTTTCGTCAACTAACTACGCCGGGCATCCGCCAACCGGCGTTAAACCCGTAACCAATTATTTTACTCTTGAATGTCAAAGATACTCTCTGACAAATCAAGATGCAGGAGCACTTTGGTGCCCTTGCCCGGCGCCGATTCGACGCGCGTATAGGAATGCGGCCCATAGAAGCGATGGATGCGTTCCGAAATATTGTGCATGGCCACGCCGGCGCCGCCGCCCTGCGGGGAGTTGGCGTCGGGACGGGCAGAGCGCTCGTCAAACAGCCTGGCGGCAGTGCCCTTGTCCATGCCCACGCCGTTATCGGCGACACTAATCAAAATCGCATCCTCGCCGTCCTGGTGTACCGATACATCGATCACCAGCGCATCGGCATCTCCCATGCCGTGGCGCACGGCGTTCTCCACAATCGGCTGGATCACAAATGCCGGCACCAGCGTGTCCTCGACGTCCTCGGAAACATCGAAAGTCGCCAGCACGCGGTCCTCGCCAAAGCGTGCCTTCTCAAACGTCAGGTAGCGCTTGGTCTGTGCAACCTCGCGCGAGACCGGGATGAGCGATCCCGAGTTGTCGAGCGTGGCACGGTAAAACGATGAGAACTCACGCAGCAGCTCGCGGGCGCGCAGCGGATCGGTGCGTGTAAACGATGCGATGGTGTTGAGCGTGTTGAACAGGAAGTGCGGATTGATCTGCGCCTGCAGCGCACGCACCTCGGCGCGGGCCGTGAGCTCCTTTTGCACCTCGAGCTCATGGATGGCGAGCTGCGTGGACAAGATCTCGGCAAAACCCGAGGCGAGCGCGTACTGGGTACGGTCGACGGCGCGCGGGGTCTTATAGTAGAACTTGAGCGTGCCGACGGTACGGTCGCCCACCTTGATGGGCGCGATGATACCTGCCGGGACCTGGTTGTGCGAGCCGTCCGAGCCCACGACATCCACGACGCGGTTGAACGACTGCACGATACCGTGCTCGATGACGTAGCGCGTGGCAAGCGTGTGGATGGGCGAATCGGGCAGCAGCTTTTCCTCAAACTCGCCCGCGCACGCCAGCACGTTGTCCTCGTCGGTAATGGCGACGGTCATGGCGCGCGTCTCGGGCAAGATGCGCTGGCACACCAAACGCGCCGACTCCTGGGTCAGGCCGCCCTTAATGTCCTCGAGCATGGCAGAGGCTACCGAGAGCGTCTCCTCGGTGTACTGCGAGCGCACCGAATCGGGGTTGAGCGTCAAAAAGATAAAGATGCACAGAAAGATGCAGAGCAGCGCGCAGGCGACAACCGTCGCGATGGGCTCGATTCCGGTCGCCAGGGCAAATACAAAGTACAGCAGCACGCAGATGGCACAGGCAACGGCGATGATGCGAAAGATTGATATTGAACTATCGCGCTGGGCGCGGCGGTCGATCATTCGGCCCCCTCCAGGATACTGATCAGCTGTGCGTCTCGCCAAAGCCCGTCCATGATCTTGGGCCAAAAGCTCTGGAAACGCAGATAACTTGCGGCGTTTTGGCGCGCATATGCCTTGGCCTCGTCGATACCATGGCGCCAGATGCGCAGGTAGCCCTCGTGCTCGCGGGTAAACACGCTGCGAACCATGGCGGTCTTGCGCACGCGATCGTCGAGCTCGCGCGAGATCCACGGGCCCGGGTAGGGCATGAGCGATGCCGCCGTAACGGGAATGAGCTCCTTCTGGTGCGCGGCGAACGTCAGCTTGGCCCGCTCGTAGTACCAACGGTACACGTCCTGCATAAAGCGCGGCGAGCGCTTTTCGGACTCCGGGGGCAGATGGCGCACGGTCCACTCGTTATCGAACCACACGTCGTAGCCAAACATGCGCATGTTAAACAGGTAATCGAGGTCCTCGCCACGGGTGATAAACGGGTCGAAGGCCACGCGGGTAAAGGCGCGGGCATGCAGGGCCATCAGACCGCCGCACACGTAGTTGGAACGCGAGATGCGGGTGCCCGAGAGTGCCTTTTTCATCCAGCGATTAAACTCGATGCGCTTGGTCCACCAGCGATGACATATGCCCGCCTTGTCCGTAGGGGCCAGCGGCGATCCATCGCGGTCGTAGAAGTAGCCGCTTTTGACCAAGATCGGCAAGCCCTGGCGCGTCTGCTGCCCCAGCGCATACGTCGCACGCTTCATAAAGTCGGCATCGATGACGGTCTCGTCGTCATCCAAAAAGACAACCGCGTCGTGTCCCAACACGGCGGCGCAGGCAAGGCCCATGTTGCGAATGGCTCCATAACCGCGCAGGCTCACGCACTCGCCCGAACCCTTGGGCGCGATCTGCGCCACACGATCGGCGATACGCGATGCCTGAGTATTGGTGACAACGGTGACCTTGAGCGTAGGATGCGCGTTGACGATATCGTGCACGCGCAGCGACACATCGGCCGTGGCAGAAACGGGACAGACCACCAGCAAGATAATGCGCGGAATGTCGCGCACCTGCTCGAGCGATGCCAGGCAACGGTCGAGTTCGGGATTGGCGGCGTTGAGTCGCGTCGAATGATCGTAGGTGCCCGGGGCGTTTGCGCGAGCGTCATCGCCCGCCCAATACGTTGGAATCACGACCGTGGCGTTCATGCCTTACCCTCCCTGCAACACAAAAACGGGGCGCCGCCAAACACAGGCGACGCCCCGCGACCTAGCTGACTCCATCATACCCACTTGGGCTAATCATTGTTCGGAAGTCAGAGCGATTTATGCGGATACTTCCAAAAGAGTACCGCGGATAAGCACAATAGCCGCCCGGCACTCGTTTTTCCTCGCTATGCCGTCTGAGCCATGCGGGACAGACGGACCAGTAGCAAAAAGCCAACCACCAGCAGCACGCCGATGGAAAGGACACCCAGCGACGGGTTGCCGGTCAGCGAGGTGACAAGCGACACCAGGAAGGTGCCCATAACACTTGCATAACGGCCAAAGATATCAAAGAAACCGTAGTATTCGTTGGACTTTTCCTTGGGGATGATACGGCCAAAGTAGCTGCGGCTGAGCGCCTGCACGCCACCCTGGAACAGGCCGACAAGAATAGCAAGCACCCAGAACTCGAAGGCGGTCTTAAGGAAGAACGCGGCGAAGAGCACGATGCCCATATAGGCGGCAACGGCCACCATGATCATGTTAAGCGTGCCCACGCGGCCGGCGAGCTTGCCGTAGATAATGGCGGACGGGAAGGCCACAAACTGCGTGACGAGCAGCGCCAGCACCAGCTGGGTCGAATCGATGCCCAAGGCCGAACCGTAGCTGGTTGCCATGGAGATGACCGTGTGGACGCCATCGATATAGAAGAAGAAGGCGATCATGTAGACCAGCACGGTCTTGTTATGGGCAATCTCGCGCATGGTATGTCCCACCTCGGAAAACACGCCGCCCACGATGTGACCGATGGTGTCCTCGGGACCGCGCTCGCGACCGTACTTTTGCTTATAGGTACGGATGAGCGGCAGGGTAAAGATGAGCCACCAGGCACCGGTGATGATAAACGACAGGCGCGTGGCGAGCATGGTGGGAATGCCCAAGGCCGGACCACCCATAATGAGAGCCAGGCAGACGATGAAGGGCACGGTCGAGCCGATGTAGCCCCACGCATAGCCCGAGCTGGACACGGCATCCATGCGCTCGTCGGTGGTGATGTCGGGCAGCATGGCGTCGTAGAACGTCATGGACGAGTTGAGGCCGATGGTGCACAGCACGTAGACGGTCAAAAACGCCATGGCAGACATGGGGATGGCCTGTGCCAGGCAAAGAACCAGGCCCGTCAGGAAAAAGCCCATGAAGAACTTGATCTTATTGCCCGCGTAGTCGGCAAGTGCGCCCAGAATGGGCATGAGCATGGCGATGACCAGCGAGGCAATCGTCTGCGCGTTACCCCAGGCGACCACCAGGTCGGCCGAAGAAGCGCCGGTATTGATAGCGTTGAAGTAGATGGGCACCACCGAGGTGTTGAGCAGCACGAGGGCCGAGTTCCCCACATCGTACATAACCCAGTTACGCTCGAGCTTGGTGTATTTCATGGACAGGGCCCCTTCGTATTCGCCCGATATGCAGTTAGTTCATCGTACCCCAATTGTCCAGAACCGCCGGTAAGGATTCGGCAAAGGGGCACGCACGGGCATGCAAGCCGGCGAGACAAACCCACATCTCAAACGCAGTTGCGGTGAAATAGTTCCTGTTTGGAAGCCTCGGAGGCCAAAACAGGAACTATTCCACCGCAACTTAGGAGGCTGTTTGCTATTCCTCGCGGTCGAACTCCTCGTCGGCTTCGAGCACGCGGCCGCTGTAGTTGACATGGTTGGTCACGGCTTCCATATCGCCGGTCTCGATAAAGCGAGCAACCGTGCACTCGTAATCGACCAGCGCGCGATCGAAGACCTCGGGGAAGCTCTCGTTCGAAACCTCGTCGGTAAAGGGATTCTTCCAGGTCAGATGACCCAAGTTGCCGGTGCGCTTGGGCAGCTCGGTCGTCACACGGTGCGCAAGGCCGTCGAGCAGCGAATAATCGTGCACCAAGCCCTCGAGCAGGGCAATCGCGCGCGTCTTGGCCGAACCGGCCGGCTCAATCGTGCGGTAGAGCAGTTGCATGTCCGAGACGGCGGCACCATACTCCCCCGCCGGGATATCGATGCCGTACACGCGACCGGCAACATAGCTCATCAGTACGCCGGCAACGCGATTGATGCGGTCGGTGGTGACGATCTCGCCCGCCGGCGGATAGTCCTCGACCGTTGCGCCATCGCGCTTGAGCTGCAGTATCAGCACATCCAGGTCGCTTTCGAGTACGGCATGGACTTGGCTGCCCGAATCCTCCAGATCGAGATCGGACTCCACGATGCCAAACTGCTGCTCGTAGACAAAAGGATGCGCATTGCGGTCGAGCACGTAGTGCGACAGCAAACCCAGCGCGAAGGCGCGGCCCAGGTTGGCATCGCGCGGAAGCAGATGAGACACGCCGTCGCGCAGGCACGAGAACTGGCGCGACATACGTGAGCGGTGCATAACCTGCGCCAGCAGCGTGCAGTCGGAAACGCGGGGCGTCAGGATGTGGAAGAAAAACGGGTCGGGACCCTGGTTGCCCAGGATAAAGGCGATGCGCTCCTCGTCGGACGTGATGACGCCCTGCGGAAGACGGTCAATGCTTTCCTCGCCAAACAGATGATGGGTGATAAGCGCGGGCATGATAATCCTTTCGATTTCATTCGATGCAATCCATTATGCCCACCGCGCAGTCATGCCAAACCTGCAACGGCAAACGATGGCGCACCGACCCTTACGCAAGCCCCAAGTGCGACTTGACCTCGGCAGCGCGACGACGGGACACGGGCACCGTCGAGCTCACGCGATCGAGCCGAAGCTCCATCAGACCCGTGGAGCCGATCTCGACATTGTGTACGTCTTCCAAATTGACCAGATAACTGCGATGGACGCGGATAAAGCCCTCGGAACCCAAGCGGCGCTCGAGCGAGGAGATCGACTCATTGATCAGGTACGTTCCCTCGGCGCAGACGGCGTTGCAAAAATCGGCGCGCGCCTCAAAGTAGCAGACGTCCGCGACGGGAATGAACACCTTTTTACCCCCGCGGTCCACCGTTAGGCGAAGGGGCTGGCGCGGGGCGTGAACGACGCGACGGACGCCCAAAGCGGTCTCGATCTTGTCGAGCGCCTTTGACAGGCGTGCGTCCTCGACCGGCTTGACGACATAGTCGACAGCATCGAGGTTATACGCATCGGCCGCAAACTCGGCAAACGCCGTCACAAACACCACCACCGGCGGGGTCTTTAGGTTCTGCAGCGTCTCGGCAAGCTCAATTCCCGAGCGCCCGGGCATCGTGATGTCCAAGAACAGCACGTCGGGCTTGTTCGACAGAATCGACTCCACGGCCTCGGTGACATTGCCCGCCTCGGCAATGGTTCCCACACGCGCATCCTTTTCCAACAGATAGCGTAATTCAGCCCTAATTGGGGGCTCGTCATCAACCACCAGGATGTTCCAGCCTTCGGACATATGCGCTTCCCCTCTTTTTCTCTCAATCCAACCGCGTTCTACACCGTCAACGGCGCCGGTTCATGCGGCTCGCCGTTCAGCTCAACGATGACCTGCGTTCCCACGCCCTCCTGGGACTTCACGCGCATGCCAGAATCTTCTCCGTAAAAGAAATGGATGCGCTGAAGCACGTTGAAGAGTGCCAGGCCGCAACCTCGCTTGATGGAGCCGTCGGCGGTAATGCTCTCGGGCTCCTCTCGGCGATGCTGCTCAAACAGATGCGCGCAGACTTCTTCGCTCATCCCGATGCCGTCATCTTCGACGATGATCTCCAAGCCGTCATCGGTCTCAAAAGCCCTAACACGAATAGAAAGCGGCTCGATCTCGCGCTGCGCATGCTTGATGCAGTTTTCGAGCAGCGGCTGCAAGATAAACGGCGGTACCAGGCTGTCGCGCACCTCAAAGTCGATATCGACCGAGACGCGCAGACGGCCGTCGCCGTACCGGGCCTGCATAAGATTGATATAACGAGTGCCCTGTTCCACCTCGTGCTCGAGCGTGGTGAGTGTATCGGAGTCAGAAAGCGTCTGACGATAGTAGTTGGAGAAGTCGATCAGCAACGATCGCGCCTTGTCGGGCTCGGTTCGAACGAGCGACACGATAGTGCTAATGGTATTGAATAGAAAATGCGGGTCGACCTGCGACTGCAGGGCGCGAAGCTCAACGCGGGCTGTGAGCTCGTCCTGGCGCTCGAGCTCAAAGCTCGCGAGCTGCGTGGAGATAAGGTCGGCAAAGCCCGAGGCCAGAGCCGTCTGGCGCATATCGATACTGCTCAGGCGGGGATAGTACAGCTCGAGCGTGCCCACGCAATGGCCGCGCACGGTAAGCGGCGCGACAATGCCGGCGCGCAGGCGGGGAAAGTAGCCGCCCGTCTCGGACGACGCATCGCGCGAGAACACGCTCTGCTCGCCGGACTCGATTACGTTGAGCGTGGTCTTGAGCACAACTGGAGTGCCGGCGGGGCACTTTGCCGAGTCCTCGCCCCAACTCGCCAACACCTGCTTGCCGTCGGTAAAGCAGATGGCAGAGGCGATGGTCTCGGACAGGATAATTTTAGAGGCGCCCAGGGCCGCTTCGGGCGTAAGGCCGCGCGACGTGTAGGCGAATATTTTTGATGCAATGGCGAGCGTACGGTCGGTTGCGCTCGATGTGAGGTCGTCGGGGACCACAAAAACATACGAGAAAAAGAAGCACAGCATGACCAGGCCGGCAATAACGACAACGCCCGGAACGGGATTGGGATTATCGGTTAAATCCCAGATAAGCAGCAGGATAAGCGCCGGAACGACAACGCCGAGCAGGATGGCCTGGACCACATGCTGGGCCGCACGAAAGACCTTGGTAGAGTTGTAGCTCTTACCCAGAATCAGCCTATTGAGATCCACCGTCATCTCCTTTTATCCATCGCACCCATAGCAATAAAGAGGGCCGCAAGCGACCCTCTCCATTGCATTATGCAATCAAATACTGTGTTTTACATCCAGCCATCGATAAACGGTAGCTTAGGCGCTGTACTTGTTTGCCTCGCCGAAAGTGCCGGCCTCGACAATCCAGCCGTCCTTCATGATGACGTCCATGTTATCGGTGTTGAGCACGTGGATGTCGGCGGCGACGTCACCGTTGACGACCAGCAGGTCGGCGCACTTGCCGGCCTCGATGGAACCGGTCTCGTCCTCGATGTGGCACATCTTGGCACCGTTGAGGGTGGCGCAGGTGATGGTCTCGACCGGGGTGAAGCCGATCTTGTCGACGAACTCGTACATCTCCTCGATGGAGCAGTTGCCGTACGGGGTGACGAAGGAGAAGGAGTCGGAGCCGATCGTCATGACGACGCCGCGCTTCTTGGCCTCGCGCAGGCAGTCGTAGTTGCGCTGCAGCTCCTTCTCGACCAGGGTGCCCTCGTACTTGTCGTGCAGCTCGGGGACGTAGACGGGCGGATAGGTGGAGTACCAGGTGGGCAGGAAGGCGATCGTCGGGGTGAAGAAGGTGCCCTGCTCGGCCATGAGGTCCATGGTGCGCTCATCGATATCGAAGCCGTGGATCAGCTGCTCGCAACCAAAGCGGACGGAATCGTAGGCAGCGGCGTGGTTGTTGTAGCAGTGGCTCCACACCGGGATGCCGACCATCTTGGCCTCTTCGACCACGGCCTGGATCTCCTCGGAGCAGTAGTGCTGGTCGCGACCGGAGTCCCAGCGCCAGATGCCGCCACCGGTAGCCCAGATCTTGATGGCATCGGGGTTCTCGCGCAGGCGACGACGGACGGCCTTACGCAGATCCCAAGGACCGTCGACCTGGTCGCCCCAGGGGTGCGATTCCTTGTTGAGCTCCTGGGTGCAGTGGTGGGAGTCGCCGTGGCCGGCAACGCGGCAGAAGCCAAGGCCGGTGGCCAGAACGCGCGGGCCCTTGAAGACGCCCTTGTCGATGCAGTCGCGAATCTGGATGCCAAAGCGGCCGATCTCGCAGACGGTGGTGAGGCCGTGGGTGAGGCAGTCATAGGCCTGCTTGACGGCGACGGCCTGCTTCTCGAGGAGCGGCTGCATGACCCAGTCGGTGTCATCGTCGGTCAGGTTGCCCGAGAAGTGCAGGTGGGTGTCGATCAGGCCGGGAAGGACGGTCTTGCCGGCGGCGTCGATGACCTCAACGCCCTCGGGAAGGTCCTGCATGGCGCCGGCATACTCGATCTTGCCGTTGTCGTCGACCAGAACGAGGGAGTTCTCGACCGGCTCGGCGCCGGTACCGTCGATGAGCTTACCGCCAACGATTGCATACTTAGTGGACATGGTTCCTCCTTATGGATCCATATAGTGGGCGAGGCCGTGTTGGGTTAGGGCCTCACAAAGCTACCCAAGTGGTGCCGGGTTCGGTGCACGGAAGAGAGGGTCCCGTGCACCTGATCCGCCCCGGCTCGGCGTTACTTTTTGCGGGAATTGGTGAAGGCCATGAGGCCTAGGCCGATAACCAGCCAGCCGATCACGATGCTCCACTCCACCATGTTGAGGGAGGCGGGAGAAAACGGGATCACGAGCAGGCCGATGATGACGGCGCAGGCGGCGATGGCGAGGCAGATGCCAAACTTGCCGCCGGGCACCTCGTAGGGACGAGGCAGGTCGGGCTCGGTGAAGCGCATGCGCAGGCAAGCGAGGGCGACCATGCCGCAGGAGAAGATGAAGGCGAGAGCCGACACGTTGGTCAGAGGAATGAGCATGTTCTTGCCCAAAAACGGTCCGACGACGGTGATGACGCCCAGGACGACGCAGGCGAGCTTGGGAGCGCCGGAGTTAGGATCGACCTCGGCGAACTTCTCGGGCAGCTGGCCCTTGCGGCCCATGGCGAGCATGATGCGGCTCGTGGCGCCGTAGAAGGAGTTCATGGGGCCCATGGGTCCAAGCGTGGCGATGACGAGCATGGCCAGGTACAGGAGCATGTTGATGCCCTTGAGGCAGGCAAGCGCGGGAACCGGGCTCTTAACGAACTCATGCCAGTCGAGGATGGTGCCAAACGAGTAGATGCAGACCATGTAGAAGCCGCCGGCGGCCAGCAGGGCCAGGGAGATGATCTTGCCGAACTTGTTCCAGTTGAGGCCCTCGGCTGCTTCCTCAGCCTGCTGAGGAATGGTGTCGAAGCCGGCGTAGAAGAACGGGGTCAGAACCAGGACCGACACGATGCCGGCGAACAGGCTGGTGCTCTCGGTAGCGGCCTTGCCGCCGCCGGCGCCGGTGACCTGGGAGAACACGGGCATGGCGTTGTCCGGCGAACCGGTGAACAGTGAGACGCCCATGGCGAGCAGCATGCCGCAGAGCAGAGCCTTGGTCAGGAAGGCTTGGAGCTTGGCGGCCGAGCTGGCACCGCGGAAGTTGAGGAAGATGACGTAGACGGCAAATCCGAGCGCGATCAGCGTCGGGAACAGGTAGACGTCGGCACCCAGGATGGTGTAGAGCTTGACGGCGCGCAGCCACTCAAGACCGGGCAGGCTGCCGAACATCTCGGACACGAGAGTCGAGATGGCGATGGCCTCCCACGGGCACAGGATGCCGTTGCCCAGAGCCAGGAGCCATCCGGTAATGTAGCTCATCGTACGGCCAAAGCTACGGTCGACGTACTCGACGATGCCACCCGAGATGGGGATGGCAGCTGTGAGTTCACCGAAAACGGCTCCGACGGGCACGAGGAAGATTGCGCCCAAGAGGAATGCGATCATAGCGGGAACGGGACCGCCGCCCACGACCATCCAGTCGCCGACCTGCAGAACCCAGCCGGTACCGATGATGGCACCAAAGCCGATGGTGAAGAAGTTCCAGAGCGAGAGCGTTTTCTTCATGCCGCCGCTATCCTCGACTGCAACTTCTACGTTCTTGTCCGCCATTGTTCCCCTCCTTTCCTTTTTGACGCCCCTTGGCGTCACCCCTTGCGCGGCCTGTCTGGCAGCGCGCTTTTATTTCGTGGCTCTAAGATACGGCCTTGGCGCCGCGGCGCCGCCTATGGCTCGACCGAAGGCAAAACCGCATAACGAGCGGCGCCGTTTTTGGGACGAACGGCACGGTTTGCCGCTCATTGTTGCCGCCCGTCCGACGGGCGTACGCTCATCGGACGCATATAGAGATGTTTTTGAGGCCGTGTGTTTTGCGCCTTTCGTACCGTTTACCGAGCTTTTGACGCGCAGACCCATTTGTTGCACATCTTTTTTGTAGGATGGACAGGTTATACATGAGACAAGGCGGTACGAATGGCATACGGATACAACGACGGTGATCAACGGCGACAAAGCGTTCGCCTTGCTGGCCGTACCACGCCTACGCCCAGAAGTGCCACGAGCAGCAATCCGCAACGCCTCCAAGAGCAACCCAGACCTTCGTCTCGGCAGCAGTCAAGCAGAACACGGCAGAGTGGTCGTCCGAGCACGAGCACAAGCGCGCAGCAAGATGGCCGCTTGGGCGCGCGCACTCGACAGCGCCAGGCCGAGGTTCCGCAACTACGCCGCAACGGCGCACGTCAGCCCGGCATCCATCTCAACCGCTTCTTTTCGCATCCCCAAGGTGGACGCGACGGCAAGCCTTACCGCTCGACATCGCACGTGAATGCCCCCGCCCTGCCGGCCCGTCGACTTCGCCTCGCACTGTGCTCTATCCTCACCTGTCTGGTCTTTGTGCTTATGAGCTCCTGTATGTCCCACGGGTCGGCCGGTCTCGAGCCCACCGCCGAGGACAAGCTGCTCAAGGCCCCCGTCGCACCCGGTTATTCTTTCGCCTTTTCGACCCCACGCTCGCAATGGCAAGCCGGCACGATGCCCCATATCTATCAGATCGACCCTGCGTGGTCGGAGCTGCCTTACGCCGGCGGCACCATCCGCCAAAATGCCTGCGGGCCTACGTGCCTCACCATGGTCTATATCTTTAAGACGGGACGCACCGATATGACCCCCGTCGATATGTGCGCGCTTTCCGAGGCGAGCAATTACGCCCCCACCGGTGCAACCGAATGGTCGTTTATGACGAGTGGCGCGTGGCAGTTGGGACTTAACGGAACGGAACTCCATATCGATCGCAGCTCCATCACCCAGGCGCTGCGCTCGGGCGTGCCCGTCATCGCCGCCGTTCGGCCGGGCACCTTTACCAACGTGGGCCACTACATTGTGCTTTACGGTATTGACGACGCCGACCAGATTGGAGTCTTCGATCCCAACTCGGCCAGCCGCAGCGCCCGCCGCTGGGGCGTCGTAGAGGTCCTCAATGAAGCCGAAGCCATGTGGGCCTACTACTAGTCGTTGGGGACAGACTTAAATGAGTGGTCTCTGGCTGCCTGGAACTGCTGGCACGGAAAATGCATCCCGCTTTGAAGTTCGATAGCGGGATGCACTTTCCGCGCACGGCCTGTTTGGGAAACTACGTTCCACTTTCCGGCAACATTCCGGGATGCATTTTCCGGTTGAGGCCCTCAAGGGAAACCATGTCCCATGTTGGACGCTCATTCTGGGATGCGCTTTCCGCAGTTGATTGATGCGGGCTTTAAGGACTGTTCCAAGCTGCCGGCAGAGACGATATGAGCAGGACATAAAAACATTGAGAGCCCCTGCTGCATGAAGGACCGCGGATTAGGCCGACAATGGTGAGTGTCTAATTCAGCCGCGGCGGCCACGCC
>CAVCRP010000023.1:0-43465 GCA_963604655.1 uncultured Ruminococcus sp.
TCACCTCAGCGGCAGTACCGGCGGTCGTCGGCACGGCGATGGTGAACACGGCGTGGTTCTTGGTCGGAGCGACGCCCTCGAGGCTGCGGACATCGGCGAACTCGGGGTTGTTGATGATGATGCCGATAGCCTTAGCGGTGTCCATGGAGGAGCCGCCACCGATGGTCACGATAGCGTCAGCCTCGGCGGCCTTGAAGGCCTCGACGCCGTCCTTGACGTTCTGGATGGTGGGGTTGGGCTTGATCTCGGAGTACAGGCTCCAAGCGATGCCGGCGGCGTCGAGCTCGTCGGTCACCTTAGCGGTGACACCAAACTTGACCAGGTCGGGATCGGAGCAGACGAAAATCTTCTTGTAGCCGCGACGCTGGAGCTCGCCGGGGATCTCCTTGATGGCGCCGGAGCCATGATAGGAAATGGTGTTGAGAACGAAACGATTAGCCATTGATAGCCTCCCATCGTGTGCGGAGCACCCATTACGCCCCGCGCTATGAGTCCCATCCTAACGCTTTTGAAACGAAATTTTCGCGAGAACGTCAAAATTGTTAAAGCGTTTCAACAGATGGCTAAAATAATGTGCCAAAGGGACAGTCCCTTTGGCACATCCTGCCGCTACTTTTGGCAGCCTTCCTTCCAGGCCTCGGCCGCGCATTTCCAGCGGAGGCGCAAATCGCGCTCGCGGTCGATAAACATAATGGTAAACGCAATAAACAGCAGCAGGCTCGCCACCGCAATGGCATGCAAGCCCATGCGGTCGATGCACCAGTTGCCCAACACCGCGCCAAAGACAAAGATAAAGATCACGCCAAAGTACAGCGCGCCGTTTTCCAAAAAGCCGCGCTTGTGGGTGATGATGTAGTCGTCCACGTTTTGCAGTGCGTTGCGCAGGTTGCCGATGCACATGGTCGTGGCGATGCCGTGGCCGTGGATTTTGCGGAAGCTCTCGACCTGCATACCGCAGGCAAATGAGGTAAGGCAGTTGGCGAGCAGGTTGAAATCGGCGGAAAGAAAACTCACGCCCAGCAAAATGACTGCCTCAAAAAATACCGTCACCTGACGCCAGTGAATCACGCTGCCAAAGCGCTCATGAATCAGGTCTGCCAGCATAATGCCCACGGCAAACGACACTACAGGGAAGAAGTAGCGCCCCGCGAGTATCCAATTGCCCTCCGAGATATACACGCCCATCAGCAAAATGTTGCCCGTCTGCGCGTTGGCAAAAACGTGGTCGCGGCCGATGTAGGAATACACGTCCATAAAACCGCCGGCAAGAGCCAAGATAATGCCCAGTTCAATAGACTCCGATATCTGCTTGGCGCGCTTCATGTCCGCGCATCCTCCTTGTTAGCGACTATCCTCTGCATTGGCGGACGCAAATCCACCGTTCATACTGTAACCCATTGACAACAAGGCGTGTGCGCAAGACGGCCCCTTCGGCATGGGGATACACAGTCTGGAAACAAACGGCAGGCGTGGCGTCGCAGCCCGCAGGCACGTCAACGGCATCCATCTCGTCATGTACTCCCCCAGTCTTTTTAGCCCCGTCCCAAAAAGACTGGTTACAATTACGGGCAGCATACAAACAATGGGAGGAATCGTGGCGAAAAAGCCTCAGCACGCTCAGAACAATCAGCGCAGCCAGCAGGGCAAGCAAGGCCATCAGCAAAAGCGCGGAGGCAAGGCGCAGGCCACGGCCACCCAGACCGCTCACGCCACGAACGCCAAGTCGGCACCCGCCCGCCCCTGGCGCCCGGGCCGCGACAAATTCCTCCCCGTCAGCCGCGCCGACATGGACGTGCGCGGCTGGGACCAGTGCGACTTCGTCTACATCTGCGGCGACGCTTACGTGGACCACCCCAGCTTTGGCATGGCTATCGTCAGCCGCGTGCTCGATGCGCACGGCTACAAGGTGGGCATCATCTGCCAGCCCGATTGGACCGACCCCGCCAGCATTACCGTGCTCGGCGAGCCGCGCCTGGGCTTTCTCGTCAGTGCCGGCAACATGGACTCCATGGTCAACCATTATTCGGTGACCAAGCACCGTCGTCACACCGACGCCTATACCCCCGGCGGTGAGGAGGGGCGCCGTCCCAATCGAGCCGTCACGGTTTATGGCAACCTCATCCGCCAGACGTTCAAAGACGCGCCCATCATCATCGGCGGCATCGAGGCGAGCCTGCGTCGTCTGGCACACTATGACTACTGGCAGGACAAGCTCAAGCGTTCGGTGCTGCTCGACTCGGGTGCGGATATCCTCATCTACGGCATGGGCGAGCACGCGATCGTCGAGATCGCCGACGCGCTCGACGCCGGGCTGCCCATCGACCAGATCACCTACATCAACGGCACCGTCTACCGTACCAGCTCGCTCGACGAAGTCTACGACTACGACCTGCTGCCCAGCTGGGACGACCTTTCGTCCGACAAGCTCAACTACGCACGCAGCTTTAACGTGCAGCAGCAAAACATGGACCCCATTACCGGGCATCGCCTGGTGGAGCCCTATCCCAACAACGTCTACGTTGTGCAGAACCCGCCGTCGGCAACGCTCACCACCGACGAGATGGACGAGGTCGCCGAGCTCCCCTACGCGCGCGACTGGCATCCCGACTACGATGCCGCGGGCGGCGTGCCAGCCTTTGCCGAGATCAAGTTTTCCATCAGCTCCAACCGCGGGTGCTTTGGCGAGTGCTCGTTTTGCGCGCTCACCTTCCACCAGGGCCGCGTGCTGCAGATGCGCAGCCACGATTCGATCATGCGCGAGGCCGAGCTGCTCACGCACGACCCGGAGTTTAAGGGCTACATCAACGACGTGGGCGGACCGACGGCCAACTTTAGCCGTCCGGCCTGCGACAAGCAGCTCAAGCACGGCGTATGCAAGAACAAGCGCTGCCTGTGGCCGAGCGTATGCAAGAACATGGTGGTCGACGAGAGCGGCTACACGCAGCTGCTGCGCGACCTGCGCCAGCTGCCAGGCGTCAAGAAGGTCTTCGTGCGCAGCGGCATCCGCTTTGACTACACCATGGCCGACGCCTCGGACGAGTTTTTGCGCGAGCTGCTGGAACACCATGTCTCGGGCCAGCTCCGCGTGGCGCCCGAGCACGTGAGCGACGCGGTGCTGTCCGTGATGGGCAAGCCGAGCCGAGCCGTCTATGACGCGTTCTGCCGCAAATTTGAGCGCCTGAACCGCGAGTACGGGCTCAAGCAGTACGTGGTGCCGTATCTCATCTCGAGCCATCCCGGCTCGACGATGAAGGAAGCCGTGGACCTTGCCGAGGCCGTGCGCGACATGGGCTACATGCCCGAGCAGGTGCAGGACTTCTACCCCACCCCGTCCACCATGTCGACCTGCATGTACTACACCGGCGTGGACCCACGCACCATGCAACCGATCTACGTGGCGCGCGACCCGCACGAGAAGGCCATGCAGCGCGCGCTGATTCAGTATCGCAAGCCCGAGAACTACAAGCTTGTGCGCGAGGCGCTGGAGAAGGCCGGGCGTCGCGACCTGATCGGCTACACCAAGCATTGCCTGATTCGCCCCGTGCCGCCGCGCCCGGGCGAGACGTCTGCCAGCGGCGGACACGGGACTGGCAAGAAGGGTGGCAAGCCGCACGGTGGTGCCGCCGGCAAGGGGCCCAAGAGCAGAAAGGGACATGGCGGTATGTCGCGCGTACAGAACACCGCGGGGCGCAATCGCGCAGCCCAGGGGCGTCAGGGTGCCAACGGAGGCGGACGCCGCAACTAGGGCAGTGGTGCGGTCGCCGCGTCCGGCTCGCACGCTTGGCGCAGCGCGCGCATTGCCTCCACGAGAATGATGCAGGCGATGGCGACCGTGACGAGCACGTCGGCCGGCGTGTTCACAAACCACAGCAACGCCATGAAATACGACCCGGCGTTAAAGGCAAAGTGCAGCAAGATGGTGTAGCGGAGCTTTCCGGTCGTCACGAGCACCCAGCCAAAGATGAGGCCGGCGGCGCCCGCGTAGCAGCCCTGCACCCAGTTCATGTGCATAAAACCAAAGACCGCCGCCTGCAGCACGATTGCCGCGGCGATACCCCAGGTGCTCAGGGCTGCCCAGGGTACCATGGCGCCTTCTTGCGCCTGCGCACGGCGCCGACGCTTCCAGAGCGGACGGCACTGCGGGTTAAACGCTCGGAGCGAAAACTCAAAAATGATGCCGCGCACCAGGAGCTCTTCGCAAAAGGGGGCGCCGAGCACCGTGGTCAGCACGGCGAGATAACTGGTATCGCCCATGCCCGTCTCTTCGACAAGTTCGTTGTAATCGGCCGCGACCTCGGGCAGCAGCGATAGCGCGGCGTCGGTCACGTAGCCAACGACCACCTGCAGAGCCAGGCCGATCACGATAACGCAGACGATACGTCGCCACGCGCCGCGAGCTCCCCCGCCGAGCGGGCGCTCGCTTTGCCAGCGAGCCATAAACGAGCGCGGCCACAGATAGCGCCACCACAGCAGTGCCATCAAAAACGATGCCGTCTGCGCGGCGGCCTGGAACCATTGGATATCGAGGTTGTCGATCGGAAAACCCGTCAGCGCCGACGCGATGTCCAGCACCGAGAACAAAACGACACTCAGGGCAATATCGGCAGCGACGACGCCAAAACAGGCAAGTGCCCAAACCATCGCATTGAGCATGCCAACCTCCTCCCGGCAGGTAGTCATTTAAGAACGCCCCCAACGACTAGTCATTGGGGACGTTCTTTAACGACTAGTTGTTGGGGACAGTCTTTGCCAAAAGCCCCGTTGGGCGAGATGTCGAACGGGAAGGTGCCGCAGCGATTGAACGCGGCGATGAACATGCGGATGGCGTTGGACGGCGTGGTGCCCACGAGTTGGGTTGCCGCCGCGAAGGCCGCCTTTTCCTCGGGCAAGACCTTCGCGACTACAGGGGTCATGTGTTCTGCCATGGCGCTTCCTTTTTGAAACGACGGTGGTGCGGATAGATGCGGGCCATGCGGCTGGGCGACGGGCTGTGAAGGCAACCCGATTGGCCCGCATCCGGAGTTTGTTTTTGCGGCGTTGGTATTACTTGGTATTCCTAAGTATTACCCCGCAGATAGAATAGCACATCTGCCCCTGTGGGAGCAGGTAAAAACAGATCATTTTGTTGTTGAATCTGAACTTGAATCTGGGTTTGGACGAGCCTCTACAGCGTGATGACGTCCGAGATGTTGAGGGCCTGGGCGTCGGAAGCGTCATGCGTGGCGAGCAAGAGCATGCGACCGTCAAGCAGGTCGAGCACAACCTCGGCCGTCGCATCGCGCGCGGCGACATCCAGCCCGGTAAAGGGCTCATCCAGAATCATCGCACCGCCGGGACACAGCAGAGCACGGGCGATCTCAACGCGCCGGCGCTGCCCGCCCGAAAGCTCGGCCACGCAAGCCTGCACATCGACGCCGGGCACCAGCAGGCGCAGCAAGGCCGCGGCACTCGAAGCATCCACGCGCGCATCGGCGCACACCAGCACGTTGTCCAAAGCAGAAACATCCTCGACCAAGCGCGCATCCTGAAACACCATCGAGCACGGCGCGCACTCCCCTGCCGCAAGCGCAAGCAGCGTCGACTTACCCACACCCGAGGCGCCCATCACGCAAGCACGCCCACCCGCAGGCACGTTGAGCACCAGACCGTCCAGCGCCGGAGCCCACGGCGTGCGATCAGCCACGGCAAGCGCAAGGTCCGCCGCCGCGCCATCGCCCGCAGCCCCCGCACGTCCACAGGCACCATGCCCATGCGTCCGCACGGCCGCCCGCCACGCCACGGGCCCCGAAACCTGCAGCAGCCACACCAGTACGCGTTCGCATGCCCACGAGACGGCAACAACCAGCACGGTCCACGCCAGCAGGTCAGCCGTCTCAATCAAAAGTTTTGCCTGATAGATGCGCTCGCCCACGGTACCCACCGCCATGCCAATAAGCTCGGCTGCCACGCCGGCCTTCCAGCCCATACCAATCACGGCCCGGGCGCACGAAAGCACAAACGGCAACACCTCGCGCCAGGCATGGGCGCAAAACAGGCGCCAGCCCCGCACGCCATGCAGGCGGAACATCTGCTCCAGCGGCCTATCGACCTGCGCCAGGCCCTCGGCCAGCGAAAAATACACGCCCGGCAGCGCCATCAAAAACACCGCGGCGATACTCACGCGCGCCGACCCCAGCCAAATGAGCAACAGGACCACCACGCAGGCAACCGGCGTCGCCTTCACAAACGAAAGCGCCGGCGCCACCAGGCGAGCAAAAGCCCGCGAACGTGACGAAACCCCGGCCAGCACGCCACCGCATACCGCGGCAAGCGCCAACCCGCCCAGAATCCGCGCGCCCGAGCCCGCCAAAATCGCCCAGGTGCCGCCATCGCACACCAGGCGCAGCAGCGCCATCACAACAGCACCCGGTCCGGGCAAGATCAGCGGCTGCGCCACCAGCGCCGCCACCAGCATCCACGCGGCAAGCCAAAAGGCGGCGACGGCACCTACTGCCGCCACCGCCTTCACACGCTCTGTCATTTGTCGAGCAAACGCACGCACGGGCTACTCCATGTAGTAGAAATCGTCAGCCGGAAGTTTACCACCCACGGCGCTCGCGTCCGCGTCGGCCAGCACCTGCAGGTACCCGCCAAGTGCCGTCTTCATATCCTTGCCCGTCTGGCACACGAGCATGCACCCGGGAATCGCCTTCTCGGCGATCTTGGCGTTGTCCACGATACCGGCATCGACCACGGCCTGCGCCCAGTCCGCCGGCGCCGCGTTGACGGCCTTAACGCTCGCCTCGTGGCAGCTCAAGAACTCCGCCACGGCCTCGGGATGCTCCTCGGCAAACGCGCGGCGCACCACGGTCACGCCCGTCAGCAGGCGCGAGCCCGTGTCGCCCGCCAGCTCATCCCACACATCGGTCAGGCTCACCGGCGCCGACAGCTTGCCCTCGCTCTTGGCGATGGCAGCGGTCTTAAACGGCTCCGGCAGCACGCCCACGGCAGACGGGTCGGCAAGCAGCGCCGACAGCACCTCGGTGGGCTCGCTCTTAAACTCGAGCGTCACCTGGCCGGTCAGACCCGCGCGCTCCAGCAGGTAGTTCATCACATACTCAGGCGTGGTGCCCTTGCCCGTCATGTAGACGGTGCGGCCCGCCAGGTCGCCAAACGAGGTCACGCCCGCATCGCCCGTCACCACGTTCAGCACGCCCAGCGTGTTGATGTCGATGACCTGCACCGCGCCCTCGGTCTTGTTGTACAGCACGCTTGCAACGTTGGCCGGGACCAGGGCGATATCGACATCGCCCTGAATGACCTTGGGCACGATCTCGTCGGCAGCGGTGTTGATCGCAAAGTCGAACTCATTGTCCGTCTCGCCGCTTGCGGCCTGGTCCATAAACTGCACCAGACCAATCGAGGTCGGCCCCTTGAGCGAGGCGACATGCACCTCGACCGGCTCGGCGGCAGCACTGCCCGCAGCAGACCCGGCAGCCGAGCCCGCGGCGGACCCGGCGCCGGCAGCCCCGCCGCCACAGCCCGCGAGCGCAAGTGACAGCGCGCCCGCGGCGAGCGCCGAGGCAAACCCCCGGCGCGACATCTCAACATCAAACGCGCGCATCGCTAGCACGTCCCTTCGTTGGGCATCGTCCATGCGTGGTGGTCGGTATGCAGCAGTTCCTCTGCCAGCGGCGAAAGCGGCTCGCCCAAGAACTCGCGGTAGCATGCCTGGACATCGGGGTTCTTGTGCGAGAAGCGAATGTCCGCCTTCGCATCCAAGCCCCACAGCACCTGACCGCGCTCGGCCGCCAGCTCGCAGCCGTCGTGAATGGGTTGACCGCCGCCACCGACGCAGCCGCCCGGGCACGCCATGACCTCGACGAAGTCATAGCTCACGCGGCCATCGCGAATCGCGTCGAGCAGACGGGCGGCGTTGCCCAGCCCGTGCGCCACGGCGACGCACACCTTGGTGCCATCGATATCGGCGACGGCCTCCTTCCAGCCGTCGAGTCCTCGCACGTCGGTAAAGAAGTCGGCGTCGGGGTTCTTACCCGTCACCAGGTAGTAGGCCGAGCGCACGGCAGCTTCCATCACGCCGCCCGTGGCGCCAAAGATCACGCCCGCGCCCGTGCCAAAGCCCAGCGGCGTGTCGAGCGGCTCCTCGACGAGCGTGTCTACGCTCACGTGGTTCGCGCGAATCATGCGCACCATCTCGCGCACCGTCAGCGCAACGTCAACGTCGGGTGCGCCGCTCTCACCCACCATGCTCGGCAGTGCACACTCGGCCTTCTTGGCCGCGCACGGCATCACCGACACCACAAACAGACGCTCGGGATCCACGCCCAGCGCCTTGGCGTAGTAGGTCTTGGCAATGGCGCCAAACATCTGCTGCGGCGACTTGGACGTGGACAGGCTGTCGACAAACTCGGGGTAGCGCGCCTTCACAAAGCGCACCCAGCCCGGGCAGCAACTCGTAAACATGGGCCAGCCGCGGCTGTCGCCCTCGCCCTTGGCGGCCTTGCCCAGCCGCTCGAGCAGCTCGGAGCCCTCCTCCATGATGGTGAGGTCGGCCGAGAAATCGGTGTCGAACACGTACTCAAAGCCCACACGGCGCAGCGCGCAAGCCAGGCGCTCAACGGTAGCTTCCTCGCGCGAAATGCCGAGCTCCTCGCCCCAAGCGCTACGCACGGCCGGCGCGATCTGCACCAGCACGATCTTGTCGGGATCGGCGATGGCGTCGAACACGGTCTCGGTATCGTCGCGCTCGCGCAGCGCACCCGTCGGGCAATGCGTGATGCACTGGCCGCACGCGACGCAATCGGTCTTGCCAATCGGCGCGCGCCCGCGGGTGCCCACGGCGGTATGCGTGGCGCGGTTGATCAGATCCCAAATGCCGAGTCCCTGCACGCTCTCGCACACCTTGATGCAGCGCATGCACTTGATGCACTTGTCGTTGTCGCGAATGATGGGGAAATCGAAGTCCCAGCCCTCGCGCGCCAGGTGCTGCTCGTACGGCAGATAGAAGATGCCTAGGTCGTTGGCGATGGTCTGCAGGTTGCAGTTACCGCTGCGCACACAGCTCGTGCAGCGCGAATCGTGCTGGGACAGCAGCAGCTGCACGTTGGTGCGGCGCGCCTCGCGGGCTTTGGGACTGTTGGTGTGGACTACCATGCCGTCGAGCACGTAGTTGTTGCAGGCGGCAACCAGCTGGTCGCACCCCTCGACCTCGACCACGCACACGCGGCAGCCACCGATCTCGTTTAGATCGCGCAGGTAGCACAGGGTGGGAATCTGGATGCCGGCGGACTTGGCCGCGTCCAGGATCGTGGTGTGCTCGGGTACCATGACTTCGCAATTATCGATCGTGAGCTTGACCATGTTGAGTGCTCCGCTTTCGGTGTTGTCGCTGACAGTGGGGTTGTTGAGCTCTACCATTCCAGGTTCCTCCCTCCGCGGAACGCGCCAAAGCCAAAGTGGTCGCAGCGCAGGCAGCGGCTCGCCTCCTGGTGTGCCTCCTCCTCGGTAAGACCCTGCTCGACCAGATTCCAATCGTGGATGCGCTCGCCGGCCTCGCGCTCGCCCAGCTCGCAGCGGCCGCACTCGTGCTTGCCCTTAAACTGCACGGTCGGCAGCTCAACCTCGAGCTTGATCTTGTGGTCGAAGCCCAGGTAGCGGTCAATATTTGCCGAAGCCACGCGACCGGCGTTGATGGCGCGGATGACAGTGGCGGGACCGGTCTGGCAGTCGCCACCGCTAAAGAGACCCTCGAAGTTGGGTACGGCACCGTCGGAGTCGGTGACAACACGGCCCCACTTGCAAGCGATGCCCATATCCTCGAACGGCTTGGAATCGATGTCCTGGCCAATGGCCACAAACACGCGCTCGCAGGGAATGACCTGCTCGGGCGTGGCGGCGGCACGCGGGGCCGGACGCCCGCGACGGGGCTCGCCGATGATCTGCGGCTGCACGCGCAGGCCGCCCACGC
Source organism: uncultured Ruminococcus sp. (assembly GCA_963604655.1). GTDB lineage: Bacteria > Actinomycetota > Coriobacteriia > Coriobacteriales > Coriobacteriaceae > Collinsella. Next base: position 9,968 of record CAVCRP010000023.1, read on the forward strand.
GACCATCCTCGCCCGTCTCGATGGCGAGCGGCGCCGTGAGCTCCAGAACCTCGCAGCCCTCGGCCTGGGCACCGGCAATCTCGGCGTCCTGGGCCGTCATATCGCAGATGCGACGGCGGTAGACGATGCTCACCTTTTCGGCACCGCAGCGCACGGCGGAGCGCGCCACGTCCATGGCCACGTTGCCGCCGCCGATAACGCACACGCGCTGGCCGCTCAGGTCGGGCAGCTCGTCGTCGCCGATGGCGCGCAGCATCTTGACGGCCGACTCCACGCCGGGCGCCTCTTCGCCCGGAAGGCCGAGCTTCTTGTCGCTATGGGCACCGATGGCCAAGTAGACGGCATCGAACTCGTCGCGCAGGCGGGCGAGCTCCTCGCCGTTGACGGAGTGGTCGAACTCCACGTCGATACCGGCGCCCAAGATCCAGTCGATCTCGGCCTGCAGGCGCTCGCGCGGCAGACGGTAGCTGGGAATGCCGTAGCGCAGCATGCCGCCCAGGTGGTGGCGCTGCTCAAAGACGGTCACCTTGTGGCCCATAATGGCCAGGTAGTAGGCACAGGAAAGACCGGCCGGACCGCCGCCGATCACGGCGACGCGCTTGCCGGTCGCCTCGGCGATCCAGGGCTTGTGGTCGTTGAGGTCGCTGTGCTCAACGGCAAAACGCTTAAGGGCGAGGATGTTCATGGGGTCGTCGACCATGCCGCGGCGGCAGTGCATCTCGCAGGGATGCTCGCACACCAGACCGCAGACGAGCGGCAGCGGGTTGTTCTTGCGGATGACCTTGACGGCGTCGGCATAGCGACCGGCCTCGACCAGCGAGATGTAACCGGGAATGTCGACGTGCGCCGGGCAGCCCGAGACGCACGGGACGCGAGCCTCGCGGTCAAAGCCGCAGGAGTGCTCGCGGATGTGATGCTCAAAGTCGTCGCGGAAGCCGCGGATGGCCGTGAGCGCCATGGCACCGGCCTCATAGCCGATGGCGCAGTCGCTCGAAAGGTAGATGGTGCGGGCGGTACGCTCAATGAGGTTGAGCGTAGACTCGTCGGCGCGGCCCTCGAGCACATCGGCGAGCAGGTCACTCAGCGCGCTCAGGCCCACGCGGCAGGGCGTACACTTGCCGCAGCTCTGCGTCGAGCACAGGTTGACGAGCGCCGCCGTAAACTCAACGGGACACGGGGCGAGCGAACTCACCGCCAGACGACGTCCGAGTGCATCGTGCAGATCGTCCATAACGGCCTGAGCGTGGCTGCGTTCCATTACGTGCAGTCGTGCCATAAGATCCCCTCTCACATGGCAGCCCGGAGGCGAAGCCGGGCGAAGTTGCTACACGCATCACACTGGCCTAAAAATGTGTTAGGTCTCCACACAGTTCGGCAGGCGGTATGAAATGTCGTCCCCAGCGGTGATAAACATCTTTACCGCAGATAATCGCCATATACGCTAAAACGTATTATCAAACACACCCCAAGTCAGAAACCCACCCCCCAAACTTATTCTCATGTTGGTGCAAGAGGGTCAGGTTACTTTGCTCCAAACGGCGATGCCCCGCCCGCGCACAACACGCGGACGGGGCATTGCTCCAGGTATGCGGCCAGCAACCCTGTTGCTTTTACTTAAGCTCGGGCCAGTAACCCTTGTTGGCCTCGATCATGTCGTCGAGAACCTCCTTGGCGACCTTCATCGAAGGCACGGTCTTGTTCAGCGTAAAGGCCTTGAGCGCCTTCTCGTACGAACCCTCGATCGTGGCCTCGACCACGAGCTTCTCGGAGTTCAGCTGCTGCATCATAAGACCCTGCTGGAACAGAGGAATGTTGTCGCGGCTGATGACCTCGGGGCCATTCTTGCCAATGTAGGCAGGCAGCTCGACCATAGCGTCGTAGGGCATGTTGGGGATAGCGCCCTTGTTCTCGCAAATGACCAGGAAGCGCTGCTTGGTGTCGTTCTTCAGAGCGATAGCCAGATCGGCAATCCAGTCGCCGTGGCTGCCCGCATAGAACGTGCTCTCGTCGATCTCGCCCGTCTTCTCGTAGTGGTCGATGCCGTCGAAGAGGTTCTTCTCACGCGTCTCCTCAACCTCGTTAGCACGGGTGCGCTCGGGGTTGGAATGCTCGACGAACTCCTTCTGCTGCAGGTAGTAGTTCAGATACGTGTTGGGCAGGTACTCCGGGAAGCACTCCATGATCTCGTACTCGCCCTTCCAGACGTAGTACCAGCTGCCCTTGGTGTGGCGGTTCTGCTCGGGGTGCTCGTCAGTGGCCTCCTCGGGCTTCTTTGCCATGAGCGAGCCCATGCCCTTGAGGTAGGAGTCGGGCAGCAGAATCTCATGCTCCTTGATGTACTCGCGCAGCTGCGGGAGCACCTCCTCGCCCTTGTGGCGGATCGAGGTGAACCAACCAAAGTGGTTGAGGCCAAAGTAATCGTACTCGACATCCTTCTTGTCGATATCGAGTGCGGCGCAAACCACGTCGATGATCGCGATCGGCATGTCGCAGATGTTGATGATGCGGGCGTTGGGACGCAGCACGCGGCAGCCCTCGGAGACGATGGCGGCAGGGTTGGAGTAGTTGAGAATCCAGTAGTCCTTCTTGGCGTACTTCTCAACATCATCGATAAGCTCGACCATGGGGAAGATGGTGCGCATGCCGTAGGCAAGGCCGCCGCAGCCGCAGGTCTCCTGGCCCACGCAGCCGTGACGCAGCGGAATCTTCTCGTCCTGCTCGCGCATGGCATAGCCGCCCACGCGCATCTGGGCAAACACGAAGCTGGCGTCGGTAAAGGCGGTCTCCTTGTCGGTGGTCACCGTAAGCTTGATGTCCAGGCCAAGGTCCTCGTGCAAAATCCAGTCCACGAGCACGCCGATCTTGCGCTGGCGCTCCTCGTTGATGTCGTACAGACGAATCTCGTCAACATCGAGCTCGTCCTTACGCAGGGCGATGGATTTGACGATGCCGGGGGTAAAGGTGGATCCGCCACCGCACAGAGTGATAATCATTGTTTACTGCTCCTTCTCAATTGCGTTTTCGACCTTGTCGCGCATCTCGGCGACCTTCATGCCAAAGATGATCTGGATATTATTGCCGTTGCGGTTGATACCGCTGTTGGGCACATGGTTGATGAGGTTCTCATCGATAAGGTCCGGGTTCTTAACGTTCACGCGGAGACGCGTAAAGCAGTTCTCGAGCTCCTCGATGTTGTCCTTGCCGCCAAGACCTGCGACCAGGTCGGCGATGCCTGCATCGACGCCCTCTGCGGGAGCCGCGGCAACGGCGCCCTGCTTTACCGCGACAGACGCGGCGGCCTCGCCCTCGGCAACGGACTCGGCGAGCTCGGACTCCTCTTCGCGGCCAGGCGTGTGGAGGTTGAGCTTCTTAATAAGGAAGGTGAAGAGGAAGAAGTACAGCGCGGCGTTGACGACTCCGAGCACGAGCATCATCGGCCAGTTGGTCTTATCGACACCAAGAACCAGGTTGGAAACCACGATGTTGATGATGCCGCCTGCCGTCGAAGCGGGCACGGAGAGGACCTTGAGCAGGACCAGGAAGATACCGGAAAGAACCGAGTGAACAACAAAGAGCACGGGAGCGGCAAAGACAAAGAGGAAGTCCATGGGCTCGGTGACACAGGAGAGCACGGCGGTGATGATCAGCGGGATGATAACGGCCTTGGTCTTATCCTTGTTCCCCTTGTAAGCGGTGAAGATAAAGGCGAGGCCGATACCGATGTAGGGCCACAGGTTGTTGAAGGTATAGCTGTTGAAGTAGGTGCTATCGGAGAAGGGCTGGCCCGTCATTGCCATCTCGGCGACACGGATAGGATAGGCACCGGCGATAACCTGATCGCCCAGCGTAAGGGTGCCGCCCACATCGGAGAACTGGAACGGGGTGTAGATGAGGTGGTGCAGACCGGTGGGAACGAGCAGCTTGTTGAGCATGCCGTAGATAAACAGACCGATGTTGCCCGACTCCTTAATGATGCCGGCAACGGAGGAGATGGCGCCCTGAACCGGAGGCCAAACGATGCAGAAGCCAGCGCCCATGATCCAGGAGATGATGATCATGATCAGGAACGGAAAACGAACGCCCGAGAACATCGAAAGGGCAATGGGGAACTGCTTGTTCGAGTACTTGTTGAACACGGCACCGGTGATGCAACCAAGAATGATGCCGCCAAACACGCCGGTATCGAGCACCTGAATGCCCATAACGGTGCTCTGGCCGGTTCCGGTAAGGCCGAGCATGCCGCTCGCTTCGGCAAGAGAGCCGGTGGCGTTGAGCACGATGTTGTTAGCCTGCAGGAACAGGAAGAACGACATCAGGGCAATCAGCGAAGCATGGCCCTTGTTCTTCTTTGCCATGGCGCCGGCGATGCCCACGCAGAACAGAATCGAGAGGTTGTTGATGATAAACATCAGCGACTGATAGACAACGGCGCCCACAAGCTGGAACGGACCGGAGCCCAGTACGGGGATCAAGGCGCAAATGGTCTTGTTGGTCAGAATAATGCCCACGATGAGCAGAATGCCGGCAACCGAGAGATACATCATCGGCTGGACGATTGACTTCGCGAACACCTCCAACGGCGCTTTGAAATTGAACTTCTTTTTTGCGGTCATAGCGGTACTCCCCTTCCTTTTCCGCAAATTAAGACAGATGTGCCCTAGACAAGACCGTGAGCCCTGCCTTATATCAATCGATGTGTGGGCACGTTATGCCTAGAGACCAGGTTCTCCAAGCAGGTTAACAATGTGATATGCGAGATAACTCTTCTCGGCATCGGTAACGACAACGTTATAGGTAGACGACAAGTGGGCGGCTATGGCGTCCGCGCACGAGAACGCGCACGGATACTTAGTTTCATCGATTCGGAACAGTGCATCGTCATTGATCTGCCCGGCCGCGGGGTCAAGCGCCCGCTGTGCGAAAAACTGCAGGTGGCGGACGAAACGCTCATAGGGCAGCGAGGTGTCATCGAGGGTCGTAGCATAGCGCTCGGAAACAATCGCGAGCACGTCGCGAACAAGCTGGACCGAGATGATGAGACGATCGGAGCGTTGCGGCATGGTGGCGTTGACGATATGCAGCGTAATAAAACCCTGCTCTTCTTCGCTCATCTGGATGCCCATATACTCCTTGACAATCTGCAGCGCACGGCCCGCAAGCGCATACTCCTTGCGATAGAACTGCTGGATCTCGAGCAGCAACGGATTCTCGCAGGGGACGCCCTTGCGCTCGCGCTCCAAAGCAAGGCTGATATGGTCTGCGAGAGCAATGAGAATCTTGTCGTTGATATCAACATTGAGCTCTCGACGGAGCATCTGAACAATGTCCTCGGAAATCACGAGGTTGACGGTGGGAATGGACTCCAAAAGATGTGCCAAGCGGTCAATCGTACGCGAATCCTGAGAAGTTCCCTCCTGCAACGCGTAGGTCTTTTCGACCGATGCCTCGTCGATGGCATCGCCGGCATGACGGCCAAAGCAGAGGCCTCGACCGATGACAATGAGCTCGAAGCCATCGTCCGAAGTGACCATTGCGACGTTATTGTTGAAAACTCGCTTGATAACCACGGTACCCACCACAAGAATTTACTCGGAAAGCCAGACGACAGGCTCTTTAACAGTAACAGGGCCGGAAGCGTGCTCACGAAGAGTCGAGTTCTCCGAACGCTCGCATACAATAACGAAGACCGTGGGATCGAAGCCGGCGGCGCGGACCGCGTCGAAATCGACCTCGACGAGGGGCTGGCCCGCGTCGACATGGTCACCCTGGGCAACAAGCGCATGGAAGCCCTTGCCCTCAAGTTTAACAGTGTCGATTCCGATATGCAGCATCACCTGAGCAGAGCTGTCGTCGGACATGATGCCCAGCGCGTGCTCAGTCGGAAACAACGCCGCGACGGTGCCGGAAACAGGAGCGCACACCGTTCCCTCTTGGGGAACCACGGCAACGCCATCGCCCACGGCGCGGCTGCTAAAAGCGGGGTCATTGGTTTTTTCCAGATGAACAAGCTCGCCGGAAACGGGAGCGAGGATTTCGAACTCGGAAGATGCAGTCTTCTGCTCATCCGAACCGCCCATCAGGCGAGAAAAGAAACCCATGGTGGCATGTCCCTTCATAAATATAGCCCAACCAAAATCAAGCGAATGCGTCCATAGAGACACATCCGTTCAAAGACTTTGGTTAGGCCCACGTCCGAGGGACTCGGTAACCTTCCGCATTTCTTTTTACGGGAGCTATTGTAGACAAGCCCAAAGCCAGAATAATCATTATGACCGGTGAGCGGTATTTATTCTTCGATAAACGGTATTTAAGCGGTACTTAGGGACGTTCCTTTCCCGCCGGCACCCAGAGACGCTCCTTGCAGCAATTTCGTATGCGCTAGATGAAGAGCTCGCATTCCTTCCGCACGACGCAAACCTTGCTCAGCATCTGGGAAACAGCGGATAGCTTGTTGGGATCAAGCTTACGAGCGCCTCGCGGACATACGGCAATGCAGCGCATGCAGGAGATGCACGCCTCGCCAGCTGCTCGTTTGGGGTCACCCTTGTCGATAGCACAAACGGGGCACGCCGCGGCGCATGCACCGCAGGAGACGCAATCCTCTGTTGCCTCGGGTGCCATGCGGTGACCCCCAGCTTGTTTATAAGGACGATTGCCGGGGATAGAGGGCTCGGACGCATCCTCAGCCAACAGCTTTTGCTGAATTTGCTGCGCAAACTCTGCGAGCTGCGCCGCATCCTGCGCATCCGGACGACCGGCAGCAAACTGTCGCGCGATGGAATGTTCTGCAATGGCTGCAACTGCCGCGATCACCCGGAATCCCGCTTGCTTCGCAACGTCCTCCAGCTCTACGAGCGTGTCCTCAAACGCGCGGTTTCCGTATACACAAACCAAAACAGTCCGAGCCCCGTTGCCGCGCACCATGCCCAACCGGTCAGCCACCACAGCCGGGATTCTACCGGCATACGCCGGCACAGAGATTACGGCCACGTCGTCCTCAGTCATCGAGACAGCACTGAAATCTAGCCCGCTATCGGTCAGATCGATGGTAACGGTATTCTTGTCCAGTGCCCCGGCCACAAGGCCAGACACCCTCTGCGTTCCACCCGTCGGACTAAACACAATTTCGAATACGCTCATCGAGGCACCCTCCCCCTACGCCAGGCAACGCGTCAAGCCGTTTTCACATTCAGACAGAGTATACGGCGCATGGGATCCCCGTTTTGGCGCACCAAGCACCCCAATGCACCAACCCTACGCTGCCTGCCTCTTCGTTTTGTATAAATTACGGTACAGATTGTATATATTTACGGGATACTGCCGTGTTCTCCCAAGGTACCCCATCCTGGCCCGTGCAAAAAACGGAGTATTCTGCAACGTGACCGCGCCAGCACCGCCGCGGATGGGCAAAACTGTAGGGCACCGCATCCTTTTAAGTCCCGACATGGCGAGAATGACGCGCCCCTGCTCCGGAAAACGACGAAATCTGACTCAGAACGCTCGCTAGGGATATCCGAAGGCCACCGTTGGCGACGTCAAATCATATGCAGACAACTCGAACTGCAGAATACTCCAAAAAATGCACGGCGCACCCCATGGGACCCATTGCCGCATGGTAGGAAACAGGCCCACGGCATCCTCTAGATGCATTCCCGAGGAAATCACATTTGAACTAGCGATCGGATACGGCAAACAAAAAGGGCCCCGAGCGTAGTTGCTCGGGGCCCTTGGTTCACCTCGCTCTAGTGGGCGATGCGTGCGTTATTTGCGCTTGCCGCCGCCGTCGCCGGGGCGACGGGAGCTGCCACCGCGCTTGCCACCACGGCTGTTGCCATAGCTGCCACGGTTATCGCGACCGCCAGCGCGGCCGCCACGGGAACCGGCCTGGCTGCCGCCACGCCCGCCACGATAGCCGCCACGATGCTCCTCGCGGGTATCGTCGTAGTTGCGCCAGTCATCGCGACGATCGCGGCTGGCACGCGGATCGCGGCGATCGCGCGACTCGTTAGAACGACCAGCGCCGCCGCGGCCGCCATTGCCGCGAGCACCCTCGCGACGCTCGCCGCCGCGGCTACCGCGCTCTTCAAAGCGCTTGCCGCCACGGGACTCACCGCCACGGGCACCTCGCTCACCGCGACCCTCGCCGCCGCGGCGCTCGTCGCGACCACCGCGCTCGTCATCACGACCGGAACGACGGCGGTTGCCCGCGCCGCGCTTGCCACCGCGCGAACCGCGGCCCTCGTCCTCGCGCTCGACACGACGACGGCCACCGCGATCCTCATCCTCGCGACGGCGGCGATGTGCCTCACCTTGGAACTGCTTGGCACGACGCTCGGCACGGTTACCGCGCGCACGCTGCTCAGCGGCACCAGCGCCAGCACGCTCCTCAGCAGCCACCTCGCGGGCCACGCTCTCCACAGCCTCGTCCACGCGAGCCTGAACGCCCTCGCGCACGCGGGTCTTGCCGCCACGCTTGGGACGGCTCGGACGCTCGCCGTCGCCGCGACGCTCATCGCGACCGCGGTTGGAACGACCGGCCACATCGCCGTAGTCATCGCCGTTGCGCTTGCCGTCGCGACGTGCCTGCTCAAGCTTCTTCTTGCTCTTGGACTTGCCGCGCTTGGTCTTCTTCTTCACCTTAAAGGCGGCAGGGTCGCGCTCGGGGTCAACCGCGGGCGGGTTGGGACCCACATGCAGGTCGCCGGCCTCGTAGATGTCGGCGGTCTTGTCCATGAGCTTCTCGATCTCGTAGAACTCATCGACGTCCTGCTCGGTCACAAACGTGATGGCCCAGCCCAGCTCGCCGGCGCGGCCCGTACGGCCGATGCGGTGGATGTAGTCGGTCGGCTCGGCCGGCACGTCAAAGTTCACAACATAGCGCACGTCGCTAATGTCGATACCGCGGGCGAGAACGTCAGTTGCCACCAGCACGTCGACGGTGCCGTCGCGGAAGGCCGAAAGCGCGCGCTCGCGCTGGGCCTGGCTGCGGTTGCCGTGAATCGCGGCGGCCTTGATGCCCTTGCGCTCCAGGCGACGGCAGCAGCTGTCGGCGCGGTGCTTGGTGCGCATAAAAACGATGGTGCGCTCCGGGCCCTCCTTCTTGAGGAACTCGGGCAGCAGGTTGTTCTTGGCCTCGATGGACACCGGGAACACAAACTGGTCGACGGTGTCGGCGGTCGACGTGGAGGGCGCGATCTCCACGCGGGCCGGTTCACTCACCAGGTCGGTGATCTCGCCCACGGCCTCCTCGTCGAGGGTCGCCGAGAACAGCAGCGTCTGGCGCTCGGCCGGCGTCTCGCGCACGATGCGACGAACGGCGGGCAAAAAGCCCATGTCGAGCATACGGTCGGCCTCGTCGAGCACCAGCACCTTGACCTCGTCCAGGTGGCAAGCGCCCTGTTCGATCAGATCGACCAGACGGCCCGGCGTGGCGACCAGGATGTCGCAGCCGTACTTGAGCGCCGCGGTCTGGGGTTTATAGCTCACGCCGCCCACGACGGTCACGGCAACATGGCCGGTGACGTCGGCGATCTTGCTCGCGACCTCGTCGATCTGCTGGGCGAGCTCGCGCGTGGGGGTGATGACGAGCATCACGGGGCCGCGGCCGTTGCCCTCGGGCTTCTTGGCACCGCGACGGCGATTGCGGCTACCACGCTCGCGCACGGGCTTAGGCGGAGCGATGTGCTCCAGGTTATTCATGGTCGGCAACAAGAAGGCAGCCGTCTTACCGGTGCCGGTCTGGGCGGCGGCAAGCAGATCGCGGCCCTCGAGCACCACGGGGATGGAGCCGGCCTGAACAGGCGTCGGTGCCGTGTAGCCCAGGTTCTCGATGGCACGAAGCATCTCGTCCGAAAGGCCCAGCTCGTCAAAGGCGGGCAGGTTCTCGGTCGCGGACTCGACGGTCTCGGCGGCGCTGGCCTCGTCGGCGGCATCGAAGGCAGCCTGGGTCATGGCCTCGCGGGTCTCGTCCAGGATCTCGGCGTCCGTGACGTCGGATACAGAATTACGCATATGTTGTTGTTCCTTATCTGCACGCGTTATGGGCACGGCATGCGGCCGCGCGGGCGTGCTTGGTAGTGCGCTAATACATACAAAAACAGGTGCGCACAGAGAGGACGTTGCTCAGCACGCTGGCGATCGCTTTGGCCGCCCTATCACGCGCCGTCCAGACGCAGCAGCTCTAAGCGATGGAGCAGATTCGCCGCCGGTTAGTATACCCGCGCTTCGCATGCCCCCACGTAAACCACAGATGACGAGGCGGACGCGGCGGGCCCGGCTGATTGTCTCAATCTGTAACGGCTGCAAAGCAAAACCGGCCCTAAATGTTACAGAACAAGACAGAGGGGGATTTCCGTCCAGTCCAAACCAAATCTCTCAGTCTTCCTGCAATTTCGAACATGTGGCCTATAATGTTGCTTTGGTTACGCTATATATTGCGCAGCCATTTAATACGTCGCCCACCGGGGGCCATTAATTCCTATCGCCATATTGGCTAGGAAGCAATCAAAGGAGGTATCCGTGGCAGCAGAGACGCCTTGCTCGGTCCTCTATAACGATATTCGCTCGTTCGGCGGTCTTAAACATCTCGAGATCGCCCGAATGCTCATCAATGGAAACTCTTATCTCGGCAGTACCCTGCTCGAGAAATGCTCTTCCAACCGCTCGTATCTCACCCGTTACATCGTCCATCGCGAGCCTGACCAGTGCGCGCCCGCCATCTACAGCGACTTTGCCGTCACCACGCTCAATCTTTCCGCGGCAATCTGCAGCAAGCTCGGCGGCGGCGAGTCCGCCTATCGGGCAATCGCCGAGCACTATCGCGGCCCGGCCGCCAACGAAATGATGTCGGCTCTCGCCAGCTACAAGCTGGACAGCCGCCTATATGCAAATGCCCTCAATCACATCGACAACTTTGACGGCAATGCCGTGCGCGAGAAGAGTACGCTTTACCTTATGCTCTTTGTGGCAACGGGGGCGCTCGCTGACCCCATCCAAGGCGTGGCCACCGTCGAGCGCTTTTGCGACAGCAAGACAGGCGGGCACTTTGGCACCACCGAAACTACCGTCGGACGTGGCTTTATGAGCAGCCTGGAGCAGCCGCGCACTGTCGCCCCCAACCTCGGTCTGCTCAGAACCCATGCCGACAACTGCGCCGACATGCAAATCCATCCCCTCACACGCGATCCGCGCGGCACGGTAATTGGGTCCTTGCCCAAAACCTCGCCCAGCATCACCGATGTAGGCGCTGATGCATCGCGCGAGCATCTCCGCATTTGGCTCGAAGGCGGACACTGGTACGCCCAGGGCCTTGGGTCGACCAACGGCACAGCGCTCGAATCGGGCGTGGGCGACGGCGATATCGTAATCGAGCCGCCGCGCGACCAACGCGAGCCCGGCAAAGTCTATCCCCCGGTGGAAATCGAAAACAGCGACAGGCTCCATCTGGGTCTCTACACGACATTCCTTGTCATTGTGGACTAGCGCGGACGGCGATCGAAAGACGGTCGCCGTCCGTCTTTCGTCTTCTACCTTCTGCGTCGTAAACGACAATACTCAGCGGTATACGTGGGCAGTGTGGCTATCATGGTACTTTACCGATATCCACACTGCCCACGTATACGCGCAGCAACCCATGCTAGACAAAGGAACGCCATGGATACTACCGATAGCGCCTATGGCGACAAACTCATCCGTCTTGACACGTTCGACACCGCCGTGGCGGTCGACCCCAGCGCCGAGGACGACGCCAAGCGTCGGTTTATGACGCTTATTCTCCAGACGGCCCACCGCAACAACGGCAACATCGGGCACGTGCTGCGCGCGACCAACACGAGCGGCGAGGTCTTTGCCGTCAAGCTGCTCAAGGACAACGCCATCCTTTCCGGCCAAGCCCCCGACCGCTCCGCCGAGCAATCGGCCGCGCACCTGGCCAACACCGCCGCACTGTTCGAGGAGTACCGTCATCTGTGTACCGTCTCGCACCTGCGCGGATTTCCGCGCGTCTATGGCTACGGATCGTGCGAGAACGACCCGCTCATCCTCATGGAGTGGGTCGAGGGCACCTCGCTCAAGCAGGCGCTGCCCTTGCTTCCGCACGACGCCTCGGGCGGGCTGACCACCCAGATGGTCGCCGCCGTCGGAAACGCCGTACTTCGCGCGCTCTTGATGACCCAAGGCCTCGTGAATCCGGTCATCCATCGCGACCTGTCGCCTGCCAATATCATGTTCCGCACCACCAGCCGAACGCTCGAGCAGCAGATTGCCGATTGCTCCTTTGACCCCTGCCTCATCGACATGGGCTCCGCTACCATGGCCCTCAGCGATGACACGATCACCCGACGTGCCGACATCTGGCGCTTTGCTACGCCCGCATACGCCGCGCCCGAAATGCTCACGCAGGACATCGAAGGCATCGCGGCCCTTCGCCGCTCGCCCGCCATCGATGTCTATGCGCTTTCGAGCATTCTGTACCAGCTCTACAGCGGTCGTAAACCGTTCGATGTCGAGTCGACGGGCGCCGCGGCAACCGGCTCGTTCTATCTCATAAAGACCAAGACAAAACCGGCGCCGCTCGAGCCGCGTTGCGATGGCGACGAGGCTCTCGTCCAGATCATCATGAAAGGCATCTCGGTCGAGCAGGGCGATCGCCCCACCGAGCAGCAGATGCTCGAGGTGCTCTCGGCATACCTTCCCGCTGCAGAATCTGAGGGCCGCGAGGGCGCGGGCAATGACGCCGTAATCGACATCGACTCCGGTACGCGCCTTAAGGTTGACGTCGCCGGCGAGCGCGCGCGAGAGATTCTGGAACAGGCCCGGCATGATGCCATAACCCGCCGCCGCTTTATTATCGGCGGCGTCGTTGCGGCCGTTGCGGGGCTCGGCGTCATTGGCGCGGCAACCCATGGCTTTGGCATCCCCGACTACCTGAACGGCATCCGCAGCTCGCTTGACGACTACACCTGGGATCAACTGCAGGAGATTTCACTCAAGATCAAAGCCGCCGAGACCCGCAGCGAGGCACGCGAGATTGCCAAGCGCTACCACCTGCTCGACACCGATGGGCATATCCCCTATCCGCGCACCAAGCGCGTAACGCTCACCAACGGGCTGGAGGTCGGCGCGCAACTTGTGGGCATCCGCCACGACGAGCTTTTGGACGGGACGGGCAAGGCCGGACTGACGTTTATATTCGATGCGGGCATTGCCGAGCGCGACGCCGCGGCTGAGCCGCCGAGCGCCGGCTGGGCAGATTGCGAGCTGCGGGCATGGCTCGACGGCGACGGTCTTAAGCTGCTGCCCAACGAGCTGCGCGCGCTTATTAAAGCCGTCAAGAAGACCTCGAACAACGTGGGCGCCGCCAGAAGCGCTTCGTGTCTGAGTGAGCTGCCCGCGACGCTCTGGCTGCCCGCCATGGTCGAGCTGTGCGGTGTGCAGCCGCCCGATTCGTTTGCCGAGGACTATCACTACCTGGCAGACATCTACAACGGCGAAGGCAAGGAGTACCAGCTCTTCCGCGAGCTCAAGGTGAGTCCGTATTCCACCAACTCGACCATGGTGCGCCAGTGGAAGGGCAAGGATACCTGCTGGTGGGAGCGCACGGTGAGTCCCGACACGTCGGAGGAAAAGGGCACGGTCTGCATAAACCGCGTGGGCTACGACGGCGACGTCTTTATGTACGCCACCCCTGCGAGTAAGCCGGATAAGCGGACCTGCGTGATCCCCGGGTTCTGTATTTAGGGGATGGGTATCCCGCCGCGGCGGCGGACGCCCCCCCGGTATTTGTCTCGATCTGTAACATCTAGGACCCAAAAATCGGTCTAGTTGTTACAGATTGAGACCTTGAGTTGGTGTCCGACGGAATGTCTCGATCTATAACAGTAACTCGGCAAAAACGGGCCTAGTTGTTACAGATCGAGACAAACCCCAACCCCGCGAGACAACATCTCGATCTGTAACAGTAAGGGGTCAAAAACCTCTCCAGATGTTACAGATCGAGACGTTTGAGTTGTTGGCTGATGGTTTGTCTCGATCTGTAACAGTTAAGGTCCAAAAACGGGTCTAGTTGTTACAGATTGAGATGAATGATTGGACGGTGCGTTGGCCCGGCAGCTGACCTCTTCTGTAATGAAATGTCATACATTTCTATCTCCACTGGACACCCCCAGGGGGTATGGGTGTATAGTATCAGCAGGTTAACATTTCCGACACTACGTCACAGAAAGGAGAAGCCATGGCTCAAGATAAGTTCGACGTGGGCGGCATGACGTGCGCCGCCTGCCAGGCACACGTGGATCGCGCCGTCAGCAAGCTCGACGGCGTTCAGGGCGTCGCGGTCAACCTGCTCGCCGGCTCCATGCTGGTCGACTATGACCCCGCGCAGGTCACGCCCGACGACATCTGCACCGCTGTCGACCGTGCGGGTTACTCAGCATCGCCCGTCAGCGCGGGCACCGAAGCCGCCCCAAGCGGCAGCGCGCAAGCCAGGTCCGGCGCCGCCCATATGGAGTCGCCCACCAAAAAGCTGGAGGTCGCCGCCTCCGCCATGCGCACCCGACTCGTCATCTCGATCATCTTCCTCATCCCGCTGTTCTACATAGGCATGGGGCACATGCTCGGCTGGCCGCTGCCGAGCGTCTTCACCGACCATATGCACAGCATGACGCTCGCACTGACCGAGCTCGTCCTGCTCATTCCCATCGTCTATGTCAACGACGCCTACTTTATCAACGGCTTCAAGTCGCTTGTGCACGGCGCGCCCACCATGGACGCCCTTATCGCCGTCGGCGCCACCGCGTCTATCGCCTGGTCGCTCTACGCCATGTTTATCATGGCCGACCAGCTGGCCGCAGGGCAGGTCCACGAGGCCATGATGACGGGCATGGACAACCTGTATTTTGAGAGCGCCGGCACGATTCTGTCGCTCGTCACCGTGGGCAAGTACCTCGAGACGCGCAGCAAGTCTAAGACCGGCGGTGCGATCGAGGCGCTGATCGACCTTGCACCCAAGACCGCGACCGTCGTGGCCGAGGACGGTACCGAGACCACCGTCGACGTCGATGCCATCCTGCCCGGTCAGGTGCTGCGCGTACGCCCCGGCGAGTCCATCCCCGTTGACGGCGTGGTGCTCGAGGGCGCCTCGGCCGTCGATGAGAGCGCGCTTACCGGCGAGTCCATCCCCGTGGAAAAGACCGCCGGCGACACCGTCAACGCCGCCACGGTCAACCGCACCGGGTCGTTCACCTTTCGTGCCACGCGCGTGGGCGCCGACACGTCGCTCGCCAAGATTATCCAGCTTGTGGAGGACGCCAATGCCACCAAGGCGCCCATCGCCCGCATGGCCGACAAGGTCGCTGGCGTGTTTGTGCCCGTGGTGTTTGCGATTTCGGCCGTGACCTTTGTGGCGTGGACGGCGCTGACCGGAAGCGTGAACGAGGCGCTCACCTCCGCCGTCGCCGTGCTGGTGATCAGCTGCCCGTGCGCGCTGGGCCTGGCCACGCCCGTCGCCATTATGGTCGGCACCGGCAAGGGCGCCGAGATGGGCATTCTGTTTAAGAGTGCCGAGGCGCTGGAGAGCCTGCGCAGCGTGGGCACCGTGGTGCTCGACAAGACGGGCACCGTCACCCGCGGCAAGCCGGCTGTGACCGATATTGTGGTGGCCAAGCGTACCGATGGGACGCCCGCCATGAGCGAAAAGGCACTGCTGAAGCTTGCCGCCGCGCTGGAGCGCCAGAGCGAGCACCCGCTGGCCGAGGCGATCATGGCCGAATGCGAGACGCGCGGGATCGTCGCGCGCATGGTTGAGGACTTTACCGCCGTGCCCGGCCGTGGCGTCACGGCGTGCGAGGGGCAGAACGCCATCGCCGCCGGCAACGTGCGCCTGATGAACGAGCTAGGGGTCACTGCGCCCGCGGGGCTCGCCGAGCAATTTGCCGCCGAAGGCAAGACACCGCTGTTCTTTGCCAAGAACAGCGAGCTTGCCGGCGTCATCGCCGTGGCCGATGAGGTCAAGGAGACGAGCGCCGAAGCCATCGCCGCGCTGCGCGCACTCGGCGTCGACGTGCGCATGCTCACCGGCGACAACCGCGTGACGGCCGAGGCCATCGCCCGCCGCGTGGGGCTTACCAGCGAGCAGGTTATCGCCGACGTTCTGCCCGCCGACAAGGAGCGCCACGTGCGCGAGCTGCAGGATGCGGGCGGCAAGGTCGCCATGGTGGGCGACGGCATCAACGACTCCCCCGCCCTGGCGCGCGCCGATGTGGGCCTTGCCATCGGCACCGGTGCCGATATCGCCAAGGAGGGTGCCGACGTGGTGCTCATGCGCAGCGACCTCATGGACGTCGCCCGTGCCATCGAGCTCTCGCGCGCCACGATCCGCAACATCAAACAGGACCTGTTCTGGGCGCTGTTCTACAACGGCATCGGCATTCCGCTGGCCGCAGGCGTGTTCTTCCCGCTCACCGGCTGGCAGCTCTCGCCCATGTTCGGCGCCGCAGCAATGAGCCTGTCAAGCGTGTGCGTCGTGTCCAATGCACTGCGCCTGAAATCCTTTAAGCCCAAGACGGCGCGCTGAGGCACCCGACCTTGCCCCTCAAACCGTCGCTCGCGTACCCAAGTACGCTTCGCTCCTCTTTCGGGGCAATCTCGGGCACCTCAACGCACCTTTAAGATGACCTTGTTCACGACTAAACTGTCAGATAATCTCAATCGATAAGGAGTACACCCATGCGTTACACGATCAAAACTTCTGGTCTTATGTGCGGCCATTGCGATGCCAAGGTAGAGACCGCGCTGCTCAACGTGGCAGGCGTGACCGATGCCGATGCCGATCACGAGACCCAGACCGTCCAGGTGGAATGCGCCGACACCGTGACCGCCGAGCAGCTCGCTGCCGCCGTCGAGGGCGCGGGCGAGAAATTCCACGCCCTGTCCGTAACCGCCGCCTAGCAGCTACCAGAGGCATTCGACCCCCCGACCAGAAACGAGGACTCGCCATGATGGCAGACCACAAATCGGTGACCCGCATGCTCAAGACGGCACACGGTCAGATCGACGGCATCCTGCGGATGGTCGAGGAGGACCGCTACTGCGTCGATATTTCCACGCAGCTCATGGCCACACAGGCGCTCCTTGCGCGCATCAACGCCGACGTACTCAAGGCACATATCGAGGGCTGCGTGACTTCGGCAATCGAATCGGGCGACGAAGACCTCAAGGCCGCCAAGCTCGCCGAGATCGAGCGCGTCGTCGACAAGCTCTCCAAGTAATTGGGGCATTGGGGACAGACTTCTTTGCACCATCTTGGTGTATCGGGGATAGGTACGTTTGCACCACCTTGGTGCAGATTGACCTGTCCCCCTTGCTCTAAATCGGGTATAAAGGCGTGCAGCATATCGAACGAAAGGCAATTTGCATGAATGACTTTATGAAGGGCCGCAATGGTGCCGATGAACTCACCATCGTGATGGGTTTTGCCGGCATTGTCATCGCGATGATCGGATCGATAGCCCACATCCAGTGGCTCAGCTGGATTGCCATCGCCGTAATCGTGATTGGCGTGCTGCGCGGCCTGTCCAAAAACATCGATGCGCGTCGCAAGGAAAACGCTGCCTTTGTCGCCGCGACCGCGAACGTCCCCGGCTTGGGCAAGTTTGTCGCCAGCTTGGGCGGCGGCGCTGCAGCGGCCAGCACCTCGCGCGCGGCTGGAACGAGCAAGGAAGACTTTGAGCGCGCCAAGCGCACGGCCAAGAAGATGTGGAAGGGACGCAAGACCACGGCATACCTCAAGTGCCCCAACTGCGGCCAGATGCTCTCCGTCCCCAAGGGCAAAGGCAAGATCCGCGTCACCTGCCCCAAGTGCCACGCCAAGATGGAAACCCGCTCCTAGCGCCCGCACGCGGGACAAATTAATCAGGTTTGTTTGTCCCAAATCTTAAGTATTTGTTCGATAAAAAAGCCGAGGCCTCGTGTTGAGACCTCGGCTTTTTGCATGCGGCAACGGAGCTGCCCCTTTGTCACATCTACGCCACACCGTCGCGGGCCAGCTCCTCAGCCAGCGCTTCGGCAGGCATGGCCATAATCGCGTCGAGCTCGGCGTCCACCTCGGGAATACGCTTCACCTTGAGCTTGCGTACCAGATCACCGCGACACATCACATGCGTCGGCTCACGCAGAGTGTACAGGTCATCGAGCGGATTCTTACGCGTCACCAGGATATCGGCGGCCTTGCCGCACTCGATCGTACCGGTCTCGCCGCCCAGCCCCAGGAGCTCGGCATTGACCTGCGTGGCCGTATGCAGCGCGAAGGCATTGCTCACGCCCACGTACTTGGCAAAGTACGCCACCTCGCGCCACATGTCGTACTGAGTCACGAACGGGCAGCTCGAGTCCGTACCCAGGCCCACCTTAACGCCGGCATCCAGCGCGGCGCGGGCGCTCTCGATAATGCCCGAGCACACGATGTCGCCGTTCTTCTTTTGCGTGTCGGTCGAATGGGTCTTCTTCGGGTCGAGCAGCACAAACGGCAGCGCCGGGCTAATCGTGCAGGTCACGCTCGGCGCGCGGCCCTCAAGCTGGGTACCCGCGGCACCGTGATACAGATCCAGAATCTCGGGCGTCATCGGGGCACCGTGCTCGATCGTATCGACGCCGGCCTCAAGCGCGGCCTTCACGCCCTCGGTACTCTCGACATGGGCCATAACCGGCAGGCCCACCTCGTGCGCCGCCTTGCACGCCGCCGCGGCAACCTCCACCGGCATACGCAGCACGCCCGGCTCGCCCACCTCGGTCGCATCGAAAACGCCGCCCGTCACGAACAGCTTGATGACATCGGCACCGCGCGCATACAGGTCTCGCACCTGCTCGGCTGCCTCGACGGGGCTGTTGGCCACCTGGGCGAACAAGCCCGCACCATGGCCGCCCGGCACCGTGACGCCCGTTCCCGGCGCTACCAGACGCGGACCCTGATACTTACCGGCGTCGATAGCGTCGCGCACGGCAATGTCGGCAAACAGCGGGTCGCCCGCGCCGCGCACCGTGGTCACGCCGCTTGCCAGCTGCTGCTGGGCACTGCCCTTGAGGATGCGGCGGACGATGGCACGCCCCACGGGATTATCGAGCTTCTTCATCAGCGCTCCCGCATTGCCGGCCGAGACAGGCTTGCCCGAGCCGCACAGGTGCACGTGCATATTGATGAGACCGGGCATGAGATACGCACCGCCCAGGTCGATAACCTCGGCACCCGCGGGCGCCTGCGCCACAGCACTCGGCCCCATCCAGGTGATGACGCCGCGCTCAACAGTCACGGCCATATCGGGTTGCGGCTCCATATGCTCCGAACCATCCAGAATGGTCGCATTGATAAACAACGTGGAACGATCGGCAGATGCCATATCGAGCTCCTCCCCCTCAGAAAACTTCAACATTTGTCCATTATCACCTAATGCAGCAGACTAAAGCCGCACATATCGGTTAACGGATAAAAGAGGGGAATGTGAGGATGAACGGGGCCAGCGCGGCTCACCTCAGCGCCCGTACCACCGCTTCCTCCACTCCTCAGTCAATTCAGCCTGCTGAGGAATGCCTGCCAACCTCATCTTCTCGACCAGCTTTCCTGGGTTTTTGAGCTCATCGAACGTAAACCGAAGCACCTTGTGTCCGAGCATTGTCAGATGAGATTCTCGTTGGCGCTCCGCCACAAACGGGTCGACGGACTTCCGGCCCTCGCCGGCCTGCAGCGTATACTTCCCCTTTCCGTCGAGCTCGCCGATCACGCACGTCCCGTCCTCGAGCGTCCAGAAGTAGTCGACGCGAAACACCCGGCTCGAATCGAGCGGATCGCGAAACTCCACTTGCAACTGAGGCACCGGAAATCCGTACGCAATAAAGAACGCCCGGAAGCGAGACTCACCGCCATTTTCTGACAGTCCGTCCGCATGCGATGCGATCACCTGCGCCCTGCGATATCCACGTCTGTCCTCACAATCAAAACGTAGTCGCTCACGCAGCTCATCGCGCGACGAACCTTTCGCCCGCAAGGCAGAATCGGCAATCGCCAACCCATACGAAAACGGCGCCCGTAGCAGGCAATCCTCCACCGTGCGCCAAAACGGCGTCACCCGCACACCGTCGACACGCTCGAGCGCACCCGCCATCTGCGGGCGCAGCAACCTGCACCCACCGCTCAGCGCCGCGGTACAGCCCGTCTTAACAAGAAAACGCGGACCAAGCAAATCGTTCGGCACCTCTAGCCCCCACAGGAGCGCCGCGTCATAGCCCCAAAACGCCCAATCGGGATGAAACGCCGCAAGTCCTTTGATGGTCCGCAGCGCCCGCTCCGGCGGCGTCAACGAATCCCAATCATGCCGAAAACAGAACAGATACGGTTCGGGCTCCGCAATATCATCGGTTCCCACATGCCGCCGCAGCCACATGAGCTCGGCATTGTCGTGGGTTGTAAGCAGCACTCCTCGCTCAGCCGAATCCTTCAACCGGGCGAGCATCCTATTTCGCGCCAGCGTGTTGCGAGTCGTATGCCTGCGCTTGCAGACGGTACCGGACACATTCATCACCACCACATCAGACAAACGAGTCATTGTCTCTGTTGCCCGCCGCGCCAAACATCTCAATCTGTAACAAGAAGACGGCATTTGAGCCTCCAGATGTTACAGAACGAGATCTTTCGGCAGCGGTCCAACCCTTTGTCTCAATCTGTAACAGGTAGACCGGTTTTTAGCAGCTAGATGTTACAGATTGAGATAATTCATCGGCAGCCAACCTTCAGTCTCGATCTGTAACAGTTACGGACCAGAATTACCTCCAGTTGTTACAGATCGAGACATTCGGACAGCCCGCGCCAGTCCATCTCAATCCGTAACAGTTACGGCCCCAAACGGCCCCTAAACGTTACAGCTCAAGACAAGCCGGCACCGACCCCGCCCCTACTCCCATTCCTGCTCGTAGATGTTGAGCGACTTCACGTATCGCCCCTGAGCCCCCATGATGTCGCGGACTAGACGCAGGAAGAAACTGATGCACGAGGTGTCAAAACCGTCCTGCAGGTCCTCCGGATGCACCGCTCCCGGCCCATCGATCGCCGTGTCGCTCAGGCGCGCGATGTCATACAGGTAGAGCTGCCCCGCCGTCAGCCAGACATCGTCCACGCACGCAAGGCGCGCCGCAATCGCGCCATCGCTCCAATGCTCCTTTTGCACGATATGCGGGTCGTAGACATCAAAACGGCGGTCGGTGCGCGTATCCTTCAGCGCAACCATGCCTGTTGCAGGATCCTTGTCCAAAATGCCAAAACGCGAGAAATACTGCGTATCGCGCACTTGCTCGAGTCGTTTGAGCGAGGCAGGCGCAAGCGAGGCCGGCGGTTCCTCAACATACAGCTCCAGCAACGTCGCGCCATGGCGATAGGGGCGCTCAAAGAGCAGCCAATCGGTGAATGCCATGTTGTAGGCCATGATTTCGTTTTGTGAGGGCTCGGCGCAATAGCTGAGCCACGGGTCGACAATAATCTCGAATTGCTCGCGAGCCGGCTCTAGGAATTGAAACTTCCGCAGCATCCAAAAGTGAGCCATATCGGCAATATCGTTGCCGACGGCTTCGACCAGCTGCGCTCGGTCAAAAACATGGTCAGTCATGGCATCCTCCTCAAACTGATGGACCTCAATTTGAGCTTACGAGGAGGACAGACGACCGTGGCCAGCACGGGCAAAATGGGCCTCTGGCTGCAAACCAGATGCTGACCAAACACTTGACGGAGCACTTGACCGAATGAGCGCACTGCAAAGAAACCACAGGTAGGCATAGACAGCGAACCCGCTCTTTTGAGCCGCACCACCCAGGCCACCACAGAAACAGCAGAGCGCGACAGGCGCAAACGTCGACGAATGAACACTCACACGTCGACAAACGAACAGGCGCTCTGCAAAGAGTGTCCCCAACGACTAGACAAAAAAGAACGTCCCCAATGCCAGCCATCGGGGGCGTTCTTAAATGACTACCCTACAGCTCTAGCGCCTCGGCGACTTCGGCGGCGCAGGCCAGGGCATCGGCCATGGCGTTCACCACGAGCGAGCTGCCGTTGCGGGCGTCACCGGCCACATACACCGGCGTGGCATCCGCGGCGACACCGTCCGTGCGAGCCGCGAGGTGCGAGCCCTCGGCAGCCATCACCGGCAGCGGACGGCCGGCAGTGGCAACGGGCACGCGGACAGCATCAAACACGCCATGCTCGGGACCGGTAAAGCCGCAGGCGATGAGCACCAACTGCGCCGGCACCTCGTGCTCGGAACCCGCGATGCGCTCCGGCTTGCCAGCCGACCAATCCAGGTCGACCACGCGCAGCCCCGCAGCGGCGCCCTTCTTGTCCAGCAAAACCTCAAGCGTATCCACGCCCCAGGCACGCATCTCGCCACCCATGGCAGCGATAGCCTCCTGCTGGCCATAGTCGGTCTTCTTGACGTTGGGCCACTGCGGCCAGGGGTTGCTCGCCGTGCGTTTATCGGGCGCCGCCGGCAAGAACTCAAACTGGCGCACGCTGCGTGCACCCTGGCGCACCGCGGTGCCCACGCAGTCGTTGCCGGTATCGCCGCCGCCAATGACCACGACATCCAGACCGCGCGCGTCAATGGCGGGCTCGCCGCCGTCGAGCACCGAGACGGTCGAGGCAGTCAGGTAGTCCACGGCGTACACCACGCCCGGAGCGTCGATGTTCGCAGCCGAAAGACCGCGCGGAGCACGGGCGCCGGCAGCCACCACGGCGGCGTCAAAGTCGTCGAGCCTGGCGGCAACCTTGGGATCACTTACATCGGCGTTCAGCTCAAACACAATGCCTAGCTCACGCATGAGCGCCACGCGGCGCTCAACCACGGACTTCTCGAGCTTCATGTTGGGGATGCCGTACATGAGCAGGCCGCCCGGGCGGTCGTCACGCTCAAACACCGTCACGCGGGCGCCGCGACGGGCAAGCTCCCATGCGGCCACCAGGCCAGCAGGGCCGGTGCCCACCACGGCAACCGTAGGCGCTCCCTCCCCCGCCGGTTCAAAGCGACGCGGACCGCCGTTGGCCCACTCATGGTCGCTGATCGCACGCTCGTTGTCGTGAATCGTCGTGGGCTGACCGTCGACCGAACCCAGGTTACACGCGGCCTCGCACAGTGCCGGGCACACGCGGCTCGTGAACTCGGGCATGGGCGAGGTAAGCGACAGGCGCTCGGCCGCCTCGTCCCAGCGGCCGCGGTACATCAGCTCGTTCCACTCGGGAATCAGGTTGTGCAGCGGGCAGCCACTCGGACGCGCCTTGCCAAAGCTCGCGCCCATCTGGCAAAACGCCACGCCGCACATCATGCAACGGCTCGCCTGGGCGCGACGCGCGTCGGCGTCGAGCTCCACGTATAGCGGGTCGAAATCGCGGCTGCGCTCATCCACGGGGCGCAGCTCGTGGGTCACGCGATCGATATCAAGAAAAGCACCGGGCTTACCCATGGCACTTACGCCTCCTTCTTGGTCGAAGCAACAGAGCTGGCAGCAGCGGCGGTCACAGCACCAGTGGCGCCACCCGCCACATCAAAGCGAGCGACATCGGCAGCGTCGGCGCGACCGGTCACAATGTCAAACGCCAGCTCCTCGGCCTGCGCATGCGTCTTGCCGACGGCCTCGGCGGCGGCGACAATCGCCAGCACACGCTCGTACTCGGTCGGAATGACCTTCACAAAGTGCTTGCTCATCGTCTCAAAGCTGTAGAGCAGCTTGATGCCGCGCGGGCTCTGCGTCGCGTCCACGTGCTCCTGGATGAGCGCACGGACCTGCTCCAGCTCGCCGGCCGTCGGGGCCTTGAGCTCAACGCTCTCGTGGTTCACGCGGGCATCGAGCGTGCCGTACTGGTCAAAGACATAGGCCACGCCGCCCGTCATACCGGCGGCGAAGTTCTGCCCGACCTCACCCAGGATAAGCGCCAGACCGCCCGTCATGTACTCGCAGCCATGGTTGCCGCAGCCCTCGACCACCACGGTGGCACCGGAGTTGCGTACGCCAAAGCGCTGGCCTGCCAGGCCGTTAATGAAGCCGCGACCGCTCGTGGCGCCAAAGAACGCAACGTTGCCCACGATGATGTTCTCGTCGAACTTGTAGGTCGCATGCGGGTTGGGGCGCACCGACACCTCGCCACCCGAAAGGCCCTTGCCAAAGTAATCGTTGGCGTCGCCGCACACGTTGAGCGTAATGCCGCGCGGCAGGAAGGCGCCAAAGCTCTGACCGGCTGAACCATCGCAATCGATGGTAATGGAGCCGGCGGGCAGGCCCTCGGGATGCGCCTTGGTCACCGCGTTGCCCAAGATGGTGCCGACGCAGCGGTTGACGTTGGCGATATCGGCGCGGAAGCGTATCGGACGCAGGTGCGCACGGGCATCGGCCGTATAGGGCACAAACAACGTGGAGTCGAGCGTCTTGTCGAGCTCGCTGTCCGCGGCCATCTGGGGCAGGAAGTGACGGCCGTCGGCACCCGGGATGTGGGCACCGAACTCGCAGGTCGCGCTTGCCAGCACGGGCGTCAGATCGAGCAGGTTAGCCTTGCGGTTGCCCGGGACCTCGATCTGGCGCAAGCACTCGGGATGGCCGACCATCTCGTCGACGGCGCGGAAGCCCAGGCTCGCCATGACCTCGCGCAGTTGCTCGGCAACAAAGAGCATAAAGTGCTCGACGTGCTCGGGCTTGCCGCGGAAGCCGCGACGCAAGCGGCAGTTTTGCGTGGCGATGCCGGCGGGGCAGGTATCCTGCTGGCAGTCGCGCTGCATGAGGCAGCCCATCGAGATGAGCGGCATGGTCGCAAAGCCAAACTCCTCGGCGCCCAGCAGGCAGGCGACGGCAACATCGGTGCCGTCCATGAGCTTACCGTCGGCCTCGAGCACCACGCGCGAGCGCAGGCCGTTTTGCAGCAGCGTCTGCTGGGCCTCGGCAAGGCCAAGCTCCAGCGGCAGACCGGCGTGCCAGATCGAATCGCGAGCAGCGGCACCCGAGCCGCCATTGTGGCCGCTGATCAAGATCTTGTCGGCAGCGCCCTTGGCCACACCGGTGGCGATGGTGCCGACGCCGGCCTCGCTGACCAGCTTGACCGACACGCGTGCGCCGGGGTTGGCGTTCTTAAGGTCAAAGATGAGCTCGGCCAGGTCCTCGATGGAGTAGATGTCGTGATGCGGCGGAGGCGAGATCAGGCCGATGCCGGGCGTGGACTGACGGACCTCGGCAATCCAGGGGTAGACCTTCTTGCCGGGCAGGTGGCCACCCTCGCCGGGCTTGGCGCCCTGGGCCATCTTGATCTGAATCTCGAAGGCGCTGCACAGGTAGCGGCTCGTCACGCCAAAGCGCGCACTTGCCACCTGCTTGATCGCGGAGTTCTTGGAATCACCGTTAGCCAGCGGGGTCTCGCGACGCGGATCCTCACCGCCCTCGCCGGAGTTGGAACGGCCGTGCAGGCGGTTCATGGCGATGGCCATGCACTCGTGCGCTTCCTTGCTGATGGAGCCGTACGACATGGCGCCGGTGTTAAAGCGGCGGACGATGTTGAGCGCGGGCTCGACCTCGTCGATCGGCACCGGAGTGCGGCCGCTGTCGTCAAAGTCCAGCAAGTCGCGCAGGCGCACGGCACGGCCGGTGCGGTGCAGACGGGCGCTGTACTCCTTAAAGGTGTCGTAGCTGTCCTCACGGCAGGCGGTCTGGAGCAGGTAGACGGCCTGAGGGTCGATCAGGTGATCCTCGCCGCCGAGCGGACGCCACTTGGTCAAACCCAGCGTGGGCAGCTGATCGGGAGCCGGGCTCTTAAGGATAGCGAGCGCGGCGTCGTAGCGCTCGTTTTGCTCGCGCTCAACGTCCTCGACACCCATACCGCCCACACGGCTCACCGTGCCGGCGAAGCACGCGTTGACGAACTCGGGCGTAAAGCCCACGGCCTCGAAGATCTGCGCCGAATGGTAGCTCTGCACCGTGGAGATGCCCATCTTGGACATGATGGAAACGATGCCGGCGGTCGCAGCCTTGTTGTAGTTGGCGATGCCCTGCTCGGCCGTCACGTCCAGGTCGCCGCGTGCCGCCAGATCGCGGATGCACGCATGCGCGTTGTACGGATAGATGCCGCTCGCGGAGTAGCCCACCAGTGCCGCAAAGTCGTGCGGAGACACGGCGTCGCCGCACTCCACCACAATATCGGCAAAGGTACGCACACCGGCGCGGATCAGGTGGTTGTGCACGCAGCCCACGGCAAGCAGCGACGGCACGGGCACCTCGCCCGCTCCGACACGATCGCTCAGCACCACAATGTTCACGCCATCGCGGACCGCAGCCTCAACGTCCTCGGCAAGCTGCTTGAGCGCAGCCTGCAGCGCGCCCTCGCCGGCATCGCGGCGGTAGACGGCACGGAAACGGCGGGTCTTAAAGCCAACACGATCGATGGCACAGATATGCTCGAACTCTTCCTCGTTGAGCAATGGGCGCTCCAAGCGCACCAGCTGACAGGCCGTGCGGGAATCCTCGAGCAGGTTGCCGTGGTTGCCCAGGTAGAGCGTGGTCGAAGTCACCATGTGCTCGCGCAGGGCATCGATCGGAGGATTCGTGACCTGAGCGAACAGCTGATAGAAGTAGTCAAAGAACGAACGCGTCTTCTTGGACAGGCAAGCCAGCGGCGCGTCGATGCCCATCGAGGCGAGCGGGGCCTTGCCCTGCTGGGCCATAGGACGCACGACCTCGTCGACGTCATCCCAGTGGTAGCCGAGCTTGGCCATGCGCACAGCGGCGGGCACCTCGGCATCCTCGGCGGGCGCGGGCGCGGCGGGCTCATCGAGCGCGTCGACGGTCAGCGTCTCCTCGGCAATCCAGTCGCGGTAGGGCTTCTCCTTGGCATAGCGGGCGCGCAGCTCGTCGTTGTAGATCACGCGGCCGCGGGCAAAATCGACCTCGAGCATCTGGCCCGGTCCCAGGCAGCCGCTCGTCAGGATGTTCTCGGGGCGTACCTCGATGGTGCCCACTTCGCTTGCCAGCATAAAGCGGCCATCGCGCGTCACGTAGTAGCGGGCGGGGCGCAAGCCGTTGCGGTCGAGGGCGGCGCCCAGGGTACGACCATCGGTAAAGGCGATAGCGGCAGGACCGTCCCACGGCTCCATGAGCATGGACTGGTAAGCGTCGTAGGCGCGGCGCTCCTCACTCAGGCTGTCGTTGTGGTCCCACGGCTCGGGCAGCAACATGGACGCGGCACGCGTGAGCGGGCGACCGTTCATGACCAGGAACTCGAGCACGTTGTCCAGAATCGCGGAATCGGATCCCTCGCGGTTGATGATGGGCATCACGCGCTCAAGATCGTGCTGCAGCACGGGGCTGTACAGGTTGGGTTCGCGGGCGCGGATCCAGTTGACGTTGCCCTTGAGGGTGTTAATCTCGCCGTTGTGGATGATAAAGCGGTTGGGGTGCGCACGCTCCCAGCTGGGCGTGGTGTTGGTGGAGTAGCGCGAGTGGACGAGCGCCACGGCCGTTTTGACGGCGGCATCGTTGAGATCGATGAAGAAGCGGCGCATCTGCGTGGCGACGAGCATGCCCTTGTACACGATAGTGCGCGAGCTCATGGAGCACACGTAGAAGATCTTGTCGCGCAGGGCAAACTCGGCATCGGCCTTCTTTTCGATGGTGCGGCGGCACACGTACAGGCGACGCTCAAAGGCATCGCCGGCGAGCGTGTCGTCCGGACGGCCCAGGAAGGCCTGCAGGATAGTAGGCATGCAGGCGCGTGCCGTCTCGCCCAAGTCGTGCGGGTCGACGGGCACCTCGCGCCAAAAGAGCAGCGGCACGCCGGCCTCGGCGCAGCCCTCCTCAAACACGCGACGGGCATCCTCTACGCCCTTGTCGTCCTGCGGGAAGAACAGCATGGCCACGCCATAGTCGCCCTCTGCCGGCAGAATCTGGCCGCACTTTTGAGCCTCTTTGCGGAAAAAGTGATGCGGAACCTGGAACAGGATACCGGCGCCGTCGCCGGTGTTCTTCTCGAGTCCCGTGCCGCCGCGGTGCTCCAAGTTGACCAGAATGGACAGCGCATCGTCCAGAATCTGGTGATGGCGCTCACCGTTGATATCGGCAAGCGCGCCGATGCCACATGCATCGTGGTCGAATTCGGGGCGATAAAGGCCCTGCTGCTGAGCGGAATCTGCCTGCATCGCGATCCTCCCCTAGATATTTAGACAGTCAGTTGAATAGGCATAGTAGGAGCATCGCCGGCCCGTTGTGTTTCCCACCCGTTTCGAAACAATCGCGTAACGCACGCCCCACGAGTGGACACCGCCGACCTCAAGGGCGACAACATAGGCCCCAAGTTCGGCCTGTTAGCTCACCACTTCAAACATCTCAATCTGTAACAGGAAGGCCCAATTACGACGACTAACTGTTACAGATTGAGATGTTTTCGAGAGACATTCCATAGGACCATTTCTTCCTGTCTCGATCTGTAACACCTAGGCCCAATTTCCATCCCTAGTTGTTACAGATCGAGACATTTCGGCAGCCCCCTTTCACCATCCCATTCAAATACAACAATTTTGTTAGTCTCGGTTAACTTTTTGACCTAAAACGGGTATCCTTTGCGGCGTCAAGCAAACGGCACGCACACCATGCCAGATCAAGGAGGCCCCTATGGCGCACCAAGCAGACCAGCAGACGATGCAGCTCGTCCTTATCCGTCACGGAGAATCCGAGTGGAACAAACTCAACCTGTTCACCGGCTGGACCGATGTTGAGCTCACCGACACGGGCCGCGAAGAAGCCGCAGCAGGCGGTCGAGCCCTCAAAGAAGCCGGTTTCGACTTTGACGTCTGCTACACCTCGCGCCTCAAGCGCGCGATCCACACCCTCAACATCGTGCTCGGCCAAATGAATCGCGAGTGGTTGCCCGTCATTAAATCCTGGAAGCTCAACGAGCGCCACTACGGCGCGTTGCAGGGTCTCAACAAGGCCGATGCCGCGGCAGAGCACGGCGACGAACAGGTGCTCATCTGGCGCCGTTCCTTCGATGTCTGCCCGCCGGCGCTCGAGCCGGGCGACAGTCGCGACCCCCACACCCAGGAGCAATACCGTGATGTCGCGCCCGATCAGCTGCCCTATACCGAGTGCCTCAAGGACACGATCGCCCGCGCCTGGCCTTATTTCGAAGACGAGATTCGCCCCCAGATGCTCGCCGGCAAGCGCGTACTCATCGCCGCACACGGCAACTCCCTGCGCTCACTCGTCATGAAGCTCGAGCACCTCACGCCCGAGGAGATCCTCAAGGTCAACATCCCCACCGGCGTGCCGCTCGTCTACACCTTCGACACCGATTTCAACGTCCTCGACAAGCGCTACATCGGCGACCCGGCGACCATCGCCGCCAAGATCGACGCCGTGGCCAATCAGGGCAAAGCACACAAGTAGCCCCAACCCAAAACGGACGCGTGGCGCCGCACGGCCCAGATGCGACGTCACGCCGCCCATACACAGGAGCGCACCATGCTCAACCATCTCAAACAACACTTTGGTTCCCGGCGCACCGGTGGTCACGGAGGCCTAGACATTGCGCGGCATATCGGCCCCGGGCTGCTCGTGACCGTCGGCTTTATCGACCCGGGCAACTGGGCCTCCAATATGGCCGCGGGCTCGCAGTTTGGCTACGCGCTGCTGTGGATCGTCACGCTGTCCACGATTATGCTCATTGTGCTGCAGCACAACGCGGCGCACCTGGGTATCGCCACGGGCGCCTGCCTTGCCGAGGCCACGACACGTTACCTCCCCCGCTTCGTTGGACGCACGGTACTCGCCAGTGCCTATCTCGCGACTGTCGCCACCGCCATGGCCGAAGTCCTGGGTGGCGCGATTGCCCTTCAAATGCTCTTTGGGCTGCCCGCGCGCGCGGGCTGCGTCATCGTGGCGGCAGTATCGATGGCGATGCTCATGACGAGCTCCTACAAGCGCGCCGAACGCTGGATCATCGCCTTCGTGGGTGTGGTGGGACTCTCGTTTTTAGCAGAGCTCGCGCTGGTCAAAGTCGACTGGCCGCAAGCAACCGCAAGCTGGATCACCCCCAGCATGCCTGCCGACTCGGCAACGATTATCGTGAGTGTCCTGGGTGCGGTCGTTATGCCACACAACCTTTTTCTGCACTCCGAGGTCATCCAATCCATGCACTTCGAAGGCCAAGGCGAGCAAGTTATCGAAGAACGTCTGCACTACGAGCTCTTCGACACGCTCTTTTCGATGGGCGTGGGCTGGGCAATCAACTCGGCCATGGTCATCCTGGCCGCAACGACCTTCTTTGCGCACGGCATGGTCGTAGACGACCTCGCCGTCGCAGCGGCCACGCTCTCCCCCATCTTGGGCCCGGCGAGCTCGACCATCTTTGCGGTAGCGCTGCTGTTCGCGGGACTATCGAGCAGCGTGACAGCGGGCATGGCGGCGGGAACCATCACTGCGGGCATGTTCGACGAGGAATACGATATCCACGACCGACATTCCTCGATCGGGGTGGCGGCCTGTTTCGTCGGCGCAGTGACGGCGTGCCTGGTCGTCCCAAATCCTTTTGAAGGTCTCATCTGGAGTCAGGCACTGCTGTCGCTTCAGCTGCCGATTACGGTCTTTGTGCTCATACGGCTCACCAGTTCACCCCGCGTTATGGGCAAATACGCCAATTCGCGCCCGCTCAACGCGCTGCTCGTAGGGATTGGTGCCATCGTGACGATTCTCGATGTCGTGTTGTTGACAGGGATGTAATGGGACGGGGCACCTACCCAGGCAAACGTCTCGATCTGTAACAGGAAGACCCGCTTTTGATGTCTAGATGTTACAGATCGAGATCATTCCGAGGGACAGCTCCGTTTGTCTCAATCTGTAACAAGTGGACCCAATTTCCACCGTTAGATGTTACAGATTGAGACCTTCTGCCGGACGGTTTTGGCTTGTCTCGATCTGTAACAGGAAGACCCGTTTTGAGCCGTTAGACGTTACAGATTAAGACAAAAGGTCGACCGGACTCACAACAGACAGGATCGGCCAACAGCAACCGTGATCCCTTGGGGACGGAGGAAAAGGGCCCCGGCCGAGAATTCGACCGAGGCCCTTGGACAGAGCTATGCGTTGATACGAGCCGTGTGTCTGCGAGTTACTCCTCGACGAGCTCAAACTGATCGGGACCGACGCCGCAAACCGGGCACACGTAATCTTCGGGCAGCTCGGGCGTATCGACCTCAACCTCGTAACCGCAAACGGTGCACACGAACTTATACGTCTTCTTCTCCTCAGCCATGATGTTCTCCTCTCGAACGCGACTGGTGATGTACTTCATTTATCAGTATAGATTCTCAATAATATAATGCAAGTATTTTTAAAACATTTCTAGCCTTGATACGAGGACGCCTTCGGAGGCGTCTTGCCCTTCAGGACCTTATGGTAGTAATCGTAGGTGAGCGGCGTCTCGTCACTCAAGCGCTCGGCATCCTCGACCTCGCCGATAAACAGCAGATGCGTGCCAACATCCACAGTGTCGATCAAATGGCAGCTAAACAGGGCCGCCGCGTGCTCGGGCACATAGGGCATGCCCAGAGCCGTCTCGCGGGTCTCGTATTTGGCAAACTTGTCATAATCGCTGCTGGTGCGGAACCCAAAGTTACCGATGTAGAGCATATCGGCGGTCTGATCGATCACGGTCAGCGCGAACGCTTTGGCCGAAGCGATGACGCCCGAGGTGACGTTGTCCTTGTTCACTGCAACCGAAATGCGCGGCGGCATGGACGTCACCTGCACCGCTGTGTTGATAACGCAGCCGGCACGCAGCCCGTCTGCCGCGGCGCTCACCACGTACAGGCCGCTCGGCATGGTAAAGAACGCAGTTTTGTCCATAACGATCACTCCCCTAGCTCGGGTTGGAACCTCATGGATGTATGTACCCACAAAAAAGGCAGCGCCCATAACGGACGCCGCCTTTGAAACATATGTGTCAGAACAGTAAGAAAGATGAGACACCCGCAGCTGCGGTGAAATAGGGACTGAATAGCCCCTCAAACAGGCAAACCAGTCCGTATTCCACCGCAACTTATGAAGGA
This sequence comes from uncultured Ruminococcus sp., assembly GCA_963604655.1. GTDB lineage: Bacteria > Actinomycetota > Coriobacteriia > Coriobacteriales > Coriobacteriaceae > Collinsella. The sequence goes on from CAVCRP010000023.1 coordinate 42,070, forward strand.
CGGTCAGCGGTTGCGTTCCTTGAGGGCGCGGTCGATCTCGCGTTGGACATCACGCTTGGCCATGTCCTCGCGCTTGTCGTAGAGCTTCTTGCCGCGACCCAGGCCCAGCAGCAGTTTTACGCGACCGTCGGTATTAAAGTAGAGCTCCAACGGAACCAGCGCATAACCACGGTTGCGAAGTTTGCCGTCAAGAAAGTCGATCTCCTTGCGGTGCAGCAGCAGACGGCGCCGACGGTCGGGATCGCGATTCCACACGCCACCATGGCTATAAGGGTGGATATGCAGACCGACGAGCCAGCACTCACCGCCACGAATCAGTGCGAAGGTATCGGTAATCTGGCACGCGCGCTCGCGAATCGACTTGACCTCGGTACCGCTCAGCTCAATACCGCACTCAAACGTCTCATCGATAAAGTACTCGTGATGTGCCGAGCGATTCTTGGAAATGAGCTTGCGCTCGCGCTTACTGGGCATCGCCGGCCTCCTTGGCGCCATCGGCGTTTGAGCCCGCAGCCTCGCGCTTTGCCCTGCGCTCGGCATTAAGCTCGGCATCGCTCTCGCGCACCAGCTTGATAATCGCCGCGCATGCCTCCTCGCCCACCAGGTCGCGGGCACGGACCGTCAGACGCGTAGCCTCCTGCTTGTCGCCGTCGCTTGCAGCATCGGTCGCGCACATGATCAGGCAGATGGCGATCTCGGCCGAAGGCGAGGTCGGCACGCCCTGCAGGGCGAGCTCACCCATCACATGGTCGTCACTCTCGTCCGCGGCATCCGGATAGGTGGTATGGATCTTGTTGAGCAGGCGCGTCGTATGCGCATCATTGGGCGCCAGGCGCAGCGCCAGACGCGCGCAGCCCACGGCAGCCGAAATGTTCTCGGTCTCGGGCTCCAAGAAGTACTGACCCAAATTGGTGTAGGCGCGTGCGGCGCACTTACCGTCGCTCGCGCGCTCCAGCACCGAGAACGAGAGCGATGCCCACTCCTGCTTATCCTCGAGCGCGCGGAACAGCTCGGCCAAGTCCAAGCGATAGTTGCAGTTCATGGGATCCCAACGCACGGCCTGCATCAGGGCATTCCGAGCACTCACATAATCCTGCTGGCGAATGTAGGCAAACGCCATGTCGGAGTACAGGCGGTCAAAGGGAACCTCGACCTGCACCAGCTCGCGCGGATCCTTCTCCACGCGGCGATAGGCCAGGCGCTCAAACTTGCTGTCGAAGCTAAAGTACTGGCGCTTCTCCTCCGTCTTGCACTCAGCGTCGATATACTCCTCGGCGAGCTCCACCAGACGCTCAAGCAGCGGCGTCGCCGTAGCCAGGTCGCCCTGCGCCAGATAGTTCTCGGCATACGTGATGTCTTGCAAGCTGATGGGCAGATGCATGGCTACTCCTCGATC
>CAVCRP010000024.1:0-42974 GCA_963604655.1 uncultured Ruminococcus sp.
CCAGGCCCGATTTTGCCTCTTGACAATGTCCTGCTCATATTAAAAGGAACGTCCCCAAGTGCCGGGTTTCCGCAGTCATTGGGGACAGACTTAAATGACTAGTCGTTTAAGAACGTCCATTACAGTCGAAATTGTCAGCCCGGGACCGTCTCGGGCTACGATTGAGGCGCGCCCAGAACGGGCCGCCGACCGGGCGCCCGCGCACGGCCGAACGTCCCTGCCCCCGAGAGGGCCCGTTGGGTGCTGCCGGCGCGGGACGCGCCGCCCCCGACGGCTGATAGGAAAGTGCCGGGCAGGTGCCGCGGCTGGTAATGTGAGTGCCGAGGGGGAGGCCATCCGGTCGAACGACTACCGGAAGGATACCACCGTGAAAGCGCCATCCACCAGACCCGCGGCCGTGCTCGGCCTGGACGTCGGCAAGTCATCGCACTGGGCCTGCCTGATCGACCGCGACGGGGAGGTGCTGGCCAGCGCCCCCGTCCGCAACAGGGAGGCCGAGCTCGACGCGCTGTTCGCCTCCGCGCCCGCCGGCACGCTCGTCGTCGTCGACCAGTTCCGCAACATAGGGTCCCTCGCCGTGAGGCGGGCCAGCGCCGCGGGGCTCGGGGTCGCCCACCTGCCCGGGCTCGCCGCCAGCCGCGCCGCGGGCCTGTTCGCCGGCGAGGCCAAGACCGACGAGCGCGACGCCGCGGTGATCGCGCGGACCGCCCTGGGCGTGCCGGACTCCCTGTCGGGGGTCCCGGGCCGCGGCGAGGCCCTCGAGGCCGCCCGCGCCCTCTCGTCGCAGCGCGACCACGTCGTCGCCTGCGCGACCAGGGACAAGAACCGCCTGCGCGCGGTGCTGCTCGAGTCCTGCCCGGCCCTCGAGGCCGCGGTCGACCTGTCGGACCGGCGGTGGCTGGAGCTGCTCGCCGGGTTCGGCGGGGCGTGGGGGATCGCCCGCTCCGGGGCCGGGGGCCCGCGGGCCGAGGCCGCCGGGGAGGCCGCGGCCGCCTCCACCGCGCCCCCGCCGGCGCTCGTCGAGGCCGAGAACAGGCAGGTCAGGTTCCTGGCCGCCCGGATATCGGAGGCCCTCGACGAGGCCGGGGCCCTCGAGGCCGAGACGGCGGCGCTGCTCGAGGGCGACGAGACCTACGCGTGCCTGCTCACCGTGCCCGGCATCGGCCCGAGGACCGCGGCGCAGCTCGCGGTGTCGGTCGACATCGGGAGGTTCCCGGACCACGACCACCTGGCCTCGTACTGCGGCATAGCCCCGAGGGTGAGGAGCTCCGGCACGTCGGTGAGGTCGGTCAGGGCGTCCAGGCGCGGCGACGCGAGGCTCAAGTCCCTGCTGATCTTCTCGTGCAACAGCCTGGTGAGGTCCTCGGGGCGCTACGGCGAGTACTACCGGGCCTGCAGGGCGCGGGGCATGGGGCACGGGCGGGCGCTCAAGGCCGTCGCGAGGAAGCGGCTCAGGGCGATATACGCCGTGATGCGCGACCGGGTGCCCTACCGGGAGTAGCCCCGACGGTTGACAAAACTATAGGAACACCCAATGGCTACCCACAGAATGAGGGTCTCATCGGGGACTAGGTAAATAGCAAAAGCCCCCGCGGCCGAAACGGGCCGCGGGGGCAGCAGGCTTGCAAGGGTTAACTCAAGTCCTCGCCATTTGATGCAATGACCTTTTGATACCAGCAGAAGCTGTCCTTTCGGTAGCGATCGAACGTGCCTTTGCCCGTATCATCGGCATCGACATAAACAAAGCCATAGCGCTTCTTCATCTGCCCCGTCGAGGCCGATACCAGATCGATACAGCCCCACGGCGTGTATCCCATCAGGTCAACACCGTCCTCGACAATTGCATCGCGTAGCGCAAGAATATGCCTGCGCAGGTAATCAATATGATACGCATCGTGGACTTTGCCGTCTTCCAGCGCATCGAGTCCGCCCACACCGTTCTCAGCGATAAAGAGCGGAAGATGGTAACGATCGTGGTAGCCGGCAAGCGTCACGCGCAAACCCAGCGCATCGATCTGCCATTTCCAGGCAGTCTCTTTATCCTTGAGGTACGGATTGCGCAGTGTCGGGAACACGTTGCCCTCCGCCTTCTCGGCGATCACCTGATCATCGGCGCACACCAAGCGCGAGCAATAGTACGAGAACGAGATGAAGTCGACCGTATGCTCTGCCAGATACTCCGTATCGCCCGGCTCAAAGGGCACGTGAACACCCTCTTTCTCGAGTGCACGCAGCTTCCAAGCAGGATAGGCGCCCGCAGCCATCACGTCTGTGTAGAAGTAGCGGCCGCGGTCCTCCTCATACGCAAGCCATACGTCCTCGGGCGCACAACGGTACGGATAGGTCGCACCGGCAGCGACCATGCAACCCACCTTGTTTGCGGGATCGATCTTGTGCAGAATCTCGACAGCGCGAGCGCTCGCCATAAACATATGGTGCGAGAACGCCGCGGTCACGGCTGCACGGTCACGCTCATCCTCGAGCGTGACACCCGCGTTGAGATAGGACAGCGCCACGCTGTTGATCTCGTTGAACGTAAGCCAATAACGCACGAGGCCCTGGTACGCGCGTCCGACGGTCTCGACGTAGTGCGCATACCGCTCGATCATCTCTCGGCTTTGCCAGCCACCATAGCGCTCGACCAGAGCCAACGGATAGTCGTAGTGCGACAGCGTCACAAGCGGCTCGATTCCATGCTCGCGCAGCGCCTCGAATACCTGACGGTAAAACTCCAAGCCCTCGCCGTTGGGCTCGGTCTCCATCCCTGTGGGAAAAATACGGCTCCAGCAAATTGAAAGACGCAGGCACTTAAAGCCCATCTCGGCAAAGAGCTCGACATCCTCGTGCCAATGATGGAAGAAGTCGTTGCCCCAGCGGCATGGATACAGCCTGTCCGGATCGTCCACGGGCTTTTGCCTGCCAAACATTACATCCCAGCGGTCGGAACCCTGTGGGATCAGGTCGGAGTGCGACATGCCGCGGCCGCCCTCGTTCCAGCCCCCTTCGGCCTGGTTGGCGGCGAGGGCACCACCCCACAAAAAGCCCTCGGGCATACCGGCGGCAGACGTTCTGTCAAAGTAACTCATGCTACTCAGCATCCTCGGCAGAAGCTGCCGCGGCGTTCTCCTGCTCCTGAGCCAGGAGCTGGTTATCGTACACCTTAAAGAACGGGTACCAGACCACAGCCATGACCACGATCAAAACGATCGTAAACACCCAGATGCGCGGGTCGAGGCACTGGACAAAGCCCTGAACGAAGATGGGGAACGTGCCGCTCACCAAGATGTAGAAGTTAGAGACAAGACCCAGTGAGACCGCACCCCAATACAGCAGGGCCGAGATCATGCCGCCTAGCACAAACGGAATCATGAGGATCGGGTTGAAGATGATGGGCGCGCCGAAGATCGCGGGCTCGGAGATACGGAAGAAGCTCGGCACGATCGATGCCCTGCCAAATGCCTTGAGCTGCTGCGACTTTGCCCTAAACGCGCAGAGCGCCACAAAAGAGAACGTATTACCCGTGCCGCCGATGAGGTTGATGGCCAACGACATGAGCGCCGGGTGGAACTCAAGCGGCTGCCCGGCAGCATAGAGCGAGGCGTTGGCGGCAAAGGCGGCAAGCGTGACCGGGGCGGTGATGGGCATTACGATCATGTTGCCGTGGACGCCAAAGCACCAAAACAGCAGCGTCATGAAGCAGATAAGCAGTGCGCCGGGCACAGAGTCAACTGCGACGGAAAGCGGGGCAGCGAGCAGCTTCTCGATAACCGAGGGGATGGACAGCGCGGGATCGATCATCTGGATCAGCAGGTTGCCGCCAAAGAAGATGAGGATGTTGGCGAGCATAGGTACGATGGCGCCAAAGGTTTCGGACAAAAACGGCGGCACGCCATCGGGCATCTTGATGGTGATGCCCTTGGTCTGGCAGAAGCGCGTGACCTCGACGGAGACCAAGGCAACGATGATGGCGGTAAACAGGCCCTGCGCACCCAGATAGGTGCAGGGGACCGCCTGGAGCACGGACTCGTCAGCAAGCTGGTAGTAGGACGACGGCGCCGCGGCGATCAGGAACATCACCAGCGAGGTCATGCCGGCGTTAAGCTTGGGCATCTTGTAGGTGCCCGCCAGGTTATAGGCGATTGCGAACGTCACGATCACCGACAGTATGCCCATCGTCATGTTGAAGGGAATGAGCAGCGTGAGCTTATTGGCCGTGGCAAAATCGAGCCAAGGGCCAAAGACGGACCAGAACCCGCCCTGCGCCACCAGGTCGGCCGTGACCGGCGGGTTGGCGAGGATCATAAAGACGGCAGATACCAAGATGAAGCTGATCGCGCTCATAAAGCCCTTTTGCATGGAGGCAAAGTGGCGCTCGGTGCCGCAGAAATTGGCGATAGGGGTCAGTTTTTCCTGAAGCAGGGTCATGAACTTCTCCATGGTTGCCTCCTAACCCAACAGCGACTGGGCGAGTGCCAGCACGTTGGCGGCGTTGCCCATGCCGTAGTCCTGTGCGGGGATGACCGCGGTCGGCTTACCGCTCCCCTGCTTGACGGTGTTGAGCTGGTAGGACACCTGCGGCCCCAAGAGCAGCACGTCATAATTGGCGCACGTCTCCTGATACTCGCCGATACCCACCGCATCGATATCGAGCTCGATGCCGTTTTGCTCCGCATATTTCTCGAGTTTCTTCATCAGAATGCTTGTAGACAGACCAGCTGCGCAAACAAGAAGGATCTTCATAAGGGATTCCCTTCGCATTGATTGGTTGGATAGTCACCGCACGCCGCTAGGCGTTCTTGGTTGCAGTGCGCTCATACAGGCAGATCAGCTCCTGCACGAGCTCCTGAGCAAGCATGGAGCACATGAGGTGGTCCTGAGCATGGACCAGCAACACATCCACCGACAGATGCTCGCCCGCTGCCTCAGTCGAAAGCAGCTGCGTTTGGATGTGGTGAGCCTTGATTCCCGCATCCTTTGACTGCTTCATGAGTTTGGCGGCGGCGTCAAAATCCCCCGCCTTTGCCTTTTCAAGGGCTTCGAAGGCAAGGCTGCGTGCCTCTCCCGCTGCAGCGACCAGCTGAAACGAAACCATCTCGGTTCCCTGATCGTCCATAACGGTCTCCTCTCCCGTGATGTTTGGTTTGTACTTGAATATTCGAAACGCCTATCTCCCGCCCGCAATCCTCGAGGTTTATTGCAGGTAGACTGACAGGGTCATCGACAAAAGAAGTCTTAAGCCGTATGCGCTTGCACAAGCGCCATCAGCTCATGCCAGGACCGGCGCTCGCGTAGGCGCTCGACCCCCTGGCGGTCCATAAAGATCTCGGCGAGCAGTGAGCTCAAGATCCGCGCCTCATCGCCGCCCGACCGGGCAAACGACACCATAAAGACGATATCGACCTCATGGCCGTATTCGTCCCAAAGAATGGGATGTTCGAGCAGGCCCACGGTAACAAAGGCCTCGGCGCTCAAGGGATGCATCCCATGGGGCATGGCTACCCCATTGCCAAACGAGGTGGCGCTCGCGCTCTCGCGCTCGGCGACCTCTTGGGCAAACTGGGCATCGACACGGCCGCTCTCGACGGCGCGCTCGGAGAGATATCGGAGAACGGCCTGCTTCGACGACGCCTCAACGCGGTTGAAGAACAGGGCACGGCTAAAGAAAGAGCTCACGGAGTCCGATTGCGCAGTGTCGTCGCTCAGCACCTTGCGGATAGCGTTGACATCGCTCGTCTCCAAGAAGAAATCGGCCTCGCGGACGGGCACGGGCAACTTGACGTTGAGCGGCACCGTTGTGAACACGTAGTCGATATGCGAAAAATCGAACGTTCCCACGCGGGCGACATCGCATGTCTCAATCGAATCGATATACATGCCAAACTGCTTGCGGTACTGGTGCTCGAGCATACGGGCGCTTCCCGCTCCCGAGGCGCACACGATCAGGATGCGTTTGCGACGCGGCTGGTCGGCTTGCTGCTCGAGGGCCAGGGCAAATGCCATGGCGATGTAGCCGAGCTCTTCATCAGAGGGCTGGCTGCCAAAATGACGCTCGAGTACCTGCGAGGTGCCAGCTGCCATCGAATAGGCCAACGGAAACCTCGTCTTGATATCGGACAGCATGGGGTTATCCATATGCATGTGATATTCAAGGCGATAGCCCAGAGGGCCGATATGCCGAGCAAGGTTCATGCGAAGTTCAAGATCGCCGCTAAAGTCAAACCTAAACTCATCGTTGACCGCACGTACCATCTCGGAAGCAATCTCCCACATCTCGTCCGAGATAACGGCAGAGCCCTTCTCGGGCACGCCCGTGCCCCTGCCGAGCAAATGGATTGCGATAAAGGCAACCTCTTCTCGGGGCATGCTCACGCCCAGGGCATCCTTGATGTTTGCGGCAATCTGGAAAGCCGCGGCGTATTCGCGCGTTCCCTCCAGTTTTTGAACGTCCGATTCTGCAGCTGGGACATAGCAGCCCTGCTCGATGCGGCCAAGAGCAATGTAAAGATGCATGATGAGATTGCGGGATGCCAGCGAGCTCACCGTGACGGGCGAGGCCGTCAGAGCATCGTCCACACATGCGGCGATGGCCCGCAGGCGCTCGGCGAGCTTTGCATCGTCGGTGTCGGGCAACACGGGCCTCACCAGCGAGGCCAGGCACAGGCGCCGCTGCGACTCCCCGCCCGCAACGCGGATTCCGTAGCGTGGGCGCTTTTCGAGCGTTAAGTCAAATTGGGCGAGTTTCTGCTCTACCAGACGCATGTCATTGGACAGAGTTCGCGCCGAAACGTAGAGTAAATCCGCATACTCCTCAATCGTCACCCACTGGGACCGCATGAGGAGGTCGTTAAGAAGGAAGGACACACGGCCGTCGCGCGTATCAGGAATGCCCGGATGGGCCAGAGCCGCACCGTCTAGCAAGCGAGCAAGCTCATCTGCACGTGCAACATCGATACGATACTGCCCCTTGCTGCCAACGATGCGTGCAACTCCTGCAAGGTTGTCGTTTGCGCGATGGATATAGTTTCTCACGGCGCGCTCGCTTACCTCGAGACGCTTGGCAAGTACCGCGACAGCGACAGGCTGAGCGTCCTCGATCATATTTACAAGCTGCTTGACGCGAGCATCCATGTCCTCCTCCTTTCCCTGCGTCTAGTCTAACGCGGTAAAGAATGACACTCCACGTCGCGCTCGTTCCGCCAACTCGGAACAGGTTGCGGGGAGTCCAGCTGAGCTATGGAGAGCCTGGGGAGAGGGCCCGAAGGCAATGCGTCGGTGTGGGATGCGCCTTCCCAGCCATTGGGCAGTCATTGGGGACAGACTTAAATGAGTAGTCGTTGGGGACGTTCTTGTTTGGCTAGTCGTTTAAGAACGTCCCCAATGACTATTAAGGACTGTCCCAAGCTGCCGGCAGGAAAGGACCGTCCCCAAGTGCCGGGTTTGTCCCCAATGACTAGGTGAATAGCAAAAGCCCCGCAGCCGGAGCGGACTGCGGGGCTCATGAAGAGAGGCTAGTTTGTGGGCGCTTTGCCTGGCGCCCACGAGAGAGGCAACAGAGTAGAGACTACTCGTGGATGCGGGTACCGGAGAGACCGGCCATGGTCTCGGCGGCCTTGTCCAGGGCGCCGATGATGCAGGTGCGGCCCTTGCGGGAACGGGCAAACTTGATGGCAGCGCGGACCTTGGGCTCCATGGAACCCTTGCCGAACTGGCCCTCGTCGGCCAGGCGCTCGGCCTCGTCGGCGGTGAGGTCCTCGAGCTCCTCCTGGTTGGGCTTGCCAAAGTTGATGGCGACATGCTCAACGGCGGTCAGCAGGAACAGGACGTCGGCGTCGCAGTCCTCGGCCAGCAGCTCGCCGCCCAGGTCCTTGTCGATAACGGCGGGAACGCCCTTGTAGCAACCCTTGTTCTCGTAGTCGCGGACGACGGGGATGCCGCCGCCACCGCAGGCGATGACGATGAACTCGTTGTCGAGCAGGTTGAGGATGGAGTCAGCCTCGACGATCTTCTTGGGATCGGGGGAGGCGACGACGCGACGCCAGCCGCGGCCGGAGTCCTCGACGAAGACCTTGGAGGGATCCTCGGCCATGAACTCCTTGGCCTGCTCCTCGGTGTAGAAGGGGCCGATCGGCTTGGTCGGGTTCTTGAACGCGGGATCATCCGGATCGCACTCGATCTGGGTGACGACGGTGGCGGCGTGCCAACGCTTATAGCGCTTGTGCATCTCGCGGCCGATGCCCTGCTGCAGGTGATAACCAATGTAGCCCTGGGACATGGCGCCGCACTCGGGCAGCGGCATCTCGGGGGTACCGATGGCATCGTGGGCAGCGGCGAAGGCGTTCTGGATCATGCCGACCTGCGGGCCGTTGCCGTGGGTGATGATGATCTCGTTGCCCTGCTCGATGAGACCGAGGAGAGCGTGGGCGGTGTTGCTCACGGCCTCGATCTGCTCGACGGGGTTGTTGCCGAGGGCGTTGCCGCCAAGGGCGACGACAATACGATCGGGCTTGCCAAGAGGCTTAGACATTGCTGGAATCCTTTCTGTAAAAGGCCTACAACCCATTAATAACCCGCGTCCGTGCGATACGCGAGTTTATTAAGGTTTATATTCTCTTTATCGCTCATTTTATTCATTTTGAAAATAGCGGAACGGTGAACGGTCGTTTTTATCCGCTCAGCGTACAGAACCCCAGCTCAGACATATCTACGCCATTTACGTGCAACTTTATTTAAATGCAGCGAGGATTATGTCGGATTATGCAAACTACATCTCTGCTAAACACAAAACGGACAGCGCAATATCTTACTCGCACTATACGAGATTCTATGCACTTATAAGTTGAGTATGCACCCCTGCAAAAACAAGGGGCTTTTCATCCAGCATAAGGAATAAAGAAGAGCTCCAAAAAGGCGGCAACGGCCAAAACCTCCATCCATCCCCAAAGTGGCGCGAGGTTTCGCGGCAAAGCCGCGAAACAGCGAAGGGGACAAAAGGCCCCGCAACCACGTCCTTCATTCAGCCCCACAATCCGAGGACGTAGTCGTAGCAGGATCTGAGGGCTAACCTTCGCGGACATTCCGCACTGATATCTTCTTAATTGAAGACGTCGATGGCGCATCCGTATACCATTGGCGTCGACACCATCAGATGCGGACCGCGCGGTGACCCCACATTCCGCTGGCGCCCATGGGGCTGCCCTCGTTTTCTGACATGTCCCGCGCGGCCCGCGGCGAGCCGAGACCGCCGCATGACCTAATAGGAGCATGGAGCGATACCGCGGGCCCGAACAACCGCATTCTATCGCGCCCCGTCAGTGTGCCGTCTGCCCGGTCCAGGCGAGCACGGAAAGAACGGAGCGAGACATGAGAACCGAATCGACACCCGGCGCCCGCGGGCCGGTCTTCTGCGGGGTCGACACCCACGCCGACTCGCACTGGCTGTGCGTCCTGGACTGGAGGGGCCGCAAGGTCCTGTCCAGGCAGTTCCCCGCAGACGCGGCGGGCTACGAGGCGCTCGCCGGGGCGATAGCCGCCGCCGGGGAGCCGGCCTGCATCGCGATGGAGGGGACGTCGTCCTACGGGGCGGGCCTCACCAGGCACCTCGCGTCGCTGGGGATGCCCGTGCGCGAGGCGCTCTCCCCGGCGAGGATGCAGAGGAGGCGCCCGGGGCAGGGCAAGTACGACGAGGCGGACGCGGAGAGGGCCGCCCGCGCGGCGATGTCCGGCTCGAAGCTCGGGACCCCCAAGAGCCAGGACGGGTGGGTCGACGGGGTGCGCTGCATGCTCGCGGCGCGCTCCGGGGCGGTGAAGGCGCGGACCTCGGCGATCAACACCGCGAGGTCGCTGCTCACCACCGCGCCGGAGGGGCTCAGGTCGAGGTTCCGCGGCATGGGAGGGCCGAGGCTGATGGAGGAGCTCCCCTCCGTGCGCGCCGAGGGCGCCCTGGGAGCCGCGCTCGGCGCGCTGGCGGACCTGTGGGCGGCGGCGCGCGACGCCGCGCTCGACATGGAGCGCGCGATCGAGGCGTCCCTGGAGGAGAACTGCCCCGCGCTGCTGGCGATGTACGGGTGCGGGCCCGTGAGCGCGGCCAAGCTCGCGGTCGCGGCCGGGGACAACCCGGGCAGGCTGCGCTCCGAGGCGTCGTTCGCGGCGATATGCGGGGCCTGCCCCATCCCTGCCTCGAGCGGCAAGACCGTGAGGCACAGGCTCAACAGGGGCGGCGACCGGCAGGCGAACAGCGCGCTGCACGAGATCGCGAGGCAGAGGGTCATGCGCGACCCCGAGACAGCCGAGTACGCAGAGAGAGCCAGGGGACGGGGAAAGAGCGACAGGGAGGTCATGAGGTGCCTCAAGCGCTACGTGGCCAGGGAGGCATACCGTGCGCTGATGCACCCGCACGAGATCAGGAGGCCCGAGGACGCGTCGGAGCTCGTGGCGGCCAGGCGCGCGGCGAGGGTCAGCCAGGTGAGGGCGGCATCCATACTCGGCACCAGCGAGAAGTACATCTCGATGTTGGAGAGGGGCCAAAGGGAGCTCAAGCCCATAAGGAGGGCCTACGAGGCATGGGTCGAGGCCGGACTTCCGCTCGATTGGGACAGGCAGGCCTTCGAGGCGGAGCGAAAAATGGATTCTAAAAAAAGCCTTGCCAAATAGGAGCGTCAGGACGAAAGAGCCCCCGCCGCACGTAGTGCGCAGCGGGGGTTCTTTCATGTCCGAGGACGTCCGCGAAGGTTAGCCCTCAGATCCTGCGGTGGGAGACCTAGGCCTCGTTGTACACCGTCTTGAGTTTCAGCAGGTGCTGATAGCGGTCCATAGCGGCCTGCTCATTCTCCTTGAAGAGCTCCTCGGCGCGCTCGGGGAAGGAACGCGTCAGCGAAGCGTAACGGGCCTCGTTCATCAGGAACTCCTGATAACCGCCCGCGGGCTCCTTGGAATCGAGCGAGAACTTCTTGCCGGCAGCAGCCTCGGGGTTGAAGCGGAAGAGGTTCCAGTAACCGCACTCGACAGCCTTCTTCATCTCGGCCTGGCAGTTCTGCATGCCACCCTTCTTGATGGAGTGCATCTCGCAGGGGCTGTAGCCGATGATGAGAGACGGGCCGTCGTAGGCCTCGGCCTCGTGAATGGCCTTGAGGGTCTGAGCCGGGTTGGCGCCCATGGCGACCTGCGCCACGTAGACGTAGCCGTAGCTCATGGCGATCTCGGCCAGGGACTTCTTCTTGGTCACCTTACCGGCAGCGGCGAACTGAGCGACCTGGCCCAGGTTCGAGGCCTTGGAGGCCTGACCGCCGGTGTTGGAGTAGACCTCGGTGTCGAAGACGAAGACGTTGACGTTGTGGCCGGAAGCCAGGACGTGGTCCAGGCCACCGAAGCCGATGTCGTAGGCCCAACCGTCGCCGCCGAAGATCCAGAAGGACTTCTTGGTGAGGTAAGCCTTGTCGGCGAGGATCGCCTTGGAAGCGTCGCAGCCGCACTTCTCGAGCTCGGCAACGTAGGCAGCGGCAGCGGTCTTGGAGGCCTCGGCGTCGTTGACGGAGTCGATCCAAGCCTGGCCGGCGGCCTTGAGCTCATCGGACGGACCATCGGCAGCGATGATGTCCTGGGTAGCGGCGATCAGCTTGTGCTGAACGGCCTCATAGCCAACGGCCATGCCCAGACCATGCTCGGCATTGTCCTCGAACAGGGAGTTGTTCCACGCCGGGCCGTGACCGTCCTTGTCCTTGCAGTAAGGAGCGGTGGCAGCGGGGTTGCCCCAAATGGAGGAGCAGCCGGTGGCGTTGGAGATGAACATGCGGTCGCCGGCAACCTGGGTCACCAGACGTGCATAGGCGGTCTCGGCGCAGCCGGCGCAGGAGCCGGAGAACTCCAGGTAGGGCTGCTTAAACTGGCTGCCCTTGACGTTGGCCGCGATGAGCTCCTTCTTCTCGGAGACGTTCTCGACCATGTAGTCCCAAACAGGCTGCTGGTCCATCTCCTGCTCGGTGGGAACCATCTCGAGGGCACCCTTGGGGCAGACCTTGACGCAGTTGGTGCAGCCCATGCAGTCGAGCGGGGACACGGCCATGGTGAACTTCATGCCCTTGGCCTTGGGGCCCATGGCGTCGAGCGTACGGGTAGCCTCGGGCGCGGCGGCAGCCTCGTCCTCGGTCATCGCGAACGGACGGATGGTGGCATGCGGGCACACGTAGGCGCACTGGTTGCACTGGATGCACTTGGTCTCGTCCCAGTGGGGAACGACCACGGCGACGCCGCGCTTCTCGTATGCGGAGGCGCCCAGCTCAAACTGGCCGTCGGCGCAACCGACGAAGGCGGAAACAGGCAGGCTGTCGCCGTCCATGCGATCGATGGGCTCGAGCAGGTTCTTGACCTGCTGGGCGATAGCGGACTTGATCTCCTCGGAGAGCTCGACGGGAGCGGCATCCTCGGCGGTAGCCCAGTCGGCCGGAACCTCGAACTTACGGAAGGCGGTAGCGCCGGCATCGATGGCCTTGTGGTTGGCGTCGACGATAGCCTGGCCCTTCTTCATGTAGGACTTGGTAGCCGCGTCCTTCATGTACTGCAGGGCGTCCTCGGCGGGCAGGACCTTGGCCAGCGCAAAGAAGGCGGACTGGAGCACCGTGTTGGTGCGCTTGCCCATGCCGACCTTAGCGGCCAGGTCGATAGCGTCGATCAGGTAGACGTTGACGTTGTTGTTCGCGATGTAGCGCTTGGCCACGGCGGGCATGTGCTCGGCGAACTCCTCGTCGCTCCACTGGCAGTTGACCAGGAAGGTGCCGCCCGGCTTGACGTCGCGGACCATCTTGAAGCCCTTAACGATGTAGCTGGGGTTATGGCAAGCGACAAAATCGGCCTTGGTCACGTAGTACGGCGAACGGATCGGAGAATCACCAAAGCGCAGGTGCGAGACGGTGACGCCGCCGGTCTTCTTGGAGTCGTACTGGAAGTAGGCCTGGACGTACTTGTCGGTGTGGTCGCCGATGATCTTGATCGAGTTCTTGTTGGCGCCGACGGTACCGTCGCCACCCAGACCCCAGAACTTGCACTCGATGGTGCCGGGGGCTGCGGTGTTGGGTGCATCCTCGGCCTCGGGCAGGCTCAGGTTGGTCACGTCATCGACGATGCCAATGGTGAACTCGCGCTTGGGCTCGTCCTTCTTGAGCTCCTCGAAGACAGCGAACGCGGACGCGGGAGGCGTGTCCTTGCTGCCCAGGCCATAACGGCCGCCGACGACCTTGATGCCCGTCTTGCCGGCCTCGTAGAGAGCGGAGACGACGTCCTGGTAGAGCGGCTCGCCGATGGAACCCGGCTCCTTGGTACGGTCCATGACGGCGATCTTCTGGACGGTCTCGGGGAGAACGTCGACGAAGTGCTTGATAGAGAACGGACGGAACAGACGAACCTTGACCAGGCCGACCTTCTCGCCGTGAGCGTTGAGGTAGTCGATGACTTCCTCGAGCACGTCGCAGAAGGAGCCCATGCACACGACGACGCGGTCGGCATCGGGAGCGCCGTAGTAGTTGAACAGGCCGTAATCGGTGCCGAGCTTCTCGTTGATCTTCTTCATGTAGCCCTCGACGACGGCGGGAAGCTCGTCGTAGACCTTGTTGCAGGCCTCGCGGTTCTGGAAGAAGATGTCGCCGTTCTCGTGGCTGCCGCGGGTATGCGGGTGCTCAGGGTTGAGCGCGTGATCGCGGAAAGCCTGGACGGCGTCCATGTCGCACATCTCGGCAAGATCCTTGTAGTCCCACATGGCGACCTTCTGGATCTCGTGGCTGGTGCGGAAGCCGTCGAAGAAGTTAAGGAACGGGGTCTTACCCTCGATGGCGGCAAGGTGAGCCACCGGCGAGAGGTCCATGACCTCCTGGACGTTACCCTCGGCGAGCATGGCGAAACCGGTCTGGCGACAGGCCATGACGTCGGAGTGATCACCAAAGATGTTCAGGGCGTGCGAAGCGACGCAACGCGCGGAGACGTGGAAAACGCCCGGGAGCTGCTCGCCCGCGATCTTGTACATGTTCGGGATCATCAGGAGCAGACCCTGAGAAGCCGTGTAGGTGGTGGTCAGAGCACCGGCGCCCAGCGAACCGTGAACGGTACCGGCTGCACCTGCCTCGGACTCCATCTCGACGACCTTGACCGGGGTGCCGAAGATGTTCTTGCGACCCTGGGCCGCCCACTGGTCGACATGGTCGGCCATCGGGCTGGACGGCGTAATGGGATAGATTCCCGCTACCTCGGTGTACGCATACGAAACATATGCGGCCGCCTCGTTGCCGTCCATAGACTTAAACTTACGCGCCATATACCCCTCTCCTCTCATATAGGTATACAGGCCCCGGCGATCGCCGGGATGTTGGCGTGATGGGATTTTCGCTGTTGCTTCCAATCATCTGGCAGGCGGACTTGGCAGCAGGTGCATGGCGTGGAGAGAAGGCATGCCAAGGCGAGGGGCGCTTGCGCACCGCAGGCCCAGCTACCCGTCTTGCACATGACCGAGCGCCGCAAAGGCCGCATGCCGGATGCTCCCGGGCACGCCCCGGCGATGGGAGGCGCCCGCAACGGAAATCCGCATGCGGGTTTATTGTACCCCGCCGTCAAGTGTAATTTCGGCAAATATAGGCGGGCGGTAAAGGTTTACCTTGGGTGACTATCGAACGCCCAGCGCCGACCAGAATCTCCCCCGGGAACCCCACGGCAGTTGCGGTGAAATAGGGACTGTTTTTGCTGCTCAGAGCGTTAAACAGTCCGTATTTCACCGCAACTTATTGAGGGTTGGCTAGAGAGCGCCGAAGAGGATGGCGTAGGTGGTGGAGCCGCCGAGCTTGAGCTCGTCGCCGGGATTGAGCTGGGCGGAGCGGCCAGGCTCGACCTGGATGCAGACGCTCGTGACCCCGTTTACCACCACGGTCCCATTGGTAGATGACAGGTCCTCGACGTGCCAGGTATTTTGAGCATCGCACCAGATATGGGCATGGCGAGCCGAGACGTCATCACCGACGTCGGTGATATCGCCCTCCCCCGTTGCCAGCGCGCCGATCTCGACGCCTTCCTCGCTCGGCTGAATCCAGCGCGGGGCACTCACCACAAAGCCGTTTTGCACACGCAACAGGCCCAACGGATGCGCCGGCGCGGGCTCGCGTTCGCCCGTGGTCGTCGACATGCCAAGCGAACGCGGCGTTGACGTGCCTCCGCCACAGGTCGCGTGCGCGTAGTCGATGGCATAGGTCACCGAGGACCGGACATCTGCCGAGCAGCCCACAGCGACAAACAGCACCAGCACGGCCTCGGCGCGCTCGGCAGGCATAAGCTCTCCCGCCTGGGACAGACGATCGAGCGCGTTGCGATAGAGATTCGTATCCTGGTGACATTCCTCGAGGGCGCGCACCATGGGCTCACCGGCAGAGCCGCACACCATATTGATCACAGCCGTGGAGTCCATGGGATTGCGCTGGCGCAGGGCAAGCTGCGACATAATGCGCGCGGCCGAGGTGCCGTAATCGGCAAAGAAACGCTGCTGAAGCGTACCGACCGGCGCGCGAACGATAAAGCGCGAGACCCAGGAGCGATCGGCGGCTCGGCTCTGAGGGCTGCGGCCGTCGGCAAGCGGACGGGACGAGAGTACCAAGCCGCACAGCTCGATATGGCTCAGGTGGGCCGCGCGTTTAAAGATGTCAAACATGGCCCCGCATGGGGTGAGCTCAACTTGAGATGCCATGACCTAGGCCTCCTTGGTCGTAGAAATAGAGTCGGACGATGCGTCGAGGGACCCGCCAAAGGCGCGAGCGGCTGCGGCTCCACCGGCAAGCGGTGTTGCCATCTGGGCTTTTGTGCGTCGCGGTGCCAAAGCGGGCAGCTCAAAGGCAAAACCAGTCGCCAGCAAAAACCACGTCAGCGCATAGGTTGCGATCAGGGCGGCAACGAGTCCGCTCATCACGGCGCGCTGGGAAAACACGGCACACGCCGCCGCGACCAGCACCGGAACTTCACAGGCAGAAAGCGTCAGCACGCCCTGCAGGAATCCCGAACGGCGATCGCGCGCGAGAGTCCCCGCGACAACACCCGCCACGCCCGGCAGCGCCAACGCCATTGCGGCAATGATACCCGGCAGCGGCCCGGACCACACAAGCGGTCCTAAACTCAGCGTCATGCGGGCACCCGACGCCAGCAGCGCAGCCGACACCACGACCGCAGTCCAAACCACGCCGCAGACGACTGCCGCGCCGATCATCGCCGCACGGCGCACGGCGCGGCCGGACGCATCCATGGGGCACGGCGTGAGCGGCTCACCGCGAAGCGAGCGACCGACATTTTGCGCATAGTGGTCACAAAACGCCGAGAGCGCCGCCTCGACCGCCGCCGGTTCGGGACGGTCCTGCTGATGGCTGGACAGGCAGGCCATCACCACATCGAACAGTTGAGCGTCGACAAACGCCAACGCATCGCGCAGCTCCTCGGAGTCCGGCTCGAGCCCCAGCTGCTGGGCCTGCTCGGCCGCGGCGAGCGCCACATCGGACTCGCGACGAAGGAGCTGGGTCAAGTCGCATCCAGGCGCGTGGGCGCCGACGGGATAATTGGGTGGAGCGTCCATCTTGAGGCGATAGGGACTGGCGATGTCACGCGTCTTTTTGCGCGAACCCGAGGTGCCCGAAGCACTCGGCGTCGCCTCGTACGGCGCGACGCCGGCAATGAGCTCGTAGACCGTGCTCGCCGCCGCATAGACGTCGATTGCCGGCGACATACGCAAAGCGCGCAGGTCGGGAATATCGTCGGTGAGCATCTCGGGCGGAGCGTAGGCGACCGTCGCGCGGCGCAACGTGGCATAACGCTCGGTAAAGGACGCTTTGCCGCCGGCTCCCGCCACGGCCGATGCGGGCTCGAGTGCCAACGACGAGCCAAAGTCGATCAGACACAGGTCAAAGCTGCCCTCGGCGAGCTGTTGGTCGAGCGGCAGGCGCGCCGTGCGCACCATAATGTTAGCGGGCGAGATGTCACGATGGACAAAGCCCTCGCCCACCAGGTTCATACGGCACAGCAGATCAAACAGATCACGGCCCAGGCGCGCCGCCACAAGCGGCGACAAGCGCCCGGCATCGTCTACGGCGAGTCGTGAGCGCAGGCGGGCGAGCGTCTCGCCCTCGACCCATTCCATGACAATCGCAGGCACGCCATCGACCTCGCCCCATCCATAGAGGCGAGGAAAGCCCTTAAGGCCCGAAAGGGCGCGGTGACATTCGTATTCCTCGCGAAACGCCGCTTTGAACTTGGCAACCAGCGCCTCGTGAGCAGCGTCGTCGTCAAACTCATCGCGCGTCGGCAAAATGAGCTGCTTGAGCGCCACGGCCTCGCCCTGGGCGTTGACGGCACGCGTCACGCGGCCGATACCGCCACGGCGCATGGTAGTGTCATCGGCAAAGAGCATCGAAAAGCGACGCACATAGGCAGGCAGCTCGTCCTGGCCGAGCGCGACAGCGGGCTCAAATCCGTCGACACGCGCCAGACGCAGGCCAACCATGGGATCGCAGCCGAGCGATTGGGCTGCAGTGGGTGCAAGATCGGTCATCATAGGGCAAGCGCCGCCACATTGTTGTTGAAATTACTGAGCGCGACATCGTCATCGCCGTAATGCCCGACCCATTGGCACAGGTTGGTATAGCAACCCCACAGATTGGCGTACTGCTGATACCACTTGGACTTGGGCGAGAATGTCTGACGGCCAAACTCGGCGCGGATGACAAACATCTCCCCGACCAAGCTGTCGCACGGCCTGGGATCCCCTGTAGAGTTATAGGTCGAGACCACTTCATTGGCACGAGAAACATAGCCGTCGAGCATGTTGTACTTGGTCACCAGCCAGCTGTGGATGCTCTCCTCCTCAGCTGCCGAGAGTCCGTCAGAGCTCGTGTCGTTGCCAGCGTTGCCGCCTGTCGAGCCGCCGCTCCCAGACCCGCCGGCGGAGGAGTCTGACCCGGAGCCGCCGCCCGCGCTCGTCGAATCCGAGCTGGAGCCGGAGCTAGAGGCGTCCGAGCCGCCGGGCTTCCCCGACTGCTGCGCATCCTGACCCTTTTGCTGCTCGGCCTTGTTCACAACGGACGAAACGCTGTTATTGGAAAGACGATCGATGATCTTGGTGTTGGTGAGCACGATCGTCTTGCCGTTTGGCAGTGTGACCTCGTTGTCCGGAGCCTCGGCGCCATCTGCGTCGTCAACGCCAAACACAACGTGTGCGACCACGCTTGCCCAAGCATATCCGGTTGTAGTTCCCAGGTCGCTTTTTGCCTTGCTCCCCACATGGGCCTCGCGCGCGGCATGTGCCTGCACCATAGACGGCACGGTCATGCCGTAGGCGGAAACACCGGCCACGACCAGCGCCAGCGAGCAAGACAGCAGCGCGTATGCTCGCGGCGCCAAGCCCAGTCGGCGTCGCATGCGCACCGCGGTGCCGCGCTTTGTCTGTGTGCCACCGGGCCGCATGTGCTCTCCTCCAACAAAAACACGCCGCTCGGGGGCGGCGCATTCATTCAAATCCATGGTTGAGTGTATCAGCGAACCCAAAAGGTTGCGCAACGAATGGGCAAATTTAGGATGCGAGCGGAAGCATCCATGCGATAAGCGGACGCGAAGCATCTTTGTTGCACAACAAACCCACGAACGAAAGCCCAATTATGGGCACCCCGTGCGACAGGCCGATGGGCCATGGCACGGCGCACCCGGCAGCTAGATCGCGCGGCGGGCCTCAATGGCGCGGCCAAGCGTAAGCTCGTCGGCATACTCCAAGTCGCCGCCCACGGGAAGGCCGCTCGCCAGACGCGACACCTCGACGCCCAGCGGCTTGATGGTACGGGCCAGGTAGCTCGCCGTGGTCTCGCCCTCGATATTGGGGTTGGTGGCGATGATGACCTCGTGGATATCCTCGTGACCTAGGCGTGCCAGCAACTCGCGAATATGCAGCTGCTCGGGGCCGATCTTGTCCATGGGGCTGATCACGCCGCCCAGCACATGGTAGAGACCGTGGTAGCTGCCCGTGCGCTCGATCGCCTGGACATCGCGTGGCTCGCCCACCACGCAAATGCGGGTGGTGTCGCGCATCGAATCCTGGCAGATGGAGCACTCGTCGGCCGTGGCGTAGTTAAAGCAGCGGCTGCAAAAGTGAACCTCCTGCTTGACCTCCAGGATGGCCTCGGCCAGACGGCGGGCCTCCTCGGCATCGGCCTCGAGCAGGTAATAGGCGATGCGCTGGGCCGACTTGGGACCAATGCCCGGCAGGCGGCCCAGCTCATCGAGCAGTTTTTGCAGGCTGTGATTCGCACTCATATATATGTGCGTCTTAGAACGGCATGCCCGGGATGTTGAGGCCGCCGGTGATGGCGCCCATCTGCTTGTTGGCGAGCTCGTTGACGCCGCGGACGGCCTCGTTGACGGCGGCCATGATCATGTCCTGCAGCATATCGACGTCCTCGGGATCGAGTGCATCGGGATCGATGGTGAGGTTGACGAGCTCCATCTCGCCGTTGACGGTCACCTTGACCATGCCGCCGCCGGCAGAAGCGTCGACGGTCTGGGACTTGAGGTTCTCCTGTGCGGCGGCAAGCTGCTCCTGCATCTTGCGGGCCTGCTTCATCATCTGCTGCATGTTCATACCGGCCATGATGGCTCCTTTACGTGCGGCCGCGCGACGAGCTGCGAGGGCAGCCGGGGCGCGGCGGGACTTTCAAACTCAAAAATCGTACCACGGCGCGAGGCAAGTGAGCAGGGCGGACACGCCACCTCAGTCGATATACATGTCCTCCAACGTTACGATTCGCCAATCTTCGCGCGCGGCGAGCTTCTTTTTTGTAGCGGCACTCACATCGTGTTTGCAGAACAGCATGAAATGAGAGGCGGCATACCCCTTTACCAGGCCTCGTTTGCTTTCGAGGTCGTCAATCTCTGCCGTCTCGTCAAACGACTCCCTATATTTGCACTCTCCAACCACTAGTCGCTTTGAAACCCGATCTGCAGCCAGAACATCAATATCATCCTGAGCCCGTTTGGCAGGATTCGTCCCCCACCACGACGACACCGCCGTCGCCGGAATTGGCAACTTGCCCTGTTTTGCCCGCTCAACCATCCATTCGGCACACAACGCCTCGAACCGATGACCCAGGTATTCGTTCAGCTGCTCTTCTGGAAGCGCGTTGACAACCGCTCGCCCTAAACCCGCCTCGATATCGGACGAGTACGGCATGACAAACCGGAACCAAAACGCATAGCACGGCTCGGAAAGTCGGTAGATTCCGCGCTTGCTGGTTTCGATGTTCTCGCCAAACGGAACGGCCTTTTCGATAATTCCCACCGATTCCAGCGCCCTAAGATAGCGAGGCAGTGTCGTCTGGGCAACACCCGCGCGGTCGGCAATCTGCTTTGCGCGGTTTGCACCGGCAGCTACAGCCCGCAAGATCGAGTTGTATATTGCCGGCTCCTGGAACTCCTGACGAATCAGGCCCTCCGGCTCACCATAGAGAAACCCCATGGGATCAAAATAGAGCCGCGTCAGATTCTCCTTGAGCCCCACGCTCGGATCCAGCTGCTGCAGATAGTACGGAACACCGCCGAAGCAGCCATAGAATTTAAAGGCATCTTGAGCGCTCAGGCCTGGGAGCATCTTGGCCGCATCTTTGAACCCAAGGTCCCGCACCTTGATTTGAGCCGTGCGCCGGCCAAACAGAGGACTTTTACGTCCCAACACATTGCTTTCCATAAAACCCTGATTGCTGCCACAAAGAATGAGAAAAACGTCCGTTTCCTTGAAAGCCTTGTCGATGGCGACCTGGAAAATCGAAGGCAGTGCCTCGTTGCGCATCGCCGCATAGGGAAACTCGTCAAACACGAAAACGAATCGCTCGGTGCGTGCTCGATCGGCAACAAAGGACAGCGCGTCAGCCCAAGACGAGAACCCGCCAAGCGATGTGGGAAGATTGAAAAAGCTAGCGATAGCGCGATTGAAATCCACAAGGTTGTCGGCATCGCTTTGCTCAAGCGCGGTGAACGAGAGCGTCCGTTTATCGCGGCAGAATTCGTTGATCAGCGTTGTCTTTCCCACGCGCCGGCGACCATACACGACGGCCATCTGAAATGAACGCTGCTCATAAAGGGATTCGAGTTTTGCAAGCTCCGCTTCGCGCCCTACAAACATTATGCACTCCAGAATTATGCAATGTCGAATAATTCACACTTGCATAATATCGCAAACAGACTCGAGCAGAGGTGCTAAATAGCTAGACACCATATCGCTGCCCGAAGCAACACGACATAGCGGCGGGGTATAATTTGATTGTCATAGATTGCAATTTGGAGGTGCCCCATGAATGCCCCCGACGCGCTCCAAAACATCCGCTCAAAACACCCCGTTGCATATTTGGTTCTCTATCTCTTTGTCGGCTGGATATTGCTGGTTGTCATCACCCATGCCATAGCTTTTGGAGCAGAACTGCTGATAGCCAGCTCGGACCAGCCCGTTGTCAAATGGGAGACAACCGATGAGTGCACCGACGGAACCCGAACCGTTTACTACAACAGCCCGTCCCTCTACCAAGAGTTCAGGGTCAAGATAAAGGACTTCAAGATTGTCGATGCCGAACTAGGCGTTTATTCGACAATCGGAGCAGTCGTCAACGCCGAGCAAGTCGAACACACGGACAGCCATGCGACGTATCGTATCGACCTCAGCATCCTAGGCCGACCGTCACGTACCTGTCTGCTCGAATGCGATATACACGGCACCACGCTACACATGTCCGAAATACAGATGCGCCCGGACAAAGAGCCCCCAAAGAGCTAGAAGCCCCAACCCCGACGAGTGACCCTCAGCAGTAAAACGACAACCCGCCGGTTGTTTCTTTCCAGCGCTTGCAGATCAACGCATGGTTAGAGGAAACGAACTGCATGATATCGCGTAAATCCCGAGCCGGGATATCGCCCTTGTTATGGGCTAGTTTGCATCCACCAGAACGAGTAAGCCATATCTTGGTCGCCTCGGCGGTGGGTCGCTTAACCGCAACATGAACATGGACGGGCTCGCCATTCTCTCCCGTCCAGAAGAAAATAAGGTACGGACCAAGTCGAAAGAGGCTAGGCATAGACTCGTCCGCCCTCGTAGGCAAAACGTAAGATGAGCGGAGCGTTGTTGCGCACGAACTCATCGAGCCCTTTGAGGTCCGCATCGCTGAAGCCCTCGTGCGACACCCAGTTGAATGCCGGCAAAATGCACTCCGCCGTATCAAAGCCCCAATCGCGCGGGCGCTCGACAACAACCTCCACCGTGTTGTCTTCTCGGACTTCGGAATACGAAATTTGCGTATCGTCCTCAAGGCGGACATATTCCCACATCATAAGCTCGCTCCGTTCAAAGGGTTCTCTTCTTGAGCAGTATACCCGCCCGGGCAGTTAGTCCACCGGTTTGAAGATGGTGGACTGGCCGAAGACGCTGCGGATGAGGGCTTTGGCCTCGTCCTCGGTCTGCGGGATGCTCGGAGCTGCGCCCTGGTGGCCGAAGGGGCTGCCGGCTCCGGGGTTGGACTCCCAGGGAGCCGCGGGGGCGTCGTCGCCTGCGGGGGCAGGCGCCGCAGCTGCGGAGGCCGCTGCGGCAGGTTTGGACGCCGGAGCCGCGCCGGGCACGTCGAACGGGGGCAGATCGTCCCCGCCCGCATCGGCAGCGAAACCGCCGACCATGGCGTCGTCATAGGGTACCTGCTCGGACTCCCACGGCGCAGACTGCGCGGCAGGCTGAGCCTTGGGGGCGGCAGAGCGTTCGGGCGCACGGGGCGCGGGCTCGGTGGGCAGCTTGCCCGTGGCGGGAGCTCCGGCGGGGTTGTCGGAGCGCAGCCACGGAGCCTTGCCCAGGTCGGATGACTTGGGTGCGGGCGCAGCAACAGGCTTGGGCGCGGGCGCCGGGGCAGCAGGTTTGGGCGTGACAGGCTTAGGCGCCGACGGGGTCGGTGCCGCTACCGGTGCCGCCTGCTGCGGCGCGCTGACGCTCGAGGATACAGGGGCCGCCGAGGACACGGGTTGCGGGTCCGCAGATACCGCAGCCCGTGCAGATGGAGAATGCTCCTCATGTTGAGGAGCCGGCGTGCCACCCCCATCCAGGACATAGTCGACGGTGCGACGACCGAAGACCGCGCAGACCGTCGGCAGGACCACCGATTGCGTATCGGCGCGACCGAGCATCTTGATAGCAAAAGTCGAGCCCGCGGGGAACGAGACCGTGAGCTTGGAGCCATCGTCGGCCGTGGCGCGGGCGTTGAGCAGCAGGCCTGCATAGGAAGCCTGGCGAGCCTTGACGCGCTCGACGACCTCTGCCCATTTGCGCTGGAGCTCGCCAGCGTCCTCGACCGCGGGGGTCTCGGCAGCACCGGTGGCGGCAACCTGGGCGGCGTTATTGGGTTTAGGCGCGGGCGTCGACACGGGCGATGCGACAGGCATGGAAGCCGGAGCCGCAACGGGTTGAGAAGCCTGCGCCGGCTGAGATGCAGGCGTCGCAGGCTTAGGCGCAGGCTGGGCCGCGGGGGCAGCAACGGCGCCACGGTCCCAAGGCATGCCGCCCTGGTGCGCGGACGTAGCGGCAGGAGCGGTCGCCGCCGGAGCAGCAGCCCGGGCACCCGAGATCAGCGTCGGCTGCTGCATCGCCGCAGGTGCCGCCGGGGCAGCCTGAGCAGCAGCAACGCTCGCCGGAACGGCGCCGTTAGCGACCCTAGCCTCCAAATGCGCCACGCGCTCGGCCAGGGCCTCAATGGTCAGATCGGCCTCGGGACGCGCCAGACGGGTGCAAGCGATCTCGAGCACCAGGCGCACATCGCTCGCGCCCCTCATCTCCAATGCGGCGTCGTCGAGCACCGTCAGCACGCGAGCCAGGCGGTCGGCAGGATGCTCGCCAAAGGCAGCGGACTCGGCCGCAAGCGCCTCGGCCTGCTCGGCTCCGCCCTCAAACAGTTCGGCACGGGCGCCGGCAACGCAAGCAACGTACACGTCGCGCACGTGCGCCACCAGGTCGCGCGTCAACTCCAGCAGATCGTTTCCTTCCTCAACCTGTGCACGGATCAGTCCATAAAGCTCAGCAATATCACGCTCGGCGATGGCGCGTGCAAACTCGCCCAGAATCTGGTCCGAGACCTCGCCCAAAAGCGAGCGGGCATCGTCCGCATGCACGGCGCCGTTGCCAAAAACGCTCAGCTGTTCCAGCGTAGAGAGCGCGTCGCGCATGCCGCCCTTGGCATGGCGCGCCACGATAGCCAGCGCCTCGTCGTCGTAGTCGAAACCCTCCTGCTCGCACACATAGGCCAGGCGATGCTCAATATCCTCGTTACCGATGCGGTGGAAATCGAAGCGCTGGCAGCGCGACAGGATGGTCTCCAGAATCTTTTGCGGGTCGGTGGTGCACAGCACAAAGATCACGTGCGCCGGCGGCTCCTCGAGCGTCTTGAGCAGCGCGTTGAACGCCGCCGTCGTGAGCATGTGGACCTCGTCGATGATATAGATCTTGTACTTGCCGCGCACCGGGGCAAAGTTAACGGAGTTGATGATCTCCTCGCGCACGTTGTCCACGCCGGTGCGGGAAGCGGCATCGAGCTCGTAGACATCGGGGTGGTTGCCCTCGGCGATGAGCTCGCACTCCTCGCAGGTGCCGTCGGGCATGCAGCCGCTCGCACCCTCGGCGCGCGCAGCCTCGGCATTGCGGCAGAGCAGTGCCTTGGCAAGGATGCGCGCCATGGTGGTCTTGCCCGTGCCGCGCGGACCGCAGAACAGGTAGGCATGGGACAGGCGCCCCTCGGTAATGGCGTGCTCGAGCGTCGAGACGATATGCTGCTGGCCCACCACGGACTCGAAGGTGAGCGGGCGATACTTTCGGTACAACGATTCCATGGGTGCTCCCCCGGGTATACTGAGTCTTGTTGCCGCGACGGCCATGCGGTCGCACGGCATACTGCATCCATAATAACCCGTACGGCGAGCCCGCCGCGATAGGAGTCCAAAGAGTATGGCAGACGCAGAGAGCAACCTCGTTCCCTCCGAAGCAGCCGACCAGGTCGAGGTCGCGCTCGAGACGCAGGCCGCGGCCGATGACGGCATCCTCTACCTCAACGAGTACCAGTACGAAAACGACCTCGTCACCGATTTTGCCCGCCTGGTCGCCTCGCCCAAACGCCGCGGCTCCCTGTACGTCGCCGCCGCCATTTCCGCCCTGCTGGGCGTTGGCATGCTGGTGGCCGGCGGCAACTGGATCAAGTTCGGCGTCGTCCTGATCGTATTCGGCGCCTTTTTGGCCTGGTGGAGCAAAAACCTGCACCACACGCTCGCGCGCGACTATATCGACGCCGTTGAGGCCGACGAGTCCATGGGCGGCCGCTACCGCCGCGTCGCCGCCAACGAGGACGGCCTGATGGTCTGGGGCAAGAGCGGCAAGTCGCAGTTCTTTCCGTTTGAGAAACTCGACCACGTGCTCGACGGCGAACGCATCTTTGTGGCCATGTTCGCCGACCAGGGCGTGACGATCCCTAAGGACACCTTTGTGCGTGGCGATGCCGAGCAGTTTGGCCCCTTCCTGAAGGCCCGCATCAACAAAAAGCTCCGCATCGAGACCAAAAAGAAGAAGATGAAGGCCGAGAAGGCGGCCGCCGAGGCCAAGCAGGGCGACAAGCCCAAGAAGGACGCCCCCAAGCAGCGCAAGCAGAAGAAGGACAAGAAGAAGCGCTAAGGCCGAACGCTCGGCCCAAGCCTCGGCCTTCTACTTAGGCAAAACTTAGATTGACAGCGGAAACCGCATCCCGTTTTGGCGCTCCAAAGTGGGATGCGGTTTCCTTTCACCCGAGCGTGCTACACTAGCAGCATCTATGCCACCGCGAACGGCTTGGCCCCGCGCCCGCCGCTCGCAAACGAACTTTAAACGCACGAGGGTTGGCCATGCCGCTTTTCTCGCAACATACCGCCCGGTTCTCGCCGGACGTTCCCTTGGAGGGCACCAGCTCTCGCGAGCTGCTCAAGCGGTACCAGCCGCTCGAGACGCTTGCGACCGGTGGCTTTGGCTCCATCGAGATCTGCCGCGACACGCATCTGCGGCGCCGCGTCGCCATTAAGCGCATCCCCCTCATTAACGGCGCCGGCATGCCCGCCAGCGACATCATGGATGTGCTGCGCGAGGCGCACACCGCCGCCATGCTTCAACATCCCAATATCGTGCAGGTCATCGACTTTACGCACGACACGGCCTATGCCTACCTGGTCATGGAATATGTCGACGGCATGTCGCTGGCCGAATTCCTGCATCGCGTGGATGGCCATTCGCTCACCTTTGACGAGGCCGCGGCCATTGCCGATGCCCTGGGCCAGGCGCTCACCTTCGCCCATAGTAATGGCGTACTTCACCTGGATATCAAGCCCGCCAACGTGCTCATCGACCACTCGGGCAATGTCAAGCTCACCGACTTTGGCATGGCGCGATTGTCGTCGGCCGGCGGCTTTGGCGGCTCGCGTGGCGGCACCATCGGCTACATGCCGCCCGAGCAGCTCGATATCGAGACCGGCACGGTCGACGAGCGTGCCGATGTCTTTGCCCTCGCCTGCGTGGTCTACGAGGGTCTGTGCGGCAGCGCTCCCTTTATGGCAGCAACGCCCGCCGACTCGCTCGACCGCATCATCGGCGGCGCCACCTACCCCAGCGAACTGATCCCGCACTTTCCCCCGGGAGCCGAGGCTGCGCTGATGAGCGCGCTTTCACCCATGCCGCAAGACCGCCCCAACAGCATCGAGGCATTTTGCGACCAACTCCTCGCCGGCTTGGGCAGCGTACGCGAGGGCCGTCGTAGTCTGGAGCAGATGGTAGGCGAGCTTTCGGATGACGAACACGCGGCAGACGATATCGAATCGTCACCCTACGAGGACGACGGCATCGAGATCGACCCCGCACTCGGCTGGGCGGGCACGCGCTGGAGCCACGCGCGCGACTACACCATGCGCGCCATCTCGGCGCTAACGTGCGGCACCTTCAGCTTTTTGCTGATGCAGACGGCTGGCGTCGCGGCGCTTCCCGGACTTATCGTTGCGACCATCGCAATCGGGGTGGCCGCCGGCCTAGCCCCGCAGATCGGCTCGGCAATCTCGGCCGTGGGCTTTTTGGTACTTATGGCCAACGCCACCATGCAGGCACAGGGCATTCTGTCGATGTTGCCCGTCGCGGTGATCTTTGCTGCCGCCATGTCCGGCTGGTGGATTGCCTGGGGCCGCACCGAAGCCGCCGCGAGCACCGCACTCACCAGCGCGCTCGCGCTCGGCTGCCTGACCGGCAATACCTTTCTGGCAGCCGGAGCCGCCGCGGGCATCGCGGCATTTTGGCTCGGCCCGGCAAGTGCGGCGGCAGCAACGGGTATGGGCACGCTCTTTGCCCGCTTGGCCACGGTCGCTCTCTCCGCCGGAGGCGTACTGGGACTCGGCAACGTCGCCGCAGCACTGGGCGACGTGCTCCTTTGGGCCGCCTTCGTACTGGCTGCAGCCACGGCCGCGGCAACATCGCTGCTGCTCAACGCCCATGCCAAGCGCGCCGAGCAGGGGTCAAACCTTGCCGCAACCGCCGCCATCGCCGTCGCCGGCGTCGGCACGGCGGCCGCATCCTGTCTTGCACACCATATGGAAATTGCCAGCCTTGCAGGCGCGGTCGTCGCCAAGGCGGCGGTTGCGGGAATCCTATCCTCTATAATCGTTGGGATATGCCTATATTCGCTCGGATACCAAAGAACCTATACGGAGAGTGATCTTTCGTGAACTTCCTGAACATCTTCGAGGACCACGTGGCCGGCATCTTCGGCGCCACCCGTGCCCCGTTCTCCTTTAAGAAGCTTGCCAAGCAGGCCGCTCGCGACATGGAGGATCAGACTCTGGTGATCAACGGCGTCAACACCGCGCCGGCACTCTACACCATCCTGATCGCCGCCGATGACGATCCCATGCTCGCCCCGTTCTACCCCGAGCTTTCGCGCGAGGTCCGCGAGTTCGTGAAGGCGCAGGCCGAAAAGCGCCGCTACGTCTTTGTCGGTGAGCCGCTCGTTCGCTTTATGATCGACCCGCAGCTGCGCGCCGGCAAGTTCTCGGTCTTCGCCGAGAATGTCGATGCGCCCACGCTCGGCCGTCTGTACGAAGAGGAGCGCGCTTACCAAAACGGCCTGGGGCAGAACAACTCCGCCGCAAGCCGTGCCGCCAGCGCGCCCCGCGCCGGTCAGC
Source organism: uncultured Ruminococcus sp. (assembly GCA_963604655.1). GTDB lineage: Bacteria > Actinomycetota > Coriobacteriia > Coriobacteriales > Coriobacteriaceae > Collinsella. The sequence continues at coordinate 28,240 of CAVCRP010000024.1, forward strand.
AGCAGTTTGCCGCCCCGCAGCAACAGCGCCCCGCAGCCATGCCCCAGCAGCAGCCGATGCCTCGCGCTGCCGCTCCCGACCCGCTCGCCGCGGCCGACCCCTTTGCGCCCAGCGTCCCCGACCCCGCCGCCGCACCCATTCCGGTGCCGCAGACCGTCTCGCGCGACGCGCTTGCCGGCATGGGCGGAGCCGCCGCGACCGGCGCCGCCGTGGGCCTTGGCGCCGCGGCCGGTATCGCCTCCAACATGGCGAGCACCCGCGCCCCGCAGCGCCCGCTCGCCCAACTCGTCGACGTCGTGAGCGGCGAGAGCCACAGCATCACCTCCGCACAGGTGACCATCGGCCGCGAGCGTTCGGTTTCCGATATCGCCCTGCGCGACCCCAACGTGTCGCGCCGTCACGCCCAGCTCACCTTTACCGGCTCGGACTGGTCGATCGAGGACCTCAATTCCACCAACGGCACGCTCGTCAACAACCGCCGCATCACGCGCTGCCCGCTGCGCAACGGCGATCTGCTGACGTTTGGCCTGAGCACCTTTGAATTTAGGGGATAGTCGCTTATGAACATCGATATCGTCCTTTTTGCAGGCCGCATCGTCCTGGTCGCCCTGCTCTATATCTTCCTGTTCGCCGTCATGAAGACCAGCGTGGGGCTTGTGCGCGGACAGCGCCGCGACTCGGCTATCTGGACGATCGATGTGGACAAGGGTCCGCGCGGTATCCGCGGCATCCACGTAGATATGCTCGGCCCCGTCATCGTCGGTCGCTCGCCATCTTCGGACATCTGCATCAACGAACCATTCGTCTCGGCCTCGCATGCGCGCTTTTCGCTGCAGGGCCCGGCGCTCATCATCGAGGACCTCAACTCGCTTAACGGCACGCTCGTCAACGGCCGCCAGCTTGTGGAGCCCGCAACGCTGCGCGAGGGCGACGAAGTCCAGATCGGCGATGTGGTCATGAAGGTGAACCGTCGATGATCGACGAGGAGAACAAGTCCGCGACTATGACCGAGGCACCGGCTGCCGCCACAGCTGCGCCGGCCCACGCCGCTCCGGCGGGCTCCGCACCCGTGGAACCCGAGGACACCGTGTTCTCCCTGCCTCTTTCGCATGTAACGCATGATATTTCGGATCTCGCCGATAACGAGGACGAAGAGGATGCCGTAGCGGCGCCCATCGGCGCACATGCTGCGGAACAGCCCACAGCGCCCGAAGCAACCTCGGCGCCAGCTCACTTTGTAGAGCCTGTCGCCGCGGCAATCAACGAGAGCGCTGCGGTGTTTGCGGCACCCGAGCCCGCCGCGCCGGCGTTTCCCATAGCCCCGGCATCCGAGGTTGCGCCCGCATCTACGCCGGCGCCCGAGGCGGGGCCATCCCCCGAGGACGGCCCCGCACCCAAGGCCCCGCAGCCTGCGCCCGCAAGCGAGTCCGATGCCGTGACCGAGCCCGCCGCCCAGTCGCAAAGCACGCCCGCGCCGTCGCACTTTGCGACGCCCGAGCCTATAGACGTCAGCCCGCAAGACGACGAGTCGACCGCCTGCGCGTCCGAAGAGCCCGGCTCCCCGGACACCGGCGATTCCGAATCAAACGCCGAGACCGACACCGTCTCTCCCGGTGACACAGCCGAGATCGACGTTGCCGCCGTTGAGGCCAAGCTCAAAGACCCCGGCTCGACCATGAGCTTTGAGCCCCTGACCGAGGAGCGCATCGAGACCGACTCGACCTATGATGCCGGCACCACCACGCAACTCATGTGGGGCGCCCGCTCTGACGTTGGCTGCGTACGCCCGCACAATGAGGATTCCTACCTGGTGCAGTCGCCGCTCTTTTGCGTATGCGACGGCATGGGCGGTCACGCCGCCGGCGAGGTAGCCTCTTCCATCGCCGTCGAGACTATTGCCAAGACGGCCCCGCAGTCCGCCGACGCAGCACGCCTGGCCGCAGCCGTCGAGGCAGCCAACGCCGCCGTAATCGAGGCGGCCCTGAACGGCCTGGGCAAGCCCGGCATGGGCTGCACAGCCACCTGCGCCTATATCGAAAACGACACGCTCGCCATCGCCCACGTGGGTGACTCTCGCGCCTACCTGCTCCACGAGGGCACGCTCATCCGCGTGACCCGCGACCACTCCTACGTGGAGGAGCTCGTGGACGCCGGCGAGATTACGGCAGACGAGGCTCGCGTCCACCCCAACCGCTCGGTCATCACCCGTGCGCTGGGCTCGGACCCCGCCATGTATGCCGACCACTTCACTCTGCATATCGAGGAAGGCGACCGCCTGATCCTTTGCTCTGACGGCCTTTCGAGTATGATTCCCGATAGCGATATCGAGAACATCGCCACGCAGTCCTCAACCGCGCAAATCTGCGTCGACAATCTAGTGGACGCGGCGCTTGCCGCCGGCGGCCACGACAACGTGACCGTAGTAGTCGTTGACCTGGTTGACGATGGCGTTATGCGCGAGGCGCAGCGCGTGCGTCGCCGCAACATTACTATCGCCGCCATCCTGGCCCTCGTCTTTGTGCTGGCAGCTGGCATCTGGGCCTACACGGGTGTCACCGGCTCGTACTACCTGGGTACCTACCAGGGCAATGTCGCCGTCTGGCGCGGCCTGCCCGGCAAGCCGCTCGGACTCAAGCTCCACTGGCTCGAAAGCGAAACCAGCATTAAGCTGTCCGACCTGCCCGAAGACACGCAAAACCGCCTCAAGGCGGGCATTCCGCAAACAAGTGTCGACGATGCGCAGGACACGATATCCAAGTACCGCCACCAGATCGATGAAGAGCAGACCCGCCAGGTGATCGACGCGCAAACGATTCGCGACAACACCAATCAGGGATCGACCTCCGAATCAGATTCCGAGAAAACCGCCGAACAGTCCGCCGAGGCCGAAGCCTCCGATAAGAATTAGAAAGGGAGTGCCGCTTATGAGTCGCCGCAACACCGAGCTGCTCTTGCTCATCGCCTCGGCGTTCCCCGTCATCCTGCTGTATGCGATGTACGTGCTCACCGCGGGCGCTGCCATCTCCTTTGAGACGCTCGCCGTACCGATCGGCCTCTTTGCCGCCTTTGCTGCGGCCCACATTGCCGTGCGCATCTTGGCGCCCGGTGCCGACCCCGCCATCCTGCCCATTGTCTTTGTGCTTTCGGGCATCGGTATCACGTTCGTGACGCGTCTCGCACCCGCTCTCGCGATCTCACAGCTCATCATCCTGTTTGTCTCGGTGGCCCTGATGGTGGGAACGCTCGCGTTGGTTAAGAACCTCGACGTAGTCATGCGCTACAAGTACACCTTTGGCATTATCGGCATCATTCTGCTGATGCTGCCTATCTTTATCGGCACCACGATCTCGGGCTCCAAGCTGTGGATTCGCATCGCGGGCTTTACCATCCAGCCCGGCGAGTTCGCCAAAGTCTTTATCGTGCTGTTCCTGGCCGGGTACCTGGCCGAGAACCGCGAGCTGCTCTCCATCTCCAACCGCAAGATCCTAGGCTTTAAGATCCCTCGCCTGCGACTGCTGCTGCCGCTGTTTGCCGTGTGGGGCGTGTGCCTGCTCGTTGTCGTCTTCGAACGCGACCTGGGTTCGGCCGTGCTGTTCTACACCATCTTCTTGCTGATGCTCTACGTTGCCACGGGTCGATTCTCGTATGTCGTTATCGGCCTTGCGCTCTTGGCCGTCGGCGCCGTGGGCGCCTACAAGTTCCTGTCGCACGTTCAGGTGCGCTTCCAAGTTTGGGTCGATCCGTTTAAGGACGCCCAGGGCCAGGGCTACCAGATCGTCCAGTCGCTCTTCTCGCTTGCCGATGGCGGTCTGGTCGGTGTTGGTATCGGCAACGGCATGGCCAACAACATCCCTGTCGTCGAGTCCGACTTTATCTTCTCTGCCATCGGCGAGGAGATGGGCCTTTTGGGCGGCGGCGCCGTGCTCATCCTGTTTATGCTCTTTGCCGTGCGTGGCCTCACCACGGCTGCCCGCGCTAAATCCGACCTCGCCGCCTTTAGCGCCACGGGCCTTACGGCCGCCATCAGCTTCCAGGCCTTTTTGATCGTGGGCGGCGTTACCCGCCTGATCCCGCTGACCGGCGTCACCCTGCCCTTTATGAGCCAGGGCGGTTCCTCGCTGCTGGCAAGCTTTATCATCGTCGCGCTCCTGCTGCGCGCCGGTGACGAAGCGACCGGACGCGAGGCCGAGCTTACCGGCACCGGCACCATGACCGCCATCACCGATGATCAGGTCGCATCCGCCGCCGCCTCGACGGGCACGCGCTTTGCCACCTCGTCTTCCTACGGCAGCGGCAGCCATTCCGTCGGCTCGCGCATGCGCCGTCGCCTGCTCGACACGCCTGAATCCGGTGTGCTCGGCCGCGTTGCGCTCGCCAACCGTCTAACCCGTGCGGTGCTCGCCTTTACGGCGCTGTTCGCCATCCTTATCGGCAACCTCACCTATGTCCAGGTCATCAAGGCCAAGGACTATCAGGATATGCCGACCAACAACCACACTATCGCCCGCTCCAAGTACATCCAGCGCGGTTCCATCATCACGTCCGACGGCGTGACGCTGGCCGAGTCGCTGCAGCAGGAGGACGGCACCTACGTACGCTCCTACCCCAACGGCAACCTGGCAGCGCACGTGGTTGGCTACGTGAGCCAGCAGTATGGCACCACCGCCATCGAGAGTGTCATGAACGACACGCTCACCGGCTCTAAGGATTACTCCAGCTGGAACAACGCCATCGCGTCGCTCGCGGGCCAGACCCAGCCGGGCAACACCGCCAAGCTCACCATCGACTCGCGTATCCAGACGGCGGCCGAGCAGGCGCTCAAGGGCTTTAAGGGCGCTGTAGTGGTCATCGACCCGCGTACCGGTGCGGTGCTCGCATGCGCCAGCTCGCCCACCTATGACAACACCAACATCGACGCCCTGCTGCAGGCGGGCGGCGGCGAGGACGGCTCCATGTACAATCGCGCCATGGACGCGCTGTACACGCCGGGCTCCACGTTTAAGGTCGTTACGCTTTCCGCGGCACTCGAGACCGGCACCGCCAGCCTTACCAGCACCTACCAGGCGCCCGGCTCCATGGACATCGGCAACGCGCCGGTCACCAACTATGCCAACGAGAGCTACGGCACCATCAGCCTGCAGCAGGCCTTTGCCGTGTCTTCCAACGTCGTCTTTGGCCAGGTGGCAAACGAAGTTGGCGCAAACACGCTCGTGCAGTTTGCCAACGCCTTTGGCTACGGCCAAAAGCTCGGCCAGGACCTGACCTCCGCGGCCTCCATCATGGCCGACCCGTCGCTCATGACCGAGTGGGAGACCGCCTGGGCCGGCGCCGGCCAGCCTGTCGGCATGGACCACACGCCCGGCCCGCAGACCACCGTCATGCAAAACGCCGTGATTGCCGCCGCCATCGCTAACAGTGGCGTGGTCATGGACCCGTACTTTGTAGCCCAGGTACTCGCCCCGGACGGAACCGTGGTCAAGACCACGCAGTCCCGCTCGCTGGGTCAGGCCGTCAGCTCCGCCACGGCCGACCAGGTCAAGCAGGCCATGCTTGCCGTCGTCCAGTCCGGCACCGGCACCGATGCCCAAGTCCCCGGCGTCAAGGTCGCCGGCAAGACCGGCTCGGCCGAGACCGGCGGCACCAACGTCAACTCGATGTTCGTTGGCTTTGCACCTTACGATTCACCCACGGTCGCCATCTCGGTGGCCTTGGAGGATTACGACAAGCATGACGTCAAGGCGGCCAAGATCGCCGGCATCGTCCTGACCGCGGCGCTTGCCGCACAGGGAGCGTGATGCCCATGATCGAATCGGACACCCGAGGCGCGCCGCGGCCGAAGAGTTAGCGGCAACGCGCCACACGGCCCCAGCGGCCACATCGTAGGTACTACACACATCGTTGAGCGAATAGTTATGTTAGGAGCAGGAATGGAACAGAGGGTCCTCGGGGGAAGATACCTCCTCAAGGATAAGGTGGGGACAGGCGGCATGGCGACCGTCTACCGTGCACAGGACCAGGTCCTCGACCGCACGGTTGCCGTCAAGATCATGCTGCCGCAGTATGCCGGCGACGCCACCTTCGCCGCCCGCTTTAAGCAGGAGGCCCAGGCAGCTGCCGGCCTGTCCTCCCCCTATATCGTGGGCGTCTACGACTGGGGCAAGGACGGCGACACCTATTACATCGTCATGGAGTACCTGCGCGGTACCGACCTTAAGAGCGGCATCAAGAGCCACGGCGCCCTCGACCCCAAGAAGGTCGCCCAGATCGGCTCGCAGATCAGCTCCGCGCTTTCGGTCGCCCACAAGCACGAGATCATCCACCGCGACATTAAGCCGCAGAACATCATGGTGCTGCCCGACGGCAACATCAAGGTGATGGACTTTGGCATCGCGCGCGCCAAGAACAGCCACCTCACGCAAGACAATAACGTGCTGGGAACCGCCCACTACGTCAGCCCCGAGCAGACCCGTGGTCAGGACCTCGGCCCCACCTCGGATATCTACTCGCTGGGCGTCGTGATGTATGAATGCGCCACCGGCCGCGTTCCCTTTGACGGTGACGACGCTATCTCGGTCGCACTCAAGCAGGTCAACGAGCTGCCTATTCCACCGAGCCAGATCAACTCCGGTGTCGACGCCGACCTTGAGCGCATTATCCTCAAGTGCATGGAGAAGGACCCGGCAAACCGCTTCCAGACCGCCGACGAGCTTCGTCAGGTGCTCAACAGCTACCTGTCGGGCCGTGCCGTCAACATCTCGGAGCCCACGCGCATCATCGGTGCCCCCGGCGAGCTGGGCGCCACCAAGACTCGCGAGCTTTCCGATCAGACGCGCGCCATGGTGCGTCCCGTCTCGGGCGTGAGCGGCCAGAATACCGCCCGTAGCTCGGTTTCGGGCTCCACCGGCTCCTACGAGGTCGAAAAGCCCAAATCCAACAAGAACAAGATCATCGCCGCCGTGGTGGCAGCCGTTGCCGTCATCGGCATCGTGGTGGCCTTTGCCACAGGACTCTTTGGCGGCGAGCAGGTCACCGTTCCCGATGTACTGGGCAAGGACCAGCAGACTGCCGTCGAACTGATCAAGGAAGCCGGCCTCGAGGTCGGCACCATCGACCAAAGCTACAACGACGATGTCGACGAGGGCAAGGTCGCCGAGCAGACGCCCAACGGCAACACCAAGAAGGCCAAGGGCACTAAGGTGAACCTGGTAATCTCCAAGGGCCCCAAGCCCTCCGAGAAGGTTGAGGTTCCCCAGCTTGTCGGCCTGACCAAGGACCAGGCAGAAGCCGCGCTGGCAAGCGTTGGCCTGAAGGGCAACGCCTCCGAGGAGGCCAACGAGGCCGATGAGGGCCAGGTCTTTGAGCAGGGCACCGGAGCCGGTAAGGAAGTCGCGAAGGGCACGACCATCTCGTACAAGGTCTCGAGCGGCCCGGATACCACGTCCGTCCCCGACCTGACCGACATGACCGAGGCCCAGGCGCGTAACGCCCTCGATATGGCAGGCTTTGGCGTCGACGTGAGCTACCAGGAGAACGACTCGGTTACCGAGGGCACCGTGATCAGCTGGAACCCCAGCGGTAAGCAGAAGCCCGGCGCCACGATTACCGTCGTCATCGCCAAGAAGTCCGGCAAGGCCAGCGTTCCGGGCAACCTGTACGGCAAGAGCATCTCCGCCGCTGTCACCGCGCTCAACAACGCCGGGTTCTACAACATCGCCTTCTGCGATCAGAACGGCAACCCCGTGAGCGGCAACGAGAACGCCACCGTTACGGGCGTCTCCCCCACCGGCAAGCAGTCGACCGACAATACGATCACGCTGACGGTCGCACTTTCTGGCTCGGGCTCGGGATCGGGCACGGGAGACGATTCCGGTACGACCAACTAATCGCCACCTCATTGGTCATCGCGGCTCGCGCCGCAAACACATTCGCTCAACAGCGCCCGCTTGCTCCCCCAGCAAGCGGGCGCTTTGCTTTTGAATTGGAGTAGCTTCGGAAGGCATCGTGTCATTTTGCGCCTCCTTATGCTGTCGCTGTCTTCCCATGGCGAAATCGGCGGAGGCTTGGGACTGTAGCTATGGAGAACGGGTATAATCAACGTACTACGATGTACTACGTTGATTGGAGCAACTATGGCCATGAGTGCGACGGCCATCAGGTTCGACGAAAGCGAGAAGGACTGGATCCAATCCTATGCAAGCGTCCTCGGCATGTCCTTTTCCGAATTCGTGAGGAATGCCGCCCTCGATAAGGTCGAGGAGGCGGCCGACATCAAGGCATACAACGAGGCGATAATGGAAGACGATGGCGCCCGCTATTCGATGGATGACGTCATGCGTATGGCAATGGAGGCCGAGTGAGTTTCAGCGTCGAATGGTCAAAGGCGGCGACCAAGCAACTCCTCAACATCCCGAAGAAACAGCGGCTCATCATCTTGTCCTGGGTTCAGGAACATCTTGACGGATGCGAAGACCCGCGCCGTGTGCCGAACGGAAAACAGCTTCAGGGCACCGATTTCGGTTGGCGCTGGCGCATCGGTGTCTATCGTATCCTAGGAAGGATCGAGGACGGGAAAGCCGTCATCGAGGTCGTGAGAGTCGGCCACCGCCAGGGCGTCTACAAAAACATGCCTCGGCTATAACCTTGAGAGGCCAAACCGGCCGGGCTGCAACCCCGGCCGTTTCTATTTGCGCTTGTGGCACATACGGTTCAAATCAAGCCTTTAAACCAGAAGAGCCCGGCACCGTTGCGGTACCGGGCTCGTTAATTCTCTGGTGCCCCCGGGCGGATTCGAAAACTCCCCCCGCGGGGAAATTGGTGACGCGGGTGTCGACGGTCCGAATCCGGCCCTTAAACCAGAAGAGCCCGGCACCGTGGCGGTACCGGGCTCGACAAATCTCTGGTGCCCCCGGGCGGATTCGAACCGTCGACACCCGCTTTAGGAGATATGATTTAATGCTACCCCCTACCATTCACCAAGCATCATTGAACATCATATAACCGCAGATAGACATAGCAGTTTGTGTCTTTTGCCTCCGGTAGCTGCGCCTACGCTTTTACAAACATATTACTAACACCTTTAGCTAAACTGCACTCAATGAATTGTTGAAAACTATTCAAAGAAACGGAGTGCAAAGATGTCAGAACAGCCACTAATTAGCGGAAGAGGCACGTGTTGGAAAGACAAGAGATCGCCTAACACCTATCGCTATTATTTTTCACTTGGAGTCAAGGACCCTAAGACGGGGCGCTACAAACGATCCCCAACTTATACAGTTCGTTGCAAGACTAAAACAGAAGCTAAGGCTGCAATGCAGGCCAAGCTGGCTGAAATCAACTCCTCTGGCACGATCACTAAAACTAAAAAGCCCACTTTGCTTGCGTCCTACTGCTGGGCCTTTCATGAAAATAGGGACACCGAGCTTGCGCCAACGAGCTATGAAAGAGAAGCGTACGATTGCAGGCATATCGAAGACCTATTCGGTGCGTTTCAGACAATTGAAGGGCTAACTCCCGATCTAATCGAAGAAACATATGCCGAAGCTCGTCATACGGGAAAATACAAACCATCAGAGCTTGTACGAATCAATGCGAAACTGCGTCAGATTTTGTCGAATGCAGTCGCAAAGAGAATAATTGACCGAAACCCCTGCGCTACCGTTCATGTTCGCAGACCACGCAACAAAAGAGAATCACTGACAATCGACCAAGTAGCTACCCTATGCACACATCTTCAACACATTGAGCTCACCGCCGAAGCTGTTGGTACGCTAGTACTAGTGTATACGGGTATGCGGAAAGGCGAGATGCTGGGCCTCGAATGGCGCGATTGGGACCCTGCCAATAAAACCTTGAAAATTGACAGGCAATACACCAACGACCATGAACTGAGGGCGCCCAAGTCACAAGAAAGCCAGCGCAAAATCCCCGTTGGAGAAACCCTGACCGAGCGCCTTCAATCATGGTCAGCCATACAAAAAAGGTTCCTGGCCTCTCTGGGACTGTCACAGGCTGACAGTACCCCCATCATTAGTGATATTGCTGTCGAACGGGGAGTCCCTACTGTCTGTCACATGAAAAATTACATCTACAACCATTGGTTTCGCGATTTCGCAGTTAGCTGCAATCTTGGAATCTATGAGCCGAACAATTCGACTGGCGGAAAACTATATAAGGGCATCTGCCCGCATCAGCTCAGACATTGTGTGAGCACTTTTATGCTGGCGAACGGATCAGACGTTAGAAGCGTGCAAGGTATTCTTGGTCACGCAGACCCCAATATCACGCTCAAAACGTATACAAGCCTCGTTCAACAATCAGAAATAAAAGCTGTTAAAGGCTACGAAGACTTAATCAACGCCTATATACAGAGAAGCGAGCAATAGCATGTTTTTCATTCATCGTTTCATCCATAATATTACGGTACTAGAATACCGTTTCCGCAGGTAGATACTTTATTTAGTTGACATCTATTGAGTTTTATTAGATTCTAAAGCCGTCAGATGGCTACGCATGTAGTCATAAAAACCGGCCCCCCAAGTGCTCATGAACCTGGTAAGTCTTACAAGCACGGGGAGGGCCCTCATTGAAAGGATAGCTCATCATGGCTACTCCAAAGATTAGCACTCAGGCGTCCACACCGACTTTCCCCACTGGTGCCGCTCAGTGCGATCGGTTGCTCCGCGTTAACGATATCCGCGAACTCACTGGCTGGAGCGAAAACACCGCACGCAAGTTTATGCGAGAGTCCGGCAAGCTCATCCAGATCCATCGCTCAAATTACATGTTTGAAAGCTCGTTCTACGAGCTTTTCAAGCAGCTTGAAGGTCGTACCGCCCACCTTGATTAGGTGGTAAACATGAGCGAGCTTCCGTCGATTTCCGACATATTTAGCGATGATGCTACTGAGCAACGAGAGATTACGGGAAAAATGGATAAGGCTATTTTTATTTCAGTGCCCGAGTGGGCGTGCTGCGTCACCACCGTTGCCGCCGAGCGTCTCATCCTCGGCCTTGTATGGAAGTTTGGAAAACCTTCCAAAAACAAACGGCCCATGGGCTTCTGCGCTAAAAGCAAATGGATTGAGGATCACTACCGCCTGAGTAAGAACACTATATCCCGGGCCTATACCTCTCTGAAGGATAAGGGGTATATTCAAAAAGTTGGTGATGGCAGCTGGATGCTTAATTACGCCGCAATCTACCGCGCCGCGATTGAAAACGCTTGGGAGCCTCCGAAACTTTAAGCCCACAAACCGACTATCGAGGTCGTGAGAGTCGGTCACCGTCAGGATGCCCACAAGAACATGCCGCGGATGTAAAATGAAGCAGGGTCGAACCGAAACAGTTCCCGGACAATTGGCGTCCGGCCAGACACTTCGATTCGACCCTTTCTCATGCCTGTATCTAAAATACTCCCACAATCATTCTCGACATCTTTAACGCCCTCACCTCCTGCCACCAACACGCCGTAGACGCTATTTACAACGAATCGATATGGCCGCCCGTTCTTTAAGGCACGTGTTACCATGAAAACGTGCGGTATTTCTCCAACCGAAAACCTGCGTGAACGCATGACTTGAGACGCCTTTTAGAACTCACCGATCGCAGGGCGAACACAAATCAACAGCGGCCGTGCATTGTTCCCAGCCGTTTGGCATGGCGGAGCCATGCCGTTGTTGATTGGAGTGCCACACCATGGCAGCCGAGAGAAAAATCAGGGAGATCTACGGCGTGAAGAGCGTCCTAGATGAGGCCGCCGAGCGGATCGAGGCGACGTGGCGGGAGAAGCTGCTGCGCGAGACTGCCGACCTCAGGAGCGAGAACGCGCTGCTCAGGGTCCAGCTCGACGAATTCAACCGCAAGCTCGGCGAGGCGAGAGACCGGAACGAAAGACTTGAGGCCGACTGCAATGAGAGGGTCGCTTTCATCGAGGAGAAGTTCGAGCTCGATACCGCGAGCCTCGAGCTCGAGAACAACGAGCTCCACGCCGCGAGCGTCAGATATCTCACCGATGCCAGGGAGCTCGACAGGCAGGTCGTCCAGCTCCACGCTGAGGCTGAGGCCATGGTCGATGAGATCGAGCGGCTGCGCGGCGAGCGTGACGCCGCACTGAAAGCCCAGGCCGAGCTGAGCGATGCGCTCCTGGCCCAGCGCGACCTGATGGCCGAGCTCGCCGCCCTCAAGGACCGACTTGCCGCCTCCGAGCAGCGGGCGGCCGTGGCCGAGGCCAAGGTCGAGGTCATGACCCAGAGGGGCGAGTAGGCCGCAGAGCATCTAATTTTCTAGAAACCCTCTAGAGCATTTCTAGAGGGTTTCTAGAACTGAAGACCGGGCGCAGTACTTTCGATCGAAACGATATCTTTGTAGATGAGGCGATGCTTGGCGTCGCACCATTTGTCGCCGTGGTAATGCCCGAAGAGCCAGACGCGATAGCCGAGCCGCCCGTCGAGCTCGCCAAGGAATCGTTGCAGCCGGTCGCCTCGATACTCGCGTCCACGCTCGCGGCACAGCTTCTCTGCCAGGGCAGCAGGAGCCTCGTGAGTCACAACGCAATCGACTCTCCAGCTCACGCGGTCGAGCGAGGCGCGGCAGTGCTCCATCTCCTCCTCGCTCGGCATCTCCTCGGGCCACCAGCTCCTCCCCTCCCTGCGATACTGTCTGTCGTTGCTCGCGGCACCGCCCATGGCAAGGACTGTGAGCCCGTCGATGTCGAACACCTCTCCGCGCATCAGGTGCAGCACGTGCGGTCGCGCCTCATGGACGAGCCCGCCGTTCCACTCCAGCACCGGCAGCCCAGCCAGGGCGTGGTGGTTCTCATGGTTGCCGTCTACGAAACACGTGGTCCAGGGCTTCGACTCGAACCAGTCGAGCCAATACCTCTCAGTATTCGAGCCGTCCCAGACAAAGCCGAAGTCGCCGGCCACAATCACCGCGTCATCGCGCGTCAGCGTGCGGCCCAGCGGCCAAGACTTGAAGGCGAACCTGCTGGACCCGTACTCGGCCCTGCCGTGCACGTCGCCCGTCACATAGACCGTCATCAGTACGCACCCCACGGCAGGAGTTTGTCCCCGAGCCTCACGATCCGGTCGTACAGCACCGTGTGCCGTTCGTCCGGGTTGCCGTCTCGGTGGAAGTGACCGTAATACCAGTGTTTGTAGTCCATGCGGTCCTCGAGCTCGTCGAGGAATCCGGTCAGCCGGTCCACATCAGGGCATTCCCAGCCTGGGTCCGGGTAGAGCGTCGGCGAGAGCATGCGCGTCGAGCAGGTATGGGTGATGACGCAGTCGACCTTCCAGCCGACCTCGTCGAGCTTGGCCCGCGCGGTATCGAAATCGCGCTCGTCCGGGAGCTCCTGAGGCCACCAGCTGGAATACGGCACGCGGTATTCCCTGTCCACGCTCGTGGCACCGCCCATGGTGAAGATTGTCGAGCCGTCGAGCTCGAAGACCTCGCCGCGCGTCAGGCGCCGAATGGGCGAGGTGTCCGACAGGCGCTGCGTCAGCCCGCCGTGCCACATCTCCATGGGGCGCTCCGCCCAGTGATCGAAGCGCTCGTGGTTGCCGTCGACGAACAGCACGGTGTAGGGGCGCGACTCCAGCCAGGCGATGTCGGCGCATTCCTCGGCAGAGAAATCCCACGGAAAGCCAAAGTCGCCGGCAATGATCAGATAGTCGTCGCCGCCAAGGCTATCCCCAAGCTCCCAATCGCGGAGCTTTTGCATGTCAAGCCCACCGTGAATGTCGCCCGTAACGTAAACCGTCATCGGATCGCCTCTTCCCTCTTATATGCCTCGAGCTCGCGCTCAATCTGCTCGTCGCCGGTCTCGTTGACCCACCAGGGCCATTTCACCCGGCCGCACGGCTCGTCGACTTCGGCGAACCATTCCTTCAGCTCGTCGAGGCTCACCGGGGAGTGTCCGTTGGCGTCGCAACCGACGTCATAGCGCAGCAGCCCCTGCTTGCGGTTGAACTCGTTGTACGCACCTCCGCTGCTGTGGATATGCCCGTGGAGGTGCCACGATCCATGGTTCATGCCCTGCCAGTCGGCCATGGGGTAATGGCTCAGGACGATCTTCTGCCCGTCGATCTTGAGCACGCAGATTGGCGGCTCCACGGTGAACGCGCCGACCACCGCCGGCTGGGTCCAGTCCTTGTCATGGTTTCCCGGGACGAGGTGGATGCGTCTGCAGGCAATCTGCTTACGCAACCCGTAGGCATCCTGGGCGGTCATCTTGAAACTGAAGTCGCCTAGGATGTAGAGCTCATCGTCCACGGCAACCTTGCTATTAATGCTGTCGATGATGGCGTCATTCATCTGCCGGATCGTGTCCCACGGGCGGTCGGTGAACTTCAGCACGTTCTCATGCCCGAAGTGGGTGTCGCTGGTAAACCAGATCATATTTATGTCTCCTTCTGTCGCTAAAAAACGTTCTCCTTCGAGGTCAGGAGACGTTTTATGAGCGACATGAGGTGCATATCCCTCATGTTTCAAGCTCCAATCTGCCGGATTTGCTCGGATAAAAGTCTAAGGCTTCGATAGCAAGCACAATTTGATTTTTGAATTATGGACGAATTCCTCGTCAGGAGGGTAAAATAGTGCCGACGGCAGCCCAAGTTGTAGTGAGCTGGGCAGAGCCGTTGCTTAACGAAGTTAGGTCATCGTCTTAGCGACGGTGACCTTTCTAATATGAGAAAGCCATTGTCAATAGACACGTTCATCCGAGCCCGGTTTCAACCG
>CAVCRP010000025.1:0-42597 GCA_963604655.1 uncultured Ruminococcus sp.
GAAACGGCGGTCGACGAAACTGGAGAGGAGGTATTACGAGCTCCTGTGCGAATTGGAGAGAACGCTCCCGCAAACTGCCTCTTGACAACTTATAGGAGCGTCGGTTTCTGCACGCAAAAACAGCGGTGTGCTCGAGGGTTCCATAATTTGCCGCATACTTCCGTCGAGCACCCAAGTGCTATTTCAACAAGTCAACCAGCAAAAACTCTCCGCTCTTTCGCTTACTCGTCTCCGCATGAGCTTTAATCGCCTTTACGAGTTTTTCGCCGTTGCCCCAATATTCCTCAAGAAAGTCCTTCTCTTTAATTTTGCCTAGTCCAAGACGCTGCTTACAGAATTCGTTAGGTTTAAGTTGCCTATCCCTTCTGGTCGCGTTCTCCCAATCCCGATAGGCACCCTCAGCGTGAATCACAAGCATCTCGATCTCCGGTCGCGTAACAAAACTCAGCACCTTAGTGCCGTTCTGCCTGCGCTTTGGAAACTCAAACTTGGGAGCGCTGCTGTCCACAATCCGTGCGACCGCAAGTCCTTCAGCCCCAGCAGTCTCGTAGTTCATCGAGAAATAGTCGTTTGCAATTTCGGAAGCCTTGCGTTTTCGCGTGTAAGGACGATCAACAATGAGGGCATCTTTGACCACTCGTTCTCTTGGGACGATCAACAAATCGTTGTCATACAGCACCTGAATAACAGCGCCCTCTGCAGTTCCCTCACAGCTAAACAAGACAAAACGACTTGATAGAATGTCTTTTGCCTGATTACCCATTGATGTGCTCGCAAACATACTCGCGCATCGCTTGAACGTCGAGGTACTTAGGCATAGATCCCTTGATTACATTGTTGATAATCACATCGCTCTTTTTGTTCTCAATACGATTGATACGCTCGGAATACTTGATGAGCTCCGTCTTAAACGAATCGTCGCGCACAAGAACAAAGACATTGTCCTTGCGCCTCAACACATCAAGGAGCTCCGAGTAATGAGTCGAAAAGAGCAAAGTTGCCCCATGGGGGTTCGTAACGGGAGAAGCAAAAAGCTCAATCACTGTACCTACGAGCGACCTGTTAAGACCCGTTTCAATCTCGTCCACAATCAGATAGCCCCCATTTCTGAGAGCGGTTATCGCTTGATTGACCAGCTCAGCGCCCAAGATCGTTCCATTTGACAGAACAGAAGTCGCGATCGCGACATTCATCACTCGCTCCGCTCGCTCACCCTTAAACTTAAGATGGAACACTTGGTTTTCCTTGTTCCAGACAAGATATTCAACACTCGGATCAAAAGCCTGAACAACAGGGGTTGGCAAGCTCGTCAAAGGCAGCGTGCGCTCGGGAGACTCCACCGAGACGATCTTTTTGCCCGTGATGACAGACACGATCGACATGTTGTCATCCAAGAAAGTTCGTTGGGCATCGTTAAGAACAAGGTCGCACTCGGCAGGACCCTCACGAACCAGCATAGGCTCAGAGATGTCCTTCAGACGCTCGATATCCAAAACGACCTTTCGAGAGACGCGTGATGCGGGGCATCTCCAAAGCCATTCATTCTCAAATGCAAGCGATTCCGCAAAAGAAGTATCCTCTGCAGCTTGGTCATCCACTTTACGAAGCTGGGACTCAATAAGATATACCGAACCTTTTTCGAAAAAGACACAGGCAACATTGATCTGGCGCTCCAGGTTTCCGAGAACATCCGAACCAGTTGCAAAGCGGCGCATAACAAAGCTGCCTGACATATAGCCAAGCACAAAGCGCACAAGGTTGAGAGTCGTTGTCTTGCCGGATGCGTTTACACCAACAACGCCCATTACATTTTGAGAATAGAGCGAAGACCCCACCGGCAGTGGGAACACGTCGGCGAAATTACCTTCTTCATCTGATAAAACGCGATCAGCGGCAATAAAATCAAGTTCTAGACGCTTGTCCTTAAACAGCGTGACCCCATCGATTCTTAACTTAAGAAGTTTCATGGCGACCTCCTCTTAGGCAATTCAATTATAAACAGTTTTTCTGTTTATAATTTGAGAAACGTGATATCTACGGGTTGTCCAGAGAAAGCAAGGCAGCATGACAGCGGGCGCATGCAAAATAACAATGACCTTCGATAACGGCCGACAACCAGCTTCGCTCCCATTCGCCGATAACAACTCGGCTATCACGCCGCCCACTTCCCTGAGTCCCGCACAATAAAGAGCAGCACGCAAACGCCGCCGCTTGTCGGCCTCAATATATAAAGAAGGACCTCACGAAACGCCGCTCGCAATCGTCCTCGTCGAATAGCGCATTGAGCGTCTCCTCGAAGGTCTTCCTCACCAGACTCTTTATGTCCTTGCGCAGCGACCCCTCATCGACTGTCACGATGCTCGCCGACACGGCCCGTGCGCCCTTCGTCGGTGATTTGTTGTTTAGTCGCTAGAAATCATATGACGGGGCGCGGGCCGTGTTCCGCTATGCGATTGTTAATTTGCGAAAGAAATTATGCGTCACCATTTGATGCAAGATACGCTCAGCCCGATTCTCAAAATCAACCGGCAAGCTGCATGAATAGTCATATTCACCCATAAGAGCATCCCTCGCTCGTGCTATAAAAATACAGATTAATTAATGCATTAATTAATGCGTGACGGCCTGCACCTAGAGTCACATTACTCTACTATCGAAGAATCGACCCGATCAAAAGAGCCATTGTCCTCAATCAAGACATCCTCATAAGAGGATAGCGGCTCCACTTCTTTTCGGCTCCGTTCGATTTTCCACTCGCCCTTAGACTTGTTCCATGTTTCATGAATAGAATTGACCTCGTCATAAACAACTTCCCTGACAAACTTCACCCAAACGTCTAATTCGCATCGATATAGACACTCCTGAGCGAATCGATCCGAGACCACCATAAAAGCAGCGGGTCTGGTATTGTCCCCAAAATCAAAACACGGAATAACAGCAGCATGAATCAGCTGGTTTACAAAGCGCCTGCCAGGAATACTCAACTGGGAAGGCCGATCATAGTCGTACAAGTCATCGTCAGGAACGCGCCTGAGCAACGGCATCAACCTATTTGTATTCTTGGAAGTTGCAGGGTACGACACAATGCTCAGCTCGTAGCCAGCCATCTCGTCGCTTAACTTTCCCGCTTCAAACAAAGTACGAACAATAAATGCAGAGAGAAGAAGATCTCGCTCGGCAATGTACTCCTTACGTTCAACAATTCGACTAAAGATAGGATGACGATCCAGACGGTAAGCATGCTTTGCTAAAAAACGAAAGCAGGAGACCAGTTCATCCATCATGCAACTGAGTTCTTTGCGCCAATAATAAGAATCCAATATCATCACAACGCCGTTTCTTCTCTGAACAAATCATGAACATAGATGCTCACAGATCTATAAGACTTCAAATCGGCAGAATCTTTACCAGAAGAATCGAACACGCTCTGTGCTCTATCGAGCAAGAAATCATCAACTTCATCCTCATACTTGGGGAACGTGGGCCATTCAAGAATCGCCACACCGTCCTGAATCTTCGGGAGCGGCCTGTAGACCCACGATTTTCCGATCGGAACGTTATGCGAAAAGAAGTAGTCTTCAAATAAGCCATAGTCGACATCAATCAGTGGTTTATTTGGATGGACATCCCACTCTTCCGCCAAAGCCCTCTTGCATCGGTTGATAACAACGCCAACTGCGTAAGAAGCGGTCTTTTGACCATCGGTTCCATCCTGAGCCTTCTTAAGCGCAGTAGCTAGAGCGCTCCAAATTAAACTGGTAATTTGCGCAGGAGAAAAGTATCCGAGCAGCTGCGGAACAAGTTCATCGAATTCGCTCCTTTTACTCTCGCTGCAATCGTCATCCCAATCCCACAGCTCATGATCCAAGTACGAGCCAACAAGCCATTCGTCAATAGCTTGCCAATGATCAATTTCGCCTTTGCCCAATACGATGGCTTCCCTGCCGTCTCGAATATAAATCTCCGCATGCACGGTGGGCAGAGGTCCCTTCACATCCACTTCAAAGGGAACGCACATTAAATTACAGGAGACAGATCCGTTATCCCTAAGGGAATATTGATCGACATCCTTTTTCGAAAGCCATGAAGGAACCAGGTAGCCAGCCTTCACAAGAGAATGGATGTCTTTATAAAAGCCTTCGTAGCCATAATCTAGATTAATCGGGCCTATAAAACTACCACCGTTCAAACAGCAGGCAAACAAAAAGGCAAATGTAACATGTTGACGATTATCGGGATCGAACTTGCTCCAATCAAATGTCAGAGGTTCACTCGAAAAAATCTGGCTAAGCTCACCTTCCTTTTCTAGGTAGGCAGCTTCCAGCTCTATTTGAGCGGAATTAAGATGACACGAAACGCAAACAACGCTTGCCTTATCGTAGGATGTTGGTTCTGCACCACAAATACCCCTGCTAACATGAGGAGCATAAAGATGCCCAAAGCAGACGGGGCACATCTTGTCGATTTCGAATAATCCAAATAAAGCAATAAAATCAGAGTCGGTAAAATCAGACGGCAAATCGTAACCCTCGCGAAGCTCCGCCAAAGATAGACCCGAGTTGTAATAGGCGTTCTGTATCTCTGAAATTGCAGTCGAGCCAAGAGAAGCTCGCAACACGTTGATCTTAGATGAATCCATTTGAAGTCCCCTGGACAAACGCAGCTGTCGATGGCTATCAATTCTAGGTGAAACGGCCCCGCAGGAGAACGTAACCCACCCGCAACTCGCGCAGGAACACCTGAACAGCGCCAAAAACGAAGATATCGTCAACTCATCTTGCTAGCGTCGACAACACACATCTCGACCACCAACGCGACGAACACCTTGTCAATGCACTGGTATCACTCGAGCGTGTCCTCGAGGATAAGCCCCCGGCCCCCCTGATCTTTCTATAGAAGTATCCACTCCGGTAGGCTTCCCGGCCGGCGGTCCTCTCGTATCAGCGATAAGGCACACCCAAAGATTCAGACGGACCCACAAGCAACTATTTCGGATGAAGCTCCAAACCTCTACGGCTGCTAAGAAGGTAAGCATCTTTTTTATTGTTAGAGATGTCGAAATTTGACAAGATTTTGTTCTGAGATTCAGGCGACCAATATATATGAAGTCTTTCTCGAGCCCTCGTTATTGCCGTATAAAACACACTATGAGTAATACGTTCCTCGACATCCTTCGTGACAATCAACTTCACGGACGAATACTCGAGCCCCTGCGCCTTGTGAACGGAAACCGCATACGCCACCTGAAACGGCACAATGCTATCTTCCCCAATATCCTCTCCATCGCGATCTTTGGCTTTCTTCACCGAGAAGCGCAGAAATGTTTCACCATCATGGGAACTCAGAAATTCTAGCCCGTGATAACGCAAAACAGAATACTTTGTTGCGTCAATAGGAACAGCAACAGTAAACATCATCTCGTCTTTGGAATTAGCCTTGATCTCCACGAGACGACCTTTGAGATTGTTATAGAGCAAAGGATAGAAACGCTCAGATTCATTAAATAGAATGGGGTCCCCGACTTTGTATGTATGAAAATTCCAGCTAACGGCCTCATTTTCATTTTCCGACTGTAGCATTTTGTTCATATTGTTAATTCCATAAAGACCGTCATAGTTGAGACACAAAACGATTTCATCATCATCCGTTCTAGCAACAACAGTATCATCAAGATTCGATGTAAAGTCACAGGCAGTAAGAATCTCTGTAATATCAGGGCTCATTTTTCTGACCGCATCCCATAGCTTCAGAAGATCGCTGTTCTTCGCACGCCAAGGCTTATTAAACTGATTGATACACTTGCTAGGCAAAAAATTTGGAGCTAAAGAGAACCAATTACCAAACCTGATGGACTCAATCTGTCTCACGTCACCGACAAGCAGTAGCAGTTCAAAATCACCAGATTCAACAATCTTTTTCATATCGCTATTACAGACGGCACTGCATTCATCAACAATTAAGACGTCACATTCAGGTTGACAATTCAAGTATTTCGTCACCGTCATAAAGTCACAATTCGAATCATCGATTTTTCTTCTCAGGCTATCCACGGCAGGATTTGTGTTGGCGATCGCCACCTTACTTAGCTTATGCAAAAACGAACAAACAATATTAACCATGGTCGTTTTCCCGGTTCCTGCTGAACCGTAGATAAAAGCAACATGCGTTTCATCAAACATAGTCTTTAGCACAGCCGACTTTTCAAGATCATCAATTTTCCAACGGGACTGTCCAAGCCATGATTCGCAGGCAGCAGCATATCCACTGAGCCCACTATTAGACAGGCTTAAAAGCCCGTTTATAATGTCAACGACGTCTTCTTCGACTCCCCTGACAAACAAATGCCCGTTCTCATGCACGAGATCCCTATACCGGTGACCGCTGTACAAAGTATTATTATGCTTGGCGATAAGCTCATCGATATTCAAATAAGAATCGAATTCAGAGTCTTTGACATAAAGAGACCTGGTATTGTTTGTGATAAGGGACACCTTATTTGCCAGGAAATTATCCTCATACAAATCTGGATCAATATACTGATACAAGTCATCAACGGCAACCACATGCCGAATGAGATCCGTACAATACGGCTGCCGGTCAAAGGGAGCACACCCACTCTTCAAGTACAGGTTGCCCAGCAATCTGTTCGGAATTACAGCCAACTGATCTCTTATAACCCGATTGCGAGGCTTAGCCAAAAGATATTTTAAGACGTTTGCTCCACACAAACCCGAACTCAAAAAACTATGAGCTTCAGACAACAGTAAGTGAACCGGACATTCAGAGCCCGAATATGTAATCTCGCGCATAACCGAAGCGAAATCATCATCCGGAAGCAAGGCAATATCACAGAGATTCATTCCCGTACGAGTCAAGAATTCCATAAGCGAAATGTAGCTCAAATAATTTCCGTTAAGCCTTGCGATATCAAATTTGCCGAATATTTTTAATAGACCATTCAGCTCACATGGACGCACAGAAATCCTATATGCGTCAACAATAGTCACGGGAAGAGCTAGGCCTAAGCCATCGATACTCGTACGCTTAGTTGAAACCGATACGGCGTTATTTGTAGGAATTTTAAAAGCAGAGAAGACGAGTATGCGATCGCATTTGCTAGAAGGATCGAAAGCAGGAATAAGCGTTGTTTCGTAATACACTGAGTCGCCAACAAAGAATGGTTTAGCAGACCTTACATAAAAGCGGTCCCTTTCAATTTGCACCGTATTGGCACTCATGAAAGCATCAATCGCATGCGCAATCGACTCGTGATATTTCTTCAAACCTGGGTCCGTATCCAGCGGAATCTTGTTCAAATTTGAAAGAATAGCAATCCCGTACCTATCGGCGGCGTAGCGTTTAAAATGAAGCAAATTCTCGTAGTATTTCAACAAAAGTCGCTCTGCGGAATCCTCGCTAGGAACATAATGCGAAACAGCCTTCTGCAAATAACCATGAAACTCAGCAATAAACCGCGTCTCTTTTTTTCTTCTTCATTTCTTGGATAACGGCCTTGCATAAAGCAAAATAATTGCCCTCAAGGGAGACATCCCCGTAAGAAGCATACATAGCAACATGTTCAACAAGATGGCGAAGATTTCCTACAACGTCTCTTGAAACTAACGCCCTGCCCTCAAAATCAAGACGATCGATTGAATGTTCCAACGCGCTGTTTACCTTATAAAGCTCCTTAAGAGGATTCCTCATGAGCCCAACTCCCCGCTGTAAATATCAAGCCCATAGCGCGGCACAAGAGGCGCATGAACATCAAAGTGATAAAGCAATTCAATAAAGTGAACCTAGAGCTTAATAATAGCCACAACGAGCACCACTTCGGAAAACCAAATTGTTTGCAAAACAATGACGGATTCCATATTTCAAAGAAGATCCCCAATAAGTAGGGCCACTGGAACTGCAAAACCTAAAATCTAACGTTAACTGCATTCATGAATACAATCAAAATCGGCCCTGCGGCAGAACTCCATCTTAACGCGCTTGAACGACGCCACCCCAAGGTACATCTCCACAAGGTACCCCGCAGAGTCAAACTCACCGTCCAATCGTTTCGCCAGCCAACCACAGCAGAAACTCCCCCGTCCGACATCCTCACCTATTAATTCCTTGAAAGACGCCGTCCGAAGATTTTCGCCAGCCGAGCAGCTGCCCGTTATAACTCACCGCCCTCAGCGTTCTGGTACAAAGGCCTGAAGACCCACTCTTATCTTGGAAGGCAACAACCCGGAGCGCACAGGGCGGTCCGGGGCATGGCTACCAACGAAAGGACACACCATGTCAAACGACGACATCGCCCACCTGCTGAAGTTCGCACCCAAAGAGGCGCATATCGACGACCTGATGGACGGGCGCCTCTATATGAACGCCGCCGGCTACTACCACGGTCTGCCCGGAGAGCAGGGCGATCCACTAGAGGCGTCTCTGGCGTACGGCATGGGCATCTACGCCCATTGGCTCTTGCCGATCTACTGCATGTTCACGGTGCGAGAGAGCGACATCGTTGACAACGCAGTCGTGATCACCAGGCGAATGATCGATGAGTTCAGGTGCGCCGACGGCTGGATCGGCATCGTGCGGTATGGCTGTTTTGAAGGGCTTCTAAATCGAGAGAATAATTCCGAAAATGGCATCTCCCTGCACAGCCCGGTTTTTTACGGCGCCCCTGGTCCAAGCGTGACTGACGCGGCATTCCAAGGCGCTCCATACAACCTCATCATCAAAACGCACAAATATGCGTACCAACGCGAGTATCGAATCATCGGATCGCAACCGGTCGAATGGCATCTTAAGCCCGACGAGAACAACCCTGGTCGCAAAACCGAAGAGTATGGTCATGCAGAGCTGGACTTAGGCAGCGGCCTTACGGACCTTTCTTGGAAGGTTCCTGCACCGAGTCTTGCGGAGG
Source organism: uncultured Ruminococcus sp. (assembly GCA_963604655.1). Lineage (GTDB taxonomy): Bacteria > Actinomycetota > Coriobacteriia > Coriobacteriales > Coriobacteriaceae > Collinsella. Next base: position 8,921 of record CAVCRP010000025.1, read on the forward strand.
TAAAAGACGGCCTCGTGTTGAAGCTGCCATTAACCGCATAACAAGCCGACGAGCGAGCAATCGACCATTCAATAATACCGAGCATGGAATCCCACTCAATGCAGTTGGAACTTACGGAGTCCAGGCACGGCGCGGTCTCCATCGCCCCCCCCCCCCTGAAAGCAACTCAAGCTCAAACGAGCAAACATTCACGCCACATAGACACGCCAACTCAAAACCGTTGAGACACGGCTTAATCGAGCCTGACGAGCATGGAGCGGTTTCGCCAATTGCCGGTAATCAATTACGCTCAATCATTCACCCGAATCGAACTCACGCCTTGTTCGCAATCATCACGAGCATCCCTCTCGCCCGATGATGGCAGCTGCAGTGGCTTATCAACGTGAAAGCCTGGAGAAACGCAGAGAGTTGTACCAACTACATAGGTCGATTCACACGAGCCGATTTCGATCCCTCGACTCGAAAACATCAAGCGCTGAGGGGCCGGCAAATAGCGAGGAGCCTCCTCCGCATCATGCTCGTACTCATATCGATATAAGCAGGAAATGAGGACAAAAAGCCCGGAAAGCGCCTGGAGTACGTTCCAGAGATTGGCTTCGGAGTAGCTCTCTAAACGATGATGTTTGACATTGTTATACGAGACCCACCATTCAGGATTCACGGCGAATTCGGTCCCATCGTCTGCCCACCAAGACGACCAGGGATTGACCACGATTCCGCTGATACCAATAGAAACCCAGCTAAAACGAAACTGCTGCGAAAAGCGAGCATGCACCATTTTGCGTGCCCTGGAGATATTGTTAACTTCTCCCCAATCGACACTCTCATAACGCCTAACAAGGTGGTTAAGATCTTTAAAGGCGACATCAATCTCGGAACAAATCGAAAGATAGACTTTGACGAGCTCGGCCCCATATGCGCCATAGTTCGCTTCGATAGGCTCGATGTAATGCAATATCCGAATGACATCTTCCTCGAGCAAAATAAAGTAATCCCAGTGTATTTGACTCATTGATAGCGCCATCTAAACCACCCAGTCAATCATCAAAACGGTTAAGGCCATTTTACGGTCCAGGCATTGTTAAACACTAAAAGGGTAAAACCTACGGATGGAAGCGAGATAAGAAGAGACCTACCGATCCTATTTACGGAAAGAATAAGACCAAAACACAATCTAAGCCCACAGAAAGAAGGCAGCCACCATGAAACGAGTCGACGAGGAACCCACGCCGGAAGCGATTGAAGACGCTCTTACCCAGGATCCGCTTCACCGCAAGAGAGAAATTGAGGGCTTTCTAAAGATGCTCGTTGCGGTTGAGCCTCCCTATACCTTTGTTATTGACGCACCTTGGGGTTCTGGCAAGACATTCTTTGTAAAGCAAGTAGCGAGAGTCCTGCAAATGGCAAATCCGACTCTCGACCCCGATCTAGAGACACTTAACGCGACACTAGGAGAAACCGCAACGGAACTCCCCGCGACGCCATGTCTGCCTATTTATTTCAACGCATGGGAAGACGACCATTTCGACAATCCGATCTTGCCAATATTGGCCTCTATCGCCAACGCTGCAGGCAAAGAGAGCATCAAGGAAGGAAAGGATTTCGGCAAGGGAGTCATTGGAGTCCTAGAAGCCGCCGCTTCCCTTATTGGATATAGCGGTGACATCAATGGTGCCATTGATAAGTTCAGTGGCACCGATTTTCTCGCACGGTACAAAGAAGAAAAAGAGCTCCGTGGCAAAAATGACGAACTCATAAAGAACAATCTACCCGAGGTAGCCAGCCGAGCCATCATCTTTATCGACGAGCTCGACCGCTGCCGGCCCGAATTCGCCATAAAGGTACTCGAGCAGACCAAAACCCTGTTTCAGCAAGAGAACATTGTTGTGGTTTATTCGACCGACATTACACAGCTAGCTCATTCCCTCCAGGGCGTATACGGCCCAAGCTTTGAAGGGAGAAAATACCTCGAGCGCTTCTACGACAAGCGCCTAGAGCTAGATCCGATAAAGCCGGCCGATTACCTTCCGTATAAGGGCGTTAGCGCAAATAACGGCTATGCACAAAGTTATATAAACATAACGAATGAGTTGCTCAACAGTAAACAAGCGTCGCTAAGAACTTGCAACAGGCTTGCAGACCCCATAAAGAAACAACTGGATTACATCGATACTCACCAGAGCTTTTATGGAAACGGCAGAGCAAGGCTTTTCCCGAACCTATGCCTCCTGCCAGCTTTAAATGTCCTTGCCTACTACGAGCCACTCACTTGGCACGAAGTCAAAACGAACGCCAATTACAGTGCCGTCTATGAATTCGCGAAGCACAGCAAGCATTTTATTAAATGCCTCGATACTGTGATTGAAGAAGTGTGGGGTTCGAAAAAAGGACGAACTTCCTTATAAGCAAGATATCGAGAACAGGCGCAAACGTTTTGTTGAAGACGTATGCACATTGATATTCATTAACGACTATAGAGATCCGAGAATTGAGGAGCTTAACAATAGCGAACTTACATACACGAACTTCAATCAAGATTTGTATCGGCACCTGACGCCGCCAGCTGACTGAATGTTTAACTGGATTTAGTTGGTGGCGTCGAGAAAGCTGGTGAAACGCCCGGTCAGAAGCAAGTCGGTCCGGCGTCTAGGAACCTGGAATACCGTTGGTATCCTATACCGCCTCGATCCTTTCCACGAGGTCGGACACTAGCGATAAAAGGGCACCGGAACCCATATCGCCCCGATGCCCATGCGCAACTTCGATGATGTTAGTTCAAAAATTATTCAATCATTGAAAACGGACAGTCCGTCTTCGCGAAGGAATTTCTGACTCTTTTGAGCGATCCCGATGCGAATCATGGAAGGGAAACAGGCTTCGAGTGATGACCCAAAGGATTCCAATAATTTCGACAAGGCTCGTTCCCAAGACCCCAAATATCACCTCGGAAGGAACTGTAATGCCCCTAGCCAGATTAACCACGATGTAAGCAGCAATCAAAGCATCGCACACGACAATTTGGAATCCGACAAATATTAACGACCAAGTCGCTACGGTCTTGCGGATATTATTTTCGCCCACGAGCTTATCGGCTTCAGCTTCTAGCTTACGATTTCTTGCATTCGCCTCGCGCCTATCAGAGGCATCTTGGATTTGAGAGGCCGTAATCTCATCAGCATGAAGAGATACGGAATCGCGCTCGTTGCCTTTAGCAACCAAATGATATAAGTGGACAACCTCATCATCTAAACTATTATTCTGAGCATTACCCACAGATTCTTTATTTCGATCGCTCACTTTAATCCAAGCTCTAAAACTCGAGCCGCTACTTGACTAGTAGACAAGCCGAACCTGTCAGCAATTTCCTCAACGCTCAAATCGTCCGCCCACATATTTAAAAAAACAGCGGAAGGCATAAGAAGCTCGTACGCAAAACTATCCGCCCATAACTCGATTTCATCTTTCGAACGACCGCGAGTTCGCTTTTCTAAAATGCCGCCAGTATCACCTTCAGGAAAATCCTGATATTGATGAACAAAATGACCAATCTCATGCGCAAGCGTAAAACGAGAGTCTTCAAGCGAATCGTCAATATCCAATACCGCTTTAAACGGCTCATAGGGCTCATCTTTGACAAGCATGCCTTCCACCCCATCAGGAAGTGAAAGTCTTTGTACAACCAGGCCAAGTTTTTGCGCCACAGCGTCGACATCAACAGGCAAGGCGACCCTGCTCTGCTTCAATCTACCCTGATCATCGGTTATGTTGATAGCAACAGTATTCAAAAGAGTGTCAAATGAAGCCTTTGCAGGGGTATCGATGCTGATTTTACCTTTTTCCATTTTTGGCATTTCCTGCACCTACCTCACTACCAGTTGCTTGCAAGTAGGCATGATTGTATATAACAAATGTTATTGGTCTCCGGACAAACTAAAAATATGCCCGACAGATAACTAAAACTACTCCTCAATAGCATCTTCTGTACACAGCTATCAAACAATTACAACCAATTTCGACAAGATAACGATGTCGCCATGCACCTCAGCCGCCCTACTCATTCAGTTCCAGCAGGGAATCAAACCGGAAGACCCTCGAGGATTCGACCGGCACAATATGCTTAACCGCGAGTTCCCTATCGGATTCTTTGATTTCGGCGACCGTCAAAAAGGAATTGATGAGCTCCTGTCGGTGCTTTTGGTAACGTCGGAAAGAGCCATATCTCCTATCGGGCAAGCCGTAATCAAAGATGTAAAGACGGGTGGGAGAGCCGATGATTTTCTTACCGACTTCTTTCCAAATATAGGCGTCACTGCGACCAAGACTGCATCCGTAAACGCAAATAGTGCTAGCGCTACTCACCATATTTGCCATTTGCCGACATTTGGCATTGCGCAATATGCTGGAATTTCGTTCGCTTTTAACCCACAATTCCGCGAATTCGGCGTCATCGGCAAGCAGGCCGGAGGAAATCTGAGACTGGTCGGAAACTCCAAATATTGGCGAATCTCCATTGCCCATGCCATCAACAGACCCATGCAGATGAAGAACTTGTTCCGGAAAGAAGTATCTAGCAACAGTGCCCCCTAGCGAAAGAGAATGCAGCTTGTTTTCCTGGATTGACGAATTCCAGAACAGATCAAACGAATGCGTATAGTTGAGTGAGAGCGCGGAAACCCAAGCGTTCTCAGACGGCTCAACCTCCGGGATAGCACCATTCTGATCCAATTCTGCAAGCCGGCGTGAAAACAAGCACAACGACTCCCTGAATTCATCAACCGCGGCAGTCGGAATCTCGTCCGGCAGACGCTCCGATTCCTGCGCTACATACTCCAACAGCTGATGCTGAATATCCTCGAACGTATCGTGAAATAGCTCGACATCGTCCTCGTAAAGTTCGGTGACCTTACCCAGCAGCGACTCAAGGTCGGACCAAAGATCGGACTGAGACTCTGGCTCAAATTTCCCCAAGCGTCTAACAAGTTCATCACGATATTTGTTCTCTGCGCCAGGAGCAAAATACTTATTTAGCAGGAATGAACGGTACCCAGTGTTGAGGCCGAGATTCTTATCAAAACCATTGCCAATAATCCAGAGAACCTTTGACACGGAACCCTACCAATCTATTCCGGAACTATCGCCTTAGGCTTCAATGTTAAAACGTATCCAGAGCCAGGAAGCGTCCAATTATGGATAGAAATGGATTCGGTTACGTCATCCCTAAATTCAGTTGCGTAGCCTTCGTACATATGAACGTTATACGAGCTAAAGGTTGCAACAAGTGGATAGTACAGGTGCGCGCCAGGTCCAGCAACAACCGCATTAACACGCATGCACCTACAAGGAAATACAAGCTGATAGGCGTGGAAGAATGAGGCAAGCGGAACCGTATGAACCGTTTCGTATACAAGGCGAGCGTCCTTAATGTCCCACGAAAGAGGAAGGCAAACGTCAACGATATATGGAAGCTGCCTCTTGGGATCGGTACATTTACGAAGCTGGATATCAACCTGACTCGTGAGGTCTGCATCGTTGAGCAGAAACTTAACGCATCGATAGGACTCGGCCTGGGCCAGCGTCTCGAATCTTGGTCCAACCTGAAAATACGGAATACCTTCCTGGATGCTCATATAGCTAATGCGAGTCGTAATATCGACGGAAACAACACCTTTCGCGCAATCAATTTCCAGCTTGATGTCACGATCAAGTGTGTCAATATACGTGTCCTTAAGCAGAGACTGTCTGAGTCGATTTAAGATTTCATTATAAAAAGGGAGGCAGCTGCTCGAATACGCATACCGGCTTATAAAAGAACGGAATGTACCTTTAACGCCGTCGAACAAACTACGGTCGTCGGAATTACTAAAATCTCTCACAGGACAATCCCAATCAGCACGAACAATTAGCCCTACTTCCCCAGCGCCATTTTAACTTGCTGGTAGTCCCAGTCCAAATAGCCCTTGCGACGGCTTTTCATTGGAGCATGAACGCCGCAATCCCTGATAACTTCAGGACACAAAGACTTGTTCACGCGCGCAGAATTATAAAGAACTACGATTTCGATGCCGGCCTCTTTGGCCATCCTGCATTCGTATTCGATATAGCTCTCAAACGTAACGCTCTTTCCAACGTTACACAGCCTAAAGCCCCGACGGTACGACCAGCACCACTGGCAACCACCCTTTGTTACCGAGTCGGTATGATCACCCACGATTAGAACAAATCGATTTGAAGCATCCATGCGCTGCTTAAGAGATGCCTTGATGCTACAGGGCCTACTCGTATCACGAGACTGGTGAAGCTTATGGGCATCGGTAAAACTCAGCGACCAATAGCCGCTGTCGTTCCACTTTCTTAATTGATCAACGGCTTCGAAATCATGGTCCCAATCAGCTGCAATATAGGTTCTCGTGTGATAAACCATGCAAGTTCCCCTTAATCCCAAATGGAAAGCTTATCAACATCCCCGGAGTAAACCACAACTGTCGTATGCCCAGTCAGTTGATCGCGATGGAGTGTTAAAAATGAAGTGATTAAATTAAACGACCCCTTATGGTCTAAACCCATACGCGATAATCCGGTGCCCATTATAGGAATAGCTAAGTTACAACCCTGACCGTTTCCATCATGGAATTCAATCACGCCGTTTAGAGCCAAAAGCAGGTTCTCTCTATCGCTATGAGCGATATTCCGACTATCGAATTGAGATAGAGCAGTAAGCAGGTACGTAATATTACCGACGGTAAAGGGAACAACGGTCCCAACCGGATACTCATTTGTTTTGCCACGAAAATCAGCGGGAGCTGCTTTAACGGACGCCGGATCAACATCAGTAAGAGCTTCGTCAATCCTTCGGTCGATTTCGGCAACAGACAACCCGCGCTCCTTCATCTTAGAAAGCCAAAGACCATGCAGGCTAAATGGCGAAACGAGCGGATGCGCACAGGAGCCCGGTTTATCGACTACGGTATCGAAAGTCGTATTGACAGGAATAACGCAACAGCAATGACCATCTACAAAATCGTCTGCAAACGAAAACAAATCCCCATAGCACGCCCGCAACGACGAGCTGCCACAAGACCAAAACTCTCTATTTTTCTTAAGGGCAGCGTGGGCAGCACTGCCCAAGCACGACAAAAAGAACAAGAACAAAAGAGCCATGATCTTTAGGCAAATATTATTTAGTCCGAGGTCATCTAGGGAAATAAAGGAGACTACTGCACCCCATATCCCAAACACTCCCCCGCACCATTTGACAAAACAGCTCCACCAAAGATGGCTGCGAACACGAAGCGTGTCGACAAGTTTATTCATCCGCATTTGCCTAATCCATAATCCAGACAATATGATCCAAAGAAACTCTCCGGTCCTCGCTGGCTTGAACGAGCTCAAACAGCAGCCACTCGAGCTCTTCCTGATCACTATCTTCTTTGGAATCACTCATACTTGACATCCTTATAAGAAAGGAACGACTGGTTCATCGTAAATAGACGATCAAAATCAAACAGCACCAAATCGTCCCAATGCTCCTTAGCAGGCAATAACGGGTACACAGTCATAAATAATGAAAACGCCTCAGCGACTTTAATGATGCCCTATGCATGACTCGAAGTAATTCACAATAGAAAAACTATTATCTTTGCAGCAATGAGAAACAGTATCGACAGGCAGCATGACAGTCCCCAGTAAACAGTCAACCAGATTGCAAGCTCAACGAACGGATGATAACGTCATGCACCAGACAGTGAACGCCTGAGGCAATGGTACTCCCTAACACTTTAACGAATGACATTAGTCAAATAGTTTTCGCCAAACGGTAGCCTGAAAATCGGACTGCCGGAGTAGGTCATGGATTAGAACGGTCACGGCCCTGATAAGATTCCCGTAACGGTCTTCACCCTTCCCTAAAACCTAATATTGTGAGGATCACAGGCTCTGGGAGCGAATGTGCCGGCACCGAATAAGGACGAACAACTCAATCGAGCGCATCCCCCACGAGGCCGGGATGAGGACGAGGGTCATCAAGAGACATGATTCCCGTTGATTCAATTATGACGCCACCGCACAATAGCCAAAACAATCCTCAGTGGCTCAGGGGAGTTTTGCTCAACACCCCCCTGAGCGATCGCGTCAATGTTGGTATAAGCGCACCGACCGCTAACCGTTGTAACAATGGCCCCTGTCTGAGAATCTGGAATTGCAACATAACACAGGTTCTGGGAAAGAACAGGAGTGGCTATTGAGCTACTAGCAGGCACGATGCCAGGAACCACCGCGACACAGAAGTCAAATCTGATATATTAGTGATTCTTTAGACGAAAACAGCTTCTCACTAACGCTTTAATCTGATAGAGTACCAAATTGGTGGTTCAGCGCTCTATAGCACTCTATAGCTCGCAAAAATCACTGAACACCCACTGTGTTCTAAAATTTAAGCAATCGACAGGAAGGACGGTCATGGCTGCCTCAACAAGTAGCGCCTTCTATAGACGGTAAGGAGAACGCGTATGGAGATATGGATCCAAGCAGTTCGCTAGCACAAGCCCGCTCTGCAGGAGCGGGCAAACCGTCCTTTGTCGACAATGCAATAAAAGCTCGCAATCACTATTTTTAAACAGAAGTGTAAAACTGTCCACGATTTTATTGGTTTTAACTCCCATTAACACAGGTCATCCACAATCAAATAACCAGCAATAATCGTTAAACACGCATGGACATCTCCCTGCGCAGCCTATAACCTTTGCTTAGCCTATCTTTCTCATCACGCAGATGACGACTATCGCTTTCGTCCTGCTTATTCCAAAGCGCAAGTAGCGTCGCCAAGTGAGGATAGGACGAGCCACTTAAAGGCGACATCCTTTCAACAGCGCATAAAAACGGATAAATCAAACGAACAGCAGTGAGGAACGATCCGTGAACAGACGGATAGAGCGCATCTTCATTCACCAAGCCGCTGTTCACCTGCATCGCAAGTCCCTCAAGACAATTGGAAATTTCAGTTACATTCTTATTGAGAATAGCCTTCAAATCACTGCTGTCGAAACCATCATGATATGGATACAGATCCGGATAACAAAGATGCCACTCTTTATACGCCTTAAGCAGCTCAGCCCAATTTGCTGGCGAGTCGATATATGACGAGACGGAAGCCGACAACTCATCGCATGAAACACCGCACAGATTGATTAACTCTTTCTCTTCGAAAGAAGCCAGGCTTGCTACCGATAAGCTTATATTAACCTTTCCGTATAGTGGGCAGGCACTCGTAATATAAACCAATATTCTCAAGCGAGGAAAAACTTCGAGTCTAAGTGTGTCCGCAAAAGAGACTGACCACTCAGAACAGCGAATATAACTATCAAGCCTGATTTGCTTGAGCTGTAGACGGCATGCGTGCGCAGCAATGAGGACGGCGATTAAGGTTGCAACATTTGCTGCACATCCGATAGGCCCATATAAAACATCAAGTGTCATCTAGAAACCAACCCCTTAACGATGTCATCACGGAGTTGCAAGTCATATGCAGCAGAAGCAATAAAAGCCTTAAGCTGGCGATAGACTTTATCGTTACCCAGCATGACAACCCCAATAATCAGTCGACCAAATTGAATGGTCAACAAGTGGATGTTAGCGTCATGCACCAGGCAGTGAACACTTGAGACAATAGTAACCCCCGACACCTTTGAAGGTCGTAGCGGTCTAATAATTTTTGCCGAACGGTAGCCGAAAAAACAAAGTGCCGGAGTACGGCATTTAAGATACACGGCACCCGAACGCACTCATAGACGGCGAGTACCCTCTCGAGGTGACGCATAATTTCTTTCGTAAGTTGACAACCGCATAGCGGAACACGGCCCGCGCCCCGTCATATGATTTCCAGCGGCTAAACAACAAGTCGCCGACGAAGGGGGCAAGGGCCGTGTCTGCGAACATCGTATCAGTCGGCGAGGGGTCGCGGCGCAATGACATATAGAACCTGGTGAGGAAGACCGTCGAAGAGACGCTCAACGCGTCGCTCGACGAGGAGGCGTCCGAGCTTGTCGGGGCCGAGCGCTATGAAAGGGCAGCGGGCCGGGATGCCAACCACATCGGCCACTACGCGAGAAGGCCCATCATGGGCGTCGGGGAAATCGAGCTCAGCGTGCCGAAGCTCCGCGGGACGGCCGCGGGGACGGTGCGCGACGGGTTCGCCGAGACGCTGGCCTGCACGGAATTCCCGCCGGAGCACTGACGCCGGATCAGGACGAACAAAAGGGTCGAGCGCATCAACCGCGAGAGCAGGAGGAGGACTAGGGTCGCCGGAACCTTCCCGGACGGCAACTCGGCCCCCATGTTGGTGATGGCGGGGCTGAAGCACATAGCGGGGCACGAGTGGAGCAAGATGAGGTACCTTGGCATGTCCAAACTGCAAAAGATAGACGAACCGAGGGGTAAGGCGGAAGGGACAGAAGAGGACCAGGCCGAGGAAGGCTAAATCAATTTGCAAAAGCATCTTGACGGTACCGGTCGACATGGGCGAGGCAATCATACGGCAACACCACAATCCTGCCGTCAGCAAAAGGCACCGAGTCCATGGCGGCCTCAGTGCCCACGCGTGAAATCCGCGGTATCGTTTCGTGTTATTCAGCAGCGTGCAAACAAAGAAATACTCACAGGATATCCAGCCATCTCAAAGTGACCGTATTCATATTATCGCCTTAGCCTGTATAGAAAGCGTACGGCCTTCCACGGAAGAAGACGACGAATCCTCGCCGTAGTACTTAAGCGCGGTTTAAGAAGCGCCCCAAAAGCCTTATCGTAATCTCCATCGGCAACTGCTTTCTCTACTTCTTTGGCAAGTTGTTCTTGCTCTTCAGTTCGCTTGGTCGGTCCAGCCAGATTGCCATTCCGTTCAATCACATTCTCAACAGTTGAATCAATCCATTCACATTTATCAATGCAATAATCATTGAAAAACTCATTCGCCTCTATCGAATTAATGAGCACTGCTGAGACTCCGCGCTCATCGTAGAAATCCGGGTGGCAATCCTCTATTCCCCAAAAGTCACCGACTGTAAAGTCTCCGGCACGCTCTATTCGAGCAAAGGGGCAACTATAGCAACATTTACGATATATAATGCCCTTTGCAAACGCAGAGTAGTAAGGGTCATCGCTTGCCTGCCCAAGCTTCTCGTGTCGTTTACCGGATCGGTAGTAGTAGTAGTAGTAGTAGAGCCCCCACCCCATTAGCTTATTTCTAAACTCATAGCCGTGGATGCCGTCATCCGTCCGCTCAATTGCTGAAAGCCAGCTGATGTACGCTTTGAAAATCTCTTGTCCAGGGGTGCCGTGACAGATCAAGTCGACACAGACAAGGGAACCCGGCAGATTGACTACATTTCTTTTTTTTAAATAGGACCTCAGCGCCGCAATCTGACAGGGCGTGCCGGAATACAGGACATCAACGCCTCTGCTCAGGTAGTCATAGCATTCTCCATAGGTATCCGCTACATCACTGCGAACGTATTTCGAACCTTGCAAAGCGCGCAATTCTGAAACATTCTTTGCACAGACGTGCTCAACTCTACCAGATTCAAGAAGAGCCGCACCAAACACAACTCCCCCCCTGTTAAGCATTGCATGTGCCAGAACGACAAAAGCGCCGCCAGAGGCGGAAGAGGCAATACTCGCGTCATCAGAATTACGAAGCGCTATAACTCGTAATGGCGCATTGAGCAAAGAAGCGAACGAAGAGGATTCGGAACGGGCATTCATCGGTCACCAACCCCCGTCAATGAAACGGCCTTCTTAAGAAACTTGTCAGTATCACATCTCGCGGCAGCCAGCTTTTCCGCTACGCCATCATAAACAGCGTCTTCTAAAAGCAGACTGTCTCTCGATTCCTCAGAAAGCCACCTATCTCGAAGGCCGCATATGCCCAAAAGATTGTCAATCCGAGTATTAAAATTGCCTCTGCAATAAACCGCAAAGTTGCGTTCCAACATTGTAGAGAATGCAGTCACATGAAAAGAGTCAGTAATGACCATGCTGGCACCCTTTATAAGACCGACAAGCTCCTCGACTTCTGGAATAAAAACAGGGGAACCGCCCTCGCGAACCTGATCGTAGCGAAGGCAAACGCGTCTCAACTTAAGTCCACGGCTCCTCGCAAATTCAGAAGCAAAGCCGTCGATCACACGGTCAGGATGCAAGCGATAAAGAAGTACATAGCCTTCTTCACCGACAAGTTTTTCATCGGCGAAATCGGACCAGAATTCTTTCCCCATTGCAAGTGTTGGATCGAGAACGCGCTGCGCTTTAATCCCAAGGCTCGCGAGCAAGTCAACGGCGCTCTGCTCGCGAACGGAAATCATGTTATAGCGACTGAGCTTGTCAGCTAAATAACTCGCTTCACTATCATCAACGCTCGTATTCCCGATGCTTGCCGCATAAGAGAACTTAGGCTTATCGTTCGGAACGAAGTCGAGATAGTAAGCTGGCAGAATACCCCCATTGAGCGTAGAATTCCAAGTTTGATCGCTACCGGTGCAATAAGCATCCGCAACAGGAAGATCCTCAAATAGCTCATCGTTTGAAAGATATCTCTTGTGTGTCAAACTGATACGACGGTCAAGAAAGCCGTTGAACACTGTTTCCCATCTTTTGACCGTCGGATACAGTATCGGTCGCGCAATAATATTCAGCGGGAAAGAATGATTGTTAGCATGTAGTGACAATAGATTCTCATCAAGATTGTCGGCTCGCCAATAATCGATGACTTCGACCTCACACCCAAGCTGCCTCAGCTTTTCCTGAGTAGCAAATGTCTGAAGTACTGAACCGTAGTTTTTTACAGCATGCAATGTAATAACATCAATTTTAGGCACAATACACGTCCCTTCAATTTGTACGGATTATCGGAGCGATGTTCAGATCACGACCCTGCGTCACGATACTGTCAGGGGGAATATCTCTTGCAACAACAACATTTGCCCCCACAACGCAGCCATCTCCAATCGTCACTCCCTTGAGCACAACAACGTTGGTGCCCAGCCAGCAGTTATCCCCAATTTTGATAGAAGCACTTTTGTATCCCTGTTCTGCCAGCCGAGAAAAACCAGAAAAACGGTGATTATGATCGTAGACAGTCACGTTTTCACCAAATAAACAGTTTCTGCCAATCTCTATCCTCTTCATACAGTTGAGAGAACAGCCGTTATTAAAAAAGGTGCCGTCACCAACAACCAACGAACCTTCGGGGCCCAGCCTCAACCTCATAACATCACGTGAGGAAACACGGTCCCCGAACTCAACTCGCCCAGGATACTCAAGACTCCAAATAGCAATTCGAATCTTTGTCTGGAGTGAATTCTTTAGATTTCTTAGTCTAATTAAAATATTCATTTAGACCCCCTTTTAATGGGATCGCTTCCAAGCAGATTGTATTTACAGACATAAATGGCCCTAAATGCAAGTAAAACAAACTCACAGAAACAACGAAGCGTTGCAACCGCGACAATGCTGAAGGCTCCAATTATATAAAGAGCTCCGAGGCCAAGAAGAAGCAATACGGTTGCAGTCAATGAAGTTCGAGTCATTTCTTCAACATAACCTGCTGCACCAAGCAGAGGCCAACCAAGAAGAATGACAGGAAAACCAAAGAAGAATAGAGGGGCAAGACAAGCAATAACGTATGAGCCAGCCACATAATCAATGCCTCCCAGAAGAAGCATGATCTGGTCAGAAAGGAAGAAGACCACTGCAGCGATAAACAATGCGACTGGGGTCGCCAGCATCAACATCCTTCTCGCGAGCTTTTGGTCATATTCATTAATCATATGTGGGTAAAGAGCGTTGGTCAGAGGCGTATAGAGCGCGTTTACGGCATTTGCAACAGTCATGCCAAGGCTCCAATAAGAAACTACCGCAGAATCGGAAATCCAAAGCCCCACAGCGATTGTCGTCGCAGAAGACATAATGGTCCCTGAAACATTTGACAAGAAATAAAGAGCAGATCCTTTAATGGAAGCCCAAATAGACTGCAGGCTTGGCATTCCGATGACCAGTCCGAAATCTCGTGAAAGTGAGGCGAAAGATAGGACAAGCGCAACAAATGCGGAAACAACATCAAGCAAACCGACAAGCCAAAGGTCATTTGGGCCCTTAACGAGAGCAAACGTGAGCACAGTCGCAAGAAGCTTTGAAATGACATAGCGTGAAGTCAAAATTCCAAGTTTTTCATATGCCATAAAAATAAAATCCGGCATGAGAACAGAAAAACAGATGCTCAGATAGCACAGAAAAGTAAACGGGATGTTTTCGCCCATAAGTGGAATTGCGACACACATACCGAAGATGATTGGGAGACCGATGATCTGAAGCACTAGCTTTGAAGCCAGAATGCTACCAATTGTCTTTTCAACGCGTTCCACATCATCTTTAAATCCGGCAACAATTTTAGCGCCGTGAAGGTTAAAGCCAAACTCAAGAAGCAACTGGGCAAAAGACATCACAGCCAAAACATAGGCACGTACAGCATATCCCTCAACACCGAGAACTCTGGTCAAATAGGGCAAAGTTACAAAAGGAAGGATGTACTTTGCAAGTTGCAAGGCATACTGCGCTGCGGAATTTTTCAAGAAGGTTTTTCGATGCTCGTTAACCATTATTCTCCATCTTTGAATTCAGTCCCAAATAAAGAGCCCAGGTAAACCTGAGGATCGTTTTCTCGTCTGACGCGCTTAGCTCCGCTCTTGGACCAGGATTCCCATGTCACCCGATTAATAATGAGACACTCGTTTAGCACTTTCGTGATGGCTGGCACGGACAAGGGGTTGAACAAGATCCCGTCCTTTCCAATCAGCTCTGGTATGCCTCCTCGATTAGAACCCAAACAAACAGTACCGCAGGCGAGAGCCTCAAGAACAGTGGTCGGATAGTTCTCAATCCAGAGGGAAGGGGCAATAAGATACTTTGCCTTGACAATTTCCTCCAAAGTTTCCTCGCGAGACAGTTTGCCAAGAACGTTGATTCCGTTCGCATCCTCCAGCAGAGAGGAAAATGTATCCTCGTAATCCCTCTCAACAGACCCAATAATCCGAAGCCGCCATCCTGTCCGAGCTAAGTCAGAGGATTTCCATGCTTTGATAAGATTCGTACAGCCTTTTCGTTCTGCAACGGCGCCAACATAAACAATGACATCATCGCGTTCACTAAACGACGAGCACGACACCTGTGGCGCCTTAAAGGGATTACGCACGCAATCAGCAGCCATGTCGTTCGCTGCACATGTCGCGACTAGAGACTCACTTGGCGATACCAGCCTATCGAAGGTATGACGACGAGCCGAATTCATCCTAGCCATTACCGGCAGTTTGAGCTTATCTTGGAATTTAAGACAGCATTTATTGCCGAAACAATTCTCTACGCCATAGCCTGAACACACCGAGCCATCATCGTGAATACACCACGACTTTGGACAGACCACACCATAGTCATGTAAAGTCTGCAAAGCAATAACTGATGGATGCTCAGCGCGATATGCACCAAGTGCGCTGCAAAGAGGAAGCATGCTATTTACCGCATTGTGAACATGAATAATATCAGGCTGAAAATCCTCGAGAAGCCGAAGGAGAGCATTCGTGAGCGCCCTATCACCAATCATGCGGATACGCAGCTTCCAAGCGTCTCCCCCGTCAATAGGGAAGTTATGGTGATCTGGAAATTCAGATTGAATGAAATCGGGGTCAAAAGAGAGAGATCTCACAGCATGGCCGGCATCTAAGCACAGCCGGACTTCATCCCTAAAGACATTCTCGGCGCCACCACATTCATAAAGCTCATTAGCAATAAGAAGCCTCATCAAAATCACGCCCTTTAGCTGGTAACTGTGTGACGGGGAACGTTGACTTTTTATCCCAGCCAAATAACAGAAGATATAAAATGAAAATGTGTGGCAGCAGATTGCCCAGTGAACTCATGTCTGCACTCATAACAATGGTGTGGTACTGACACAGCAGATAGGCAGCGCTCAGCAATCTAAACAGTTTAACTTTTGCTATGCCTGTCCAAATACATCTGGCGACTAGAATTATGCAAATCGAATCAATGATGATAGGGACCGCGCAAAACGGATAGCCCAAAATAGCCGCCCACAGCACAGGATATCCACCAGTCACAGCAGCGGAGCTATAGCTGTAAATAATGAGGGCGCTTGGCGAACAGCCCCTATTCATAAGATACTGAGTTGACGATATTGTCTTGCTATCTCCCGCCATCAACGCAAGCTCATCCGACATTCGAGATGGATCTATTGTGCCGTTTTCAACAATCTGTCGATCTATTTCCCAAGTCAAATCAGCTTCTTGAGCAAGAGCACGATATAGAAGGAAGTCGCCAGCGGTATTGAGACCGTAAGAAGTGTCAGCCTCGTTATTATCGAGAGCGTCTGAGAAATGCATATATTTAGGAACCAGCATCAGCGCGATAGCTAAAGTGGCAAAAGCTATGTACTTTGGCTTAATTAACTTTTTACTTTTTGCCATCGGAATCAAAACAGGTACGAAAAAGTAAACAGCGCACTGAAGATAACCGCCGAACTCAATTCCCCGCAGGTACATTGTCAAGCAGTTGAACACAAACATCAGTAAAGGAACAGCCTTCTGCCTACCCTTACCGAGGGCAAAAAATAGACCACATACCCACATGAGAGGGTAGGAAAAATAGTCAATGACGTTGGCAAAGGGCAACTTCGAGTACATCTCATAATAATTAAATCGATTTAGACTGGGATTCGTGACGATATTTCCAGAAATCAGCACATCAACCAGTCTATAAGCAAAAATGCAGATAAGGACGAATCTAATCCACCAAGTTTCATCATAAGCTCTCCCAGAGAATGCTCTAGGCATGTCAATTTTGCTAAGACGCGAGGCAACTACCGAGAAAACGATAAGGAAAAGCTCAAGCATGCAAACAAGCCTAAGAGTAACTCCAGTGGGATAGCTCCTAACACCAATATCCTTTAGATAAACCCCGGTTTCAATGTAGGCACTCGAGACGACTAACTGGATCCAATATATAAAAATAATGGATAGAACGAGAAAATACTCAGTATGGCGATTGTAGAATCTTGCAACGGAAAACAGGAAGAAACCAATTGCAACAACATTGAGAATATTGTATGCAAGATACATCATTCAGTCCCCTGGTTAGTCTCATCCATACTTATAGATCCTTTAATTAAGTTCACATACTGTTCGGCAATAACATCCCAGCTAAAATCCGGCAAATATCTTGCGGCTATCTCGGCTAGCGTTTTCCGATCGACCTTGTCGTTAACGACATCGCTCATACCCCTAATTAACGAGTCTTCATCCTTTAGATTGAAATACAATCCATAGTCTCTAGAGATCTCTCGGTTGGTAGGTATGTCGCTCAAGATAATGGGAAGCCCAACGCTCATGCACTCAATCTGGGCAAATCCAAATCCCTCATAAACAGTCGGGAACACAAAAGCCGAAGCTTCGTTGTAAAGCCTATTCAAATCTGAATCACTTACATATCCAGTGAAGAGGATATCGTTGCCATAATTTGACTCACGCGCCTTAACGACGAATTCTTCACCGCCGTAACCGAGGCGTCCAGCAAAAACCATTTTGTAGTCTTTCGCAAGCTCGTGTTCTTTGAGTTTAAGGAATGCATCGAGAACAAGCCCGACATTTTTCCGCTTTTCAACCGTACTTACGAACAGAAAGAACTTCCGAGGCTCAAGCAAAGATAAAGTTGCATCTTCATAGGGGTCAGGACAAAGGTCTTTATGGATGCCTTCATAGAGACCAAGCCAAGTGTAGGCAACCTTTGACGAGTAGTCCGGGAAGCGATCGGTTATCTCCTTCTTAACCGATTCGGAAATCGTAAGAACCAGATCGGATTTCTTCACACTATTACGAATCATCGCTCGATTGTAATAGCGATATGCGGTGGGAAGAGTTTCAGGATGCAGAAATGAAACCATGTCTGGTATACAGCTAGCAACCCTGCAAGGAAGCGTCCTATACGGTATGGCATAATTTGTAAATAAGGCAGCATCATAGTTACTGACAAGCTGATAAAACTCGCCAGAATTGATGTATTTGAGATACTCTAACCTGTTTGACTTACGACTGGAGCTCGCAGGTTCCCACGAGATAAGATCGACTTCAATATCATCACGCTTGGAAAGCGCCTCGAAGAGATACTGACTGTATTTCCCGATTCCAGTTCCAAGGGAAATCTGCATTCCATCATCAATCAATAGTTTAATCGGCATCTCTATCCCTCTCAGAATTATCAGACCTCTCAAACCCCAAGTAGCTAAAGTTTTCAAGAGACTTTTGCCAGTCGAACACTTCAATCGCCTTTCGGCGAGCAGATAAGGCCAAGCGTCTAGCAAGGTCCCTATCATCAAAAAGCCTTCGCACCGCGGCGGCTTGTCCCGCAGCGCCATCGGCAATAAAAGCATCAACGCTATCAATGAGGCCAATGCCCTCATTACCGATCGCGTTGGTCACGATGGGCACACCAATTGCCATTGCCTCAAGAATCTTTGTCTTAATTCCAGTACCGTACGCAATGGGCGCAAGGAAAACGCTTGTCGATCGAAGGGCAGCTCGGGTATCCTCAACCCTACCGAGAAACCTGACCTGCTTATTACTCATAAACTCCTCAATGAGGTCATCACGAACATTGCCCGCGACTTCAAGCACCACATCAGGTCCTATTAGCGGAAGCACCTCATCTGCGATATAGCGCAGCGAATCCGCATTCGCAGACGCTCGCATATCACCAAGGAACGAAACAACACCAGGACGAGGAAAAGGCTCTGGGCCGGACGTGTAGAAGGGGCAATCTACTCCCAAAGGAACTGCAATGATGTTGCTATTGCCTGTTTCAGCAGCCAGTCGCTCCGCCTCAACAGGAGAGACGAGAACAACGTAATCAAATTGTTTAGGAGCATCATGTTCCAGTCTGCACATGCGAGCAGATTCAGTTCCAAGAACAAACTTCTGCAGCATGGAATTAGACGCGAGTTTCGCCACTCCGCCCTTAAAGTTGGCAGAGTATTTGCCTGCGACACCACCAGTTTTATTAAGTGTGTTCAGACTATTAAGCTGCCGTTGGTAACGTATAGAAAATGAATCCTCCATGTACAGCACTTTTTTACATGGCAGATCCGAAATTGCAGCTATATACGGAGAGAGTCGAGGTAAGTCGAGGAAAACATGGGAAGGCTTCAACTCCAGCGTAAGATCCCTAAGTTGTTTAGCTGCTTCTTTGGACTTGAATAGGGCACACTGGATAGGCCCTCCGCAAACACTCTTTGCAAAAGCCGCTGCAAGATTTTTCACAATCGTTTTCTTGTCAGGTTTATTGGCAAGCGCAACGCTTGAAATAAAATCGGGGCGCGACAAAACCAACTGCTCGTCTTGACCTGCTTCCAAGAATGAGAGGACATGGACATCGCAATCGTACTCTGAAACGAGCCCCTTACAATAATTTGTCAACACGACCTTATGTCCATCGTTGGCAGGCCAAAAAATACGATCCGTAAAGAAAAGGACCTTTTTCCTTTTTGTCATCTTCCCTTTTCCATCAAACTCATCAGGCAACTACGAAGCCGTCATACATCTCTCGCAACGTATCCTCGATCTTCCGTTTTGGCACCCACCCCAACTCCTCATAAATTTTTGAGTAGTCGCAACAAATGCTCGCCGTGTCATTCGGTCGGATTAAAGAGGAATCGACCACAACTTCAATGGGCTGCGGACAAAAGCTTTTGACAGTCTTCAATAATTCGCGCAGAGGCAGCGAGCGTCCACTTCCCACGTTATAAACCTCGCCAGCACGTCCGCCTTCCATAATCAAACGATAGGCGTGCACAACATCACGAACATCGCTGAAATCACGCGCAACATCGATATTGCCCACAGTCATCCTGCCGGGTCTTGCAGTTCTCTCGATTTCGGCCGCCTGCCTGCACCAACTTGGAAGCACAAAAGCTGGGTTTTGCCCAGGACCAGTATGGTTAAAAGAACGCGTTAGGCAAACACCAAGGCCGAACTGTTCAGCATAGAGAGCAGCAAAACGTTCCTGAGTCGCCTTCGATATCCCATAGGGATTATTAGCAACTGTAGGATCGCCCTCGCATAGGGGGCACTCCTTGGGAGCGTATTCCTCTGATGATCCAACAAGCAGAACGCGCACGCGAGTCTTCTGAACACGTGCTGCCTCCATGATGTTCAAGGCGCCCTCAACGTTCACACGCATCGTAAGCGCTGGGGACCTCCAACTCTGTCCCACAGAACTAATAGCAGCGAGGTTTACGATGTATTCAGGTTTAAACTCGGACACGAGAGAGGTAACGCGCCTCGCATCCGAGAGATCACAGGAACAATAACCGGAGACTTCTGGAATCGCACACTCATTATGCAAGTCAGAGCCAATGACCTTATAGCCCGCAGAAACGAGTTCACTCACAAGAAAAGAGCCTACGAAACCGTTTATACCGAATACGAGAACTTGCTTGCCCATTAGGCCAGCTTCGCTTCACGCTCGGCAAGCGCTAGGTCATGCTTGACCATGATGCGGCAAAGCTCCTCGCAGCTCGTCTTCTGAGGATCCCATCCGAGAACCGTCTTAGCCTTAGTAGGATCGCCCCACAGGTTAACGACATCGGTCGGGCGATAGAAGTCGGGGTTTACGCAGACAAGCATCTTGCCGCTCGCCTTGTCATAGCCCTTCTCGTCCAAGCCTTCGCCCTCCCAGCGGAGATCGATACCGGCATGCTTAAAAGACCATTCGGTGAACTCGCGCACAGAGTGCTGTACGCCCGTTGCGATGACGAAGTCATCGGGCTCGTCCTGCTGCATGATGAGCCACATGCACTCCACGTAGTCCTTTGCATATCCCCAATCGCGAAGAGAGTCGAGGTTGCCGAGCTCAAGATGGTCTTGGAGGCCCTTAGCGATACGGGCGGCCGCAAGAGTAATTTTGCGCGTTACGAAGTTCTCACCACGACGCTCGGATTCATGATTGAAGAGGATTCCGTTGACCGCGAACATGCCGTAAGCCTCGCGGTACTCCTTCATCATCCAAAAGCCGTACTGCTTGGCGACCGCATAAGGGCTGTACGGATGGAACGGAGTGTCCTCGTTCTGGGGAACCTCCTCCACCTTGCCATACAGCTCACTTGTAGAGGCCTGGTAAATCCTGCAGTCCTTGTCCATGCCCAGCATATGAACAGCTTCGAGGATGCGCAAAACACCCAATGCGTCACAGTCACCGGTATACTCCGCCGCGTCAAATGAAACGCCGACATGGGACTGGGCGGCGAGGTTATAAATCTCGTCAGGACGAACTTCGCCCACAATTCGAATAATGGAGCTAGAGTCCGTTAAGTCGCCATCATGAAGGATGACGGAGCCCCCTGATAGCAGATGATCAATCCTGTTAGTAGTGTGAACCGAGGAGCGACGGACAATTCCGTGCACCTCATAGCCCTTGCCCAACAGCAACTCGGCAAGATAACTGCCATCTTGGCCGGTAATGCCAGTGATAAGTGCCTTCTTCATCTCAAAATCCCTTTCAACTGTGAACTATTTCCAAAAAGCGCCTAAACGCTCAATGTCCTCTATAACGAGTGTCTCGCCGTACTGGACCTCGATTACATGCAGATCCCCGAGGAGCGCCCGCGCCGAATGCGGCGTGGATGCAGGAATCTGAACGACGGAGCCCGCACGCACCTGCTGCACCAATCCGTCGAGCACTACCTCGCCGGTCCCGGAGATGACCGTCCAGACCTCTCCGCGTTGCATGTGGCGCTGGTAGTCAAGTTGACCGCCCTCACGGATGATCAGCTCCTTGGTGAGTGCCTTGGCCCCGTCGGGGAAGACGCTGCTGTCGATGACGCGGTACTCGCCCCAGGAGCGCTGCTCGTACATGGGACGGCTCTCGGCGACGGCGTTTACCTCGGCCTTGATGTTGGCCGACGCCTCCTTGCCGGAGACGAGGATGCCGTCGGGCGTCGCAACCACGACCGAGTCCGAGATGCCGGCGACCACCATCGGAAAGCCGGTCTCGTTGATCACGTGGACGTTCTCGCACGTCTTGGGGTCCACCACGACGCGGCCGGATGCGCACTCCGCCATCTCGTCGGTCAGCGTATTCCAGGTGCCTAGGTCCTTCCACTCGCCCGCGTAGGAGACCGCCCCGACGGACGACGCCTTCTCCACGACCTCGTAGTCGAAGGAGTTCTTGGGTAGCTCCGCGTAGCGGGAGCGAAACTCACTAAAGGTGCCGCAGTCCAGGTACTTAGCGGTGAGTCCGGTGAGCCATCCGAGCCTGAACGCGAAAACGCCGCAGTTCCAGAGCGCGCCCTGGGATATGAGCTCCCCGGCGGTAGCCTCATCGGGCTTCTCGGTGAAGCGCTCGACGCGTCGGGGCCAGCCCTCCCCCGCCGCGGGCACGATGTAACCGTACTTGCCGCTGGGGTAGGTGGGCTCCACGCCCATGAGGACGAGCTCGGCGAAATCCGACTGGACTGCCTCGTCGAGCGTCACGACGCCGTCGTAGTAGGCCTGGTCGGCATAGCTGTCGATGGGCATGACGATGACGGTTTCGCCCTCGCCGGCACCCTGCTCGAGCACGAGGCTGGCGCATGCGAGCATAATGGCCGGGGCGGTATCGCGCCGCTCGGGCTCGAGCACCAGCGAGTATTCTCCCTCCACCTGGCGGCGGATGGACTCCTCCTGGCTCGCGCAGGTGGCGATGGTAATGTCAATATCCGCATCGACAGCGCCGATCTGGCCGAAGACGCGCTGGACCATGGAGACGTGGTTGCCGTCCGCATCGCGCAGGACCTTGAGGAACTGCTTGGAGCGCGTGCTGTTGGAGAGCGGCCACAGGCGCGTGCCCGAGCCGCCGGAGAGCAGTACGAGATGGATCATTATCGGGTTCCCCCCAGGATCGACTTGGCGTCCGCAACAAGCGCGGCGAGCTTGGACTCGGACTCGGCGCGGTCTGCACCCTTAGCGAAGACGTATGCCTTGGCCTTGGGTTCGGTGCCGCTGGGCCGGAAAAGGACGCGGGAGCCGTCGACGAGCCTGAACTCGAGGACGTCGGCCTCGGGCAGGCGCCGGGGCTCGTCGGTCGGGTTGACGACGGGCATCGGCGCACCCTGGGCATAGTCGATGCGCCCCGCGACGGCGAGGCCGCCGATATGCTCCGGAGCATGCTCTCGGAGGCCGGACATCATCGCCGCCATGTCGGACGCGCCCTCGGGGCCCTCGTATGCCTGGCCCAGCAGCGAGCTCGACCAGTACCCGTATTCCTCATAGAGGTGCTCCATGGCCTCGTAGAGGTCCAGCCCCCTCTTCTTCCAATGCGCAGCGAGCTCGCAGATGAGCATGGAGGCGACCACGGCGTCCTTGTCGCGGACGGAGGTGCCGGCGAGGTAGCCGTAGGACTCCTCGAAGCCCATGAGGAAATCGCCCTCGCGCCCCTCGGACTCCAGCACGCCGACCTGCTCGCCGATGAACTTGAAGCCGGTAAGCGTGCGGCGCAGCTCGAGCCCGCGGTCGCGGGCGATGTCGTCGGCCATGGGTGCGGAGACGATTGTGGTACAGGCGACTTTGCGGGCAATGTCGGCGCCGGACCCGCCCGCCTTGGAGGCGAGGAAGTCGAGCAGGAGCAGGCCAACCTCGTTACCCGTGAGAAGCTTGTACTCCCCGGCGTGCGGCACGGCGATGCCCACGCGGTCGGTGTCCGGATCGGTCGCCAGGAGCAGGTCGGGCTTCACCCTGTCGCAGTACTCAAGACCGAGCTTCAGCGCCTCGCGCACCTCGGGATTGGGGTACGGGCAGGTCGGGAAGTCGCCGTCGTGCACACACTGCTCGTCGACGGTCGTGACCCCTGCCACGCCGATTCCCTCGAGCACGCGCGACACGCACTCCAGGCCGACACCATGGAGCGGGGTGTAGACGATGCGGAGCGCAGAGCAGTCCTCGCCCGTGGATACCTTGAGCGTCTCCTCGAGATAGCGGCCGAGGACCCCCTCGGGGACCCACCGAACCAAACCCTCCTCCAGGGCCCGGTCGAAAGGCACCGCATTTACGCCGTCGAAGCAGTCGACGGAGTCTATTGCCGCCTGGATGGCCTCCGCCGCCTCCACGGTAATCTGGCAGCCGTCGGCGCCGTAGACCTTGTAGCCGTTGTACGCAGCGGGGTTGTGCGAGGCGGTGATGTTGACGCCGGCCGAGCATCCCAGTTCGCGGACGGCGAAGCTCAACGCGGGCGTGGGCTCGACGCGCTCGAACAGATAGGATTTGATCCCGTTTCCGGCGAGCACCTCGGCGACACGGCGCACGAACTCCTCGGACCCATGACGTGTATCGCGGCAGAGCGCGACCACCGGGTTCTCAAAGACACCGTTCAGGTGATCAGCGAGACCCTGAGTGGCCTTGCCAACGATGTAAACGTTCAAGCGGTTGGGTCCAAGTCCGAGCTTGCCGCGCAACCCACCAGTACCGAAAGCCAAATCGCGGAAGAATGCGTCTTCAATCTGGTTTTCATCAAAAATCTGAAGCTTGGCTTTTTCCGCATCGGTGCAGCACATGCTCCAATTTTCAAAGCGGCTCATAATTTCAACGTCTCTCAACGTGCTTACCTTCCCGTTCGTTTCTTACCAAACATGGCACCGAAGGTGCCCGTGAAACATTTCCAGTCCATGCGGAAGCAGCGATTGCGCACGTAATGGAGCTCGATCTTCTGGCGCAGGCCGCTCTCGAAGGTCGCGGCGTTGCGGTCGGTAGCCTGCCACAGGCCCGTGATGCCCGGGGTGACGCTCAGCAGCTCCTCCTTCTCCTCGTCGGAGAAGTGCTGCTCCAGCTCGTCGCGCGTGATGGGGCGCGGGCCGATCACGGACAGATCGCCCTTGAGCACGTTGAGGAACTGCGGCACCTCGTCGATGGAGCACTTGCGGATGAACCGGCCCACCTTGGTGATGCGCGGGTCGTCGTCGACCTTGCGCTCAACCTCCCACTGGTGAAGCTGCTCGGGACTCAGGTACTTGTGAACATCGTTTGCGTCGGTAACCATGCTGCGGAGCTTAAGCACGCGGATCACCCGGCCTCCCCTGCCCACGCGCTCCTGCGTGTAGACCGGGCAGCCCGGAGACTCCGCGCAGATTGCGACACAGACACAGGCCATAGGAATCGCCAACACCGCGGTGCACCCGGCGCTGAAGGCTATATCGAACGTTCTCTTGCATATGCGGTAGAAGAGGGTCCCGGTAGGTTTCCTAGGCATGGGCTAACACCCCACCAAGGAAAAAGTCTCGGGAAATGCCTCTAGCAGGCACCCCCCCCGTAATCATTTCGACGACCGTGAGGAGGACGATCTTCAGGTCAGTGACCACCCCGCGCTTGGCGATGTACTCCAAGTCGCGACGAACCATGCCGTCAAAGTCAGTGTCGTTGCGGTCCGTCACCTGCCACCAGCCGGTAATCCCGGGCTTCACGGCTAGGCGCTGCAGGTCATACTCGGTGTACTCCGCGACTTCACTAGGCAGCGGCGGGCGCGGACCAACGACGCTCATCTGACCCAAGAACACGTTCAGGAACTGCGGAAACTCGTCGATGGAGTGCTTGCGGATGAACTTTCCGATCTTGGTGACACGCGGGTCATTCTTCATTTTGAACATGGCCCCGGCGATCTCGTTGCACTCCTTGAGCTCGGCAAGGCGCTCGTCGGCGTCTCTGTACATGGAGCGGAACTTCCACATGCGAAAGGTAGTCAAACTACCGTCGGGACGGGTGCGACCCACACGAATCTGGCTGTAGAAGGGGCTGCCCTCGCTCTCCAGACGGATGAGCGCCGCGAGCACCAGGCTGGGAATCGCGATAAGAACGAGCACGGCACCGCTGAACACGATGTCGAACGCGCGCTTCACGGCCCGGTAGGCCAGGCGCGAGCGGTCCCAGTCTATGATGGATTGCATGGCCTTGTAACGGCCAGCGCCCTCGCGCCGGTCCATGGCCTGAGCAATCAACGCCGCCCCCACGGGCGCCTTGCTCCCTGTTACTTCTTTAGCAGCCAAAGTCAAACGTACGGCCCTGTCCTCCAGGACCCCCCCCCCCCCCAATCGATAAATTCAATAAATGCGAACGATTTACTGGCGCAACGTCGCCCTTACGTTTTGCTGGGAACGTCCAGCGGCAGCAGCTCCCTAAATGCGGAGTCGCCTTCGCCCACGTCTACCAGGCACCAGCGTTTATGACGGTCGATTTTTTTAACGCGGGCCTCTTGCCCCACCAAGGGACCCTGCTCTATGTGCAACACGCCGTCTTCTATGCGCGCCACGCTGTTGCGCACCACGCCGTCGTCGTCCAGCACGCTGCGGTACCAATCCTGCGCATCGTCCGGCATGGGCATGTACGCCCGCTCCCTACTGCCGGCGATGCGGCAGCCAAAGCTCAACTGGGCCAAAGCCCTATCGAGCGCGGCGGCATCGTGCGTAGCAACGAAGAAATATTCCTTGTACATGGGTTTGGTTTGGAGCGACCAGGCGCCGTCCCGCTTAAACCAGAACTCCTTTTGCATCACAAAAGCGTCCTGCATCAGCTCGTGGGGGATAATGTGGCGGACCTTTTCGCAGGTCTCGCGCTCTTTTCCATGGGGGGTGTGGACCAGATACCAGCGAACGCGGCCATACTGGCTGTTGGTGGTAGCGCCGTTAAATGCGCCCGGCAGCTGCTCTTGGCGCCGTGCCGTCTGTTCCATGTTCTCGCCCCCCTCTTTTGGCTTTGCGATGCACGCAAATGCAGGGGCGTTTAGAACAGGCTTCTCGCTCGCAGCTAGGCGCAGTCGCAAAAGTACAGGTTTTTGTTTCTTTCGACAGACGATATTATACGAGCAATTAATCAGCGTTTGCCCAGATTACGCAAAATGTACTGCCAGTAGGTACATCTCCATACCCCTCTACAAAAACCTGTACCTTTTTGTGCAACAAAAAAAGCCGCTCAACCAGCGGCTTTTCTTATTTCGGCACTAAAAAAGGCGACCGCCCCTTGTGGACGGTCGCCTTTGTTAATTGTTGTGTTGCTTGCCTTAGGCGCGGGTCTTGATCTCCTCGAGCACCTTGGCAACAAACTCATCAACGCCCATCTGAACGGTCTCGTTGGAGCGATCGCGGACGGAGATGTTGCCGGCCTCGACCTCCTTCTCGCCCAGGATGAGCATGTAGGGCACGCGGTCGATGCTGCGGGCCTCGCGGATCTTGTAGCCGATCTTCTCATCGCGGTCGTCGCAGACCACGCGGATGCCGGCCTCCTCCAGCTTGACGCACACCTCGTGGGCGTAGTCGCGGCTCTTTTCGGACACGGGCAGGGCCTTGACCTGCACGGGAGCCAGCCAGGTGGGGAACTTACCCGCAAAGTGCTCGATCAGAATACCGATGAAGCGCTCGATGGAGCCAAAGCACACGCGGTGCAGCATGATGGGGCGCTTCTTGGTGCCGTCGGCGTCCACGTACTCCAGGTCAAAGTTGAGCGGCATCTGGAAGTCGAGCTGCACGGTACCGCACTGCCAGGTACGGCCGAGCGAGTCCTCCAGGTGGAAGTCGATCTTGGGGCCATAGAAGGCACCGTCGCCCTCGTTGACCTCGTAGTCCATGCCCAGCTTCTCCAGAGCGGTGCGCAGGCCCTCCTCGGCACGCGCCCAGTCCTCGTCCGAACCCATGGAGTCCTCGGGGCGGGTGGAAAGCTCGACGTGGTACTTAAAGCCAAACTTTTGGTACACGGAATCGATGAGGTTGACCACGCCCACGATCTCGTCGGTCAGCTGGTCGGGACGCACAAACAGGTGGGCGTCGTCCTGGTTAAAGCAGCGCACGCGGAACAGACCGTGCAGGGCGCCGCGCAGCTCGTGGCGGTGCACCAGGCCAATCTCGCCGGCGCGAATGGGCAGCTCGCGGTAGGAGTGCGGCTTGCTCGCGTACACCAGCACACCGCCCGGGCAGTTCATGGGCTTAATGCAGTACTCTTCGTCGTCGATGACGGTGGAGTACATGTTGTCCTTGTAGTGGTCCCAGTGGCCCGAGGTCTTCCACAGCTGCTTGTTCATGATGAGCGGCGTGGAGATCTCCACGTAGCCGGCCTTGTGGTGGATCTCGCGCCAGTAATCCAGCAGCGTGTTCTTAAGGATCATGCCGTTGGGCAGGAAGAACGGGAAGCCGGGGGCCTCGTCGCGCATCATAAAGAGGTCCATCTCGCGGCCGATCTTGCGGTGGTCGCGCTTCTTGGCCTCCTCCAGCATGTGCATGTGCTCGTCGAGCTCTTCCTTGGTGGCAAAGGCGACGCCGTTGATGCGGGTGAGCATCTTGTTGTCCTTGTCGCCCTTCCAGTAAGCGCCCGAGACGCCGGTAAGCTTAAAGGCCTTGAGCGCCTTGGTGTAGCAGATGTGGGGGCCGACGCACATGTCGATGTAGTCGCCCTGCTGGTAGAAGGTGATGCGGGCGTCGTCGTCCAGGTCGCCGATGTGCTCGACCTTGTACTTTTCGCCGCGCTCTTCCATAAGGGCGATGGCCTCGGCACGGGGCTTCTCGTACACGGAAAACTTGAGGTTCTCCTTGACGATCTTTTTCATCTCGGCCTCGATCGCAGGGAAGTCGTCCTCGCTGATCTTGACGCCCTCGGGGAGGTCGACGTCGTAGTAGAAGCCGTTGTCGGTCGCGGGGCCGTAGGCAAAGTCGGCCTGGGGGTACAGGCGCTTGATGGCCTGCGCCATGATGTGCGCGGCGGAGTGGCGGATGACGTGCGTGACCTCGTCCTGCGGGAGCTCGGCCACCGAACCGTCATTGTAGAGTGCCTTCATGGGTATGTTTTCTCCTCTCGGATGCCTGATGCAAGTGCGTGCGCCCGGCGCTGGTGCGGCGCTTGCAGGCGCGGCGTTTTTGACTTGCATCATTATAGGCAGGTTGCCTTGGTATACAAGCGCCCGCCGCACCTTAATGGCACGGCGGGCGATTTTCTACGCATGCTTCATCGTGTGGGGGCGGGGCTGTGGGGCGAGTGCGCGTTCGTGTGAGGTGCGCGGTGCCCGTGGCTTGCGGCCGGCCCGGCGATGGATGCGTTACTGGATGCGAGTTCGGCAGTAGGGGCAGACCTTCCAGTGCGCATCGAGCGGACGATGGCAGCTGGGGCACACGTTGCGAACCTGGGTGTCGCACACCGGGCAGACCACGAAGTCCTTCTCGATGGGCGCGCCGCACTGCGGGCAGGTGCCGTACTGGGCAAGCTGGCGCTCGCGCAGGGCCATGTCCAGCTCCTGCTCCTCGCGGTCGGCCGCGTAGGAATGCGGGCGCAGGACCAGGTAGGCGATGAGGCCCACAAACGGGATGAGGGCGATGATGCCCCATGCCACGTAGGCGCTGGCACCGCGTCGGCGGGCGTCGATGAACACATAGACGACCGACAGCACGTACAGGGCGATGATAAAGCCCACGAAGGCATAGATGACGCCCATAAGCTGCGGCGACATGAGCTCGTTGATGTATTTGGACATTGAGGTGTACCTTTCGGAATATTTACAGTCCGGGTTAGTGTAACACGGGAGCCGCAGGTACGGGACGCTGGCGAGGGCAGCGACCACCGCGGACACAAACATCTCAATCTGTAACAGGTGGGAGTGGAATCCGGGTCTAGATGTTACAGATTGAGACAAACCATTCTCTCCCCAACATAAATCTCGATCTGTAACAACTAGGGGCCCAAAGCCCCTCTTACTGTTAGAGGTCGAGACATTCAAAATCCGTCGGAAGGTTTGTCTCGATCTGTAACATCTAGAACCTAAATCCTCAGCTAACTGTTACAGATTGAGACAAAAGAAAACGTCCAGGCCGAATGTCTCAATCTGTAACAACCACTCGGCAAAAACAGCCCCAGATGTTACAGATCGAGACAAATCTTCGACATCGAAAGTGGCAAACGAGGTTGTCGACGCCGCCGAGTCACCCCTCGCCTGCCGTTGGCGGGTGTTGCGGGGCTGTTCGCCGCATTACCGCCGCGCTGGGGGCGCACAGACCGTAGGATAGTCTTATTGACAGCCTGTCAACTCATCTGGGAGGCACCGTGGCAGAAACGTTTGATATCGCGATTGTAGGCGCGGGCATCACCGGATGCGCCATCGCGCGGCAGCTCGCGCGCTATGACCTGTCCATTTGCGTGGTCGAGGCGGCCAACGACATTGCGCTGGGCGCATCGAAGGCCAACGGCGGCCTGGTGCATGCCGGCTACGATCCGGCGCCGGACACGGTAAAGGCTCAGGTCAACGCCCGTGGTTGCGAGCTGTATGGCACCTGGGCCCAGGAGCTCGGCTTTTTGTTTTGCCGCACCGGTTCGATGGTGCTGGGGTTTAACGACGAAGACCGCGAACACCTGGAGAAGCTGCGCCAGAATGGCGTGGCCAACGGCGTGCCCGAACTGTCGATTATCGGCCCCGAGCACATCCACGAGCTAGAACCGCGCGCGAGTGCCCAGGCGACTTGCGCGCTGTGGTGCCCCTCGACCGGTTTTGTCGATCCGTTTGAGGTCGCCATTGCCGCGCTGGAGAACGCCGTCGCCAACGGGGTGACGTTTATGCGCTCCGCACCGGTGGAAGCGATTGAGGTTGCTGGCAGCGAGACTACCGACGGGGCTGCACGCTTTACGCTGGTGACGCCTGCCGGCGATGTGCGCTGCCGCTATCTGATCAACACAGCGGGCAACGGTGCCGCGGACATCTCGCATATGGCCGGCGCCGAGGAGTTCCAGATGGTCTGGCGCCAGGGCAACATAGTGGTACTGGACAAGGAGCCGCGCACGCTGATGCCGCTCTACCCCGTTCCGACGCCAGTGTCCAAGGGCGTTATCGTCACGGGCACCGTGCACGGGAACACCGTGATTACAGCAACCGCTGCCGTGCGCGAGCCCGGGGACACACAGACCTATGCAAGCGATGTGGACGCGCTGCTGACCGGCGCGCGCAAGCTGGTGCCCGATCTGGACACGCGTCGCGTGGTACGCGCATTTGCCGGCGGGCGACCGGTCATTCAGGGAACGAACGACTTCTTTATTGGGCAGTCCGCTGTGGTGCCGGGGCTGTTCCAGGCGGCGGGCATTCAATCGCCGGGCGTGGCGAGCGCGCCGGCCATTGCCGAGCGCATGGAGCACGTGATGCGCGAGGCGGGCGTTGCTTTGCGCGAGCGGGCCGATTGGGATCCGATTCGCCGCGCGCCGGACGACTTCGACCGTGCGCCGCTTGCACGCAAGGAAGAGCTCATTGAGTCCGACCCTGCATGGGGGCAGATCGTCTGCCGCTGCGAGACAGTACCCGAGGCCGAGATTGTTGCCGCGATTCGACGCCGTCCGGGTGCGGTTTCGGTCGAGGGCGTCAAACGCCGCTGCCGCGCGGGCATGGGCCGCTGCCAGAGCGGCTTTTGCCAGAGCCGCGTGGTGGCGATTCTGGCGCGCGAGCTGGGGTGTGACCCCAGCGAGGTGCTGCTGGAGGACACTGGCTCGTGGCTCGTTGAGGGACCTTTGAAGGGGGTGCGCTAGGATGGCGACGTTTGATATGCGCAACGAACGCGCGGAGGCAGGAGCTACGGAAGCGGTGCAGACGCAGGCGTTCGACGTCGTCGTTATCGGCGGCGGACCTGCCGGCATGGCGGCCGCACTTGCCGCGCACAAGGCCGGCGCGCGCGTGGCCATCGTGGAGCGCGAGCAACACTTGGGCGGCATCCTGCGCCAGTGCATTCACCCCGGCTTTGGCCTTTCGCACTTTAAGCAGGAGCTCACCGGCCCCGAGTACGCGCAGCGCTTTATCGATCAGGTGCGAGCGACCAACATTGCGCTGTTCTTGGACAGCATGGTGCTTGGGATTGATTCGGGCGAGTCCACGGAAGACGCCACACTCCACACCGTCACGCTCATGAGCCGCGCAGGCATGCTGCAGCTCACCGGACGCGCGGTCGTCCTTGCCATGGGGTGCCGCGAGCGCACGCGCAGCGAAATCAAGATTCCCGGCAGCCGTCCCGCCGGCGTGTTAACGGCGGGCCTGGCGCAGCGATACATCAATATCGAAAACCTTAAACCCGGCTCGCGCGCTGTCATTTTGGGTTCGGGCGACATCGGGCTGATCATGGCGCGCCGCTGCACGCTCGAGGGAATTTCGGTCGAGGGCGTGTACGAGCTCATGCCGTACGCCAACGGCCTGCGCCGCAACGTCAAGAACTGCCTGGACGACTTTGGCATTCCGCTGCACCTGTCCACCACCGTGACGCGCGTGATCGGGCACGATCGCGTGGAGGCCGTCGAGGTAAGCCAGGTCGACGAGCACCTGGCGCCCATTGCCGGGACGGAGCGCATCGTTCCGTGCGATACGCTGCTGCTTTCGGTGGGCTTGATTCCCGAGAATGAGCTTTCGGTTGCCGCGGGCGTAGAGCTTGACCCACGCACGCGCGGCGCCGTGGTGGACCAGAGCCTGCAGACAAGCGTGCCGGGCATCTTTGCCTGCGGCAACGTGCTGCACGTACACGACCTGGCCGACAACGTGACGACCGAGTCCGAGCGTGCCGGCGCGGCTGCGGCGGCGTGGGCGCTGGGCTGTGGTGCTGGGGCCGACGAAGGTGCTGCGAGCCCGAGCTGCCAGCTCACGGTTTCCCCCGCCGGCATTGCGGGCTACGCACTGCCGGGACGTATTACGGCTGTCGGGCTCACCAAACTTAACTTCCGCGTACGCCAACCCATCGACGCCGCCCGCGTGCGCATTCTGGCGGGCCACGAAGAACTGTTTGCAGGCAAGGTCCGCCCGTTTAAACCGAGCGTAATGGAGAGCTTCCCGCTACCGGCAAAGGTGATTCAGCGCGCACTCGACCTGGGCGCCAACGAGATAGTCCTGTCCGTCGATCCCGTCGAGGAGGCATAACGTCATGAGCACGAATGTGATCGAGTCGCTGCAGTTCAACTGCACCACCTGCCCATCCGAGTGCCTCCTGACTGTAGAGGTGGAGCGCGACGCAGACGGCGCCGTGGTAGAGGTGCGCTCCGTGACCGGCAACAGCTGCCCGCGCGGTAATAAGTTCGCGCACCAGGAGCTCACCTGTCCCATGCGCGTGCTCACCACCACGGTGGCGGTATCTTGCGGCGACGAGGCACTGCTGCCCGTACGCACGGCCGAAGCCATCCCGCTCGAACTCCACGCCAAGGCGATGGACCTCATCCGCGGCCTAGTGGTCAAAGCCCCCATCCGCATGGGCGACGTAGTCCTCCCCAACCTCCTAGACACCGGTACCGACCTCATCGCCAGCATGGACATCGACCCTGCCTAAGTAGCTCATTTGGGACGGGGCTCTTTTAGCTACCCAGCCAGCCACCCCGCCCCTCCTCAATTGCGGTGAAATAGTTCCTGATTTCCGCCAAACCCCGGCATTCAGGAACTATTCCACCGCAACCATCCTTGGAATCGGTATTTAGCCTGTGCCTACTTTAGTGCCATTTCAAAACTATGCTGGATTACGGGGCTGATTCGGAGACCCCCATCCATAACGGCAATTTTCGATATTTGATAAGCCTTCTACCTGCACTGATAATTGTTCTCGGGGGAAGCGGGCACTGCGGGGCGCGGCAACG
>CAVCRP010000026.1:0-42033 GCA_963604655.1 uncultured Ruminococcus sp.
ACAAGACCGACATGCTGTGGCCCGACATGACCTGGGTCTACATCATCGCCTACGATATCTGGAACTTCTGCTACACCTACAACTGCCTGCCCACCCACTCCTGGTTCTGCGGCTTTGCGCTGCTGCTGGCGCCCACCGTCGCCGCCTTTATCTGGAACAAGGGCGGCTGGATCCAGAACCGCGCCTTTACGCTGGCCATTTGGTGCATGTTTGCCCAGGTGTTCCCCTACTTCCAGGAGGAGTCCATCTTTGTGACCCACTCCACGCTCGACGCAGGCGCCGCTACCGCGGTCTCGATCGCCGCGCTGATCGCCAACATCGCCGCGATCATCTACATCGTCTACCGTGCCAAGAAGCTCGGCCGCAACCCCTACAAGCAGGATGTCTTTGAGGGCACCAGCGATTGGGAGAAGGCCACCGCTCGCCGTGCCAAGGTTGATTACGCACACGCCGAGTAACGTGTTGGCCGTCGTTGGCACCTGGGCGTAGTCCCGCTTGCCCGGCTTTCGATCCAATGCCTCACGCAGCCCCCGGAACGCGATTCGTTCGCGTTCCGGGGGCTTTTTGGTGCCGCAATTTTGGACCGGGCTTGCTCTCAGATTAAATCGGATTTCAAATTGCACGCCGGCTCTATATGGCCCCGATTTTGGGTACAGTGTTGAGCCGATATTGCATTGGGGGATATATGAGCGATGAGACGATGGGCCGCGAGGATGCGGCTCAAGATGCAGAAGCGTGTGCCGAGGCCCTGGAGAGCCTCGACCGGATCGCACTGGGCGAGATTGCGTTTGACGATGCGGGGGCCGACGCACAGGGCAAGACGGACGACGAGACGCAACCCGATGATCGGGACGCAGACGATAGTGTTGAGGCAGCCGAAGACGAGGCCGACCACGTGAGCTCCGAAGGCGAGGCGGACGACCAGCCCGAATCCGGCGCAAGCGAGGAAACTGTCCTGCTCGGCAGCTTGCCTGTCGACGACTCGCTCACCCGCGAACTCCCCGGCCTGGGCTCTGCGCCGGCCGTAGACGAGACCATCGCCATGGGGGATATTCCCCTTCCGTCCGTTCCCTCGGCACGCGAGGCCGAGGTTCGCCATCGCAAAATGTCGCCCAAGCGCCGCAATCTGATGGTGGCCGGCGTTGTGGCCGTCGCGCTTGTCGCCGGCGGCGCAGGCTACGCCGCATGGACCGGATACCAACAGGAACAGGCTGCCGTTGCCGCCGCCAATGCGCACACGATGATGTCGGTGCAGATTGGCGTACATGCCGCAGGCCTCGACTGCTCAACTGGCTCCAAGATTCCCGTGCAGGTGAATGGCCAGGATTCCGATGGCTCATCCGTGAGCGAGACGCTCTACGTTGATGAGCATGGTCGCGGCATTAAGCTGCTGCCCGGTGATTACACGTTCTCCATCGCCGCCTCCCCCATCGCGGCGGACGGCACCATCTACACCGTCCCGACGACCAAGGCGCAGGTCACGGTGAAAGTCGACGGCCAGGATTTGCGCGGTGAAGCCATCTTTAAGCTCAAGGTGCCTTCGGCTGACACAGTGACTGACGACCAGATCGATGCCGCCGCCAAGTATGCCGAGGAGGGCGGCACGAGCTCCGCCGCTGCCGCCAAGATACTTCAGCAGGCCGCAATCACGCGCCGCGATGCCGCCGCCAACGCCGTGAGCGCAAGCGAGGCGCAGTCCGCCCGCGATGCCGATGCCCGACACAAGGCGACGAATCTGTATCAGCTCGATATTCCGGTTGAGTGGTATGGCAAGGTCGCGACCTGGCAAAACGGCAGCACGCTATGCATTTATCTGGACGGCGACACCAACACGCCGCTCGTGACCCTTGTCGCCGTGCGCGATGGCGAGACCTTTACCCCCGATGACGGCGATACGGTTTTGGGCACGGTCAGCCTGGGCAACGGCTACACCGTCTACGCCAGCGGGCCCGTCTATCCGTATGTGGTGGCGCAGACCATCAATGGGCGCACGCAGGATCCCGTATCGACCTACCCCATGGATACGGCCATTGAGCTTGTCGAGCTCACGACCGGCAACCGCTACACGTACAGCCAGATCAAGAACGACCTGGTCGGCAAAGACGGCAAGGCCGACGACGCGACCAAACTCGAGACCGACTACCTCGCCCAGATCCTGCTGCCGAGCATCAAGGCCCAGGACTAGCTGCCCACTGTGGGGCCAAGAGGTCCTGGGCCCCACAGATCCATAGATGATTAGGCAAGGAGCCACTTCCATGCGGGCACAGCGTGCACGACCCCGTGTTCGCATGGAATATCGGCCTGCTCATCCATGGTAACGATTGCCGACTCACCAAGATCGAACTGGGCCATCGAGACATCGAGGGCGGCTATTTCGCGTGCGCGCGTTTTCTCGCTTGCCATATCCGCGCTCACCTGAATCAGGCTATAAGCCTGCATAAGAAGTGCGTCCCCAGCCACAAAGTCCACCTCATGGCTTTTATTCTTCTCTTTAATCAGCAGGCGACAAACCGAACCGGTCCGCACCGCGGGAGTCCTTCTTCTTAGCGCATTGAACACCGCAGTCTCGAGCCTCTGGCCCTGGTCCAATGCCGATGCGGGAGAGAACGCTCCAAACATCGCAGGATCGACAGCGTAGACTTTAGACGTAGACCGCATATTATTTGCAAGTGAACGCGTGAACTCTGGCACAGAAAACATCAGATAGGCGTCCTCGTAGTACTCAAGTAGGGCACTGAGCGAATTACGACTGACGGGTATCTGCCTGCTCTTGAACTCGTTATACACTTTGTTCACTGACAGTTCTCGTCCCGAAGACGCCATGCACCGCGTCAGGAACAGCGAGGCCAAACGAGGGTTCTTGACGTCATAGCGCTCAACGATGTCCATAGCGACCGTTCGCGACGCATATTCCTGCAGCAGCTGAATCGCGTCCGCAGGCGTCTGCTCAAGCGTCGCGATGAATCCGCCCCGTTCAAGATATCCAGTCAGATGATGTCGAAGCAGTGCTGCATCGCTCGGAGAAAAGAGCGCATCCTGCTCAGGAACGTTTCCCGTCTTATATCGAACGTATTCCGAAAAACTCAACGGAAAAAGCTCTCGAACAAGAGAACGACCTCTGAACTCGCTCTTAAGTTCCGAGGACAGCATCTTAGAAGAAGATCCCGTCACATAGACGGTCGCTTTCTCCGTATCGACCACACGCCGCAGAAACGCGCCCCATTCAGGAATTTCCCGGATCTCGTCAAAGAAAATGTAAGCGCCCTCGGTTCGAGCAGCAGGATACAGCGCATAGAATGTATCGAGCACGTCCGCCAGTAGCGATGGCTCATACGGACGCAAGCGCTCATCCTCAAAATTGAAGTAAAGCATTCGGCCAAGCTCGACGCCTTGGCCCTGAAGCCGCCGCATCTCCTGATACAGGCGATACGTCTTTCCACAACGGCGGGCCCCCACAATCACATTTACGATGTTGTCGCGCTTTGGCTTCTGCGGGTTTCCCAGATCAAGGTCTCGCTCAAAGACCTGCGGAACTCCCTGCTGCTCAAAGTCCTTTATTTTCTGGGCTACCAAGTCGTTGAATGCCATGATTCTCCAATCTTGCTCTCTAGCTAATCAAGATTATACCGTTTCTTGATTAGCTAGAGAGCAAGATTGTGTGTAACTTGATTAATGCTTAAGCAAGTTTTCTATTAGCGCCACGGGTCGGCTTCGAACATCGGCTCGCGCTCGGGGCGGCGATCGCTGTAGGGATCGTAGCCGTCGTCGTCCTCGTTCTCGGCACGGATATAGGGGTCGCGCGGCTTGGGCGTCGGCTTGGGCGCGAGCTCGGGTGCGGTGGGCGCAGCGTCGGTCGCCGGCTTGTTCGTCTTGGTCTCGTCTTTCATCTGCATATCTCCTTGCCATGTACTCACGTTCAACATCATCGATTGTCGCACGAAAAAGGGCGGCGGACCCAATTGGATCCGCCGCCCTTGGCGTTTAGAGACGGGCTGGTAGATTTTAAGGCATGTCCCAAAAAACTACTCGGCGTCGGGGACCTCGTAGGTGGCCGCCGGCGTGTTATCGCACACGACGGTAAAGCCGCCGTCCTTGTCGACATCGACCGTCACCTGATCGCCCTCGCGCACCGTGCCGTCGATGATAGCGGCAGCGATGGCGTCCACGACCTCGCGCTGGACCAAGCGCTTGAGCGGACGAGCGCCAAAGACCGGGTCCAGGCCGCCCACGGCGAGCATCTGCTTGGCCGCCGGGGTGATGGCAAGCGTCATGCGCTCCTTGGCCAGACGTGCGCGGACGTCGGCGAGCTGAATGTCGACGATCTTCTCGATCTGCGCCATGCCGAGCGGATGGAACACCACGATGTCGTCAATACGGTTGAGGAACTCGGGGCGGAAGGTCTGAGCCATGGCCGCGTCGACCTGATGGCGCATCTCCTCCTCGTCCTTACCGGACAGGTCAGCGATGGCCTTGGAGCCTACGTTGGACGTCATGATGATGATCGTGTTCTTGAAGGACACCTGGCGACCCTGACCGTCGGTCAGACGCCCATCGTCAAGCACCTGCAGCAGCACGTTGAAGACATCCGGATGAGCCTTCTCCATCTCGTCGAGCAAGATCACGGAGTACGGACGACGGCGCACGGCCTCGGTGAGCTGACCGCCCTCGTCGTAACCCACGTATCCCGGGGGCGCACCGATCAGACGCTGGACGCTGAACTTCTCCATGTACTCGGACATGTCGATACGCACGAGTGCACGCTCGTCATCGAACAGGCACTCGGCCAGCGCCTTGGCGAGCTCGGTCTTGCCCACGCCGGTGGGACCCAGGAAGAAGAAGCTTCCGATGGGCTTGTCCGGATCGGAGAGGCCCGCACGGCTGCGGCGCACAGCCGCGGCGACGGCGGAGACGGCCTCGTCCTGACCAATGACGCGCTTATGCAGCTCGCCCTCCAGGCCCTTGAGCTTGTCGAGCTCGCCCTGCATCATCTTGGACACGGGCACGCCGGTCCAGGCGCTCACGACCTCGGCGATCTCATCGGAGGTCACCTGCTCGTTGAGGCCTTCGCCATCCTGCTCCTTCTGCGCCTCGAGCGCGGCCTCGGACTCCTGAATCTGCTGCTGCAGGCCCGGAATCACAGCGTAGCGCAGCTCGGACGCACGGCCCAGATCGCCATTGCGCGTCGCGCGCTCCTCCTCGCTCTTGGCCTCGTCGAGCTGACCCTTGAGCTCCTGCACATGGTCGATGGCGTTCTTTTGGTTGAGCCAGCCGGCCTTTTGCACGTTGAGCTTTTCCTGGACCTCGGCGATCTCCTGGCGCAGGGCCTCAAGACGCTCCTTGGAGGCGTCGTCGGTCTCCTTCATGAGCGCCTGCTCCTCGATCTGTAGCTGGGTGAGCTGACGCGTGGTGGCGTCGATTTCGACCGGCATGCTGTCGAGCTCCATGCGCAGGCGGCTTGCCGCCTCATCGACCAGGTCGATGGCCTTGTCGGGCAGGAAGCGGTCAGCGATGTAGCGATCGGAGAGGTCTGCGGCCGCCACGAGCGCGCCGTCGGTGATGTGCACACCGTGGAAAATCTCGTACTTCTCCTTGAGGCCACGCAGGATCGAGATGGTGTCCTCGACGGTGGGCTCGCTCACCAGAACGGTCTGGAAACGACGAGCGAGCGCCGCGTCCTTCTCGATGTACTTGCGGTATTCGTCGAGCGTGGTCGCGCCAATCGCGTGCAGGTCGCCACGGGCGAGCGCCGGCTTGAGGATGTTGCCGGCGTCCATGGAGCCCTCGGTGGCACCCGCGCCCACGATGGTATGGAGTTCGTCGATAAACAGGATGACCTTGCCTTCGGACTTCTGGACTTCCTTGAGCACGGCCTTCAAACGGTCCTCGAACTCGCCGCGGTACTTGGCACCGGCGACCAGCGCGCTCATATCGAGCTCGATGAGGTCGCGGTCGCGCAGGGTACTCGGCACGTCGCCGGCCACGATACGCTGGGCGATACCCTCGACGATGGCCGTCTTGCCGACGCCCGGCTCGCCGATGAGCACGGGATTGTTCTTGGTGCGGCGGGACAGGACCTGGATGGTGCGGCGGATCTCGTCGGTACGGCCGATGACCGGGTCGAGTTTGCCAGCGCGGGCAAGGTCGCAGATGTTGCGGCCGTACTGCTCCAGGGCCTCAAACTGGGTCTTGTCCTCGGCAGACGTCACGCGGTCATCGCCGCGTAGCTCCTCGTAGACCTGCTCGATGCGCTCCTTGGTAACGCCGGCGTCGCGCAGCACGCGGCCCGCCTCGCCCTTGTCCTCGGCAAGCGCCATGAGCAGATGCTCGGTCACCACAAAGCTGTCGCCCATCTTGGTGGCCTTTTTCTCGGCCTTCTCGATGACGCGGACGAGCTCGTTGGATAGGCCCATCTGCTGGCCCTCGCCCGAAACCTTGGGCGCGCGGTCGATGGCATCCTGCGTGGAGCGCGCAAGCTGGGCCGGATCGGCACCGATGCGCTCGATAATCACGGAGATATTGCGCTCGCCGGCACCGAGCAGGGCGGACAGCAGGTGGATGGGCTCCACCGCGCCGGCCTGCGCGTCGGCGGCCGTGCTCATGGCGGTCTGCAGCGCCTCGCGCGACGTCATTGCTAGCTTATCGATTCTCATGGAATCACCTCTCTTGGGGCGGCCGCCCTACGGGGCGGCTTCACGTTGTTCGAGAAGTATTGTTGCCAGCTTTGCGTGTTCTTATACACAAATCTAAGTCTCTATATATAAGATTTTCTGAGTGGTTGAGCGATAGGGCACTGAGACGTCGACCCGCTGCATCCCCGACGACCAACCGTCTCGATCTGTAACATCTAGCGGTCGTTTTTGGGTTCAGATGTTACAGATCGAGATGAAATGCTCAGCGGCGCCCGTTTATCTAAATCTGTAACAACTACTCGGCAAATAAGGGTCTACCTGTTACAAATCGAGACAAACCTGTATGCTCGAACTAAAAATCTCAATCTGTAACACCAGACCCACTTTTGGCGGCCAAGATGTTACAGATCAAGACAAACAAATACCACCACATTGGGGACAGGCACCTTTGTGGTGGTGGTTTTCAACGCCAATGGTCGACCATCTCGCGCCATGTGATTAAACTTTAATTGTCATCTGCGTGTATTCATTTGAAACTGGCATTGTCTGTTCTTTGTCTCAAGGAGCGCATATGAAGCCGTCTCGTTCCATTGGCCGTAACGTTATTGCCGTTCTCGCCGTACCCATCTTGATGCTCATCCTCATCGTCATCGCGCCCTTTTCCCTTGGCGTCGCCTCGCCTTTCGATCTGTGCGGGATGGTCGAGGTCGGTTCGCGCGCCACCTCGCTCTCCTTTATCTGTCGAGGCGTGTTCTATGAAGACGGAATTCCCACCGGAATTTGGCGGTCAAAGCTACCGCTGCTCGGTCAGGTCGACGGATGCTCCCCCTATTTCATCCTTGAACCTCAGTCGATGAACTATCTCATCGACGACCAATCGCTTGCCAGCGCAACCCTCGCCTATGACTACGCACCAAACGCTAGCGAGCAACACATGAACCAAGTCCTCGACAAGCTACTCGAGCAGTGCGGGCTCACCGAGGAGGCCGGCAGGACCATCAATAACGACCAGAAGTTAAAGCGAACAGAGCTCCGCCGCATCGGAATAATCAACGGGCAAGGCGGGGCCGCCTACTGGCAGGCCTGGGCGATACGCGACAAGAGCGAATTCCGGCACAGCACCTATATGGTCACCGTCTACACCAAAGATGGAATCAAGGACAATGTCGACGATTTCGCGTCATCCAAACTCGGCATCCCCAAAACAACCAAACCCGCCAGACTGGATGAAATCCCGTAGAGATGTTCATTAGAATGCCGCACAACAAGTGCAGCAACTTTTTGGCTTGTGCCCCATCACCACAAAGGTGCCTGTCCCCAATGTGGTGGTTTCGGCATGTTCTTAGCTTGACGATAGTTCGGGAACCTCGTCTTCGAAGAGCCAAGTTCGCGCTGAACCGCTGTCCCGGGCGGCCTGCGGATCGGGGAGGCATGTTTGGACGCGCGCTTCGCCCGTGCACCGGTCCAAAAAATCGATCACCGGCTTTTGGTCGCCTTCGAGTATGTAGGTGACACCGCCGTCCTGCAGATAAACGCCGTCACCACCGTCCGCTCGTGCAAAACCGGGGTTGTAATGGACGCCAACCAACTTCTTGCCATCGGATGAGAACAACTCCAAATCGGTATAGTAGCCGCCGATCATCTGGCCATATTTTCGGTCATAGTCCGCCCGACCGTTCCAACGCTTGAACGATCGCCCATTCAGCAGCTGCATCGCCTGTTGGATCTTGGTTTGGTCTTTGGCATATCGCATGGCACCCAGCTCGATCATCGGATAGTTGCCGATACCCAAAATCGACGGAGTTTCTTTGATATCAAGCGTTTGCTCGTCGGGTTTTGCAGCATCCTCGACCAGCTGAAAGGGAACCGAGGCAACAACGTCGGCAACTTTTTTCGCATCTTCAACGCCGCTAGGGCCGGAGACAATCAGGGTCCCAAACAGCCAAACCCCCACGCCGGCAACGGCAAAAGCCAACACCAACAACAGGGTAAACGAACGTCGTCTCATGGCAACCCCCAAAATACGGTCACCACCATTATAAGAAAAATCCAAATAATGAGACCAGAGAACTACACTTTAACCGCCCCATCAAAGAGGCGGCCCCAACCCCGGTCCATTTTTAGCGTCCCACAAGACCCAACGAGTACGTTGCGGTAGCCCCGGACACACCTTTCCCTCGGGCGACCCTCGCGAAGCGCGTGAGCACGAGGGAAAGGTGTGTCCGGGGCGTACAGCAGAGTTACTCGGCAGCGGCCTTGAACTTGTTGTAGTTGATCAGGCAGCCGGCCTTGACGATGGCGCGCTCCTCGGCCGTCATATCGGCGATATAGAGCTCAATCTGCTCAACCGCACCGTCGGCACGTACCACGTAGGCAGCGATGTTCTGCAGGTCACCATCGAGCGCCGCGCGGATACCCGGCACGAAGACGTAGTCGCCCACCTCAAAGTTGGGCTCGACCTCCATCTGGAAGGGCACCATGCCCCAGTTCATGACGTTGGAGCGATAGCGCTTGGTGGCGTACTCGTGGACGATGTTGGCCAGACCGCCGATCACACGCTGACAGCTCGCGGCCTGCTCGCGGGCAGAGCCGTCGCCCGGCTTCTTGGCATAGAGCGTGGAGCCATACTCGGTCGCCTTGGCATCGGCCGCGACACCCGCGCCGGCCAGCGCCTCAAACACACCGGCAAGCTCGGCATCGAGCGCGGCCAGGTCGCCCGCGGCCTCGCCGGCAACGCGGCGCTTCTCCACGGCGTCGACCTCCTTGGAGCGACCCACGTAAGCCGGATCGCGACGGCTGAGCGTAAACTCGGCCAGGCCCAGCGGGTTGGAGCGGAAGGAGCTCGTCTCGCCCGAAGGGATCAGCTCGTCGGTCGTGGTGACCGGGTCCATGATCTTGGAGCATACCTTGAGCAGGATGTCGTCGCCGAGCGGCTCCATCGCGGGCCACGGCTTGATGTTGGGGCCCTCGACCAGCTCGTCGGCCGGCTCGGCCTTGCCAAAGCCCCAGTACACACGCTTCTTGTACGGCGCGCCGTCGAAGGTGTACTCGCAGGCCTCGTCCCAGGTCTCCTCGGGCAGGTCGGTCGCCGGCGTCAGGATGCCGCCGTTGGCCGCCGTCGCCGCGATGGAGCGGGCGTCCATCAGGGCCACGGCGCTCAGCTGGCCGTTGCCCGGCTTGGAACCCTCGCGGTTGGGGAAGTTGCGCGTGGTGTGACGGATGGACAGGCCGTTGTTGGCGGGCGTGTCGCCAGCGCCAAAGCACGGGCCGCAGAACGCCGTACGCACGATCGCGCCGGCCTCCATAAGGTCGTAGATGTAGCCGCGACGCGTGAGCTCGAGCGCCACGGGCTGGCTCGTAGGATAGACCGACAGCGAGAACTCGCCGCAGCCGGTGTTGGCGCCCTTGAGCACGCGGGCCGCCTGCACCACGGAGTCGTAGTTGCCGCCCGAGCAGCCGGCGATAACGCCCTGCTGCACGTGCAGCTTGCCGTCGACGATCTTGTCGAGCAGGCTAAAGTGGGTCTTACCTTCGCCGATCTTGGCGGCCTCGAGCTCAACCTCGTGCAGGATATCCTCGAGATTCTCGTTGAGCTCATCGATCTCAAAACCGTTGGAAGGATGGAACGGCAGGGCGATCATGGGCTTGATGCTCGACAGGTCGACCTC
Source organism: uncultured Ruminococcus sp. (assembly GCA_963604655.1). Classification (GTDB taxonomy): domain Bacteria; phylum Actinomycetota; class Coriobacteriia; order Coriobacteriales; family Coriobacteriaceae; genus Collinsella. Next base: position 10,298 of record CAVCRP010000026.1, read on the forward strand.
GACACAACCGTCGTAGTAGGCGACGTCGGCGGGCTTGAGCTCGCGATAGTCGTCGCCGCGGCCGTGCATAGTCAAAAACGCGTGCGTGTCCTCGTCGGTGGCCCAAATGGAGGAGAGGCAGGTGGTCTCGGTGGTCATGACGTCGACGCCGTTGCGGTAGTCGGTCGTCATGCTCGCGATGCCGGGGCCCACGAACTCCATGACCTTGTTCTTGACGGAACCCTTGGCAAAGACGGCACGGATGATGGCGAGCGCCACATCGTGCGGGCCGACGCCGGGGCGCGGGGCACCCGTGAGGTAGATGGCCACGACGCCGGGATAGGCGACGTCGTAGGTGTCGCGCAGCAGCTGCTTGGCCAGCTCGCCGCCGCCCTCGCCCACGGCCATGGTGCCCAAGGCGCCGTAGCGGGTGTGCGAGTCGGAGCCCAGGATCATCTTGCCGCAACCGGCGAAGTTCTCGCGCATAAAGGAGTGGATGACCGCGATGTGGGGCGGGACGAAGATGCCGCCGTACTTTTTGGCAGCGGAAAGGCCAAAGACGTGGTCGTCCTCGTTGATGGTGCCGCCCACGGCACACAGCGAGTTATGGCAGTTGGTGAGCACGTAGGGCAGCGGGAACTGCTCCATGCCCGAGGCGCGCGCCGTCTGGATGATGCCGACGAAAGTGATGTCGTGACTCGCCATGGCGTCGAAGCGAATCTTGAGTGCCTCGGGGTCGCCCGACGTGTTATGTGCCTGAAGAATCGAATAAGCGATGGTGCCGCGCTTGGCATCCTCGGGCGTCTGCGCAATGCCGCGCTCTGCAGCCTCGGCCGCAGGCACAACCTCGTTGCCGTTACGCAGATAGATGCCGTCCTCGTACAGCTTGACCATTCTGTCTCCCACTCTGCCCGAAAGGCTCGGGCGCATAGCATACATTCGTTCAATATCGTGCCATAGAACGATTGCCAGCGGGTTACGAATCTGCGCGTTCACTTTATCTCAGTAAAGCAAAGGACGAGCCCGGTGTGGGGCCGGCAGATTTGGCGCAAGAGTGTCCCTTTCGACTAGTCATTTAAGAACGTCCCCAATGACTACCCATAACAACGCCGATGTTTTGGCGCGAACAGCGAAAGCCCGCCAGAGCGAGCAAGGTGCCTTGAAACAAGGCGGCATTGATCTTCTGATCATGCCGCCGAAGTTGAAAGGCAGATTGCCGCTCTGGCGGGCTTGCAGCGTCGAACCGTTACGCGGTTTGGTAAAACCGCGTAACTACAGATCTCCGCCGGCGCCCAGTAGCTTGCGCATGACTTGCTCGGGGTTGACCGAGCCGTCGCGCGGGGCCAGAGCGGTGATCTTCTTCTGCATCTTGTACTCGTGCAGCTCGTCCTCGAGCTGGCGCACGCGAGCGCGGAGCTTCTCGTTCTCGCGCTCGCGCTCCTCAGCACGCTCCTTCATATCGAGAATGCGCACCACGCCGGCGAGATTGATACCCTCGTCGGTCAGCTGGTTGATGAGTTCCAGACGCTCGATATCGGCACGCGAATACAGGCGCGTGTTACCGCCCGAGCGCTGAGGATTCACCAGGCCCTTGGACTCGTAGACGCGCAGAGTCTGCGGATGCATGCCGGTCAGCTCGGCCGCCACGCTGATCATGTACAGCGGTTTGTTCCTATTGTCCTCGGCCATGCTACCTGACCCCTTTCCGTCTCGTTATCGTCCATCATAAGCCCGCGGGCGCGGGCGTGCGCCACGACCGCCCTAGTACGTCGCCTTGTAACGGTTGACCTTCTCGCGATAGTCGCGCGTGTCGGTCTCCCGCAGCTTGGTCATGGCATCGCGCTCGTCGTCGGACAGGTTCGTGGGGACCTGCACCTTAATCTCGACAAGAAGCGCGCCTGTGCGGCCACGGTGCTTAACGTCGGGCGCCCCCATCTCCTTAAAGCGGAACTTCTTGCCCGTCTGGGTACCCGCGGGCACTTTCAAACGGACCGTCGCACCGCCGGGCGTAGGCACGTCCACCGTGCAGCCGAGCGCCGCCTCGTAGACCGAGACCGGTACCTCCATGGTCACGTCGGCGCCTTTGCGCTTGAACAGCGGGTGCTCCTCCACATGCGTGGTCACGACCAGGTCGCCGCGCTCGCCACCCGCAACGCCATACTCGCCGCGACGCTTGTAGCGTAGCTTGCCGCCATCGACCGCGCCCGCGGGCACCGAGACCGTGATGGTCTGCTGCTCGCCTGTCGAGGGAATGCGATAGGTGACCTTGTGCGTCACGCCGCGAAACGCGTCCTCAGCCGTCACATCGACGGTCAGCGATAGGTCGCCGCCCTTGCGAGCGCGGCTGCGACCCGCGCCGGCACCGGCAGCGCCCGCAGCCCCGGCAAAGCCCGAGCCCCAATCGCTACCCCAGGCGCCATTGCCGCTGAAGATGCTGTCGAAGATATCGCCCCAGCCGCTGGCGCCCGCGCCGGCACCGTAGCCGCCGCCATACGCGCCGCCCGCGCCCGGCATGCCGCCGAACATGAGCATCTGGTCGTACTCTTTGCGCTTCTTCTCGTCCGAAAGCGTCTCGTAGGCCTCGCTGATCTCCTTAAACTTGGCCTCGTCGCCGCCGGCATCGGGGTGATATTTTTGCGCGAGCTTGCGAAACGCGCTCTTGATCTCTTTGTCGGAGGCGCTCTTGGATACGCCCAGGATGTCATAGAAGGTTTTGCCTGCAGCCATCGTAGCTCCTCTCCTGTTATATCCGCCGCCCCTGCGGACGGCGGCTCATGCTGTCATATGGCACTTGGCCAGAAAGGGCCCCGGGTGTTGCCCCGGGGCCCTTCTCAATTACTCCTCGGTGCCCTCGGCCGTATCGGCCGTAGCATCCTCGGGCGCCGCTTCGGGCTCCGGTGCGGGGCGCTTCTCGCCACCGTAGGTCACCGTCACCATCGCGGAACGCAGGATGCGATCCGCCATGCGGTAGCCCTTCTGGTACACGTCGTTGACGGTCTCGTCGTACTGCGATGCGTCCTCGACGCGGCCCACAGCCTGGTGCTCGAGCGGATCGAACGCCTCGCCCCTGGGGTCGATGGGCTCAACGCCCTCGTGCGCAAACACATCGAGCAGCTTGGCATGTACCGCGTCAACGCCGTCGACGAACTGCTTAAAGTCGTCAGAAAGCTCTTGGCTGCGGGCATGGTCGATCGCGCGCTCGATATCGTCGACCACCGGCAGCAGCGCGGTAACGAGCTTCTCGGTCGCACGCTCGCGCTCGGCGATGCGCTCGCTGGCGGTGCGGCGACGGAAGTTCTCCCAGTCGGCCTGCAGGCGGGCGGTGCGCTCGGTAGCGTCCTTTGCCTTGTCCTCGGCGGCCTTCTGAGCCTCTGCCGCAGCATCGAGCTCGTTGCGCACGTCGGCAAGCTCCTTTTGGGCCTGCTCGAACTTGAGCTTAAAGTCGTTGTCGGCGGCTTCCTCACCGGCGCGGATAGCGGCTTCCACCATCTCGTCCTCGGTCATCGTCGCCTCCTTGTTGGAATCCTCTACCTGGTTCTCGGCAGCCTCGGCGGCCTCGGCCTCGTTGGCCTCGGTATCGTCGACGGCCTCTACGGGAATCTTCACGTCCTTCTCCTCAGAGTCAACGGGGGCGGCGCCAGTGGCGGCCGCCTCCGTGCGAGCTTTACGGGCGGACATGATTACTTGTCCTCGTCGTCCACAACCTCGTAGTCGGCGTCGACGACGTCATCGTCGGCAGGATGGGCGCCGGCGGCACCGTCGGTCTGCTGCTGAGCGTCGGCGTAGACAACCTGGGCCAGCTCGTAGGCCACGGACTGCAGGGACTCGCCAGCGGCCTTGATGGCCTCGACGTCAGAGCCCTCGAGCGCCTTCTTGGCGTCGGCGATAGCGGTCTCGGCCTTGGACTTCACGTCGGCGGAAACCTTGTCGCCCAGCTCGTTGAGGGTCTGCTCGGTGGAGTAGCACAGGCTATCGGTCTGGTTGCGGACCTCGACCTCCTCCTTCTGCTTCTTGTCCTCCTCGGCATGGGCCTCGGCGTCCTTGACCATGCGATCGACTTCGTCATCGGAAAGCGCGGTGGAGCCGGAGATGGTGATCTGCTGCTCCTTGCCGGTGCCCTTGTCCTTAGCAGAGACCTTGACGATGCCGTTGGCGTCGATGTCGAAGGTGACCTCGATCTGCGGCACGCCGCGGCGGGCAGCCGGGATGCCGGTCAGCTGGAACTTACCGAGCGACTTGTTGTCGCGAGCAAGCTCGCGCTCGCCCTGGAGCACGTTGATCTCGACGCTGGTCTGGTTGTCGGCAGCGGTGGAGTAGACCTCGGTCTTGGAGGTCGGGATCGTGGTGTTGCGGTCGATCATCTTGGTCATGATGCCGCCCATGGTCTCGACGCCCAGCGACAGCGGGGTAACGTCGAGCAGCAGGATGCCCTCGACGTCGCCGGTGAGCACGCCGCCCTGGACGGCAGCGCCGTCGGCAACGACCTCGTCGGGGTTCACGGACATGTTGGGCTGCTTGCCGGTCATGGTCTTGACGAGCTCCTGGACAGCGGGCATACGGGTAGAACCGCCGACGAGGATGACCTCGGTCAGATCGGAGAGCTTGAGCTTAGCGTCGCGCAGGGCGTTGGTGACAGGCTGCTTGCAGCGCTCGAGCAGGTCGCGGGTGATCTTCTCGAACTCGGCGCGGGTCAGCGTGTAGTTGAGGTGCAGCGGGCCGGACTGGTTCATGGTAATGAACGGCAGGTTGATGGTGGACTGCTGGGCTGCGGAGAGCTCCTTCTTGGCGTTCTCGGCGGCCTCCTTCAGGCGCTGCAGGGCCATGGGGTCCTGACGCAGGTCGACGCCGTTCTCCTGCTGGAACTTGTCGGCCATCCAGTCGATGACGCGCTGATCCCAGTCGTCGCCGCCCAGGTGGTTGTCGCCCGAGGTGGACAGAACCTCAAACACGCCGTCGGCGAGATCGAGGATGGAGACGTCGAAGGTACCGCCGCCCAGGTCGAAGACCAGGATGCGCTGGTCGGAGCCCTGCTTGTCCAGGCCGTAGGCCAGGGCGGCAGCGGTCGGCTCGTTGACGATACGCTTGACGTTGAGGCCGGCGATCTTACCGGCGTCCTTGGTGGCCTGACGCTGGGCGTCGTTGAAGTAGGCCGGGACGGTGATGACGGCGTCGGTGACGGTCTCGCCCAGATACTTCTCGGCGTCGGCCTTCATCTTGGCGAGCACCATGGCGCTCACCTGCTCGGCGGTGTAATCCTTGCCCTCGATGTTGACGACGGCACGGCCGCCCTGGCCCTCCTTGACCTCATACGGCACGGTCTTGAGCTCGGAGGTGCACTCGGAGTACTTGCGGCCCATGAAGCGCTTGATGGAGAACACGGTGTTCTTGGGGTTGGTGACCGCCTGGTTCTTAGCGGCCTTGCCCACGACGCGGTCGCCGTCGGCACGGAAGCCAACGACGGACGGGGTGGTGCGGTCGCCCTCGGCGTTCACGATGATGGTCGGAGAACCGCCCTCGAGGACGGCCATAGCGGAGTTGGTAGTACCAAGGTCGATACCAAGAATCTTACCCATTAGAAATTCCCTCTCTCTTGTGCGTTCGCGCCGCGTCGGCGGACTGCCGCGCGACGCTTCGGCTTGTCTTTCAGGATGTAGTGTATCCCCTTATGGGCCGGAATATACAAAATCTAAGTCAATTCATATAAGATTTCTTATCTCCGAGAGTTTAGGTTCGCAAAAGCACAGGTAGACGGCTTGCTTGAGTTCTCGGCAGATCTATTGAGATCTATGTAGAGTTGACTGAGGTTTGGGTCTGGAGCCACGCAGGGCGGCCTTGGGGCAGCCCCGGGGAAAGCGCATCCCGTTTTGAGCGCCGATTCCGGGACGCAGTTTCCGCAAGCGCGCTCCATCGCCCAATATTTCAAGTCACCTTTAGCTAACATTTGCGCAGCTCAACGGCCTAACCTGCGTGTTTTTTAGTAAGCCGTGGCATACTCGGCGAACGGTATGAAGATGCCGGTCAGAGGGTATTGCAAACGGTCGCTGCCGTGGTATGTTTTTGCCCGAATCAAACCGACGCACATCGCCTGTAGCGTCGGTCAACAGAGAGGAAACTACCATGGCTCATCCCGTAATTGATGCCGACGAGTGCATCGCTTGTGGCGTTTGCGTCGACTCCTGCCCCGCTGGCGTTCTGGAGCTCCAGGACGTCGCTACCGTCGCTGACGAGGACTCCTGCGTCGCCTGTGGCGCTTGCCAGGACGCTTGCCCCGCTGGCGCTATCACCGAGATCGTCGAGGAGTAACAACTCCCCCACTTGCACACTCAGAAGTACACCGTGCACAAAAAAGGAGGCCTCCGCATCGCCGCGGAGGCCTCCTTTTGTTTACACGGGCAACCACTATAGCAACGACGCAGGTTAAGCATAAGTCAGCGAAAACGCCCCTAAGCGAGCAAGGTGACGTGAAAGAGGAGGGAAGCGTACTTTGGTACGCGACCGACGATTGAACGTCAGATTGCCGCTTAGGGGCGTTTGCAGCGTCGGCTACGACAAGTCATCCTCGTAGGGCATCAGGTCTGCCAGATAGCCCTTTTCCTTGAGCATGGCCTCGATCTCGTCGAGGGTTTGCTCGTCTTCCGCCGCGATGCGATGGAAGTGATAGCCGCTGGTCACCGTCAGCAGCGGAAAACTCTTGCCGCTGGCAATGCCCTCCAGATAGCGCTCGATATCGCGGCGGTTGCGGATGTCCAGGTCGGCCGTGATCTTGCCGTACACGCGATGGTTGACGATCACGTTGAGCACGGCACCGCCGGCGTCGACAATACTCGTGAGCTCGTCACCTGCCTGCTCCACGCTATGGTGCACTTTGACCAGGCGCGTGGGCACAGCCGGGCTGCTCGCGGCCTCTTGCAGCACGTAGCCGCGATTGGTGGCGACGATATCGTGCCCGTCGGCGCGCAGCAGGGCGATATCCTGCACCACGACCTGACGGCTCACGCCCACCTCGCGGGCAAGCGCGCTGCCCGAAACGGGATCTTTGGCCCCCTCGAGCACGGCCATGATGGCACGGCGACGCTCGCGGGCGTTCATTATTTACCGTCCAGCAGACGCAGGTGCTTAAGCGAAAGGTCGAGGATCGGCGCGGAGTGCGTCAGGGCGCCCGAGCTAATAAAGTCGACGCCCAGGTCGGCCAGGGCGCGAATGTTGTCGGCGTCCACGTTGCCCGAGCACTCGGTCTTGGCGCGACCGGCGATAAGCTCAATCGCGGCGGCCATGTCGTCGTGCGTCATGTTGTCGAACATGATGATGTCGGCACCGGCCTCCACGGCCTCGCGCACCATGTCCAGGTTCTCGCACTCAATCTCGACCGTCGTGGTAAACGACGCATGGGCGCGCGCCATCTCGATCGCGCGCGTCACGCCGCCGGCAGCATCGATGTGGTTGTCCTTGAGCATGACGGCCGTCGACAGATTGTAGCGGTGGTTGCTGCCGCCGCCGATCTCGACTGCGGCCTTCTCAAACACGCGCATGCCCGGCGTGGTCTTGCGCGTGTCGACGAGCACAGTCTTGGTGCCCTCGAGCGCCGCGGTCATCTGGTGCGTATAGGTGGCGATACCGCTCATGCGCTGCAGGTAGTTGAGCGCCACGCGCTCGCCCGAAAGCAGCACGCGCGCATCGCCGCGTACCTGGCCCACATGGTCGCCGGCATGCACCTCGTCGCCGTCCGCGACATCAAACAGTACGGAGCTCTGCGAATCCAGCAGCTCAAAGGTGCGGGCGAACACGTCCAGACCGGCGATGATACCGTCGGCCTTGGCGATGAGCTCAACGGTAGCGGGGCGCGCCGTGGGGCACACGCTCGCCGTGCTCACGTCCTCAAAGGTGATGTCCTCGCGCAGGGCCTGCAAAATCAGATCATCGACGACGAGCTTCATGGTAATGGGATTCATGGTCTACTCCTCCACGGCCTGCGTGCCGGCGGCACGGGCCAAATCATCGATTGCAAGGGTATCGGCGCTCAGGGCGCGGTGACGTCCGTCGAGCGCGGGCTCGCCCGCCTGCTCCACGGCAAGCGACTCGCCGGTGCGCATACGCCAAGCGGCGCGGCGACCCCAAACCAGGGACTCGAGCAGGCTGTTGGAAGCCAGGCGGTTCTTGCCGTGCACGCCGTTGCAGGCCGTCTCGCCGGCGGCGTAGAGCTCGGGCATCGAGGTGCGGCCGTCCTTGTCGACCCACACGCCGCCCATAAAGTAGTGCTGCGTGGGCGTGACGGGGATGGGCTTGTCCAAGATGTCGCGGCCGTCCTCCAGGCAGCGCGCGCGGATGTTGGCGAAGTGCCCAGTCACCACGTCGCGCTCGACGGGAGCAAAGCTCAGCCACTCGTGCTCGGTGCCGTCCTGCTTCATTTGCTCGCGGATGGCGGCGGCGACCACGTCGCGCGGCTGCAGCTCGTCGGTAAAGCGCTCGCCGGCGGCGTTGAGCAGAATCGCGCCCTCGCCGCGGCAGCTCTCGCTGATCAGGAACGTGCGGCCCGGCTGCGGCGAAAACAGGCCCGTGGGGTGAATCTGCACGTAGTCCAGGTGCTCCATCGTAATGCCGTGCTCCTGTGCGATATAGCAGGCATCACCGGTGAGCTGTGGGTAGTTGGTCGAATGGTCGTACACGCCGCCGATGCCGCCCGTCGCCCACAGCGTATGGCGGGCATGGATCTTAAACGGCTCGCCGGCATGCACGCCCTCGGCGGCATTTGCCAGCTCGTCGGCAGGACGAACCGAGTCGTCCTCATCCACGGGAACGGCGACGACACCGGTGCACACCGTGGCGCCGTCGCGCTCGCCGGTCAGGATATCGGTCATGGCAACGTGCTCCAGAATCTGCACGTTGTCCAACTTGCGAACGGCCTGGAGCAGCTTGGTCGTGATCTCCTTGCCCGTAATGTCGGCATGGAAGGCGATGCGCGGGCGGCTGTGCGCACCCTCGCGGGTAAAGTCGAGGCTGCCATCGGCCGTTCGCTCAAAGTCCACGCCCATCGCCAGCAGGTCATTGATGACCGAGCGGCTCGAGCGGATCATGATGTCGACGCTCTCGCGGCGGTTCTCGTAGTGGCCGGCGTGCATGGTGTCCTCAAAGAAGGCATCGTAGTCCGAGCCCTCGGGCAGCACACAGATACCGCCCTGCGCGAGCATCGAGTCGCACTCGTCGACGGCGCCCTTGGAGAGCATGATCACGCGCGTGCTCGTCGGCAGATTGAGCGCCGCGTACAGGCCCGCCACGCCACAGCCGGCAATGACGACGTCACATTCCATATCGGGGTATTGCTTGGTTTCCACAGGAATCCTCTCCCTTGTAATGTGGCATAAGGGGTGGTCCCTCATGCCACATTGTTTTAGCGCGCTGCGTACTCGAGCATGCGGTCGAGCGTGAGTTTGGCCTGGTCGGCGGCCTCGTCCGAGACGCCGATCTGAACCTCGCCCTCGCCCGTCTCCAGGCAGCGCACGAGCTTTTCGAGCGTGATGAGATCCATGTTGACGCAGGTGGGCTGCACCGCGGGGAAGTAGAACTTCTTGCCGGTGCCCTGGCAGCGGCGCTCGAGCTCGTAGAGCACGCCGCGGACCGTCACGATGATGAACTCGCTCGCGTCCGACTCCTCGGCGTACTTGATGATGCCGGCGGTGGAGCCGATGTAGTCGGCCTCGGCCAGGACGTCGGCCTTGCACTCGGGGTGCGCCAGCACGAGCGCGTCGGGATGGGCCTCCGTCGCATCGACGATCTGCTCGACAGTGATGATGTGATGACGCGGGCAGTAGCCGTTGTTGAGGATGACGTGCTTCTGCGGCACCTGCTCGGCCACGAAACGGCCCAGGTTCTGATCGGGAATGAACAGAATATGCTGCTGCGGCAGCTCTGACACGATCTTGACGGCGTTGGAGCTGGTAACGCACACGTCACTCCAACTTTTGATCTCGACCGTCGAGTTGACGTAGCACACCACAGCCAGATCGTCGCCGTACTCGGCGCGGGCGGCGTCGACTGTCTCTCGCTTGACCATGTGGGCCATGGGGCAGTCCGCGCCCGGCTCGGGCAGCAGCACGGTCTTGGTGGGGTTGAGCAGCTTGGCGCTCTCGCCCATAAACTCCACGCCGCACAGCACGATGGTCTGCTGCGGCAGGCTCTTGGCGAGCTTTGCCAGGTAGAAGCTGTCGCCGACGTAATCGGCCACTGCCTGGACCTCGGGCGCCACGTAATAGTGCGCCAGGATCACCGCGTCGCGTTGGCTTTTTAGTTGCTGAATGGCCTCGACGAGCTCTGCGGGTACCAATGCCGCGCGCTCCGTTGCCGTCGTTGCCGATGCCAGGCCGGCCGCAATATCGCGTGCAAGCTCCGATGCATCCATGTTCGCGCTCTGTGCCATCAAGGCCCCTCTCTTTTGGCGAATCTTGGGGCTTTAGTATGACACCTAGGTTTACAGCTGACAAGACAGCTGTAAACCTAGGTGTAAAGTTGAAATAAAGATTCAATCTTGGGGCGGGTCCATTTTCGAACTGGCAAACTGAGGATAGCCGAGCTCTCGATAGCGCAGGGGGCATCTTTCGCCACCGCAATACCGCTCGGCGCGAGTTGCACGCCGTGGGGCGCAAATGGGGTGCACCTCCGTGAGCGGCAAGCGTCCGGTATGGCAAAATCGAGGTACTAAGGGGGCCCGATATGCTCAAGATTATTGCCTGCGACGACGACGTCGCTTTTCTAGATAGACTGCACCGGATGATCGACCGTTGGTCGAGCGAGACGGGTACGACGGTCGATGTTGCGCTCGTCACGCGCGGCGAGGACCTGCTGGCCCGCCATGCCGCATCGCGCGCCGACGTCATCCTGCTCGATATGATCATGCCGCTCGTCAACGGCATGGACACCGCACGCGAGCTGCGCCAGGCCGATACCGCCGTGCGCCTGGTGTTCCTCACCTCGTCGCCCGAGTTTGCGCTGGAGTCCTATGAGGTCCGTGCCTTCGACTACCTGCTCAAGCCCGTGGCATACGAGCGCCTGGCGCAGCTGCTCGACGAGCTTTCGAGCATGCGCCCGTCGGCGACCGACGAGCTCGTCATCAAAACGTCTTTTGGCTACCATGCCCTGCGCCTGTCCGACATCGAATATGCCGAGGCGCGCAACAAGCACGTGGTCTTCCATCTGCGCGACGGACGCGATATCGAGGCGCTCGAATCGTTCCGCAGCGTCGAGGACCGCTTGGCGCAAAACGCCGTCTTCTTTAAATGCCATCGCAGTTACCAGGTCAACCTGCGCAACATCGATCATTTCGATCGGACGGAGATCGTCATGCGCTCGGGCGCGAGCATTCCGCTTTCGCGCAGCAGCAAGCAGGGATTCCAGGACGCCTACTTTGCGGTGCGATTTGAGGGCGGGAGGCGCTGATGACTTCTTCGGTCGAAATGGTTCTTTGGGCGATTCACCACGCCACGACGCTGCTCTTTGGCGTTTTTGCCTCGGCGGCGCTCTGCGGCGTCGAAATCAATCGACGCCATGCGCTCGAGCTGGTGGTCGCCACCATTCTGACCGGCACCGCCTTCTCAATCGCCAATGCCGTTGGCGGAGAACTGTTTGCCCGTCAGGCGTATCCGCTCGTCGTGCACCTGCCGCTTATCGTCTTTCTATGCGCGCGATACCGCTTAAGTCCGCTGCTCGCGGCATTGGGCGTCACCAGTGCCTACCTGAGCTGCCAGTTCAGCAATTGGATGGGTATCGCCGCATTTGCCGCAACCGATTCTCAGATCGCGTACTATCTGGCGCGCATCGTCACCACGGCCGCCGTCTTTATCGTCCTTTTGCATTGGGCCCGTGACATTGGACCCCGTCTGGCAATTAAAAGCCCCACCGAGCTCGAGATCTTGCTGATCCTGCCGCTCGTCTACTACATCTTTGACTACGCCACCAACGTCTACACCACGCTGTTCCACTCGGGCTCGGTGGTGACCGTTGAGTTTTTGGCCTTTGCCCTTTGCGCCTTCTACCTTATGTTTCTCGCCGTCTATCTGCGCGAATACGAAGCAAAGGAAGTCGCTGAGCGCGAGCGCTGGATGCTCGAGACGCGCGACAGTACGGCCATAAAGGAGCTCGAGGCCTGGCGCCAGTCCGGACGCGAGCTATCGATTCTTCGCCACGACATGCGGCACTTTTTGCGCGGTTTGGCCGTTTTAATTGAGGAGGGCCACACCGACGAGGCGCTCGATCGCATCGATGAGCTCTGCGAGACCAACGACCGCACCGCCGTGCGCCGCTACTGCGCCAACGAGACCGTCAACATCGTGCTTTCGTCATTTAGCTCGGATATCAACAAGTATGGCATCACCGCCAACCTGCGCGCCGCCGCACCCGAAACCGTTCGCGTGAGCGATGCCGACCTGTTCAGCGTACTTTCGAATGCCCTGGAAAATGCCATCATCGCCGCAAGCGCCGCCCCCGAAGGCAAACGCTTTGTCGACCTTGACCTGCGGCTTGAGGACGGCCAGCTGCTGCTTTTGGTTTCCAACACGTTTGGACGCGCGCCGCGCATGGTCGACGGCATGCCCGTGAACCAACATGCCGGTCACGGTTTTGGCACCAAGAGCATTAAGCTTGCCGTGGAGCGCATGAACGGCAACTGCCAGTTCCGCATTAACGGCGACCGATTTGAGCTGCGCGCCGTGATGTAGGGGCGCGACACTGGACTCGCGGCGCGGCTCAACCGCCCGGGTCGCCTTACCGGCGCAGGCCTGCTACAGCGGAGCCGCCGCCGGGGTCAGCTGCTTAATGTAGGCCCACATGCGCTGCTTGGCGGCCTTGTCGGTCAGCGCCGCCTCAAAGCCATCGAGCGCGAGCACGCGGCGCCCCTGCACATGGGCGACCAGGCCGGGCTTGAGCATGGCGGTGTCAAAGTCATCGATCGCCACGAGCATATCGGCATAGGTTTCGCGCATGACATCGGCCGCGCTGTTATCCAGCAGCAGCACTGCCTCAGGGTCCAGGGCCTCCAGCGCCTCGCGGAACAGCTCACACGGCAGGGCCTCGCCCGCCGCGACCGTCCCGTTACCCGCACCGGCAACGCTTGCCAGCGCACAGAAATCCTCGGGCGCGTAGCCAATAGCCCCGAGCGCCTTGCGCAGCGCGGCGCCATCCGGGCCGGCGGCAAGCTCGCCGCCCGAGCGCTCGACCTCATCCAAATCGCCTTTGACCAGCACGATCGGCGAGCACGCGTTGCCCGCGATGCGCACGCCACGCGCCGCAAGCGACGCGAGCTCCTGCTCGGTGGCCTGGGCGATGGCTTCTTTTTTCTGGCTTTGTGACGTGGGCATGCGCTCTCCAATCGTTTGCGTGCCCACCATTATATAAAAGAGCCGCCCGCGAGTGGTTGCTTTGCGGGCCGTTGGGTATAAGCACGGTCGTACTGAGTTTTACGCGGCCGAGCCGCGTCGCATTATGGAGGTCACCATGGCTGACATTAAGCAGATTACCCCCGAGAACTTCGATTCCATCGTTAACGACAACCTGCCCGTGCTGGTTGATTTTTGGGCGCCCTGGTGCGGACCCTGCCGATCGCTCTCGCCCATCGTGGACGAGGTCGCCGATGAGCTGGCCGGCAAGCTGGCCGTGGCCAAGTGCAACGTCGACGACAACCAGGACCTAGCCATGAAGTATGGCGTCATGAGCATCCCCACGCTGATCGTCTTTAAGAACGGCGAAGAGGTCGACCGCTCGGTCGGTGCCTTACCCAAGGCAAGGCTTCAGGCGCTGCTGGAGAAGCATCTGTAATACGCTTGTTACGTATCTGCCGTCCATGAGCGGTTTTGCACCGCTCGCCGGAGCGCCGGGCGCGGGGCGCGCGACCACGGATAGTATGGTAGACACAAACAGCCCCCAGTGAACGGGTGCGGGTCAGACGGACTCGCACCCGTTTTCTTATGCGGCGGTCTAGAGGCGGCGTCAAGGCACCCGAACGCGCGCTTCTTAATGCTGGAGCTCAACCATTCAAATCTCTGCATATGTCCAACCTGCGGACTCAGAAACGTCCAACTTGCGGATTTCAAACGGTCCAACTTGCGGAATCAAAACGGTCCAACTTGCGGACTTTAGAGGTAAAATGGGCATGAAAGAGGGAGGTTCAAATGACGTTGTCAAGCACGCGCTATTTACCCCGTATCGCGGATCAAATACTTGCTCGAAAGCTCAAATCGTCGGGAGCCGTTCAGATTAAGGGTCCCAAATGGTGCGGGAAAACAGCGACTGCTGAACAAGCTGCAGCGAGCTGCATCTATATGCAGGACCCTGACAATGGACACAGCTATATGCAGCTTGCAAACTCTAAGCCATCAATTCTGCTTAGAGGGGACAAGCCCCGTCTAATCGACGAATGGCAAATGGCTCCACAACTATGGGATGCTGTCCGTTTTGCCGTCGACCAGGAACACGGACGAGGGCAATTTATCCTAACCGGCTCCGCCACGCCACGGAAAAGTGAGATGCCAGCTCATTCTGGTGTTGGACGAATCGCGCGCATGAACATGCGCCCCATGTCGCTGTTCGAATCGCAGGAATCCACTGGGTCGGTCTCGCTTACATCCCTTTTCGATGGTCACACGGACGTGGCCGACCTCGTCGATTTTGATATCGAGCGCATCGCCCATGTCCTCTGCAGGGGAGGATGGCCGGAATCCGTAACCGAAGGTAACCAAGATGCAGCGCTTGAAATGGCAAGCAACTACATTAAAGAGCTGCTCGACGCCGACATTGACGAGATCGATGGGGTGCGCCGCAATAAAACCTGGATGGCTCAAATTGTTCGTAGCTATGCACGCAACGTTTCATCCGAAGCATCGTTATCGACCATTGCGGCCGATATGCAAGGGGAGCCGCCCTCAAGAGACACCGTCTCTGAATACGTCGACGCCTTGACCCGCGCTTGTGTTTTTGAAGATCTCGAAGCATGGGCGCCGCGGCTTCGCTCAAAAACCGCTGTACGAACGAGTCCAACGCGTCATTTCTGCGACCCGTCCCTTGCCGCTGCCGCCCTGGGAGCAACTCCTCAAAAGCTTCTCGAAGACTTCGAGACCTTTGGCCTCCTGTTTGAATCCATGTGCATTCGCGACCTGCGCACATATATGGATCAACTCGATGGCAAGGTATACCACTATCGAGACAAGACAGACCTTGAAGCCGATGCCGTACTCGTTCTGGATGACGGAAGGTATGCTCTGGTCGAGGTCAAACTGGGCTCAAAGCCCATAGACGCCGCGGCCGCCAATCTCAAGAAGCTTGCATCGAAAATCGATTCCACCCACCAAGGCGAAGCGTCCTTCTTACTCGTCCTAACTGGAACCGCAACTGCTTATCGACGGGAAGACGGCGTCATAGTCGCGCCGCTAGCCTCACTGGCACCGTAGGACAACTGGCATACAACGCCGGCATGGGAGCCCTCCGTAGTAGAATCTGAACCACAGGATTGCCCCGTACAGAAGGAGATTCCCATGCATGACGTTGGAATGAACATGAGCCAGCTTGCCATGAGCGTCAAGCAGGTCGACGACACTATTGAGCTCGCTCACGAGTGGAGCCATCAGCTGCTGCATGCGACCGAGAACTTTGACATGGAGCGTATTGGCGCCAAGCTCGAGGCCGCCATGGCCGCGCTGCACGAGGCCCATGACGCGCTCGAGGGCTACGAGGACGCCATCGAGGCCGACCACAACTCCGTCGGCTCCGTGAAGCTGGTGTAGCGTGGCCGAGCACGAGCACGCGCACGGCTGCGAGCACGCACATGTTCACGGCGCGGGTGCCGAGGCGAGTTGCCGTTGCGCCGGCTCCAGCTCCGAGCTGGTCCGCTTTTCGGTCACCGCGCCCGATGACCTGCTTCGTCGCTTTGACGAGCAGATCGCGCGCCGCGGTGACGTGGCCAACCGCTCCGAGGCCGTGCGCGACCTGATTCGCGCCTCGATCGCCAAGGAGCAGATGCGCACGCCCGACGAACAAGTCATCGGTTCGCTCACCATGATTTACGACCATCACACCGGCGACCTGACGCGCCGCCTGGACGAGGTGCAGCACGACTACACCGACGAGATCGTCTCGACCATGCACGTGCATCTGGATCACCACAACTGCTTGGAGATTCTGGCGCTCAAGGGTCGCGGCGAGCGCGTTTACGAGCTGGCCGACCGCCTGCTGGGCCTTCGCGGCGTTAAGCACGGCGAGCTCACCTGCGCCGCCACCGGGCAAAGCTTGGGGCTGTAGCGGGATTTCACGCAGTACACCTGCCAAAAAGGGACAGGTTTGTTTTGGCAGGTTTAGAAGTTTTACCTACCAAAATAAACCTGTCCCTTATTGGTCGATTTTGATGAGGGAGAGTCGCATGCGGCATGTGCATATTCATGTGACGGGCATTGTGCAGGGCGTTGGCATGCGGCCATTTGTGTATCGCGAGGCCACGGCGCATGGCATCTGCGGTTGGGTGCTCAACGCGGGCGACGGCGTGCATGTCGAGGCGCACGCTTGCGCCGAGGCGCTCGACGGCTTTGTCGCCGCGCTGTCGGACCACGCGCCTGCCGCGGCTCGCGTGGAGTGCGTTGTCGTTGCGGATTTGGAACCCGGCACTTGGGAAGCCGCCGACGAGCAGGGCTTTCGCATCGTGGCGTCACAGGATCAGACTGCGCATACGACGCTCATCTCGCCCGATATCGCTACCTGCGACGACTGCCTACGCGAGCTGTTCGACCCCGCCGACCGACGCTATCACTACCCCTTTATCAACTGCACCAACTGCGGGCCGCGCTTTACCATCATCCGGTCGCTGCCCTATGACCGAGCGGCTACCTCTATGAACCGCTTTCCCATGTGCCCCGAGTGCGCCGCGGAGTATGGCGACCCACTTGACCGGCGCTTTCACGCGCAGCCTGATGCCTGTTTTGACTGCGGGCCGCATATTACGTGGCACGAGGCAGCGGACGGTATGGAGCTCGAAGGCTCGGGAGCGACGCCGGCTATCGGCAGCACGCGCGAGACCAGCGATGCCATTATTGAGCGCTGTGTCGAGCTGCTGGCAAGCGGCGGCATTGTCGCCATCAAGGGACTGGGAGGATTCCATCTGGCATGCGACGCCGCCAACGAACAGGCGGTGATCGAGCTGCGCCGTCGCAAGCGCCGCAGCAACAAACCACTTGCCGTTATGGTGCGCGACCTTGGCGGCGCCGAGCGCCTGTGCCATGTCGATGATGCCGAGCGCGACTTGCTGACCGGCAGCATCCGCCCCATCGTGCTGCTGCGCCGGCGTACTGCTGGCGAGGGCGATTCCCCCGACACTCTCACGCTCGCACCGTCCGTCGCGCATGATCTGCCCGAGCTCGGCGTCATGCTCCCCTATACCCCGCTTCAGCATCTGCTGCTTGCAGCCGCCGCGTCGCACGGCATGCATGCGCTGGTCATGACCAGCGGAAACCTGAGCGAAGAGCCCATCGAGACCGATGACGTTCTTGCTTGGAAGCGCCTCGTTGCCGCCGGCATTGCCGATGCGCTGCTCGGCAATGACCGCGCGATCCTCTCGCGCTATGACGACTCCGTAGTGCGCGTGGTCGATGGAGCCGTTATGCCCGTGCGCCGCGCTCGCGGATATGCGCCGCAGCCGTTGCCGCTGCCGGCACTCGATGCCGTCGCGCCCTGCGTGCTCGCCTGCGGCCCGCAGCAAAAGGCAACGATCGCACTCACGCGCGAGGATGCGAACGGCGAGGCGGTCTGTTTTGTGTCGCAGCATATTGGCGATGTCGAAAACGGCGAGACCTTCGATGCCTGGAATGCAGCACGCACGCGTCTGGAAGACCTTTTTGACCTGGCGCCTGCCGTGCTGGCATGCGACCTTCACTCCAGCTACCTATCGAGCCAGTGGGCCCGCGAGCAGGCGCGGGAACAGGGTCTGCCGCTTATCGAAGTCCAGCACCATCACGCGCACATCGCGAGCGTGATGGCCGAGGCCATCGCTGCGGGCCAGTTTGCGCCCGATGCACGTGTGCTTGGCATCGCTTTTGATGGCACGGGCGCCGGCACCGACGGAACCATTTGGGGCGGTGAGTTTCTTGTTGCCAGCCTTGCCGATCTTGAGCGCGCCGCGCACCTGCGTACCTGGGCGCTCCCCGGTGGCGCCGCATCCGTGCGCGATGCCCGACGCAACGCCTTTGCCCTGCTGAGCGAGTTCGGTCTGCTCGAACACCCGGGCGCCGTGGGACTTTTGAGCCGTCTCGACGAGCAGATGCGCAACATCACGGCTACGATGATCGAGCGCAACATCAACAGCCCACGCACGAGCAGTATGGGCCGCCTGTTTGACGCCGCGGCGGCGATTCTGGGCATCTGCGGCACTGCAACCTACGAGGGCGAACCCGCCATCGAGCTCGAAGCCGCCGCTTGGCGCGCTCTTGATGGAGAAATCAGCCGTTTCGCTGGCAATCAGGCGGGTGTATCCGCATCCGCTTCAACATCGCTGGACAGTTTGTTCAGATACGTATTAACTACAGACCCCCTATCCGGCATTTTTGGCCCCATTTGGGCTAAAAAGAGCTCTCCAGACACCCCGTTAACGGCAAGCATGCCCGGTGCAGGCCCAAAATCGACCCATTTGGAGTCCTCTCTGACGGCTTTTGCCACCCAGAGCCCATCACAAAAATACGTATCTGAACTAACTGTCCAGGCGGCCTCGGATAGCTCCCTCGTTTTGGACCAAAGACCATTTTTCGAGGCGCTTTTGAGTGGAATCGAGGCCGGCGCGCCGGCCGATAGGCTCGCGCTCGACTTCCACATCGCCATTGCGCACGCTACCGCCCGTATCGCGCGCGAGATCTGCACCCGTGAAAGCCTCAACACTGTCGCGCTCTCGGGCGGCGTGTTCATGAACCGACTTTTGCTTCAGCTCCTCACGTGCGAACTCAAAGACGCCGGTCTTGCTGTCTTGGTTCCCCATACCGTGCCCGTCAACGACGGCTGCATCGCCTACGGCCAGGCGACCATCGCATGCGCTCGCCTCGCGCAGGCGGTAGTGCGATAGGCTACTTAGCCAGCCCGTGCGCCACCGTCTCACAGGTGTAACGCGTTTGCTCGTGACCCCCGCGAGCGCTACCATCAACTGATGGATAATTAAGCGCCTATCCAGCGCAAAGCGTATAAAAGGGGAACAATATGTGCCTTGCCGTTCCCGGTAAAGTGGTCAAACGCGACGACGACCTTAAGGCGACCGTCGACATGATGGGCATCGAGCGCCCCGTTTCGCTGCGCCTCGTACCGACGGCGCAGGTAGGCGACTATATTCTCGTGCATGCCGGCTTTGGCATCCAGATTGTCGACGAGCAGGAAGCTCAAGAGACGCTCGAGCTCGTCAACACCATGACCGAGCTGGTCGAAGAGGACCAGCTGGCCACCAACCCGGCCGAGGCATACTAGTGGCGGCGGCGCAGCCGGTTCGCTCCGGTATCGACTTTTCGGCATTTCGCGACCCCAAGCTGGCGCGCGAGCTCATCGACCGCATTCACGAGCTTGTCGGCGACCGCAGCATCAACCTTATGGAAGTCTGCGGCACACATACCGTGAGCATCGGCCGCTATGGCTTTCGCTCCATTATGCCGGCGGGGCTCAAGCTGCTGAGCGGCCCGGGCTGCCCCGTCTGCGTCACCGCCAACCGCGACATCGACCATGCAATCGCACTTTCCGACATGGACGGCGCCATCATCACCACCTTTGGCGACATGATGCGCGTGCCCGGGTCGTCCACCTCGCTTGCCGCGCAAAAGGCGGCAGGGCGCGACATTCGCATCGTCTACTCGCCGCTCGACGCGCTCGACGTTGCCGAGCAAAACCCCGACTGCCCGGTCATCTTTATGGGCGTCGGCTTTGAGACCACGACGCCCACCATCGCCGCCGCCATCCTGGAGGCCGACGCACGCGGGCTCCAGAACTTCTCGGTCTATTGCGCCCACAAGACCACGCCGCCGGCGCTGCGCGCGATTGCCAACGACCCCGAGACCACCATCGACGGCTTTATCCTGCCAGGCCACGTCGCCACCATCACGGGTCTGGCACCCTTTGGCTTTTTGGTCGATGAGTTTAAGACCCCGGGCGTGGTCACGGGATTTGAGCCGGTCGATATCTTGCAGGGCATCTGTATGCTGGTCCAGATGGTTGTTGAGGGCAGGCCCGCAATCGACAACGCCTATCGTCGTGGCGTCAATGCAGACGGCAATCCCGTGGCGCGCCAGCTGGTCGAGCAGGTGTTTGAGCCGTGCGACACCACGTGGCGCGGACTGGGACCGATTGCCCGCTCGGGTCTTTCCATCCGACCCGAATTCGTGCGCTTTGATGCCGAATCCCGCTTTGACGTGCCCGTTGAGCCGACGGTCGAGCCGCGCGGGTGCCGCTGCGGCGACGTGCTCCGCGGGGCCATCGCACCGAGCGACTGCCCGCTGTTTGGCCACGCATGTACGCCCGAGCACCCCGTCGGTCCGTGCATGGTGAGCTCGGAGGGCAGCTGCGCGGCGTACTACCGTTATCACGGCTAGCCCGAACATCCCCGATTGGAGTTTTCGATATGTCCCATACTGCCACCGATAGCACTGTCCTGCTGGGCCACGGCTCCGGCGGTCAGATGATGAAACGCATTATCGACGAGGTCTTTCTGGATGCCTTTGGGTCGCCCGAGCTGCTCGAAGGCAACGACGCCGGCGTCGCCGCCCTGCCCGGCAGCGGGCGCATCGCCATGTCGACCGACAGCTTTGTGGTGACGCCGCAGTTCTTCCCCGGCGGCAATATCGGCCGTCTCGCCGTATGCGGAACCGTCAACGACGTCGCGACATCGGGCGCCAACGTCCGTTATCTTTCGTGCGGCTTCATCCTCGAAGAGGGCTACCCCATGGACAAGCTGCGCCAGATTGTGCAGACCATGGCCGAGACGGCGCGCGAGGCAGGCGTGGCGATTATCACCGGCGACACCAAAGTGGTCGAGCGTGGCGGGGCCGACGGCGTCTACATCAATACCGCCGGCGTGGGCGAGGTGCCCACGGGCGTGGCGCTCAGCGGCGCAAACTGCCAGCCCGGCGATGTCATCCTGGTATCGGGAACGTTGGGCGACCACGGCATCGCCATCATGAGCCGGCGCGAGGGCCTGGCGTTTTCGAGCACGATCGAAAGCGACGCCGCGCCGCTCAACCACCTGATTGCCGACGTGCTGGCCGCCGCCCCCGACACGCGTTGCTTCCGCGACCCCACGCGAGGTGGCCTGGCATCCACGCTCAACGAGTTTGCCCAGGCCAGCGGCGTTGCCATGGAAATTGACGAGGACGCCGTGCCCGTGCGCCCCGACGTGCAAGCCGCCTGCGAGATGCTCGGCTACGACGTGCTGCAGGTAGCGAACGAGGGCAAGATGGTCGCCGTGGTGCCGGCTGAGCAGGCCGATGCCGCGCTGGCGGCCATGCGCGCCGCACGCTACGGCGAGAATGCCGCCATCATCGGTCGCGTGCTGCCGCTTGCCGAAGGCGCCCGACCCGCCGTACGCGTGCGCACCGGCTGGGGCTCGACCCGCATCCTCGACATGCTCGTGGGCGAGCAACTGCCGAGAATTTGCTAACGGCAAAGGCGGTCGGGCGGCGCGGCCCGATACACAGCAGTCAAAGTTGTCCAGATTCCAGACACGCCCGACGCGCCAGCCCAGTATCATGGGGTGCGTTCTAGAACCCAAACGGCGGGAGCACCTATGGCAGCAGCATATTCCCATGTGATCTTTGATTTGGACGGTACCATCCTCAACACGCTCGAGGACCTGGCGGCCGCCGGCAACCATACCTGCGAGGTGCACGGCTGGCCCACGTTTGCCGTGGACGAGTACCGCTACAAGGTGGGCAACGGCATGCTCAAGCTGGTCGAGCGCTTTATGCCCGCCGAGTATGCGGGCGACGGTCGCATGTTTGAACAGACCCTTGCCGAGTTTAGGGCTTATTACGGTGAGCACAAGGAGGACCACACTGCCCCCTACGCCGGTACGATCGAAATGCTCGACCGCCTGCGCGCCGCGGGCGTTCAGCTTGCCGTGCTCACCAACAAGGATCACATTTCGGCAGCTCCGCTTATCGAGAAGTACTTTGGCCCCGAGCGCTTTGCGCTGGTACAGGGCCGCGTGGACGCATTTCCGCCCAAGCCCGAGGCGCCCGTCACGCTGCACGTGATGGAGGAGCTGGGGGCCGACCCGGCAACCACACTCTACGTGGGCGATTCCAATGTCGATGTCCTGACCGGCCACAATGCCGGCCTTAAGAGCGCCGGCGTCACCTGGGGCTTCCGCGGTCGTGCAGAACTCGAAGCCGCCGGCGCCGACTACGTGGTAGACACCCAAGACGAGCTCGCTGCACTGATCTTGGGCGAGTAACGAAGCCGACGCGCTACACAGTCACGGCGATTGTGACGTGCGGAAAGTGCGACCCACCCCATCCGGAAACCGCGACCCGGAATTCGGCCAAAAACCGGCTCGCATTTTCCCGAGCGTCCGCGATGCATCAACCTCCCAAGGAGTGTCCCCAACTGCCGGCAGAAAAGGAACGTCCCCAAGTGCCACCTTCCAACATCGGCAACGCCATAGGTTGAGAAAAAGTCAGCGAAAACCCACCAGAGCGAGCAAGGTGCCTTGAAAGGCAGATTGCCGCTCTGGCGGGCTTGCAGCGTCGAGTCGTTACGCGGTTCGTAGAACCGCGTAACTCCCCTAGCTCATCATGGCATTCATCATCTCGTTGGTTGCGGAATCGTCGGCAGACCACTCGCCGTCGTCATTGCAGGAGTACTTGAAGGTGACCTTGGTGTCCTTGGTCTTAGCAGCCTTGGTCACGTCGACCATAACCTGACCGGCCATCTTGTACAGCTCGTCATCGGAAGGCATCGAATCGAGCGCGGCGACCTTCTCCTGGTACTGGGTGGCAAAATCCTCAACGATCTGGTTCATGGACTTGCAGGTAATGGTGACCTCGGCAGTTGCGGTACCCTTGTCCTCGTCAACCGTCACGTCGCCGATCTTGTAGTCAAAGCCCTCGAGATAGCTCTTGGCGTACTCCTTGGGATCGATGCCCAGCTGCTCGAACTCATCGCCCGAGGCCTCTTCCAGGCCGGCGAGGAAGTCGTCGCCGCCGTTCTTGACCTCGTCAAACTGCGTCGTAAGATCCTCGGTGATGAGCTCCTCAACCGAAGGACCTCCGCAGCCGGAAAGCACAACCACGCACGCGACCAGAACAGCCATCAGGGGCGCAAGCAGCAGCTTCTTCTTCATGACATTCCTCCCAACAAGCGGCACCGCGCTTCCCGACGCGGTGCACGTCGTAACAATAAGGCCATACTAGCCGCTAACGAACACCCCCGGCAAAGCAAAGGCGCAGTCGGCTCGATTTGACGTCCGAACGGTTTACCGGTCCGCCCAACGTGCAATAAAACGTTCCGCCGCATTGTAATAAAAAAGGGTGGTCGAACGATTCGACCACCCCAAAACACCCTTTGGATGCCGCAGTTTACTTGCGGACGACCTTGACGATGGCATCGCCGGCGGCGACAGCGGAGTCAGCCTCGACGGCGAGCTCGACGTCGGCGAACTCGGCGGTGTTGGACACAGCCACGACGACGCAGTCCTTGTAGCCGGCAGCAGCGATCTTGGCGCGGTCAATCTTGAGCATGGGCTGGCCAGCCTTAACGACATCGTCGGCCTTGACGAAGCCCTCGAAGCCGTCGCCGTTCATGTTGACGGTATCGACACCAACGTGCACCAGAACCTCGATGCCGCTATCGGACTGCAGACCCACGGCGTGACCCATGGTGACGGTCACCTTACCGTCGCAGGGAGCGTAGACCAAATCGTCCTCGGGCCACACGGCGCAGCCCTTGCCCAGAACCTCGCCACCAAAGACGGGATCGGGCACGTCGGCCATCTTGATGACCTTGCCCTTGACGGGCGAGCACAGCACGTCGGCGCCGGCAGAAGCAGAGATGGAGGACGGAGCAGCGGCAGCCGCGGGCTCAGCCTTCTTCTTGAACATGTCAAACAGACCCATACGTTTTCTCCTCTTGATTAAGCGCAACGTTTTGCGCATGCCTATGGTGATTATAGTGCCAAATGATCAAATTGCTAAGGTGGGGACTCGAATCGAGAGCCCTTCCAAGCCCTTCCCAAAACCTTTTCCCCAGTGGCACTCATATTGTCGATTAAGCCAGACCCTCGGTGCCGTTGGACTTGATGATCTTCTGGTATGCGAAGAAGCTGTCCTTGCGGCGGCGCTCGTAGGTGCCGGTGCCGTCGTCGTATTTATCGACGTGGATGAAGCCGTAGCGCTTGCGCATCTCGCCGGTGCCGGCGGACACCAGGTCGATGGGGCCCCACCAGGTGTAGGCGATCAGGTCGACGCCATCGGCGACGGCCTCGCCCATGGCCTTGATGTGGCTCTGCAGATAGGCGATGCGGTACGGATCGTGGATGGAGCCGTCCTCCTCGACCTCGTCGTAGGCGCCCATGCCGTTCTCGACCACCATTAGCGGAATCTCGTAGCGGGCGTAAATCTCGTTGAGGGCGATGCGCAGGCCCAGCGGGTCGATCTGCCAACCCCAGTCGGTGGACTCCAGGTAGGGGTTCTTGCCGCCAAAGGTCATGTTGCCCTCGGTCATCTCGTGGCCCTTGTGGGTGCCCACGGTGCCGGACATGTAGTAGCTAAAGGTGTAGAAATCGACCTTGCCGTCGGCGATATCCTGCAGGTCGCCGTCCTCCATCGCAAGCTCGACGCCATTCTCGGCCCAGAAGCGCTTGGCATAGAACGGATACTTGCCGCGCACTTGCACGTCGGAGCAGTACCAGTTCATAGAGTTCATCTGCTGCTGCGTGGCGAACACGTCGACCGGATCGCACGTAGCGGCGTAGGAGAGGATGAAGCAATCCATGTTGCCCATCTTGAACTGCGGGTAGTGCTCGTGGGCGTAGCGCACGACGCGGCCGCTGGCGACAAACTGATGATGCAGGGCCTGGAAGCGCTGCTGAGCGGTGGTCTTGATGGCACTTGCCGGGCCCTCGAAGCCCTGAATCAGGCCAGTTTCCATCATGGCGCCCATGTCCATAGTGCCGCAGTTGATCTCGTTGAAGGTGAGCCAGAACTTGACCTTGTCCTGATAGCGGTCGAAGACGGTCTGGCAGTACTTCTCAAAGAAGCCGATGAGCTCGCGGCTTGCCCAGCCGTTGTACTTCTCGACCAGGTGATAGGGCATCTCGTAGTGCGAGAGCGTCACGAGCGGCTCGATGTTGTGGGCGCGCAGGCAGTCGAAAACGCGGTCGTAGAAGGCGAGGCCGGCCTCGTTGGGCTCGGCGTCGTCGCCGTTGGGGAAGATGCGGCTCCAGGAGATGGACATGCGGAACATGTTGAAGCCCATCTCGGCGAACAGCGCGATGTCCTCCTCGTAGTGGTGGTAGAAGTCGATGCCGTCATGGTTGGGATAGAAGCGATCGGGGTCGATGTCGATCGTGATCTGACGCGGCTCCTTGTAGCTGCCGCCCAGGAAGTGGTCGTCGACGGAAGCGCCGCGGCCGTCCACGTTCCAAGCGCCCTCAAACTGGTTGGCGGCGGTGGCGCCACCCCAATAGAAACCCTCGGGGAACTTGATGTTTGCCATGAGCATCTCCTTTGCATCGTGGGTCGATAAGCCGAGTATCGCCCACGCGGGGGACATGCGGGGGCGGGCGCGCCAAACCCGACACTTCTTTTCGCAGCGGCGCCCTGCCGCCACCCCGCCCCTGACACTTCCTGATACCTGCCAAAAAGGGACAGGTTTATTTTGGTCGGTTTTATCTGGGCAAACGCTGACGGTAGGCAGCCGGCGTGCAGCCATAGCGCTCGGCAAACTTTTTGTAGAAGAAGCTCATGTTGGCATAGCCCGCCTCGCGTGCCGCGGCTTCTGCGGTAACACCGGCGTCGAGAAGTGTTGCCGCACAAGCCAAGCGGCTCTCCTGCACG
Organism: uncultured Ruminococcus sp.; assembly: GCA_963604655.1. GTDB lineage: Bacteria > Actinomycetota > Coriobacteriia > Coriobacteriales > Coriobacteriaceae > Collinsella. The sequence continues at coordinate 36,313 of CAVCRP010000026.1, forward strand.
AGCTGCATAAACGTGCGGCCCGTCTGCCGCTTGAGCAGCGCGCTTGCGTAGTTGGGACTCAGGTGCAGGTGGCGGGCCAGGTCCTCGAGGGTGCAGTCGCGAGCATGGCGCTCGATGTAACCCATGGCAGCCGCGACCTGCGCCGATGGCAGCGCGGGCGCGTCCGTTTGCAGCAGGCCGGCTTCGTAGCTTTGCATGAGCTCAACCAGCAGCAGCTCGAACAGCCTCGACACGATCTGGGGGCTCGCCGGCGTGGGCTCCAGACGCTCGCACAGCATCTCCTGCATGTAGCGGCGCACGCGGCGGCTGTTGCCTGTACGGAAATGCACGTGACCCCGGTGGTCGGTTTCGTCCGTGAGGGCGTTGAGCAAAAAGCTCGAGACCGTGCTTGCGGGCGAAAGGCTTTGCTCCAGGCTGCGGCTGAGCATTGGCCGCGAAATGATGACGCTCAACATAATGTCGTGCTCGCCAAGCTCGCCTACGGCATGCGGGCAGGCGGCATCGAGCAGGAGCACCTCGTTTTGAGCAAGCGTGAGCGCCGCACCGTTAACGATTTGCGGCGCTCGTCCTCGATAGACATAGCTGATTTCGACATAATCATGCACGTGTTCCGGCACAGGATTGAAGCGCGAGTTGCGTACAATCGATAGGCCCTCGGGCATGCCTTCTTGTCGTAGGGCGAGCGTTGGATTGCCGATTTTACGGATATGCCGACCATCGACATCTGCTTGATTACCTTGACTGAGTGCATCGTTCCAGTCGTAATGGGCACCCGCACGGTAGGCTCGCTCACTGTCGGTCAGCTCGAGCAGCAGGTTATCCAGGCGCGCGAGCTCCATAGTGCCCCCATCGTTGATTCGGTCATATTCTGTCGTGATTTTGATATTAGCAGGACGGCGCGCTCGACGTACTCTGGCGTCAATGGGTTTGAAAGGTTGATTTTGGAGGAGCGTATATGGCGGCGTATTTTGAGCAGGTGCTTGGCGGCACTTATGACAACCATGTGCTTCCGTTCTTGTGGCTCAGGGGCGAGGCGCGCGAGACAATCACCGAGTATTTGGAGCAGATTGCCGGCGCGGACGTCCGCGAGGTCTGCCTTGAGTCGCGCACGCATCCCGATTTTTGCCGCGACGGCTGGTGGTCCGACCTGCGGTTTATTATCGAGGAGTGCAAGCGCTTGGGGCTGAAGATCTGGCTGCTCGACGATGCGCACTTCCCCACGGGCTATGCCAATAGCGCGCTCGAGGGCGAGGATGTCGACCCGGCGCTTAAGAAGACCGTACTCAAGCATCGCACGATAACGGTTGTCGGTCCTCAGCCGTCCACGACCATTAAGCTCGGCAATCTCATGGACCCCACTGAGCGATTTGTGGGCGCAGCGGCTTTTGATGCCGCCGGTGCGCCGCTCGACCTCGCGCTCGTTGTCGAGCATGGCGACGATGGCACACCCGCCCGCCTGCGTTTTGACGCTCCCGCCGGCGTCACCACGATCGAGCTGTACGTCACCAGCCAAAAGACCGGCTTTCGCGACGAGTACATCAACATGGTCGACGCCGCCTCGTGCCGCGTGCTCATCGACGCCGTCTACGAGCCCACGTTTGAGCATCTGGGCGACGAGTTCGGCAAGACCATCCTGGGCTTTTTCACCGATGAGCCCGGCTTTATGAACGAAAAGGGCGCCACGCTTGACGATGCTTCTACCAGCAGCTTTATCGGGCGAGGCGACCTAGCGCTGCCGTGGTCGGACGAGCTTGCCCGCCGCCTGCACGACGCGCTTGGCGAGGGCTGGCCCACCAAACTGCACGGCCTTTGGGCACGCGAGGCGGACGGCGCCCAGGTTCGCCACGCCTATATGGACCTTGCCTCGCAGCTCTACCGCGCGTGCTTTGACGAGCAGATCGGCGATTGGTGTCGCGCGCACGGCGTCATGCACATTGGCCACGTGATCGAGGACAAGAGTTGCCACACGCGCCTGGGTCAGGGCGCCGGACATTACTTCCGCGCGGTCGCGGGGCAGGACATGGCCGGCGTGGATGTGGTCATCAACCAGCTCGTCCCCGGCGTCGACCGTGGACACTACAGCTATTTCCACGGCGCGTGGAACATGGAGTTCTTTACGTACGCGCTTGCCAAGCTGGGCTCTTCGGCCGCGCGCCTCGACCCCAAAAAGCAGGGGCGTTGCATGGCCGAGGTCTTTGGCGCCTTTGGCTGGCACGAGGGCCTGCGCGAGATGAAATGGATTGCCGACCATATGCTCGTCCGCGGTATTAACTGGTTTACGCCACACGCGTTTAGCATGGCGCCCTTCCCCGATTGGGACTGCCCACCGCATTTTTACGCGCACGGCAACAACCCGCAATGGCCGCACTTTGGCCAGCTCATGCGCTATATGAATCGCACGGCGACGCTCCTTTCGGGAGGCAACGCCGCTCGCCCCGTCGCCATTCTGTACCATGCCGATGCCGAATGGGCCGGCGATGCCATGCCCGTCGAGCGTGTGGCTGCCGAGCTCACACGAGCGCAGATCGACTTTGATTTTGTGCCGGCCGAGGCTTTTGAGGATGAGGGCCGTTACGAGGTTTCGATTGCCGATGGGGCGCTTACCGTAAACGGCTGTCGCTACCAGGCGTTTGTTATGCCCGGGGCTTCGTTTATTGGTACGGCAACGGTCCGGGCCGTGGAGCGTATGATGGCCGCGGGCGTCACGGTGCTTGCCGTCGACGAGGTGCCCGGCGCGCTTTACGACGCGGATGGCGCGGTGGAGCTGGGCGGGCTTACGCCGACCCCGCTTGCCGATGTGGCGGGCGTGCTGGCGAGCGTGGGACTGCAGACCGTCGTCACCGACACGTCCCAGCCCTGGTTGCGCGCGCTTCGCTACGAGCGCACCGGCGAGACCTACGTCATGCTGGTCAACGAGCACCCGCGGGAGCGCCTTACCTGCACCATTTCGCTTCCGCAGGACAAGTGTCTTTGCGGCACGCGCCTCGATCTGCTGAACGGTACCGAACCCGTTGCGCTTGACGGCGCGCTGGAGCTGGCGCCGGCCGAGAGCTGCGTTGTTGTTCTGGGGGCAAGCAGCGAAATCGAGCCCGCGAACCGCACGGACACGAGCACATGCGCAACGCTCGCCCTCGACATCAACCACCCCTGGACCGTCACCCTCTCCCCCGCCGGCGGCGATGGAACCTTTGGCGAGCCGCAAAAGCTCGAGGGCTTGTGCGATCTCACGGCCGAGCTGTTCGCCGGCACCTGCGGCACGTACCGCTACCACACGTCGTTCGAGCTGGCGGACAACCTTGCCGACACCGCGATCGACCTGGGAGATGTCTACGAAACTGCAACGCTCACGCTCGATGGACGCCCGCTCGGCACACGAATCTGCCCGCCCTATCGATTCGCCACCGGCCCACTTACCGTCGGCACGCACGAACTCACCATCGACGTCATCAACACGCTCGACCACGCGATTCCTGACATCTTCGCCCTCACCGAGCCCGTCGCGCCCAGCGGCGTCCTCGGCCCCGTTACCCTTTGCTGGCAAAACCTGCCAAAATAACCCTGTCCCTTTTTGGTCGGTTTGGCGAGTGCGGGAGTTCGAATGGATATCAAACGCAAGATTACCGAGGCGCAGGGCCTAACCCCTACCGAGCAGCAGCTCGGCATCTCGGCCCTTGCCATGGGCGAGGAAATCCGTGGACTGTCCATTAAGGAGTTTGCTGCCCGCACCAACGTTTCGGTCGCGAGCGTGCACCGCTTTTGCAAAAAGCTCGGCCTCGAGGGCTTTAAGGACCTCAAGGTCGAGCTCATCCGCCTGGCGACCGAGGCGGGCAACCGCCGCGATGTGGATATCAACTTTCCCTTCGATGCCTCGTCCACGCCTGCACAGGTTATGGAACGCATGGAAGGGCTCTACCAGACCACGCTGGCCGAGACACAGGAGATGCTCGACCCCATGCAGCTCGACCATGCTGCCAAGCTTATCGCCAACGCCCGACAGGTCGACATCTACACGGGCTCGCACAACCTCTACCCAGCGGGAATGTTCCGCGATCGCCTGCTTTCCGCCGGCAAAAGCGCCACATGCTATAGCAGCATCGAGGCCCAGGTGCGCACGGCGCTCGCCTCGGATTCCGACCGCGCGGCGATCGTTATCTCCTACAGCGGTCTTGCCCCCAACCTCAGGGAAATCTTGCCGATTCTCAGCAGCCGGCATGTCCCGGTCATCGTCATCGGCACGCCCTATTGCGCGCGTATTCACCCCGGCTTTGCCGCCTACCTCACGGTGAGCGATCACGAGAGCATGACGCACCGCATCACACAGTTCGCCAGCCACATCGCCGTGCAATACGTGCTCGATTCGCTCTACAGCAGCTACTTCGCCAAAGACTACGCCCGCTGCGCCGAGTTCCTAGAGCGCTCATTCCCCTACACCCGCCTGCCGGGCCTGAAGTAAAACGAGCGTGGATTTTCGGACACTTATCTAACGAGCGTGGATAATCTCCCACTTTGAGCCCGCATGGGGGCCAAAAGTGGGAGATTATCCACGCTCATTCTGGATGGTACGTTTTCCTCCATTCCCCGCAACTTCTGTAAGCGCGACTTCTCGTCGTTAGACTGTTCATATCGACTCTAATAACCACTTACGCCTTAAACTCGTTATTAGAATCTGGTGCAAGGAGTGTCCCAAACTGCCGGCAGAAAAGGAGCGTCCCCAAGTGCCGACCAAGGCAACGCCGATGTTTTGGCAACGGCAGCGAGCGGGTCGCATTTGAGACAAGGTGACGTGAAACGAAAGGGCGCTGACCTTCTGGTCGCGCCCTTGAAGTTGAACGTCAGATTGTCCAAATGCGGCCCGCGCAGCGTCGGCCCGTTACGCGGTTTGGTAAAACCGCGTAACTAACGTGCTCCGTACTGCTCGTAGTAGGCGTCGATGGCGGTCTTGAGCTCGTCGTCGATAACGACCTTGCCGTCGATCTCGTGGTTGTAGAGGGTCTCGACGACCTCGGCCATGGAAACGATGCTCGCGACGGGGAAGCCGTACTTGGCCTCGATCTCCTTCTGCGCGGTGGTCACGCCACCCTTGCCGACCTCCATGCGGTTGAGGGACACGATCAGACCCTTGATCTCGACATCGGCAGCTGCCTTGACCTTGGGATAGGTCTCGTCGATGGACTTACCGCTGGTAGTGACGTCCTCGACCATGATCACGCGGTCGCCGTCCTGGGGCTCGTAGCCCAGCAGGTTGCCCTTGTCGGCGCCGTGGTCCTTGGCCTCCTTGCGGTCACAGCAGTACTTGACCTCCTTGCCGTACAGCTCGTGGTAGGCAATCGCGGTCACGACGGCCAGCGGAATGCCCTTGTAGGCCGGCCCGAACAGCACGTCAAAGTCGTCACCAAAGTTATCGTGGATGGCCTGGGCATAATACTCGCCCAGCTTCTTGAGCTGATAGCCCGTCACGTAGGCGCCGGCGTTCATAAAGAACGGGGACTGACGGCCGCTCTTGAGCGTAAAGCTGCCGAACTTAAGGACGTCGGACTCGACCATAAACTTGATGAACTCTTGTTTGTAAGCCTCCATGCGGGCTCCTCTCGTAATCGCGTACGTGCCTCACAGTTTAGCGCAGGCAGGGCGTCGATGCGGGCGCGCTTTGCCGAGTCCGCAGCCGGCAAAAACCACCACAAAGGTGCCTGTCCCCTTTATTATGAGCAGGACATTGTCAAG
>CAVCRP010000027.1:0-42023 GCA_963604655.1 uncultured Ruminococcus sp.
ACAGTAAGAACGGTTTTCCTCCCCTACGTGTTACAGATCGAGACATTTCATAGTTGTCCCGATCAGGAGCTCACGGCGTCTCGTCCATCTCCTACGCCGACTACGTCATCGCCATGGTCGACGAGGCCGAGCGCACGGGCTCCGATGCCCACGTGGGCGAGGGTCTCTATCGGCTCTATCGCTCGCTCGTGAACGTGCGCCCGCCTACGGAAATCTCCGATGAGTACCTGCGCATCGAGGACGCTTACTTGCAGGGACGCCTGCAGGAGCGCGGAATCGCCGAGGCACGTAAAGCGGAATCCGTAGGCGGACTCTTGCTGTGGCGCGGGGATATCACGCGGCTTCGCACGAACGCCATCGTGAACGTTGCCAACTCTCAGAGGCTAGGACGTGATCCTGCCGATTTTTGGGTAACCACCCACTCGGCGTAGTCGTTATAAATGTACTTGTGCTCCCAGATGCCATCAGCTGAGCCTGTGCACTCGTCAATCTGGCAGTCGTGGTAGAGGTCGTCCGCGAAGCCCTCAATTACGTCCAACAACTCGAGGCGCTCGGTGTACTTCGCAGGGATTCCGCTAAAGCCCAGTCTCGCCCCGAGAATGTTGCCGCACACCGCGCCGGTGGAGTCCGAGTCACCGTTGTGGTTCACGGCAGCAACGATCCCCGCCTCGAAGTCGTGCTCGTGTCGCAGTGCACAGAATACGGCTATGGCCAGCGTCTCCTCGGCCACCCATCCCTCGCCGAGCTCGTGGATGCAGTCAAGGTCGACCTTGGAGGAGTTGGCGAGACGCAGCGCGTGCATAAGAAGGCCTTGCAGTTCCTTCACATGTTTAGCATTCGGATAGGCTTCGGGAAGCGCGCCCAACGCACCCATGACAGCTTCGCGCACGCTGCAACCTGGCTTGTGCGTCAGCATGCTCACAATCACCGCGAGCGCTCCGGCGGGCAGCCAGCCCAACGCGTGGCCGTGCGTGAGGGCAGCACACTCCGCGCCAAGCCGGAGGGCGTCGGCATAGCCGCTGCAGTGGGTGCCATCTTCAGGGTCAAGGTAGAGCCCTGCCGGAGCCACGCGCATCACGCCGCCACAGCCCTTGCTGCTGTTGACGGGGCGCTCGGTCGTCCCCTCGCACCCCTCCGCGCAGGCGGAGAGGCACGTGTTCCCCGGCGCGCGCTGCTCGAAGAACTCGGGCACGCCGACGAGCCACGAGTAGTGGTAGACGCTACTCCGCCCTTCGTCGAGCGGATACCTCTCGGTCTGCGTGCGGTACCAGTCTCCGTAGCAGTAGCCGACATAACTTTCATACGGCCCCATAATGCCGCGCGTCATCCCACGCGTGGTACCTAAGAGCAGGCCGTTTGCTGTGAAGAGAGTCATCTGCGTATCGTCGGAGAAGTGCGCCACGCCTTTGGCATCGAGTTCGTATTCGGTTATGCCGCGCTCACCATAGCGGGAGAAGATGTGCTCCTCGTCCCAGAATTCCACGGCGTATCCAAGCGCGTCGCCTGCGGCCCCGCCCACGAGGCAGCCCCGGTATTTGTCGAGATCTTTCATGAAGCTCTCTTATGCCTCATCGTTTACAACAAAGGCCATCAAGTCATCGGGTGTCTCGAACACATGGTATCCGAGCTTGGTCACGAAAGAGCGCTCCTCGGGCTCCCTATCGACCATGAGGGCGACCGGTTCGCCGAGGCCGGTCTGCAAGCCGTCCGGCCATGCAAGGTCAACGATCACGGTCTTAGACGTGCCGCTCACCCCGAAGTTCGCCGCCCCGCGCCCGTAACCCCTCTCCGTCAACCAGTCCGAGAGCCCGGTGAGGGCCTCGTCATCGTGATCGAGGACGCTCGCGGCACCCGGCTGTTTGAAGGCGGCAGGCAGCTCACCTAGGTCTTTTCCATTGTAGAGGGCAGATAGAATCGCGTTGGCCTTCTCGGAGAGAAGCTCGCGCCTCCGGGCGAGGAAGGCCTCGTAGTTCCCGATTTCCCAGAGGGAAGGGTCGTCGGTCGGCACGGCGTGAGATTCGACCGCTCCGGGATTTGCGGCGACGTAGCCCGGCAGGTAGTCCGAGGGGAGCTTGTCCGAGATCTCCAGGTTTGTCCCCTTGGTTAAGAAGGCGTAGTTGGCGAGCTGGTTCACCATCGACTTGTTGCGGTCGGCGGCGTAGAGCACCTTCTTGGGGAAGATGTGGTGCACGTCGAGCGTCGAGTTCTTGCCGAGAAGGTGAGAGTTGAGCTCGATTCCGCTGCCCCAGTCGCGAGCATGCCCCATGCGGGCGAGAAGATACATGAGCGGGTAGAGGCGCGCTCCCGTGCTCCACCCCCAGAAGTCGTCGGGGTGAAGGCTTAGGTCGGGCCTGTTCGTCTTTATGAGCCTGAGCAGTCCGGCGATCCCCTCGCCACTCTTGACGGCGTTTATATCCTGGGCAAGCACACTCTCGGTGGAGCCTGCGTAGCGCCCCCAGAGGAAGACGTGGACATGCCAGTAGAGTAGGCGGTCCCACTCGGCCGAGGTAAGCTCGCCTCCCTTCTGGTCTATGACCGCAATCATCGTGGCGATGGAAAAGGGGCTGCCGAGGACGCGGGTGTGGTCGAGTCCGAGTCTGCCCGCGATATGGTCGAGGCAGGTGCCCACGAGCTGGACGGTCTCCTTGAGCCCCTTTTGAATCTCCGACACGGAGAAGCCGTCGAGAGTGGAGAAGTATGCCGACTTCGCGAGGTGGACGGTCAGGCAGCGCAGCAGCCAGTCGCGTGTGAAGTCGTATCCCTTGGCCGAGAAGCCGTCGAGAGCCTTTTGCATCTCATCGCGCATGGCGGGCCATTCCGCGCAGATCTTGGCGAGCGTGAGGTCGCCCTTGCTGAGCTTCGTGCCGCCGGAGTTCACGCTGTTGAAGATGTCCACGACGACGTCGACGGTCTTGTCGGGTCCGGTTACGGTCTGGGATAGAATCTCAGTCTTTGTGATGCTCTCCAAGTTGGTGAGCCGCTTAACAACGATGCGATAGCCAGCATGGCTCAGCTTCTCCGCGTCGTCCAGCGCATCCGCGACCACGCCGGCGCCCTTTACGAACACCTCGGTTACCGAGACCCACATGGGGTCGCCCTTCATCTTGGGGGCCTTGAACTCGAAGACCTCCTCGTCGATGTTGAACATGAGGTCGGTGAAGGCACGCCGGTCGCCCTCGAAGAAGGGTGGTTCCTTGCCACGCATGATGCCGTAGAGCGACGTCATGCGCTGCTGGCCGTCGAGAATGAGGTTGACGACACCCTGCCCGATGACCTTCTCACCCTTGATGTCCGCGTCTTCCACGGGAGTTTGCCACAAGAGCATCGTGCCCACCGGATAGCCCTTGTACAGCGACGTCATGAGTTTGCGCACCTGTGCGCGGTTCCACACGTAGCCGCGCTGGAACTGCGGCATCGCGTAGTCGCCCGAGTCGATGCGGTTGAGGATGTCGGCTATGGTGCTCATTGTTGATGCCTTTCAGGCTCGGTCACCTCGAGGTCTCAACAACCATGACAGAGGCGAATTGTGCAGCAATAGCTCTATTTTACTCTTCACTGCCAAGCTCCATTGGAGCGCTGGATGCGGATTCGGGAGGGTTCTTCGGCACCCGCGTATGATTAGATGACGGTGAGAATTGTGTCGTTCCAACTGTGGATGCAAGGCGTGCACCTGTGTCCCGATCATCATTGTCTCAATCTGTAACATCTAGACCGACATTTCCCTTCTAACTGTTACAGATTGAGATAAATGGACGGACCCTCAACCTTCCGTCTTGATCTGTAACAGTAAGAGGTCTTTCCCGCCCCTATCTGTTACAGATCAAGACAATTCGCGGCGGCCTCCTGATTCATCTCAATCTGTAACAGTAAGAACGGTTTTCCTCCCCTACGTGTGCATCCCAACGCCCCAATCGAAAATTAACGCGAGCCAGAACCTAATCTGTTCCCTGGATCACCGTCAGCAAATCCTCGTAGCTGTGCACCACGTCACAGCGCTCGCCCTCGGAATCCCAGAACACGTAGTCCTGGATGCAGCGGCTCGTCTCCAGCGCGCGGCCGACGTTGCCGGGTATGCGCTCGGCGAAGATGGTGGAGTCGTACCGCTCATCGAGCTTGCGGTACGCGATGTGGTCGACCACCATCGTCGCCTTCTCGGCCAGGATGCAACGGGAGACCTTGGTCACAGTATGTTCCAACCTCCGGACGAGAGCAGTGGGATGAGATATACAGAGGCTTCTTTTCGGCCTGAATTGCTTCAAATATCTCTGGTTGAATCGTTCTGATACCAAATCGATACTGCATTAGATGCTACGCCTGAACGGCCTTCGTGGTCGAGGACTTAATTTGCTTGAGACCGACGAGCGCGATGCCGAGCGTCACGACGGCGAGGACGGCGACGGTCGCGAACCCACCGGTGTGCCCGTACGCGTCGATGAACGGCCCGGCGATGGCAGAGCCGCACGACGAGCCGATGGCGCAGAGGGTCCCCGTCCACGCGACAGCCTCGGTAAAGCGCATGGGCGACACCAGGTGCATCACGATCTCGTTGCCGTTGACGAAAGTCGGCGCCTGGCACAGGCCAGCCGCCAGGTAGATTGCGCCAATCACCCACAGGCTCGGTGCGAGGACGAACAGGCTCAGGCCGCAGCACAGCACCACGAGGCAGGTGTAGAACCTCCGCCACAGCGGGGTCTTCCAGCGGATGGCGCCGGAGAAGATCGCGCCGACGAGCGAGCTAAACGAGAAACAGGAAATCACGAGGCCCGAAACCTGCGGCATGCCCACCTCACGCGCGAACGCCACAATGGAGACACTCGTTGCGTTCTGGAACGCGCCGAGCCCGAAGTACACGGCGCACAGCGCGACCATACCCGGTCCCCAGATCGACTGCGGGCGCGTGACGGGATTCGCGCGGCCGGCGCGCCTGGAGCCGTCTGCGCCCGTGGCAGCGTCCGCGCCCGCGTCGAGCACGCCGCCGACGGGTGCCACCTCGCGGCGCTCGGCACAGCTGTGGCGGGTGAGCTGCGACTGCGACGGTGGGAGCGTCGTGACCTCGGTGAGCACCATGATGGCGCCGATGACCGCGCAGACCGCCCCGAAGCGGATGGCGAGCGCGGCGGAGATGACGGCGAGCGTCGACGACAGCGGGTTTCCGATGACCCACATGCACTCGTCGAACGCAGAGCACAGCGACAGCGACGTGGAGATCTTCTTCTCGTCGCCGCGCAGCAGGTAGCGCCAGCGCGTGCGGCTCATGGCGCCCCAGGGCGGCGTAAACGCGAGGAACGGCACGATGCAGAAGAGGATCCACTCGTCTACGTGCGCGGTCGCCGCTGCGATGAAGACCTGCGAGGCGATAACCCAGATGATGATGGCCGGGATCGACGCCGCTCGCTGGCCGAACCGGTCGGCGAGTTTGCCGAGCTGCGGCCCGAGCAGCGCGGACGAGACGGAGTAGACGGCCGAGAGCGCGCCGGCGATCGTGTAGTTGCCGTAGATCTGCTGCACGCCGATGGTAATGGACATGCTGATCATGGCGAGCGGCATGCACGCGACCACCGACCCAACGGTGAAGCGCGCCGCATGCGGGATGCGCAGCAGCTCGGCATACCCGCCGAACAGCCGGTGGATCAGGCCGGAGTTCCCCGCAGGGGCCGTGGGGGCCGTCGCGCCCCGCTCCTCGGCGTCCTCGATCTCGATGGCGTCTTCCGTGGATTCCATGATCCTTCCCCGCTCCCGACGTATGGACGGTGCCCCGATGCAATCCGGGCACCGACGCGCGATCTGCGCGCACATGGTATTAGGGTAGCGACATCCGCCGTGGAAGCAACCGGCGTTCGTTTACTTTTCCTGCCACTTTGACGCGGCACGAGGTAATCGAATATAGCCGCGCACATAAAGCGGGTCCTGTTTCATTTTGAACAGGACCCGCCTCTTTCCTTTACGGGCGTAGAGTGTCTCCTACATGTTGCAGATCGAGACATTCCTTCCGACGCTCCGCTTCTATCTCAATTTGTAACAGTAAGGGTGATTATGGGCTTCCACGTGTTACAAATCGAGACAACCGCTTCAGGAGGTGTCTTTAATCTCAATCTGTAACAGTAAGAACGGTATTTCTCCCCTACGTGTTATAGATCGAGACATTTCAAAGTGGTCCCGGTCATTGTCTCAATCTGTAACATCTAGACCGATATTTCCCTTCTAACTGTTACAGATTGAGATAAATGGACGGACCCTCAACCTTCCGTCTTGATCTGTAACAGTTAAAAGCGGAATAACCGTCTTGGTGTTACAGATCGAGACAAACTCGGGAATGAGACGAATACCGTGCCCGACAACCTATCAAAACAAGAAACGGGCTCTGTCCCATATAGAGACAGAGCCCGAAACTCTCATGGAGCCAGTGACAGGAATCGAACCCGCAACCCACTGATTACAAATCAGTTGCGCTACCGTTGCGCCACACTGGCACACTTGGCGCTCTCGCGCGAAGCCAATTAAGAATAAAGGAATTACGGACGGGGCGCAACAGACCCTTCGACCGACCACATCTCAAAACCCTTCGTCAGAACGAATAGTTTTAATTACAATGGAATAGATAAAACTATTCGTTCTGACGAAGGGTTTCTCGATGCTTACCACCAAGGAAGCCGCCGAGCTACTCGGCATCACTCCGCGCAGGGTGCAGGAGCTCATAAAAAACGGAGCACTTGAGGCCCGCAAGGCTTCTGGCGTATGGCTCATCGACAAAGACAGCGTCGACACGCGACTCCGCTCCGTGACCAAAACGGGGGGACGTCCCCGCCGCGGCTACGGTAAGAGCGAGATCGCGTTCACCCTCATGAACCGCACGTATGAAGTCGCTCAGCTGGTCTACAGCACATCGCGAAAAGACTTCACCCACATCGGTGCCGACGTCGATTACGCCCACGCCCCTATTGGGGTATTTGGCCCTAATAGCCCCATATCGCTCGACTCTTTCCGCACTTGGTGGCGCGGCCGCGGTATCCCGCTCGCACGCATTGGGCTAGCCTCCCTGCTTGCAGAAGCCGCAGTCGATGTTCCCGATGAACTCGTACAGCGAAATCTTGGCCTCTCCTTATCCGACCAGTATTGGATAAGGCCCCAAAGTTCCGGTCTCGCCTGGGAGGACATTAACTTCTTCAATAACGCCTTTGATGACGTCTCACTGTCCATTGCGCCCTTTGCCCCAGAGGGAAAAGCGGCTGCCGCAAAGCCCGATAACACGTCGGACGGCAATCTTCAAAAGTACTGGACATGCGAGGGCGGGCGTCGAATTCTGCATAAAGCAGGAGCGCATCTAAACCAGGAACCCTATAACGAGATGGTGGCGACTGCACTTCACCGTCGCATCCTGAACACTTACGATTATGTACCCTATTCGCTCGAAGGCGCGGGCACTTCCGCCTTGAGCACATGCAGTGTCTTCTTAACTGACGAAGAAGAATATGTCCCTGCGTTCTATGTAAACCAGCATGCAAATGCAGACGAGCGACTAACCGATTACGAACGGTATGTAGCAAACTGCGAGGAGCTTGGAGCGACAGATATAAAAGACGCCCTTGGCCGCATGATCGTATGCGATGACATCATTGCCAACTACGATCGTCATTGGCGCAACTTCGGCCTCGTGCGAAACGTCAACTCACTGGTCTGCAGACCAGCCCCCATCTTCGATTCGGGCTCATCACTCTGGTGCAACATATCACTAGAGGAGCTTAGGGCGGGAGAGCACAGTTTTACCAGTGCGCAATTTCATTCAAGCCCCGCCAAACAAATGTTGCTCGTCGAGGACATGAGCTGGTTTGACGGCGACAAACTCGAAGGCTTCGTTGACGAGGCAATCGAGATTCTGTCCAGAAATGACGCGCTCACGGCAAGGCTGCCATATCTAAAAGAGGCGCTTACATGGCGCCTCCGCAGAATGATCGACATCGCTGAATGGAGTTAGCGAGACAGCGCCGCGCCGGCAGCTCCCCTACCTCCCGCGGAGGGCCTTGAGCTTGGCCAGGGCATCGGGGCTCAGGCGGCTGCCCAGGGTCATCTTGATCTGCGGAGCTTCCTCTGCCTCGTGAACATCGTTATCTATCTGCTTGATCTCGTCCACCAGCATGCGGCTCGAGATGCGCGTAACGCCCTTACCCATGACGACGGCCTGGATCGTGCCGTCGCTCGACACCACGGAGCACGCGCGGCCTTCCTCGCGCGCCTCGATGCAGAGCTTCTGCACCACGGTGTCGGCCGATACGCCCGTCGGCGAAAACTCGATGCGCACGCCGCGGGCCGGCAGGTTGGGGCGCTCGCTGGAGATATTGCCCGCGCCGTCAAACACGATTACGGCCTCGTAGCGGCCCTGGGCAAACGCGGCAACATCGTTGATGAGTGCCGTGCGCGCCATATCGTGAACGTCGCTGGAATACGGATCATCGGAATGGTCGTAGACGAGCTTTTCGTAGCGCGGCGTGCAGTGGATCACGTTGTAGCCGTCGACCACCAGCAGCTCGGGCTTATTGGAGTGCACCGTCGAGACCGGGTCGGCGATGGCCTGCGCAAACGCATTGCCGCCCACGCCATAGGTCGCGGCCGAAACAATCGACTTGGCCGAGCCTTCGCCAAAGCGCTTGGCCTTGGACTTGGCGCGGTTCTTCTTGGACATGCGCTACTCCTCCCCCATGAGCTCGCCGGCATTGCGGCGCAGCCACTCAAAGCACAGCGCGGTGGTCGCCTGGGCCACGTTGAGACTCTCGGTCATGCCGCGCTGGGGAAGCTTGGTCAAAAAGTCACATTTCTCGAGCACCAGACGCGAGATGCCGTCGCCCTCGGAGCCCATGACGAGCGCCACGCGGCCCTCGAAGGGAGCATCCCAGCAGCTGCCCTCGGCATGCTCGGAAGCGCCACCCACCCAAAAGCCGGCGGCCTTGAGGTCATCGAGCGCACGGGCGATATTGGGCACCTGCGCGATAGGCAGATGCATGACGGCGCCGGCGGAGGTCTTGTAGCTGCCCACGGTCACGCCGGCGGCACGCTTGTTGGCGATGATGACGCCCGCTGCGCCCACAACCTCGGCGGAGCGCACGATAGCACCAAAGTTGCCATCGTCGGTCACGTGGTCGAGTACCACGACGAGCGCCGGACCGTCGCCCGCGCGGTCGAGGATATCGGCGACATCGGCATAGGGGAAGTTGCCAACCTCGAGCGCAATGCCCTGGTGAGCGCCATGGCTCGACAGTGCGTCGAGTTGCGCGCGCTGCACATACTTAATGCGGACACCCGCGGCGTTGAGGTCGTCGACCAGGCGCGACAAGGCGGCATCGCGCTCCCCGCCCTCGGCAATGAGCGCGCACTTGATGGGAAAACCAGTGCGCAGCGCCTCAGCGGCAGCACGACGACCTTCGATAAACTCGCCCTTGGGAGCCTGGACAACGTCGCGGTTGCGATCGCGCTGCGGACGTGCGGCCTGGGCGCGATCGCGCTGGCCCTTGGGAGCGGCAGCGCGATCATTTCGGCAGATCGGACGCGAGCCAGAAGCGGCCTGCTTGCCGCCACGAGGCGCACGCTTGCGATTGTCGGCCATAAAGCGACCTCCTAAATACAACTATCAAACGAAACAAATAGACCGACCGCCCGAGGTGCGGCAGATTGCCTTGAAAGAGGAGGGCATTGACCTTGAGGTCATGCCCGACGATTGAAAGGCAAGGTGCCGTGGCTCGGGCGGTCGGGTGCTTGGGAAACCCGCAGGGATTAGAGAGTCTTGATACGGGTGCCGGCGGCAGTGTCCTCGATCGTCAGCCCAAGGTCCTTGAGCTGGTCGCGGATGGCGTCTGCCAGATCCCAGTTCTTGGCGGCACGGGCCTCGGCACGAGCTTCGAGAATCTTGGCAGCGGCCTCATCCACGTCGTCACCAGTGTAGGCAACCAAACCGGCGGCAACGCCCAGCAGGCCCAGCGGCAACTCGACCTTGGGCTCGGGAAGCTCAACGCCAAACGTATCGAGCAGCTCGACCAGCGTATCGGCGGCAGCCAGGGCTGCGGCCTTGTCGGCAGCGTCGCCCGCCTGCTCCAGGTACTGGTTGCACTCGGTCACAAAGCCAAAGACGGCACCCATGGCGCCGGCGGTGTTAAAGTCGTCGTCCATGCACTCCTTAAAGGCGGCGCGGGTCTCGGCGGCCTTGGCGGCAAACGCCTCGGCGGCAGCCGCATCGGCATCGGCCGTCGCATGGTTCGCAGCCCAGCGCAGGTTCTCGACCGTACCGGCGATACGCGTGAGAGAGTTCTCGGCACCCTCCAGGCGCTCCCAGGAGAAGTCGAGCGGCGAGCGATAGCTCGTTTGCAGCATCAGCAGGCGCAGGGCGGCAGCGGAGTGCTGCTCGAGGACCTCGGCCAGCGTAAAGAAGTTGCCAAGCGACTTGGACATCTTCTCGCCGTCTACCAGCAGCATGCCCGTGTGCATCCAGGTGTTGGAGAAGCCCTGGTGCCAGGCGCAGGTGGCCTGGGCGCACTCGTTCTCGTGATGCGGGAAGGCAAGGTCGGAGCCGCCGCCGTGGATGTCGATCGGGGTGCCCAGGTAGCGGTGCACCATGGCAGCACACTCGGTGTGCCAACCGGGACGGCCTTCGCCCCAGGGGCTCGGCCAGCTGGGCTCTCCGGGCTTGGCGGCCTTCCACAGGGCAAAGTCGAGCGGGTCGTTCTTGTCCTCGTTCTCCTCGATGCGCGCGCCCACCATAAGGTCGTCGATGTTGCGGCCCGAGACCTGGCCGTAGTTGGGATCGCTGCGCACGGCAAAGTACACGTCGCCGTTATCGGCTGCGTAAGCGTGGCCCTGCTCGATAAGCGTCTTGATCATGGCGATCATGGGGCCGATCTCCTTGGTGGCGCGGGGACGCACATCGGGATCGAGCACGTTGGCGGCGCGCATGACGCCGATGAACTTATCGGAGAACTCCGTCGCGACCTCGGCAGCCGTACGGCCCTGCTCGTTGGCGCGCTTGATGATCTTGTCATCGACATCGGTGAGGTTCTGGGCGAACGTGACCTCGTAGCCGCTCGCGATGAGCCAGCGACGAATCACGTCAAAGCTGATGAACGTGCGGGCATTGCCGATGTGGATGTTGTCGTAGACCGTGGGACCGCACACGTACATGCGGACCTTGCCGGACTCGATGGGCTGGAACTCTTCCTTTTTATGGGTAGCGCTGTTGTAGATACGCATTCGTTACTCCTTAACGGTTTTCTGTAGCAGGCAGACGGCCCAGGCGCCAATTCCCTCGCCTTGGCCTTCCCAGCCAAGCTTTTCGGTCGTAGTGGCGGCAACGCCCACGTTTTCGACGTCAACGCCCAGGGCATGGGCAAGGTTGGCGCGCATGGCATCGCGGTGCGGGGTGATCTTAGGCTGCTGGCAGGCAATGGTGCAGTCGGCGTCGACAAACTCAAAGCCCAGCTCGCGCGCATAGTCCATCACACGAGCGAGCAGCACCATCGAGTCGGCGCCCTCATAGGCAGGATCGGTGTCGGGGAACAGTTTTCCAATGTCTCCCCCGCGGCAGGCGCCCAGAATGGCGTCGGCCAGCGCATGCGCGAGCACATCGGCATCCGAGTGGCCCAGCAGGCCGCGCTCGTAGGGAATGTCAACCCCGCCGATGATACATCGACGCCCCTCCACCAGACGGTGAACGTCGTAGCCGTGTCCAATGCGCAGGTTACTGAACATGGGGAAGGTCCTCTCCCTCGGCCATACGGCCGAGCAGAATCGCGGTTACGGGACGCAGGTCCTCGGGCACCGTCACCTTAAGATTATCGCGCGGGCTCTGGACGCAGCGGACATGCCCACCCATGCGCTCGACCAGCGACGAATCGTCCGTGCCGATAAAGCCCTCAGCAATCGCCGCGGCATGGGCGCGCTTCATAGCGTCAACGCTAAAGATCTGCGGCGTCTGTGCGGCCCAATAGAGTTCGCGCGGCGGCGTCTCGACGATGTTATCGCCATCGACGATCTTGAGCGTGTCGATCGCGGGCTGGCCGCACACGACACCGTCGAGGGCGCGGTCGCTCACGAGCACGTCGATAGCGTGATCGATGGCCTCGGTCGTGATGAGCGGACGGGCGCCGTCGTGGATGGCGACATATTCGAAGCCCGCCGGCACCGCATGCACGCCGGCACGGGTGGAGTCCTGACGGGTATCGCCGGCATCGGCAAAGCTGATGGGCGTGTCGTAGTCAAACGGGTTGATGGCCAGGCGGCGCATCTCGGCACGGCGCTCGGCAGGGCAAACCACCACGATGTGGCCAACTTTTTCGCTACGGTCGAACGCGCGAATGGACCAGCTCATGAGCGGACGGCCCGCGACGTTAACGAGCTGCTTGCCGCCGGGGTTGCCAAAGCGCTGGCCGCTGCCACCGGCAACGACTACGGCGCATACGGGCGCCATTATGCGTTCCCCTGTTTGGTGCCCTTCATGCGGTACAGCGAGTCCGCAAGAATGGCAGGGTTGTTAACGCCAAAGTCGCCCAGACGCTCCGGATCCTCGCTGATATCGTCCATGAGCTCCTGCAGTGAGCCGTACTCGTCGACGATCTTCTCGGCCACACCGTCGCGCACGACGGACACGCGCGAGAGCGTGCGCAGACCCAGCGGTGTCATGACGGAGTCCTCGTCCAGATCGTCGTAGCCCAGAACCGCTGCCACGTGCTGCGGGTCGGACAGGTCCTTAGGCGTCATGCGAGCGAGCTCGGCGCGGATCTTCTCGGCGTTAGCCTCGGAGGAGTCGCTCGCGTAGTCGCGGATCATCAGGTCGTACTCGGTATCCATGCTGGAGCCCGCGAGCTGCTCGAGCTGCATCTGCACGAGCTTGCCCTGGTTGCCCAGCTTGACGATGCAATCCTTAAGCTCGGTCTTTGCCTGCTGCATGATCTCGAAGCTCGAGAAGATGCCGGTGATGTCGGCGAGCGTAACGTAGTCGTCGAGCTCGAGGGCCGTCAGACGCAGCAAGGAGCGATCGAGCGACTGGCGGGTGGTCTGGAGCGTGGCGACGAGCTGGTTGACCGAGCTCATGATGGTAGTGACGGGCTGGATCTCGTAGCTCTTGCCGTGAACGTACACGTTGACGACGGCACGACGGGCCGAGACCGAAATTACGATGGCGTCGGTGAGCACCGACATACGGGCGGCGGTGCGGTGACGCATACCCGTCTCGCTCGTAGCGAGCGAGGGATCGGGGTTGAGGTGGAAGTTGGCGCGCAGAATCTGGGTAAGGTCGCCATCGATGACGATGGCGCCGTCCATCTTGGAAAGCTCGAACAGGCGGTTCGAGGTGAACGAAATATTGAGCGGGAAGCCGTCGTTGCCGGCAGCGAGCACGTTTTCGGTGTCGCCGACGCAGATAAGGGCGCCCAGGTGACCGGCGATGATCATGTCGAGGGCGGTGCGGATCGGCTGGCCAGGTGCCGTCAGGCGAATGGCCTGCTCCATACGCTTTTGCAGCTCGTTCTTATCCAAGGCATCGCTCCCATCGTATACGCTCCATAAACGTCAATAAGTTTCTCACGGTTTGCCCCTGTGGCGCCCGCAAAATCCGATGCTTACAGAATGAGCGAACACAGCCGAGAGCCCCGTCCCAAATGAGCTGCTTATGTGGTAGCATCGGGATTCACATAAATGAGGGAGTAGTCGCGTACCCGGTTTCGCCTCCGGTAGCGCGGCAAGTCAACATACTGGCCGAAACGGTCTGGCTTGCCTTAATGAACGAGACTCGTGGTTGTGCGCGCAACGCGTACGCCACGGGTCTTTTTTGTTGCTCCCCCACTAGAGGTACACGCGGGTTCGCCCGCAGAAAGGGAGCCAAACCATGGGACTCGCCGAGCTCGTATTGCTCGCCATCGGCCTTTCGATGGACGCCTTTGCCGTATCCATCTGCAAGGGCCTTGGCATGAAAAAAATCAACCTTAAGGTCGCCGTGGTGCTCGGCCTATTCTTTGGCGGTTTTCAGGCCGGTATGCCCGTGATCGGCTGGGCTCTTGGCAGCCAGTTCTTGGGCATCATCGGACCCATCGACCATTGGATTGCCTTTATCCTGCTGGCCTTTATCGGCGGCAAGATGCTGTGGGAGGCTTTTACCGAGGATGAGGACGAAGGCGACGGCAAGGACGCCGAGAAGATCGACCTGGGCGAATACCTGATTCTGGCTATTGCCACCTCGATTGACGCTTTGGCCGTGGGCATCTCGTTTGCTGCACTCTCGGTCGATATCGTCCCCGCCGTGTCGCTTATCGGTGTCACGACCTTCATCTTCTCCATCGCCGGCGTGGCGATCGGCCATACCTTCGGCGCACGCTACGAAAAGCCCGCCTCCATCGTGGGCGGCGTCGTCCTCATTCTCATCGGCCTCAAAATCCTGCTGGAGCACCTCGGAATCCTGGTGCTGTAACGCCCGTTCAAGGCCGAGGTATCCAGGCCCTCATCGTCATTCCATTCGTTTTCTGGGTGCGGATTCATTCGTTTTGCTGTGACCAGATTATTCGTTTTTAGGGTATGAATTGATTCGTATTTAGGGAATTGCGAGGTAAACAGTGTGGCAACCTCGCCCAAAACGTATTGCCACGAATAGCGAAACGACGCCAACAGCCCTCGAAGGTTAACGTCAGTGTAAAGGCCTCATGCAGAGTTTTGCATAAGGCCTTTTCGTGCAGACTTTTGCATGTCATACTTATATGCAAAAGTCTGCACGTTAGGATATCGCCATGGATACTCTTCCCATCACAACACCGCGCCAAGCCGGAATCTACGTACGCCAGGCGCGCGAGGCGCAGGGGATCACCCGTGCCGCCCTCGCTAAAACAGCAGATGTTTCGGAGCGTCTGCTCGCATCGCTCGAGCTAGGAGATGCCACAGGCATTCGGCTCGACAAGCTGTTGGCGATTTTTAGCGCGCTCGGACTGGCGCTCGCTGCTCAAGGGAATATCGACGACACGAAACATGGGCAACCAGTCGACGCCCCGCACGCCGATTTGCAACCTTGCAGCACCCCCAGGCGCCATCGAGCTCAACGTCTACATCATCGCAACCGACGCAGCGCGACCATTCCAGCTCTTCCAGACACCCCCTTTACGTCCGATCTCTACGACAAGGCCTTCGCCGATTTCGCCATGTCCAATCTCGGAGTCTCGATTGCCGCAAACACATCTGACCAAACCAGGCCCAAAGGGAGGTAGCTAATGGCCAGTAAAACGCTTCGGACTATTATTTGCGGCGTGCCTGCGGGAACGCTCACGCAAAATGAGAACGGTCTTATCAGCTTTACCTACGATCAGGACTATGACGGGCCAGCCCTATCGACCAACATACCCGTATCAAATCGCACATACGGCCAACAGGTCATGAATCCGTACTTGTTTGGCCTTCTGCCCGACAGCGAGGACCAACGAAAAGCGATTGCCGCCGAATTCGACGCCAGGCCCAATAATCCCGTTGCATTGCTCAGCCATATCGGACTCGACTGTCCGGGCGGAGTGCAGTTTTGCGCCGAAGAAGACGTCGACGCCGTTTTGCATCGCACCGGCGAATACCGCACTATAGACGACCACGAGATTGCTCTGCGCCTCAAGTCGATCAGGGATGACCGCGAGGCATCGTGGATGGGTTTAGATGAAAGCTGGTCACTTGGAGGCAACCAGGGCAAGTTCGCACTCGCGCTCATAGACGGCCGCTGGTGCGAATGCGTGGGTTCCTCGCCCACGACGCATATTTTCAAAAATGGCGTTATCGGATTTAAGCTTGAGGCTCTAAATGAGTTTGTCTGCATGAAAAGCGCCCAGCGCGTGGGTATTGCAACGGCAAACGTTGAGTATCGCTTATTTGAGGACGAGCCCGCTCTCATTGTTGAGCGCTATGACCGTGTGAAAGTCAAAGACGGAACAATCATGCGTCTGCACCAAGAAGACCTCTGTCAGGCCCTTGGAGTGATGCCCGCTCAAAAGTACACGGCAGACGGCGGCCCGACCGCACGCGATATTCAAGAACTCCTCGTAAATACGAGCCACCATCAACTTAACCTGTATCTGTTTACGCAAATACTTTTCTTTAACGCCATCATCGGCGCACCGGATGCGCATGCGAAAAACTATTCCCTGCTCCTTGGAAACGGCGGCACAGCCATGATGGCTCGTATGTACGACGTCGCGTCGGGTCTGGCGTATGAGCGTATGCGCCGCCGAGCGCGCCTTGCCATGAGCGTTGGCGGCGAGAATCGCGTGGGACGCATCGGACCTAACGCGATTCGCCGCTATCACGGCATGGGCGATCCCGCGCTGGAAGCGGCGCTTACCGATGCCGGGCTGACCGAGAAGTTTTGTTTTGCGACCATGATGGACCTCGCCTACGAGGTACCCATTTGCATGGAAGAGGTCATGGACGAATACGCCGATCTGCCTGGCATGACGGACCTGCGCGAGCATATGCTCGGCCCTGTCCGCGAAAACTGCCAGCGCGCTCTCGAGCTTATCAGGGCAGATATGGGCTAGGCACCAGGCAATTTCCCATTCTCCAAAAGAAGAGAGGGGGCACCCATCGCTAAAGACCGGGTACCCCCTCTCGTAATGTCATTTGCAATCTGTCAGCACAGCGCCCGGATTGCTGTTAGTGCGCCCCTTACGCGGCGAGGCGCTTGAGGACGTCGATGAGCAGCTCGTAGAAGCGCTCGGAAGAGGCGAGCTCCATGCTCTCGTCCGGGGTGTGGACGTCGGAGAGCGTCGGGCCAACGGCGATGGCGTCCAGACCGTGCAGAGCCTCGGCAAACAGGCCGCACTCAAGGCCGGCGTGGATGGACTCGATGCGCAGCTCGGAACCAAAGAGCTCACGATAGCTCTCAACGAAGATGTCGCGGATCGGCGAATGCTCGGCATAGCTCCAGCCGGGATACTCGAACTCAAACTTGGCATCGAAGCCCAGGACATCGGCCAGCGTCTGCAGGCGATCCTTGAACTCGTTCTGCAGCGAGGTGATCGAGGAGCGCGGGGACAGCATAATCTTGACCTGGTCGTCGGAGGTAGCGACCACACCGATGTTGGAGGAAACCTCGACGGAGCCGTCGGTGGCGACGTTGCGGCGGATGACGCCGTTGGGGGCAAGGCGCAGCGCGCGGATGAGGGCGAGTGCGGACTTCTTGTCCATGGCCTCGACCTCGACGTCGTCGGCGATGTCGACAGTGCAGGTAAAGCCGGGGTCGAAGACCTCGAGCTCGGCGGTGACATCGGCGATGATGCCGCGGGCAATCTCGGCTGCGGCCTCGGCGGCAGCGTGGTCGGCGTAAACCAGCTCGGCCTTGCACTCACGGTTGATGGCGTTGTCCTTGGTGCCGCCGTTAAAGCTGACGATGGCGGGCTCGCCGGCGACCATCAGACGGTCGATGATGCGGGCCATGATGAGGTTGCCGTTGCCGCGCTCCAGGTGGATATCGCTACCGGAGTGACCGCCCAACAGGCCGGAGATATCGAGCGTGAGGGTGCTACCGGTCTTGTGCTCGCGCACGATCGGGCAGGTGTAGGTAACGACGACGCCGCCAGCGCAGCTGACGGTAGCCACGCCCTCCTCCTCGGAGTCGAGGTTGATCATGGTACGGGCGCTAATCTGAGACTTGTCAAGCGTCTCGGCACCAACCAGGCCAGACTCCTCGTCGGTGGTGAACACGCACTCAAGAGCCGGGTGAACGATGGAGTCGTCGTTGAGCACAGTAAGCATCAGCGCGACGGCGATGCCGTTGTCGGCGCCCAGCGTGGTGCCGTTGGCGGTGAGGACGCCGTCCTTGACGACGAGGTCGATACCGTCGGTCGTAAAGTCGTGCTCGACGGAACCAAGCTTGTCGCAGACCATGTCGATGTGGCCCTGGAGCATCACGGTCGGAGCGTTCTCGGCGCCGGCAGAAGCGGGCTTGCGAATGATGACGTTGTAGACCTCGTCCTGATATACATCGAGGCCACGCTCCTTGGCAAACGCGACCAGGAAATCGCTGATGCCCTTCTCGTTGCCAGACTCGCGGGGGATCGCACTGATCTCCTCAAAGTAATGGAACAGCTGGGCGGGCTCGTAACCGGTAATCTTGTAGTCCATGGTGCCTCCTTGGCGCAACTGGTTAGACAGTAAGACATGCGACTTGTATATTCCCAGACTTTGCGTGCATAAACCAGTCGAAAACGCCGAGCGCCCTTGCATCATCGGCTAACGGCGAGGAAACGCCACTTTATCAAGATAAAGCAGGCTAGACGGGCAGCGTAGAAAGGTCGTTGGCCTCTCCGACCAACCGCAACGCCTGCTCCACGTTAATGCATACGCCGTTGGTATGTTTAATGAGGTTTTTGTCCTCGGTCACCACGTAATCGGCATCGATACGATTGGCAACGCCCAGCATAAGATCGTCCTCGAAATCGTTGTGATGGTACTTGAACACAAAGGAATCGAAGACCTCGTCCGCACCGACCGAGGCGATGATCGACTTTTGCCGAATCAGGCGAACGCACGCCCACGCCGTCTCGTCGGCACTGACGATGGCTTCGGGAGTGAGAGCCCCCTCACGGCGGGCGTCGGCCTTCATCGTCCTTCCCAAGATGTAATAGACGTCTTTGACAGACAGGGAGGACGAGAAGAGGGCAATGTCCTCAGCTTCTGCCGCACGAGAAAGGAGCTCGACTATCGGCTCGGTCGCATTCGTTCGGGCGAGAAAGTAATCTAGCCAGACGTTCGTATCGATTAACAGTTTGAGCACGCGTTTCGTTCCGACACCGCTCATAATTCGATCCAATCGCTGAATCTCTCGCACATCATTTGGTCGTATAACTCGTCGTAATCGAAGGCTTCATCGGGGCTTGGCTTCTGAATTGAGAACCGCTCGTAAAAATTAGAAATTAACGCAGCCCCTTCCGAGACACGGGACGAGCTCACCTTCGAGCGCATGTCGTCAAACGGGACTTCGTCATTATTCCTTTTTGCGACGGGCATACGACCGTTCTCGGTCAAGTACTGCCACAGCTCCCTCACCGCCTGCGATGGCGTCATGCCAATCTGTGCCAGCACGGCGTCTCCCGCCTCTTTGAGCTGGCGATCTATGCGCACGTTCATCTGAATCGGCCGCGCGTCGAGCATCGATGTAGGCATATCGGCTCCTTTGCTATACGCATCTTTAAATTTAGTATAGCACGATAGACATGAGCACATTTCAATAGAAAAAGGGCGCCTCCTCATCGGAAACGCCCCCCATCATGCAAGGCTCTATTCAATCCCTACAGCGCGCCAGAGCCGGCTTGCATCATGCCGCCGGGGCCCGAGCTCACGCCGCCACCTACGGGCGCGGCGTTGCCGGTGTGCGGTGCCGCCGGAGCGGTATCGCTACCGAGCGTGCCCGCCAGACGCGGTGCCGGAATCTCGCCCGTGCCGTGGCTAAAGACAAACTTGCCGTCGGCCACATCGCACAGGACGGTATCGCCCTCGCCCCACTCGCCAGCCAGCAGCTCCTCGGACAGCGGATCTTCAATGAGCTTTTGGATGGCACGGCGCAGCGGACGTGCACCGTTGGTGAGATCGGTGCCCTCGGCCACGATCTTGTCGTAAGCCGCATCGGTGAGCTTGATGTTCATACCGTTGGCAATCAGGCGCTGACGCAGGTCGTCCACCAGCAGGTGCGCGATCTTGGTCAGGTTCTCGCCCGAGAGCTTCTGGAACACCACGATGTCATCGATACGGTTGAGCAGCTCGGGACGGAACAGGCGCTTGAGCTCGCCCATCGCACGGCCCTTGATCTCACTCGACGTGAGACCCTTCTCGCCCGTGGTGCCAAAGCCGACGCTCGCATCCTGCGCGATCTCGCGGGCGCCCACGTTGGACGTCATGATGATCACCGTGTTGCGGAAGTCGACCGTCTTGCCCTGGCTATCGGTCAGGCGGCCCTCCTCCAGCACCTGCAGCAGAATGTTGAAGATGTCGGGGTGCGCCTTCTCGATCTCGTCGAACAGCACGACCGAGTACGGGTGACGGCGCACGGCCTTGGTGAGCTGGCCTCCCTCGTCGTGACCGACGTAGCCCGGGGGGCTACCGATGAGCTTGGAGACCTCGAACTCGCTGCCGAACTCCGACATGTCGAAGCTGATGAGCGCATCCTTGCTGCCAAAGAGATACTCGGCGAGCGTCTTGGCGAGCTCGGTCTTGCCCGTGCCGGTGGGGCCCAGGAAGATAAAGCTGCCGCCGGGGCGACGCGGATCCTTGAGCGGCGAGCGGCTGC
This sequence comes from uncultured Ruminococcus sp., assembly GCA_963604655.1. Lineage (GTDB taxonomy): Bacteria > Actinomycetota > Coriobacteriia > Coriobacteriales > Coriobacteriaceae > Collinsella. The sequence goes on from CAVCRP010000027.1 coordinate 20,279, forward strand.
GGCGCACGGCCTTGGCAACAGCCTCGACAGCCTCGTCCTGACCGATGATGCGGGTCTTGAGCACGCTTTCGGCCTGCAGCAGGCGGCGGCTCTCACTCTCGGTAAGCGAGGACACCGGCACGCCCGAAGTCACGGACACGATGTCGGCAATCTGGCTCACGTCAATGGTGAGCGGGCTTGCGTCGAGCTCAGCCGTCCAGGCGGCCTTGGCCTCGGCGAGCTCAATCTCGGCAGCCTTCTGCTGCTCGGTGATCTCGGCGGCCTTGTTCATGTCATCGCTCTCGGTGGCCTCCTGCGCGGCGGCCTTGAGCTCCTCCACGCGATGTTCGGCCGCGCGCACTGGCTCGGGTGCGCGGTTCGCGGCGATGCGGGCGCGGGCACCCGCCTCGTCGATGAGGTCGATGGCCTTATCAGGCAGGAAGCGGTCCTGGATGTAGCGGTTAGAGAGGTTCGCGGCGGCCTCGATGGCACCTTGCGTGTAGCGCACGTGGTGGTGCTCCTCGTAGCGCGGCTTGAGCGCGGTCAGGATCTTGACCGTGTCCTCGACGCTCGGCTCCTCCACATCGATCGTCTGGAAGCGACGCTCAAAGGCCGGATCCTTGGTGAGGTACTTGCGGAATTCCTCAGCCGTGGTGGCGCCGATAATCTGGAAAGCACCGCGCGCGAGCACGGGCTTGAGCATGGAGCTCGCGTCGATAGAGCCCTCGGCAGAACCGGCACCGATGATGGTGTGCATCTCGTCGATAAACAAGATGACGTCGTCGGCTTCGGTGGCCTCTTGGATCACGTTCTTGAGACGCTCCTCAAACTCGCCGCGATACTTAGCGCCCGCAACGAGGCCCGGCAGGTCGAGCGTCCAGATATTCTGGTTCATGAGGTTCTCGGGCACGTTGCCGGCGGCAATCTGCTGTGCCAGGCCCTCGACGATGGCAGTCTTGCCCACGCCAGGGTCGCCCAGGATGAGCGGATTGTTCTTGGTACGGCGCGAAAGGATTTCCATCATGCGCTGGACTTCCTTTTCGCGACCGATCACGGGATCGAGCTCGCCGTCGCGAGCCTTCTGCGTAAGGTTGGTGGCAAACTGCTTAAGCGTATCGGTACCACTCCCCTTTTGCTGGGAGGCGTCCGAGCCGCTAAAGAACGGCAGGCCCGCACCGGGACGACCAGCACCGGCACCGGCAAGCGGGCGCTTCTTGTCCTGGTCCTTGGCGGTGAGTTTCTCGATAGCCTTTTTGATGGAAGCGGACGACACGCCCAGGCGCATGAGGATGTCCATGGCCATGCCGTTGCCCTCTTCAACGATGCCGATGAGCAGGTGCTCGGTCGACACGTAGGTCTGGTTGTTCTCGCGCGCCACGCGGAAAGAACGCTCCATCACACTGATGACGAGCGGCGTAAAGGCGAGCTTGGCAGCCTCGGTCTCCTCACTGGGCTCGGGAACCGTGGTCTGGACCTCTTTGAGGGTATCCATGATGTCGTCGTAGGAGATATCGAGCGAACGCAGCGCCTCGGCGGCGATGCCCTCGTCCTCCTTGGCAAGCGCGAGCAGCAGATGCTCGGTGCCCACCTTATTTGAGTGAAGATCGAGCGCCTCCTGCTTGGCCATGGACATGACCTTGCGCGCACGATCGGTAAAACGGTCTAACATGCTAGTTCCTCTTAGACGAGCTAGTTTTTCAAACGCAAAGCGCCGCCCCGCGGCAGCGCTCTGGTCTCTTTACCCATATGGAGTATATGTTAACCGTTGGGACCTTTCCCACCTGTAGCCGCGCGACAACGTCTACAAAAAAGGAATCGCTCGGGTCCGTTTGGCGGTTTGGTTTTGAGTTGCTATCTAGCAGGCGGGCTCGATGTCCATACCCTCGGCAACGTCGCCGGCGGCATCGGCGGCGGGAGCGCCCGGCATGCGCACGAGTTCCATATGCTGTTCCTCAAAAACCGTGCCCATGGGGAAGGCACGGCGGAAGATAAAGCGCGAGAAGGGGCCGGCTACCAACAGGTTCCAGGGCAGAGCCATGATAAAGTTGCGCGGAATGTTGATGAGCCACATCATCGGTACCATCGACAGGTTGGCAAGCGGGCCACCAGGCATATGGAACGTGCCTTCGAAAGCACCGTAGAGCGACATGATGATGACCATGGGGACGACCATACAGGAGCTAATGGCGAGCGTCATGGCGCGCGGCGAGCTCTTGCCCGGGGTGACCAGGAACTTAAAGGCAAAGCCTTTGGCGAGCGAGCTGGCAAAGAACCAGTCGCAGCACATGGCAAAGATATAGGCAACGGGGAAGCCGAGCCACGCGGCGGCGATAACCTCGCCGTTGATGGCCCCGTGCTGCAGGGCGACGTTATAGATGCTCATCCAGAGCACCATGCAAAAGCACATGATAAAGGTGAACAGCAGGCTTTCTCGTTTGTTGATAGGCATAAAGGGCATGGTCCTTTCTGTGTTGCGCCGCGGCGCCGCCAACAAGATGGGCGGGCGAGATGGAGCTGTTTGGACTTCATCTCGCCCGCCCGTGTTACGTGCGTCTGCGACTACTTATGTGGTGAGTTCACCCTAGCACGAAAGGGATGCTCTTCGTAAGCGTTGAGTTTATGGAGATGCGCATGGGCGCAGAAGGGCGGGCCCGCGCATGCCCCCTATGCGCCTTCGATACCGCCCCCACTGCGGTCCTGCGCCTTGGCGTTCATGATGAGCATCTGCAGGCGATTCTCGATATTCGCAAAGCTCACGTCGGGATCGTAATCGAGCGGCAGGAACTGAGCATCGGGATAGCGCTTTTTGAGCTCATGGATCAGTCCGCGTCCCACCACATGGTTGGGAAGGCAGCCAAAGGGCTGCAGGATGACAAAGTTGCGGCATCCATGCGCCGCATGCTCCAAAATCTCAGCTGGAATCAGCACACCCTCACCCGCATCGAACGTATGATGCAAGATCTCGTCGCTCGCACGGACGAGCTCCGGCATACGCGTGGGGGCTCGGTAGAGCGCGCTTGAGCGACCGATCTTGTCGCAACGGTCGTGTGCCAGCTCAAACATCCGGTCAGCCGTCGCAAACCATGCCTTGTCTTTGGCAGAAAGGTCGACATGGAATTCGCGCGACTGCGCATGCTTATAGAAATAGGTCTTGCGAATGACATCGGTCATACGCGCCTCGATAATCTCGAGACCGTTGGCCTCGAGATAGCGCTCGATCTCGTGATTCGCGCCGGGATGGAAATTGAGCAGGTACTCGCCAACGATTAGAACTCGCGGCCGCGGATGCGAACGATCGGCGGGGACGGCGTCCATGATCTTGAGGGCCCGTTTAAAACCGCGACCGAGACCGCGCAGCCCGCCGCGCTCGAGTCCACCCATGAGTTCATCCATCGCCCGCTCAAACGCAGCATCGGCGCTGCCCGGCTCAAGTTCATAGGGGCGCGTGCGGCGAAGTATGTCCTCGAGTGCATCGACCATGGGCAGACCAAAGGCGATTTGCATGCTCGAGGCAAGGCTCAACGTAAAGCCGGGATGAACGTTATGGGCATCGACATCGTCGTTGTCGAGCACCGGCACATAATCGTAGCCGGCATCGTCGAGCGCGCGACGCAAAAGCGGCAGGTAGTGCGTCAGACGGCAATCGCCGATGTACTTGCCCGTTATCACCGCGACATCGCGAGGATCGTACTTACCGCTCTCGAGCGCGGCGAGCGCCTCGCCAATCACGATCTGCGCCGGGAAGCAGATGTCGTTGTGCACATAGCGTTTGCCAAGGCGAATGGCATCCTCGCGACCAAGATCGAGGGCTTCGGCGCGTACGCCCTGGTTGCGCATGGCAACCGTCATCAAACGACAAAACGCATGCGAGGTGTTGGGTACCAGGACAATCTTTTCGCGGCGATCGCGCTTCGTAAACTTAACTAGGTAGGGATCATCGAGCGGATGCACCGCATGGACCCGCACGCCATCGGCGCCTTCCTCGGCTCGGCGACGGTCAACCGACTCGATAAAAGAACGAACGCGGATCCCCATGGGGCCCGCCACATCGCTCTCGTCCAGTTTGATCATCATGGGAACCTTCGTCCCCATTTCGCCCATCATGCGGGCGATCTCGTCGGTAAGGTAGGCGTCATGTCCGCAGCCAAAACTGCCCATCTGCACAAGCTCGAGCTCAGGCGTCGATGACACGATAACGGCCGCGGAAAGCATACGGGCATGGTAATTGTTGACAATATCGATACGGCTGTGTGTTAAGTCGACGTCAAGAACGCCGGGCACCGCATCGGTCGTGAGCACGGGGATGCCGCGCTCGGTGAAGAGCCGGGGCAAGCCGTGGTTGACGAGCGGGTCGCCGTGATACGGACGCGATGCAATGACAACGGCGTAGGTGCCCTGCGCGCGCACGTCTTCGATCACCTGCTTGCCGCGAAGCTGCATCTGCGTGAGAAAAGCGGACTGCGCGGCATCGGATGCCTCGATAGCGCTGGCAACGAGGTCTGCCTCGATATCGAAGGTGTCCTTGAACCAGCCCATGAGCTGCCGATCTCGGTCGCGGTTGTCATACCAATGAAAGAGTGGCGTGTCAAAGCGAACCCCAAAGTGATTCTCGGGGTTGTCGGAGTTTCGCATGACGTACGGGTAGCCTTTGACCACGGCGCACATCCACTCGCTTGTCGGCGCGGTATTCTCGGTGGGCACCGTCGTGATGATGGGCATAAAGATGCGGTCGACGCCGGCATCGACCAGATCGCGTATATGCCCGTGCACCAGTTTGGCCGGAAAGCAGACTGTGTCGGATGTAACGTGCGCAAGGCCGCGCTCGTACATCTTTTTGGTGCTCTTATGCGAAAGATGCACGTCAAAGCCGAGCATGCGAAAGAGCGTCGACCAAAAAGGCATGGCGTCCCAAAACTCGAGCACGCGCGGAATGCCGATGGTAATGTGGCGGCTCGCACAGACAGGCGTGCACGGCCACTCCTGAAAGAGCAGCTTTTCGCGGTCGACAAACAAGTTTGCGACCGGAGTGGAAGCCGCGCCCTCGGGATTTGCAGGCATGCTGGGGCCAGAAACGGCCTGTGTCCCCGACCCCGTTGTTGACGTTTGCGGTCGAAGCGATGCCGCCTGAGGAGCTGCATCGACCAGCTCATCCCACGAGATTGCCGCACCGCGCGGGCAGCGGTTGCCCGTGGCATAGAGCGTGCCGTCGTCAAAGGCGACAATTGCGCGCTGGCAGCGGTTATTGCAGCGAGCGCACGCAATGCCCGTAAACTCACGGTGCTCAAGGCGGCTGGCGGCATCAAGACCGATAAAGCTCGACGCGGCGCCTGCGCCGACCTTTTCGCGCGCAAGCAGCGCGATGCCGATAGCGCCCATGAGCCCGGGGTGCGGCGCTCGCACGACCTGCTTGCCCAGGTACTGTTCAAACGCACGAAGGACCGCATCGTTTCTAAACGTTCCGCCCTGGACCACAATGCGGTCGCCCAGGCGATTGAGGTTCGAGACACGGATGACCTTGGTAAAGACGTTTTCGATAATGGAGCGGCAAAGGCCCGCCATAATGTCGTCTGGCCCCTTGCCGCGGCGCTGCTCGGAAACTACACCGCTGTTCATAAAGACCGTGCAGCGGCTGCCGAGTGAAGCTGGTTCGCGCGATGCAAACGAGCGCTGAGCGATATCCTCCACCGCGATGTCGAGGTTTTTGGCAAAGCCCTCAAGAAAAGAGCCGCAGCCGGCAGAGCACGCTTCGTTGACCACGATGTCGGTTAGGACTCCCTGGTCGAGCCAGATGGCTTTCATGTCCTGACCGCCGATATCGAGCACAAAGCTCGCATCGGGCAGCGCAAGGGTTGCCGCGCGGGCATGGGCGACGGTCTCGACCGTATGGTAATCGGCATGGAATGCGCGGGCAAAGAGCTCCTCGCCGTAGCCCGTGGTTCCGACAGCGTCGATCTTCAGCGCAACGCCGGCTTTTTCCCAGCGGCCCTTTAGTTCGGAAAGGCCGCACCTGGCAACATCGAGTGGACGACCCTCGTTTGACGCATAAAAGCTATCGACAAGCTCGCCTTTCACGTCGACAAGCGCGAACTTGGTCGTGGTGCTGCCCGAATCGATACCAAGCGCCACGTGCACCGTCTCTCCCGGCGCAAATGCAGATGGACCGGATGCGGGCTTTTCGGGTTTATGGCGCTGCTCGAATTCCGACCGCTCGGCCTCGTTTTTAAAGAAGGGGGCGGACAGGCGCTCATCGCCTGCGACAGGACGGGCAGATTTGAGTTGATCGAGTGCGGCAAGTGCGTCGGCAACCTTGATCGGCGCGGCGGCAGCAAACATCTCGGCACACGAGAGTGCGGCGCCCAAGGCAACCATAATCTGCGGATTCTTGGGAACGATAACCTGATCGTCGGTAAGCCCGAGCTGCTCCTTAAAGACGCGAACGAGCGCGGGGTTGTAGGCAAGCGTGCCGCCTTCAAAAATGACCGGCGGGACGATATCGATGCCCTGGGCAAGGCCGCCGATCGTCTGGCGCGCTACCGCATGAAGCGCCGAGAGGGCGAGGTCCTCCGTGGGAATTCCCTGGTTTAGGAGCGGCTGAATGTCGGTCTTGGCATAGACGCCACACCGGCCCGAGACCTCGTGCACCGCGGTTCCGCGACGCGCCAGCTGCTCAAACTCGCCCGATTCGGTACCCACGCCCAAAAGCTTGGCCATCTCGTCGATAAAGGCGCCCGTGCCGCCCGCGCACGAACCGTTCATGCGCATGTCCGCGACCTGCGCGGTGCCATCGTCGCCGGTTCGGAAGAAAATCATTTTTGCATCCTGGCCACCGAGCTCGATGGCGCAGCGTACTTGGGGATAGAGCTTTTTGATGGCGAGCGAGTTGGCCACGACCTCCTGGACATAGGACGATCCAAGGGCACGCGCGATATCGCGGGCGCCGGACCCCGTAACGGCGACGCGTAGTTGTTCGCCCGCAAAGCGCTCGGCTACATCGGATAGGGCAGATTTTACGCTTGTGGCCTGTCGGGCGCCGTGCCGCTTATAGCTCCAATAAAGCTCGGCGCCATTCTCGCTCATCACGTAGACTTTGGTCGTTGTCGAGCCGACATCGAGTCCTACCAATAAAGCCATCCAGTTAACCTTCCGATAACTCACATCGCAGGGAGGCACGGCCTTGCCTCGTATCCGACTGAAGCCGCACGCGGTACTGCAACACGTTGTTTAGGGGGTAACATTAGCACACCGAGCAATGCACTCAAATAAAGTGCATATATAACTGTCCCAAATCGATATCGAGCAGACTAGGACGTATGACGCCAACGAGGGTCGGTAAGGGTGCGCGCGACGCACAGGCCCACGGGCAGAAAAGCCACGATGAGGATGGCACGCACGAACCAGCCGAGCATGTTGACGGTATCGAAGGTGCACATGTAGTACATGGCACGGTAGAGATACAAGCCCGGAACCATGATGACAATCGACGGCACCGTGAGCGCGATGCGCGGGTAGGTGAGCTTGACCTCGACCAGGCTTGCCAGCAGTCCTGACACCAAAGCGCCGACAAAGGCGGCCGCCTCGGGGGCCATGCCTGTGGTTAGGCCCAAGAACGGAAGCACCGTGGGCGCGTCGACCAACGTTAGGCGCAGAGTATTCGATACCGCACCGATAAGACCGGCCACCGCCGCCATCTTTTTGGGACTGTTGAACATAACCGAGAAACCAAATACGCCGACAAAGCTCATCACGATGCGCAGCAGTGTCAAAGCCAGCGGCGACAGGCCTAGCGGGGCAAAGTCATCTGGTGCCAGGCCCACGCACTCGGCAACCATCCAACCCACGAGCGTCGCCATAACGGTAATCGCCACAGCGTAGGAAAGTCGCTCGATACCGCTTCGCATGTCGAGCTTGGCAATATCGAGACCCGCCGTGATGAGCGGGAAGCCGGGGATCACAAACAACATGGCGCCGATGTAGCCTTCTTGATGCGCCATGGCGCCGGGCACGACCTGGCCAAGGCCGAGCAACGCCAGCAGGTACGAGATGCAGGCGAGCGCGACACCGATCGTCAGCGCGCTAAACTGACCGAGGCCCTGCTTGAGGATATGGGAACGTGCAGAGTTGCCAATGCCCGCGCCGACGAACGCGCAGGCCATCTCGATTGGGCCGCCACCAAGCAAAAACACGAAGGCACCGCAGGCAAAGGCGGCCGCCAAACCCTGCTGCCACGATGCGTAATCGGGCTTTGAGCTCTCGACCGTCTTAAGCATCTCGTGATACTCGTGCACCGTGAATCGACGCCCGTACGTCTCGATTTCCTTTAGGAAGCTTTCCATCATCCAAATGCGATGGGTGTTGACGCCGGTGGTTGGGAGGCTAACGACCTCGTTAAAGCAGTGACCGTCCTCGATACAGGTGCACTCGAAGGACAGGAGGCTCAGGTCGACATGGATGGTGACGCCGAGCACGGCGGCCACGCGATTCATGGTGTCGCGCACGCGCCAGGCGCCCGTGCCACTTGCGAGCATGAGCATACCCGTGCGGCAGATGATAGACGACTTGTCGGTAAGCGGCGCGTCGACGGCAAGCTGGTCGCCCGCGGTCACGATTTGACGCCAGTCGGTTTTCATATGGAGCGCGCCGGTGCGAACGCCATGGTGCTGCGGAACTCTCGAGAGCCACGAGTCGGGGCGCGATGTGTCCGGTATGGTGTTCTGCTCGTCTTTGGCCGGGGCTTCTTCCTCATTCGGGCCGTCGTCCACAAGATCAAAGGAATCGAGCGGTGCCGGATTGCGACGGTCTGCCAACTCCTCATCCTCTTCATCAAAGAAATTGAACTGATCGAGCATATCCTCTTCGATCGCTCGTTCGCTCGCATCATCCATGACTGGTGTTTCCTTCCTGCCGACTCATCATCATCGTAGACAGCAGCAGCTAAAGGAAACATAAAAGAGACGTTTGTCGTCCACACACAAGGAAGCTCAAGGCAGCGACCGCCGTCGAACCCAATATAAGTTGCGGTGAAATACGGACTGATGGGGCCCCAAAGACGCAATTCAGTCCCTATTTCACCGCAACTCAGAGTAGTCGTTGGGGACGTTCTTAAACGACTAGTCAAACAAGAACGTCCCCAACGACTACTTTGGACCGTGGCAACGCCGATGTTTTGGTAACGACAGCGAAAGCCCGCCAGAGCGAGCAAGGTGCCGTGGGGCGAAATGACGCCATAGGTTGAGCATAAGTCAGCGAGCGGGTCGCATTTGAGGCAAGGTGACGTGAAACGAAAGGGCGCTGACCTTCTGGTCGCGCCCTTGAAGTTGAACGTCAGATTGTCCAAATGCGGCCCGCGCAGCATCGAGCCGTTACGCGGTTCGTAGAACCGCGTAACCCCTAGTACATCTTTGCTCCGGCGGGGATGGAGGCGTCGAGCTGGATCAGGTTGAGGCGCTCCTCGCCCTCCTCCTCGTGGATGGCGCTAATGAGCATGCCGCAGCTGGGAATGCCCATCATCTTGCGCGGAGGCAGGTTAGTGATGGCGAGCAGGGTCTTGCCGACCAGGTCCTCGGGCTCATAGTAATCGTGGATGCCGGAGAGGATGGTGCGGTCGGTGCCAGTGCCGTCGTCGAGCGTGAAGTTCAGCAGCTTCTTGGACTTCTTGACGGCCTCGCACGCCTTGACCTTAACGGCACGGAAATCGCTCTTGGAGAAGGTATCGAAGTCGACGAACTCCTCGAACAGCGGCTCAACGGCGATCTTGGAGTAGTCGAGCGTGGGCTTGAGCGACTTAACGAAGGGGCTCGCGGCGTTGCCGGCCTCGGCGGCCTTGGCAGCAGCGGCACCGGACTGGAAGCCCTTCTCGGGCTTCATGTGCGGGAACAGCAGGACGTCGCGGATGGAAGCCTGGTTGGTGAGCAACATGACCACGCGGTCGATACCGATGCCGATGCCACCTGCGGGGGGCATACCGTACTCGAGGGCGCGTACGTAGTCCTCGTCGTACTCCATGGCCTCGTCGTCGCCGCCGGCCTTCTCGGCCATCTGGGCGGCAAAGCGCTCGGCCTGGTCGACCGGGTCATTGAGCTCGGAGAACGCGTTGGCGTACTCGTGACCGGCGATAACCAGCTCAAAGCGGTGCGTCAGGCGCGGGTCGTCCTCAAAGCGCTTGGCAAGCGGGCTGACCTCGATGGGGTAATCGCACACGAAGGTGGGGTTGACGATAGTGTCCTCGCCCAGCTCGTCATAGATCTCGGCGATAATCTTGCCGGCGGTCCACTCGGGCTTGATCTCCAGGCCCTTCTCACGTGCGGCAGCGGCGAGCTCCTCGACCGGAGTATCGATGGCGACCTGCTTGCCGAGCACGTCGGATACGATGTCGGTCATTGGACGGCTTGCCCACTCACCAGAGAGGTCGATGGTCTGACCCTGATACTCGATGACCTCGGGGTTGCCGATGGCCTTGTTCGCGGCCTTGATGACACCCTGGGCGAGCGCCTTCATGCCCTCGAGGTCGGAGAAGGCACAGTAGGCCTCCATCGTGGTGAACTCGGGGTTGTGGGTAAGGTCCATACCCTCGTTACGGAAGATGCGGCCGATCTCGAACACGCGCTCAAAACCGCCGACGATGCAGCGCTTGAGGTGCAGCTCGGTGGCAATACGCAGGTAGCACTCCTGATCGAGTGCGTTGAAGTGCGTAATGAACGGCTTGGCCGTGGCTCCGCCCTGGATGGTCTGCAGGATGGGGGTCTCGACCTCCATGTAGCCGTCGGACTCCATAAAGCGACGGAAGGTGGAGAGAATCTGCGAACGCTTACGGAAGGTCTCGCGAACGTCGTCATTGGCGATCAGGTCGACATAGCGCTGACGATAACGAGTCTCCTTGTCGGAAAGGCCGTGGAACTTCTCGGGCAGCGGGCGAACGGCCTTGGAAAGCAGGGTCGCGCTCTTGGGGGCTACGGAAAGCTGGCCGCGCTTGGTACGCACGACCACGCCGGTCACGCCCAGGATGTCGCCCAGGTCGAGGGCCTTGAGCGTATTCCAGGCAGCCTCGTCCATGTCGTTGATGCGGCAGAACAGCTGAATCTCGGCAGTCGCATCGCGCACGACGATGAACATGATCTTGCCCTGACCGCGCTTGGCGACAACACGGCCGGCGATCTTCACGACGTCCTCGGTGTCCTCGCCATCGGCAAGCTCGGCATACTTAGCCTCGATGTCGGCAACGTAGTCCTCGAGCTCAGAGTGCTCGGGATAGGGGTTCTGGCCCGCCTCGAACAGGGCGGCACGCTTGGCCAGGCGGGTGGCACGCTCGTCGTTGAGCGTCGATGCCTGATCGGCGGCGTTCTGGTTCTCTGCCATAGTTAGCTCCTCAAACTAAAACGCTCCCCAGGATTCGGTCCCAGGGAGCGAAAACATACCTTTACGCGGGACCGTGGTCTAGCGTGCGATCTTGGCGATGGTGTAGACGCGGGTCTTGCCGGAAGGCGTAACGACCTCGACGGAGTCGCCCTCGCCGTGACCGATGATGGCGTGGCCGACCGGAGACTCGTTGGAGATCTTGTGCTCGAGCGAGTTGGTCTCGGTGGTACCGACGAGCGTGACTTCCATGACCTCACCGTTGGGATCGATCAGCGAAACGGTGGAACCGATGGAGACGGTCAGATCGCCCGCGGTGGCAGCAACCTGAGCGTTGGCGAGGATGGCCTGGATCTCGGCAATACGAGCGGCATTCTGAGCCTGCTTGTCCTTGGCGGCATCGTACTCGGAGTTCTCCGAAAGGTCGCCGAACGCGCGGGCTTCCTTGATGTCCTCGACGATCTCCTTGGCGTAATCGCCCTCACGCCAAGCGAGCTCCTCGACGAGCTTCTGGCGGCCCTCAGCGGTCAGTACGATCTGGCTTGCGTCCATACGGATATCTCCCCAACTCTGATCAAACAATCAACTGTCAACAAAACGAAAAAGACCGGCTAGCCTGCGGGCAAGCCGGTCAGGTGCTCACCCCAAAGGGATGGGACTACTCTGCGTCCGCGTCGCTGTCCTCTGCCTGCTTCTTCTTGGCAGCAGCGAGCTTGGCCTCGAGCTCTGCGATCTCCTTGTCCTCCTCGGACTGCTCGACCACGACCTCCTCGGCCTGCTTGGTCTCGGCCTTATCGTCGCCCTCCATACCCTCACGGATATTCTTGACGGTAGAGCCGAGGGACTTGCCGAGCTTCGGCAGGTTCTTGGGCCCGAAGATGATCAGGACAACGACGAGAATAATGATGAGCTCAGGAGCCCTCAGTCCAAACATGTAGACCTCCACAATACAGCGAGACAAGCTCGAATGAGTATACCGCGGGTATCGCGGTATCACAACAATAGCTAAAAAAAGGGACCGCAAGAAGCGGTCCCTCCTCATGCTCTGGTCGGGTTGACTGGATTTGAACCAGCGACCCCTGCGTCCCGAACGCAGTGCTCTACCAAACTGAGCCACAACCCGTTAGCTCGACTATAGTAACAAAGATTTCCGTCGTGTGCTAGAGAAATTTTTACTTCTTTGGCACTTCGACGCGAACCGTGTTGGGAATGAGCTCCGTTGAGCAGGACCACCAGCCGTTTTGCTGAGCGGCGACCGCAAGATTAGCTGCTGTAGCGGCCGTATTGCAAATGGCAAACGAGCAGGCACCCGATCCGCACACGTCTACGGCAACGGTACCGTCCTGCGCGCGCAGCCAGTCGAGCACGGTTTGGATCTGCGGCTCCATCTGCGCGGAGATAACGCCCAGGTTGTTGTGGACGAGCGCGTAGGCCGTCTCGGCGTCTCCCGAGCGAAGCGCCGATGCGATCGCACCGGGCTTCTCCGCAGGCACCGGGGTCTCGTCAAAGCGTCGATAGGCTTCAATTGTTGAAACGCTTGCTTCGCGCGGCTTAACCAGCACGACAGGTGTTGTGGGCAATGCGGGGTACTCGGTTGCCAGAACGTCTCCCCCGCCCACGTAAAATGCGGGGCTCGCATGCAAAAAGAACGGCACATCGGCACCGATGCTACGGGCGATGTCATCGAGCGCGGGATCGGTGCGGTCGACGCGCCAGAGCTCCGCCAAAGCAACAATGACCGCCGCGGCATCCGTCGAAGGACCGCCCAGGCCGGCGCACAGCGGAATATGCTTCTCGATCGTTACGCAGATATTGGCCTCGCGACCATAATGCTCAGCCATGGCAACCGCAGCCCGATACGCCGTATTCTTTTGCATGGGAAAATCGGATGCCGGAACCGTCTGGACGGTCAGCTCCTGTGCCGGAGCGACCGTCACGGTATCGGCTAGGCCGACGGCCGCCATCAGGGACTCGACCCTGTGGTAGCCGCGGTCGTCACGCTCGGTATGAACCCCCAGGTAGAGGTTGATCTTTGCCGGCGCGGAAAGCGTCAGGGACCAATCGGTCACCGTTAGTGCTCCTCGAGCTGGTTGCCGAGCGGGGTGAAGATATGCTCGCCGCTCTCGGGGTCGAACAGCTCAACCTGACCGGTGAGAACATCGATATACTGGTAGGACTGGCGCGACTTGCGGCCACGGCGCTCGTCAACCTCGACGATAAAGACGGCCGGGTGGACGCTCTTGATGGTGCCCATGCGCTCGACGACGCGGGTGCGGCCCATGTTGGCCTTCACCTTAACGCGATCGCCCACCATATCGGTCAGCTTCTCGTGGATGTCGTCGACGTGATTGACTTCCATCTCTTCCATGAACAGGGCCTCCAGAAGGTGCAATTCAAAAAGGGGATAATACCCCTAAGATAGACAAAACTCTAATACTATAGCACCCTGTTGCAGCCCCGCGCAAGTAGCTAAATAAGCCCCGTCCCAAATTGGCTACTTACAAAGTGTTGGTATCAAGAACAATGGTGAACGGGCCGTCATTGACGAGGTCGACTTTCATGTCGGCGCCGAAGATGCCGTGCGCCACATGCTCGACGTCCTCGCGCGCGAGCGTCAGGAAGTACTCGTAGAGCTCGTTGGCGACATCGGGCGCGCCGGCATCTGTAAACGACGGGCGGCGACCATGGCGGCAGTCGGCGAACAGCGTGAACTGCGACACCACGAGCACCTCGCCATCGACATCGGCAAGTGACAGATTGGTCTTGCCGTTCTCGTCCTCGTTAATGCGCAAGCCGCGGAGCTTGCCCCACAGCTTATCGGCCTCGGCGCGTGTGTCGCCGTGGCCCACGCCCAGCAGCACCAGGTAGCCACGCCCGATGCGGCCCACGCACTCGCCGTCGACCGTCACGCCGGCGTTGAGCACGCGCTGCACCACCGCACGCACGGCCTACTCCTCGCCCGTCAGCTTGGCGGACAGGTGCTCGAGCGCGTGGAAGCGGTGGCTGATGGCGTTCTTCTCCTCCGCCGTCAGCTCGGCCATGGTCTTACCCGGCGTATCGACCGGCAGAAACAGCGGGTCGTAGCCAAAGCCGTGATTGCCGCGTCCCTCGTGCGCGATAACGCCCTCGCAGGCGCCCTCACCATAGGTGACCAACCCGTCTGTGTCGATGAGCGCGACGACGCTCATAAAGCGCGCAGTGCGGTCCTCGTCGGCCACGCCCTCCAGATTCACGAGCAGCTTGGCATTGTTGGCGGCATCGTCGCCGTGAACGCCCGCATAGCGCGCGCTATACACGCCGGGCTCACCGTCAAGCGCGTCGACGACCAGGCCCGAATCGTCGGCGATTGCCATAAGGCCCGTCTCCTCGACAGCGGCCTGGGCCTTGATGATGGCGTTCTCCAAAAACGTCGTGCCGTTTTCCTCGGGGTCCTCAAAATCGCCCAGCTGACCGAGCGCCACAAAGCGCACCTCGGGCATGACCTTGCCCAAAATGGCCTCGATCTCGGTGAGCTTATGGGCGTTACCCGTGGCAACGACGATGGTCGCCGCCGGGTCGAGCGTGTCGATGTCGATCTTCTCAAGTGCCATGAGTGGTCTCCTTGTCCTTATAACAAGCCACGTGAGGGGCGTTCGGGCACATGACCTCTCCCCTCTCAGGCGATTGGGCCTTTCAACGCAGCATTTCCGCAGATAAAACCTGCCAAAATAAACCTGTCCCTTTTTGGGAGGTTAGGCGAGGGCCTGGCGCTGGAGCTCGATGAGCTCGGCGATGCCCTTGTCGCCCAAGTCGAGCAGGGCGTTGAGACGCTTGCGATCGAAGGGCGCCTGCTCGCCGGTACCCTGGAGCTCAATCATCTCGCCGGTGTCGGTAGCGACGAGGTTCATGTCGACCTCGGCGTGGCTGTCCTCGGAATAATCAAGATCGAGCAGGGTATTACCGTCGACGACACCCATGGAAATAGCGGCGACCTGGCCCGTGAGCGGAATGCGCTCGATCTTGCCAGCCTCGACCCACATGGCAAGTGCATCGTGCAGTGCCGCCCAGGCGCCGGTGATGCTCGCCGTACGCGTACCGCCATCGGCCTGGATGACGTCACAGTCGACGGTAACGGTGTACTCGCCAAGCGCCTTCATGTTGACGACCGTGCGCAAGCTGCGACCGATCAAACGCTCGATCTCCATGGAGCGGCCCTTGCGATTGGCATGCTCGCGCTTGCAGCGCTTGCCGGTCGACGCTGGCAGCATGGCATACTCCGCAGTCACCCAACCGGCCTTGGCGCCCTTGCGCCAGCCCGGCACGCCCTCCTCGATGGTGGCAGCACACAGTACGCGCGTGTCGCCAAACTCGGCCAGGCACGAACCGTGGGCGTGCTTCATGACGCCGCGGGTAAGCTTAACGGGGCGAAGCTCGTCGGCAGCGCGACCGTTGGCGCGATTGACCTGCATATACTCCATGGAATAATCCTTTCGGCTAAAGATGAGGCGAAGGCTTTGGCGGCAATTACGCGCCTAACCAAGTTCGTCGATATCGATATGCTCGATGCTCTTAAGCGGCTGGCCAAAGATGAAGCTACCCGCCACCGCAAACTCGGCAATGTTATCGGCCGTCGTGGCAAAACGATGCTGCGGCTCGGCAGCGTCGCCCGCCAGCTGCTCGCGGCGCGTGAGGATATCGGTCAGCTCGCGCGTGGTCTCCTCGGCGGAGCTCACCACGCGCACCCCGGGTCCCAGCGCATGGCGGATAGGCCCCACCAGCAGCGGGAAGTGCGTACAGCCGAGCACCACGGTATCGATACCGCGGTCGCGCAGTGGCTCGACCGTGGCGCCAACCAGCGCACGCACGGCAGGCGTATCGAAGATATCCTCGTTCTCGAGCCACTGTTCCTGCAGATGCGCGCCCGAGGCCAGCTCGTGCTCAACGACCTCGACAAAGCTCGAGGCAGGACAGCCATATACGTCGACACCGGCATCCAGGTCCTGAATGGCGCGCGTGTAGGCACCCGAGCGAATGGTGAGGTTGGTGGCGAGCACGCCCACGCGGCGCGTGCGGGTGCTGTTGATTGCCGCACGGGCGCCCGGCGCGATCACGCCGATCACGGGGACGTCGAGCACCTGCTGGGCCAGGCGCAAAGCCGCAGCGGTCGCCGTGTTGCAGGCGATGACCATGATCTTGACGTCGTGCCTCGACAGCCAACGGCCCGCCTGCAGCGCAAATGAGCGCACTTCGTCCTCGGTGCGGGTGCCGTAGGGGCAGCGCTTGGTGTCGCCAAAGTAGTAGACGGACTCGTGCGGCAGCGCCGTGGCGATCGCACGCGCAACCGTCAGACCGCCCAGGCCCGAGTCAAACACACCGATTGGGCGCGTGTCGCCTGCCAGATTCTCGATATCGGACATGACCTCACCAGATTCTTTCTCGAAAAGATATGGCCCAGTGCGACGGGACCGCGCTACGAACGGGCCGCGACGAGCAGCTCGGCCGTTGCCACCCAGCCGTCGACAATCTTGCCGCGCGTGACGAAGGCATTGTCGCAAGCATCCAGGAACTCGGGCGCACCGGCGCTGGTCAGGCCGTTCTCGACCAGGCAGAACGTGCCCACGTGGTCGGCCATGAAGAAGTCGGACTCGGAATCGCCAAGTGCCAGCGTCTCCTCGCGCTCGATACCCAGGTGCTCACAGAAACGTGCGATGGAAACGCCCTTGTTGAGGCCCGCGGGATTGATGTTGAACGCACGACCGTCCTCGACGCGATCGAGCTCGAGTGTCGTCGGCTTGGACAGATGCGTCAGGTGACCATTGCAGGCCCAGACCAAACCGCAGCCGGCCTCATCGAGGATGGCCTGCACCTCGTTATCGGGGACATCGCCGCGCATGCCGACGGTGACCTCACGGTACTTGTAGCCAGTCGACATGTCGTTGTGATACTCGATCTTGTGCGGCCAGCGGGCAAGGATCTTCTCACACACGCCGGTCTGCTCAATCACCTGATGCGGCGTGAGCCCGCAGGCTGGGTCGTAGGGCATATCGCCGGTCAGATACTCCCAGTCGTTGGCTTTAAGGTCATACATGACCAGGCCGCCCATCTCGCCGATGTAGGAGTTGAGGCCGAGCACGCGCGCGTCCTCGTGGATCATGGTTCGGTTGCGGCCCGAGGTGGGGACCACCTGGATGCCAGCGCGGGCGAGCGCCACGACGGCCTCGACGAGCTTGGTCGAAGGGTTGCCGTCGTTGTCGCGCAGCACGCACGAGCCGGGCGCGAGCATGGTGGCGTCCAGGTCGGTAAAGACGTATTTGACCTTGGCAAGACGCTCGCGCATCTCGCCCGAAAGCTCAGCGACGGTCGGCAGGGTATTGTGGGACATGGTCACTCCATTACGTAGAAGGGGTTTCTGGTCTTACGCGGCGCGCCCCGCTTGAGGGGAAACGTGCTTGCAACGGCAGCGCACTCACGACGCCTCCGCTATCGCAGTTTATTAGTCAAACTGGGTAACATCGATTAAACGATTGGCCAGTGAAAGGTCGCTCTCGATGGGCACGAACTCGTCGCCCACGTGCATGAGCTCCTCGTCGCCCTTTGCCAGCAGCAAGACGATGGTGGGCGCATCGGGGTTGACGTATTCCTCGCGCGCCGCCTTGAACGCCGCGTGCACAGCAGCTTCGCGATCGAGGATGATCCTGTTCGGTGTGTCGTCGGGAACATGCTCGGCAAGCTCGCGGCAGACCTTCATCGGGTCCTCGTGAGCAGGATCCTCGTTGGCAAAAATCATCAGGTCGGAGTACGGTGCTGCCTCGCGCGGAAGCTGTTCGCGGCGCTCCTGCGCCTTGCCGCCGGCAGCGCCAAACAGCGCAATGACCGGGCTGGTGGGAAACGCGCGCTTAACCGACGAGAAAAGCGAACGGAACGAAAGCTGGTTGTGAGCGTAGTCAACGACGCAGATCACGCGGCCGTCCTTCGACTCCACAACCTCCATGCGGCCCGGCACGCGCAGCTTGGAGAGCCCCTTCTTAATGGCATCGATACCGATGCCGATCTCGCGCGCGGCGGCGATAGCGACCAGTGCGTTCTCCACGTTAAAGTCGCCCGCGATACCCAGCAGGACCTTCTCCCCCGCCTCGGGCTCGTCGGCGCTCAGGCCATGCAAGTTAAACTCGATGTTAAAGCCAACCATGCGGATATCGCTTGCCCACAGGTTCGCCTCGGGATGCTCGACGCCGACGGTCACCAAGTGCTCGGCCGTCGATGCCGCCTCCAGTACGCGTTCGACTTCATCGGTGCCCAGATTGACCACGGCGGTCTTTGCCTGGTCAAAGATCCTGAGCTTGCTCTCAAAATAGTCCTCGAAGGTCGGGTGCTCAATGGGTGAAATGTGGTCGCGCCCGATATTGAGGAAGCACGCCACATCAAACGGCAGGTTCTCGACGCGCTGGTATTTGAGCGCCTGGCTCGAGACCTCCATGACCATGGACTGGCGACCGGACGCGCGGCAGTTGGCGATATGACGCCAGACCTCGGGGGCTTCGGGCGTGGTGTTGGTGCTCTCGTAGCACTCGATACCATCGTCGGTGCTCACCGATCCGATCATGCCGCAGGACTCGCCCGCCGCCTTAATGATGGATTGGAGCATAAAAGCGGCCGTGGTCTTTCCCTTAGTACCGGTGATGCCCACGATTTTGACGTCGTGGTCAGGTCGGTCGTAGACCTCCGGCGGCAGCAAGGCCATGGCCGTGCGAACGCTGTCCACGACCAGCATCGCGGCACCGCTCTCCTTAGCCAGCGGTTCCAAAGACTCGACCAGCAACTCTTCGCACACAAATGCAACGGCACCCGCATCGAGCGCCATACTCAAAAACGCAGGTCTAAAGGCAGCGCCCTTGCAAAAGAACACGTCACCCGCCGAGACCGCACGCGAATCAAACGAGCAGCCGGTCACGGCGCGCTCGTCAACCTGCTCCGACGCGCGTAGCTCGCCGCACACATCGAGCAACTTGGCGAGCGTATCGACCGTGGTCACGGTCGCGGAATCCGAATGGTGCATCTTTCACCTTTCTCAGCCATTTGGCAGGGACTGTTTTCATAGTAACCGAAACGCACCCGCGCAAAAACGGCTCCCGGAGGAGCCGTTACGCGCAGGCGTTCGTAAGCCGAGGCTAGGCAGCCTGAACAGAAGGCTGATCCTCGTCGATAAAGAAGCGCTTGTACCACACCAGGAACACGAGCGGCGTATAGATCTTGCGCTGGAAATCGCCCTTGCCCGCAAAGTGCAGGTCGAGCAGGTGCATGAGCTCGTCGGTGTCGAAGAACTCGCTTGCCCACGGCGCGGTGAAGTACTCCTTGACGTAGTCGTACCACTTTTGCTCGCGCAGCCAGTAGACGATCGGCACCGGGAAGCCCACCTTGGGACGGGTGGCCCACTCGTCGGGCAGCGACTTGTTGGCGGCGTGGCGAAGCACCTGCTTGTTGCCGTTCTCGTTGATGCGATAGCGGTCGGGAATGTGCTCGGCGAACTCCATGACCTTGCGGTCCAGGAAGGGCACGCGCAGCTCCAGCGAGTGCGCCATGCACATCTTGTCGGCCTTGAGCAGAATGTCGCCCGGGAGCCACATGTTCATGTCCAGGTACTGCTTCTTGACCAGCTCGGGCTGGCCTTTCACACGCGCGTAGATGGGGGCGGCGAGCTCGAAGGCGCCGTCGCCGGTGTTGTACTCGGGCTTGAGCACGCCATCGACCTCACGCTCCGGCCATACCAGGGCCTGTCCCAGGAACGACTTCTCGGGGATCTCGGCGCCCTTGACCAGGAAATTGTGGCCCTTGAAGTACGGCATGTGCAGCGCCAGGTTACCGAGCGCGCGACGGACGGGCAGCGGAACCATCTTTTTGTACTTGCGCACCGGAACCGTGTCCTCGTAATAGGCGTAGCCGCCAAAGAGCTCGTCGGCGCCTTCGCCCGAAAGCACGACGGTGACGTCCTTGCGGGCCATCTCGGCCAGGAACCACAGCGGCACGGACGACAGGTTGGACTGCGGCTCGTCCATGTGATACTGAATGTCCTCGAGCGCGCCAAAGAACTCGTCGGCGGTGATCATCTTGCGGACGTTCTCGACGCCGAGCTTGTCAGAGAGCTCCTTGGCGTAGTTGGTCTCGTTGAAGTTCTTGTAATCGAAGCCTACCGAGAAGGTCTTGTCGGGCATGAGGCAAGCGGCGATGTAGCTGGAGTCGACGCCGCCGGAAAGGAACGACGCGACCTTGACGTCGGCGATGCGATGGGCCTCGACGCTCTCGTGCACGACCTCATCCAGCTCGTCGACGTACTCCTCGAACGGCTTCTCGACGGCAGAGTAATCGCAATCCCAGTAGCGCTCGATGTTCATCTTGCCGGTCGGGATGTCTACGGTAAAGTAATGCGCCGGCGGCAGCTTGTAGACACCCTCGAAGAAGGTCTCCTCGGTTGCCGAATACTGCAGCGTCATGTACGGACGCAGGGCCTTTTTGTTGACCGCCTTGTGGAAGTGCGGGTAGTCTAGGAAGCTCTTGATCTCGGAACCAAAGAGCACGCCCGGAGCGCCGTCGCCCGCATCGGCCATGGGATAGTAGTAGAGCGGCTTGATGCCAAAGATATCGCGGGCGCCAAAAAGCTTGTTCTTCTTCTTGTCCCAGATGACGAAGGCGTACATACCGCGCAAGCGATCAAGTACTGCCTCGCCCCACTCCTCATAGCCGTGCAGGAGGCTCTCGGTGTCGGCGCCGCAGTGGAACTTATAGCCCTTGGCCTCGAGCTCGGAACGGAGTTCTTGGAAGTTGTAGATCTCGCCGTTGAAGACGATAACGACGCTGCCGTCCTCATTGGCCATGGGCTGAGCGCCGGCCTCGGTCAGGTCGAGAATCGACAAGCGGCGGAAGCCCAGGGCAACGCGGCCGTCGATAAACTGACCGCCCATGTCGGGACCGCGATGGACGATGCGGTCCATCATCTTGGTGAGCACCTCGGATTGGTTATCCGTCCCACCGACAAAACCGACAAAACCGCACATATACTATCCCCTCTGCTGTTGCTGGGCATCAAATCGAATCAGTAGCTTTTGAGTATACCCGAGGGCGTAAAGAGGGGCGGAATGTTCAGGCAATCTCAACTGAATCAGCTCCGCTGTGACACGCGACGGTTACCTTTAATGGATATGAGATGAATGAGGCGATTGTTTTGCTATACTCTCTCCGCACGGGCGATTGGCGCAACGGTTAGCGCAGGTGCTTTACACGCACAAGGCTGGGGGTTCGAATCCCTCATCGCCCACCACTGATTTGGAAACGGTCCTCGAAAGGGGACCGTTTTTTGTTTGGGCCCATTTCATGGGATTCGAACCCGCAAGGGTGCGGAGCTGAGGAAACGCGAAGCGTTTTCCAGCGCAGCACGCGAGGGCCG
>CAVCRP010000028.1:0-40951 GCA_963604655.1 uncultured Ruminococcus sp.
AAAGGGCGGAGGCGGGGCATGCCCCGCCTCTTACACCACATCTCTGCGCGCTACCGGTCCCCCTCTCGCGACGTGCAAAATCGCGAGTATTCTGCAAATTCCACCGTTCCGGATGCCCCTCAGAGACGAAAAAGCAAGAAACAGCCCCCGTTTTAGCGTCATCAGAGCCAAAACGGGGGCTGTTCCATGCTTCACCCAGCTGGTAAAAGCCTTTACCTTGCTGAATACTCTCAATTTTGCACGGCGCAGGCGGGGGTACCTTTGTCCACGGCAGGATATGGAAGCCTATCACCAACCTACCGGCAAGTTCGTGTCGGCAGCCCCGGCCTTTCCTTTGCCTAGCGCGACCCTCGCGAAGCGCGTGAGCGATAGGGAAAGGAAAGGCCGGGGCGAACAACTCGCAGCGCAGCCAGTGTTCGCGTTACGGCAGGATATGGAAACCGAGCGAGGCGATATCCTTGGCAAAGCCGCGGACGGTGTCGAGCGAGACCTCGTACGGATCACGGCCGATGTTCTTGCGCTTGGCCAGGATGCTGTTAGGCACCGTGATGATCTGGCAACCGCAGGCTTCGGCCTGGTAGATGTTGATGAGCTCGCGCGTGGATGCCCACAGGACCTCGCAGTTGGGCTTGACGGCGGCCTTCTTGACCGACTCCGTCACAAACGGAATGGGATCGACGCCGGTATCGGCGATACGGCCGGCAAAGAGCGAGATGATGGACGGCGTCTCGGCGTCAACGGCCTCGACCATCTCATCGACCTGCTCGGGCGTAAAGATGGTAGTGACGTTGACCTTGATGCCGTCGGCCGAAAGCTTGCGGACCAGCTCGGCGGTGGACTCGCCCTTGGTGGTCACGCACGGAATCTTGACGTAGACGTTCTCGGCCCAGGTAGCGATCTCGCGAGCCTCGACCTCCATGGTCTCGACGTCGTCGGCAAAGACCTCAAACGAGACGGACACATCGGTGATGTGGGTCAAGACCTCCTTGGCAAACGCGCGGTAATCCGTCACGCCGCCCTTCTTCATAAGGGACGGGTTGGTCGTGAAACCCTGAACGTTGCCGTTCTCGTACATGTCGAGCATGCCTTCGAGGTTTGCACCGTCAGCGAACACCTTGATTGCCATCTGCCTGATTCCTTTCGTTAGCATACGGCCGATAAACTGCTAAACACTTTACCTACGTTTATCAAGGCGTGAACTGCGGTTTTTTATCTTCTCGGCGAACGGTATAAACACCTCAGTGTTTGGATTGATAAATCGATTGAGCATGCAAAAGCAAAGAGTCGCAGTTTGAGCAAACGTCAGAACGCGGGATTCATTAGATGAGGCCGAAATGCTGCATCGCTGTGACGGTGCCGTCGTGTGCGACATCGTCGGTCACGTAGTCGGCGACCGCCTTGACCTCGGGCATGGCGTTGCCCATGGCGACAGCCGTCTCGACCGCAGCGAGCATGCCCAGGTCGTTACCCGAATCGCCAAAGCCAAAGGTGCGCGCGTTGCCGGTGCGACCCAGGTATTCCAGCGCTCGCGCCACGCCCACGCCCTTGTCAATGCCCTTGGGGCTCAGCTCGCGATTCTGACCACCGGTATTGCACAGCTCAAACTCGCAATCGATAAAGCCGTCATCGTTGGCTACGCGAGCCAGGTCGCTCGCGACGATGCCTACCTTGCCCACGCGCAGACGGCCGTCGACGCGCATTTCCTCGGCGCTGTGCACCACAGAAGTGCCGATCAGAGACGACTGCTCAACACCCGCGGGTTCCAGGGCAAAAGTAGCCACGTTGGTCTCGAAAAAGGCTTCAATCCCTGCCGCGGCCATACGGCGAGCGAGCTCCGCAACAATGTCTTCGTCAAAGCAGTCCTCATGCACCACGCGGCCCTCGACCTCGAGCGTGGCGCCTGCCATGGCAACGATGCCCGCGGGGTCGAGCGCACGCAAGCTGTCCGCGATGAGCCACAGGGGACGACCCGTGCAGATAAATGCCTTGTGCCCCGCATCGCGCAGTGCGCGGAACGCCTCAACCACCGTCTGCGAGGGACGAACCGCCGAAAAGTCCTTATCGGTCATATCGTCGGGATCGAACGACGTCAGCGTGCCGTCCACGTCAAAAAAGAGCACGGCAGGTTCCGGACACGCATCAATCATATGGGTTCCTTTCGAGGATAAGGGCAAACGAAGCATCCATCATATAATGGAGCGACGCAACCAGAGAGGTCACCCATGGAATTTTACGCAAGCTGCCCCGAGGGCTTTGAGTCCGCACTCGCCGACGAGCTTAAACGCCTCGGGCTTTCGCATGTCCGCCGGCTGAAGGGCCGCGCCACATTTGAGGGCGAGCTCGAAGAAGGCTACCGCGCCTGTCTGTGGTCGCGCCTGGCGAGCCGCGTGTTCGTGGTACTCGGGCGCTTTGAGGCGCAGGATGCCGATGAGCTGTACGACGGCGTTTACGACATTGCCTGGGAGAGCATCGTCCGCCCCGGCGCCACCATCGCCATCACCGCCCGCGGCGTGACCGAGCAGCTGCGCAACACGCGCTTCTCGGCCCTGCGCGCCAAGGACGCGCTGTGCGACCGCCTGGCCGAGACCACGGGCCGTCGCGCCGACGTCGATGCTGCCGACCCCGACGTTCACCTGATGCTTTCGCTGCGCCAGCGCCGCGCGAGCATCAGCCTGGACCTTTCGGGAGACCCGCTGTTCAAACGCCTGCCGCCCGCGGCGACCCGCACCGGCGAGGGTACGCACGTGCTGCGCCCCGACTACGCCGCCCTAGTGCTGGCGCAGGTCGGCTGGACCGCACTGTGCGAGTGCGAGCTAACGGCCGACGATTACGAAAACGAAGCCCTTCCCACGCTGGTCGACGCCTCGTGCGCCGGCGGCGGTCTGCTGCTGGAGGCCGTGAATATTCTGACCGACCGCGCCCCGGGCGCCGCACGCGAGCGCTGGGGCTTTGAGGGCTGGCAGCTGCACGACGCCGCCCTGTGGGAGCAGCTGCTTGCCGAGGCACGCGAGCGCGAAGCGGCAGCGCGCGAGCGCCAGGCACGCATCGTGGCCGTAGACATTGACCCCGCCGCCCGCAAGACTGCCGAGCGCATGGTCAAGTGCGCCGGCTACAAGCGTTTTGTCGACTTTTGCGCTGCCAGGCCAGCCACCGTGCTGGACCATGCAGGCGCTGTCGCCGGCGCCGCCGTGGTCGCGGATACGACCGAGACACCGCTTTCGCTCATGCACGACGCCATGACGCTGGTCGGTGAGCTGCGCCGCGCGCCCGAGCTTTCCGCGGCGCCGGTCGCCGCGCTCACCCGCGATGGATTGCTGGCCCGCGCGCTCCACGCCGAGCCCGAGCGCTCGATCGCCGTCATGCCCAATAACGAGGAGGCAACTATTGAGGTTTGGCCCTCGCTCGACCACGCCGCCGCGGCGTTTGAGGCTTCGACCAGTGCGAATGCCGAGGCCGAGGTTGCGGATGCCAACGAAGCCAACGACGAAGCCGCCGGCACCCCCATGCCCGAGCCTGCCGCCATGCTCGACCTGGGCGACGGCAAGCCGCTGCCCGTGCTCATCCCCGAGTCCGAACAGTTCGCCAACCGCCTGCGCAAGAACGCCCGTCTGCGCCGCAAGTGGGCCAAGCGCGAGGGCGTGAGCTGCTACCGCGTCTACGATGCCGACCTGCCCGATTACTCCGCCGCCATCGACCTGTACGAGGGCTGCCCGCAGACGCCGGGCCGCTGGCTCGTCATCGCCGAATACGCCGCGCCCAAGACCATCGACCCCGCACTGGCCCAGGCCCGCATGCTCGACATCTTGGCCATCGCGCCGCGTATCCTGGACGTCCCGGCCGAGCACGTGCACGCCAAGGCCCGCATGCGCTCGCGCGGCGGCTCGCAGTACGGCAAGCAGGGCGCCGGCAAGGGCGCATCGGGCGAGCGCGCCAACATCGCACGCCGCCGCCTGCCGCTCATCGAAGAGGGCGGCCTTACCTTTGCCGTCAACTTTGACGACTACCTGGACGTCGGCATCTTCCTGGATCACCGCGTCACCCGCAACCTGGTGCGCGAGCACGCCAAACAGGCGCGCCGTTTCCTCAACCTGTTCGCCTACACCGGCACCGCCACCTGCTACGCGGCCGATGGTGGCGTCGAGGAGACCGTGACGGTCGACCTCTCGAACACCTATCTGGACTGGGCCGAGCGCAACATGCGCCAGAACGGTTTTGTGGGGCCGCAGCATCACTTTGTGCGCGACGACGTGCTCGCCTGGATTCGCGACCAGCGCCAGACGCGCAACCGCTGGGACCTGATCTTTGTCGACCCGCCCACGTTCTCGAACTCATCCAAGATGGGCCGTCGTACCTGGGATGTCCAGCGCGACCACGTTGAGCTGCTGGCCGGCGTATCGCGCCTGCTCACGCAGGGCGGCCATGCCATCTTTAGCTGCAACCTGCGCGGTTTCCGCCCCGAGACGCGCAAGCTCGCGCGCGCGGGTGTGGTGCTGGAAGACATTACGGCGCAGACCATTCCCGAGGACTTCGCACGCAACCAGAAGGTGCACCACTGCTATATCGTGCGCCGCCTGCCCATCGAGGACGCCATGGCCGAGGTCGGCTTTAGTGCCGAGGAAATTGCCGAGCGCGTCGAGGAGCTGCGCAACCCCGAGGCCCGCAAGCCTCGCGCGGCAGCGCCTGGCCACGCGCACGCCGGCGACGGCAAGCCGCACGGCAACGGCAGGCCCTCCCCCGCCGCCAAACCCAAAAAGAAGAAGTTCTACGCCAGCAAGCCCAAGGGCAAATAGAAAAGTTGCGGTGGAATATGGACTGTTTGGCCGCCAAATAGGCCATTTCCGTCCGTATTTCACCGCAACTCATATGGGGATGTGGGCGACGGGCTAGCCTTGGGTGACTAGGCGATAGCCGATGCCTACGTGGGTTTGGATGTAGCGGGGGTGCGCGGGGTCGGACTCGATTTTTTTGCGCAGGGTGCCCATGAAGACGCGCAGGCTCGCCAGGTCGCTCTTGGTGGCCGTGCCCCAAATCTCGTGCAGGATAAACTGGTGCGTGAGCACCTTATCGGCGTTATGGGCCAGCAGACACAGCAGCTTGTACTCAATCGGCGTCAGGTGCAGCTCCTCGCCCGCCATCGTAGCGATGCCGGCATCGTAATCGATATGCAGCTCGCCGGTATCGAACGTTCCCTCGGACGCCACGCTGCCCGTCTGTTCGTACGACAGGCGCCTAAGCGTGGTGCGGATGCGCGCCAGCAGCTCCTCGACCGAAAACGGCTTGGTCAGGTAATCGTCGGCACCGGCATCGAGCGCGCGAATCTTGTCCGCGTCCTCGCTGCGCGCCGAGACCACGATGATCGGCATGGCAGACCACGTGCGCACCGACTCAACCACCTTAACGCCGTCCATGTCGGGCAAGCCCAGATCGAGCAGCACGATACTCGGCGCCTGCGACGAGGCGGCGGCGATGGCGGCATGGGCCGTCTCCACCGCGATATGGCGCAAGCCGTGCGCCTCGAGCGCGGCAACGATCAAATTGCGGACGGCGGGGTCGTCCTCGACAACCAAAATGAGCGGCTTCATAGCAGAGTTCGGCACGGCGCTACTCCTTATCAAACGAAACATCGGCAGCGGGAAGCTCGATGGTAAAAATCGAGCCGTGCGGGTCCGCCGCGGCAACCTCTATGCTACCGCTATGCGCCAGCATAATAGAGCGGCAAAGAGAAAGGCCCAGGCCCACGCTGCGGCGGCTGTCGGCCAACCCGTGGTTGGCGGTATAGAACGATTCGAAAATCCGAGCCTGGTCCTCGGGCGCAATGCCCGGCCCGTCGTCTGCCACCGAGCACCTCACGCGCCCGTCTTCGGCGGCAATCGAAATGACGATATGCGAGCCCGCCGGCGTATAGACGATGGCGTTGTTGACCAGGTTCACCAGCAGCTGCACCATCAGGCGCGCGTCAACGTTGACGAGCGCCGGCTCGTCGCAGGACACCACCCTAAGCTCGTGCTCGCACACGGCCGGATTCACGTGGCGCAACGCCTCCTCGACAATATCGTCCATGAGCTCGAGCGTGGTCGACAGATGCATGCCGCCGCCCTCCAGCTTAGTGATGGCAAGCAGGTTCTCGACGGTGGCGTTGAGCCACAGCGCATCGGAGCGAATGGACAGCAGCATGTTGCGGCGCGTCTGGTCGTCGAGCACGGCGGTGCCGGTCGAACCCTGATCGAGCAGCACATCGGCATTGCCCGAGATGCTCGTGAGCGGTGTGCGCAAATCGTGCGAGATGGAGCGCAGCAGGTTGGCACGCAGCTGCTCGTTTTTGGCGAGCACCGCTGCCTCCTCGCGTGCCTTCATGGCACGGGCGCGGTCGATCGCCAGCTCGCCTTCGCTCACGATAGCATCGGCCAGCATCCGCTCTTCGTGCGTGAGCGCATCGGCCTCGGTAACGATAGCCAGCACGCCCACCACCGAGGAAGGCTTACCCTCGCGCACCATGGTGTCGCCCGAGCGCACGGTGAGGTAGACGCCGTAAAAGGCCGAGCCGCCATACGTGGCGTCGAGCGGCGTACCCACATATGCCGAGGCCGAGAGCAGCGGCGGCATCTGGGGCGCCAGCTGATGTATCGGCGCGGCATCGCCCACGGCGGTATACGTCACATGGGGTAGCAGGTCATCGCCCTCTTCATCCGCGCTGTACCACACGCACGGACAGCCCGAAAGGCGTGCCAGCTGGGTGGCCGTGGCGTGCACGATCTGCTGCTCGTCGGCGCAGCGCTGCAACATACGATTGGTCTCGAGCACCATCTGAGTGCGGCGGTCGCTCGCGGCGGCCTGAGCCAACGCGCGGCGCAGCGCCAGGGCAATGGAGCTCGACACGAGCGAGACCGCGAACATGATGACGAACATGCCCGGATAGTAGCGATCGATAATCGTGAGCGAGTAACGCGGCTCGATAAACAACAAGTTGTAGAGCGCCACGGCGGCGGCAGACGTCAGCAGGCAATACAGACGGCTCGAGGTAAAAAACGCGCACATCTGCACGGCGAGCACGTAGACGATCATAATGCTGGGGGCAAGCCCGGGCCTGTCGAGCAGCGCACCGATAACCGTCGCCGCCAGCAACAACCCTGCCGAGACGCCAAGGTCGTACAGCGGGCCGCGGCGCGTGAGCGTCGAGCGCCGCCACCAAAAGTTCTCGACAAGATCGCTATCTACACGAGCGTCCACAAGCACCGCGCCCTCCCTCAAAAACAAAAACCACCACGAAGGGGACAGGCACCTTTGTGGTGGTTTCCCTCGTGGTGGCTCTAAGTGTAAAGCCTTTATCGCCGGCAGTCGCTAGACAAACAGCACGTGCGCGAGCAGGGCGCACACGCACACCGCTCCAAATACCAATGCCACGATCGAAATCACGCGATCGACCATGTCCATGTTGGCCCGATTCGTAAAGAACCGATCTTCGGCGGCGTCGATACCCGCCTCGCGGACGTCGAGTGTCCTTGCATCCATGTTTAACTCCCCGGCTTTAGTTTTGTCCATCGAAAACCAACTCCGTGCAACCTGTCGGCGCCTACGGGCGCTCGTTGGGAGCCAGGCGTTGCATCTTGTTCACGGCCTTGAACTTGGTGAACAGCGGCACATACTCAAAGCTCACGTTAGAGTTCTCCAGGCCGTACCAGCGCGCAGGCGTGCCGGCGGCGCGGCGGATGATGTACTTGAGCGTGATGGCCGTGCGCTCGCTGGGCTCCACATCGCTCTCGGGCGCCAGCAGCTTGCGGATCATGACGAACTTAAACGTGCCGATGTTGCCCGGGTCCTTGTAGACCGAGTAATCGTGCTTTTGCGCGGGCAGCTCGCCGGTGGCGGCAAGGTCCTGAACAACCTGGCGCAGGTAGGCATTGACGCGCTGGTTGACCTTATAGCCCAGGTACAGATGCACGCGGAAGACGTAGTCGGTGTCGAACGTCTCGACCGAATAGGCAAACGTATACGGCTCGTCCATGGTCTCGACGTTGACGAACCACCAGGCGCGGGCGCGCTTGGGATGCTTGTCCAGAATCGAGTAGACGATGTCGCGGTCGATGTAGTCGGTATGGGTGTCCTTGGTCAGGTACACGATGTTGTCGCTCATGCGCTCGTAACGGTCATCTTCGCGCAGGCGCTTGAGCTGCGGCAGGTAGCTGCGCAGCGGCAGCAGCGTAAACTGGCGCTGCTCGACCGCCGTGCCGTTGTACCAGCACACCATGACGCCCATGATGAGGGCGGCCATAAGGATGGTGAAGTAGCCGCCGTGGAAGAACTTGGTGAGCGAGCTCACAAAGAAGAAGCCCTCGAGCATAAGGAAGAAAGCGGCGAAGATCCACGGGGCGACCTTGAGCTTGCGCTCCTCGTGCAGGTAGAAGAACAGCAGCAGCGTGGTACACATCATGGTCAGCGTAATGGCCAGGCCATAGGCGGCTTCCATGTGCGCGGAGTTCTGGAACAGCAGCACCACGATGACGCAGCCCACGAGCATGACGTTGTTGACCATGGGAATGTAGAGCTGGCCCTTGGTCTCGGCCGGGTAGAAGACCTGCATGTGCGGCATGAGGTCCAGACGGCTGGCCTCGGACACCAGCGAGAATGCGCCGGTGATGAGCGCCTGCGAGGCGATGATGGCCGCGATAGTGGAAAGGCCGACGGCAAACGGACGCAGGCCCGGAGCGAGCATCTGGTAGAACGGGTTGAGGTCGGCAATGCCCATGAGCTCGGGGTTGGCAGCATTGTTGATGAGCCAAGCGCCCTGGCCCATGTAGGACAGCAGCAGGCAGCACTTAACGAACGGCCAGGTGGCGTAGATGTTGCCGCGGCCAACATGGCCCATGTCGGAGTAGAGCGCCTCGGCGCCGGTGGTGGCCAGGAAGCAGCTGCCCAAGATCATGATGCCTGCGTGGTTGTTGGAGCTCAGCAAAAAGGCGATGCCGCGCACCGGGTTGAGGCACAGCAGCACGGCTGGGTGCTGGAAGACAAAGAACAGACCCGTACCGCCCAGGAACAGGAACCACAGCGTCATGATGGGGCCAAAGGCGTGACCGATCTTGGCCGTGCCGATGCGCTGCACCAAGAAGAGCACGATGATGATGGCGAGCGTGATGGCCACGACACGACCTTGGTCATCGCCCAGTACGGCATGGACCGCGGGAATGGTGCGCAGGCCCTCGATGGCCGTGGTAACGGTAACGGCCGGCGTGAGGATGCCGTCGGCGAGCAGCGCGGCGCCACCCAGCATGGCGGGAATGATGAGCCACTTGCCGCAGCGCTTGACCAGGCTGTACAGGGCGAAGATGCCGCCCTCGCCGTGGTTGTCGGCACGCAGCGAGATGAGCACGTACTTGATAGTGGTCAGCAGCGTAACCGTCCACACGACAAGGGAGAGCGCGCCGAGCACGAACTCCTCCGTCACGCTTCCGATGCCGCCGTTGCCGGCGACGAGCGCCTTGGTTACATACATGGGGCTGGTGCCGATATCGCCGTACACCACGCCCAGCGTGACGAGCATCGCCGAGATGCTCACAGGAATCGCAGCGTGCGAGGCTGCCTCCTTGGCCTTTTGTTCCATAAGCCGGTTTCCTCCCAACTTTAATGTTCGAAGGAATTATAGGCAATCGGCCCATGTTTTAATGCACTGTTTTCCCAGCTAGATAAACATTTATACGGCCTTTAGGCCACCGCAGCGATATGGAATGTGACAAAGGGGCTGTCCCTTTGTCACATTCGTCATTTTCCGAGCCAATTTTTGAACCACCACTCCATGGAGCGGCTCATCTCGGCCATAAAGGGACTCGTGTGCTTGCGGGTATAGATGTCCACGACGCGCTCCCCCACCTCGCGGGCATGCGGACGGAACATCGCGTCCATCTCGGCCACCTGCGCGTCCATAGTCGCGTCGTCCGCACGGCGGTAGCGTTCCTCGTGCACCAGGTTCACCACGGGGTGCGCGATTGCCGGGCGCTCTTTGCGAGGCGTGCCGATGATAAGCATCGACAGCGGCATGGTATAGGGCGGCAAGTCCAGCAACGCGGCAACTTCCTCGGCATTCTCGACGATATCACCGATATAGCAGCTCCCCAGCCCCAGGGCCTCGGCGGCAACCACGGCGTTTTGCGCGGCGATCACGGCGTCCTGGGCCGCGATGGCAAAGTCGCCCAAACCCGGCGCGCGGCGGGGCGCCTTGCCCGTACGCTCGACAAACTCGGGCTCAAAGCAGCCCACGTGCTCAAACAGATCGATCCACTTGGCATAATCGACCACAAATATTAGTGCCCAGGGCGCCTTGGCGATCATGGGCTGGTGGTCGCACAGGTCGGCCAGACGATCGAGCGTGGCCTGCTCGCGGATGCTCACGATGGAATACATCATCATGGCGCCCGCCGACGGTGCGCGACTCGCCGCATGCAAGATCGCCGCCCGCTGCTCGTCGGTCACCGCTACGGGACGGTCGTCGTCACCACGCGCGAAGGCACGCGTAGACGAGCGATGCTCCAAGATGTCCAGCACCGCATTGCCCGTGGTCTCGACCGGATAGCCGCACGTATCCACAGCCTTGGTGCAAACCTGCTCGTTCATCGCCTCATCCTCGCTAATTCTTTAAGAAGCCTTTACGTTTCCGTGTAATTCCCGTCCATTATCGCGCAGGTCGCCACCACATTGCGCCACACCGCCACACGTGCGCGTTAATATGGCTGGTTGTTGTGCGCAGACACCAATTGCAGCGCATATCTTGGTAACAATCGGGTAAACCCCCGCTTTCGTAGGTTTTAGTTTGTGAGGAGTCTCAGCATGTTCGCTGCCGCCATCTCGCTCGTCGGTCTTGTGGCGACCGTCTACCTTGTTTTGCGCGAGGCCAAGGCCATTCGCGCTCAGTCGGGCACCGTCGCCAAAAGCGCTCTTGGGTGGAGCGCCGCCTTCGGCCTGTTCCAGCTCTTTTTGACCATTTGGGGCGCCATTGGCCTCGTCGCCCAAAACGAGCCGCTCGCCTTTGTGATGCTCATCCTGACCAACGCCATCCTCACCGGCTGCGCTTGGGCCAGCATCGCCCGCGACCGCGTCGCCCCGCGCGTCTTTGCGTTCGCCGAGCCCGACGCCCCCGCCCCCACCGGCAAGCTCGCCCGTCTGCGCGGCGCCTTTGTGGGCAAACCGCTCGTCGCCGCCGTCTTGTGCCTACTGCTCGCCGGCGTCTTTGCGCTGCTGGGCATGGAGGTCTCGTCCAACCACGACTTTACCTGGGTCTACCCCCTGTGCATTCTGCTCGAATGGGCCATTATCACCGTGCTCATGGTCGGCTTGTTCTTCCTATTCCAGCGCCACGGCGCAGCTCCCGCAGTCCTGGCCTTTGCCCTCTTTGTCCTAGGCATTGCCGAGTTCTTTGTCATCACGTTTAAATCCATGCCCATCCAGCCGGGCGACCTTTCGGCCATCTCCACCGCCGCCGCGGTCGCCGGCAACGGCTACACCTTCTCGATCTCGCTGTTCTGCGTGCTGTCGATGGGCTTTACCGCCATCGGCATGCTGCTGTGCGAGTACGCCGGCCTCGTGGCACCGCATCGCCAGAAGGGCGCCGCCAACGCCAAGCGCATGCTGCTCACCAACCTGCTCGTTGCCGTTCTGTGCCTGGGCGGCGTGACCGCACACGTCACGCTCATCGACTACTACAACACCCTGGGCATCACCGTCTACACCTGGCGCCCGCTCGAGAGCTACTGGCGCGAGGGCTACCTGCCCGCATTTATTAGTGCCGCGCAGTCCATCAAGCCGCCCAAACCCGCCGACTACTCTGTCGACGACGCCAAGGCAACGCTCAAAAAGTACGCCAAGACCTACGACAAGTCCGATGCCGCCAAGAGCGACGAGCGCGCCGCCGCAAAGGAGCAGTTCGATAGCGAGAAGCCCACGGTCATCGCTATCATGAACGAGACGTTCTCGGATTTGTCGATCTACCAGAACATGCGCGCCGGCTACGAAGGTCCGCAGTACTTTAAGAACCTGTCCAACTGCCTCAGCCGCGGAAAGCTCTACGTGAGCGCCTACGGCGGCGGCACGGCCAATACCGAGTTTGAGTTTATGACCGGCAACTCCATGGCCAACCTGGGCTCGGGCGTGTACCCCTACACCATCTACAACATGGAAACGACCGGGAATCTGGCAGAGCAGTTCAAATCGCTCGGCTATTCCACCACGGCCATGCACCCCAACCACGCGACCAACTGGAACCGCGAGAACGTCTACAAGGACTTTGGCTTTGACCAGTTCCTGTCCATCAACGATTTCCAGGGCGCCGATACCCTGCGCGGCATGGTGACCGACCAGGCGACCTACGACAAGATTCTTGAGCTGCTCGACCAGAACGCCGATCCGCAGTTTATCTTCGACGTGACCATGCAGAACCACTCAGGCTACGACACGGGCCTGCTGCCGGTCGACAAGCAGATGCACCTGAACATCGACACGACCGACCTGGACGCCAAGACCGTCGAGGACGGCACGCTCTCCGATGTCGACGAGTATGTCTCGTGCATCGAACAGTCCGACCAGGCGCTGCGCTACTTCCTCAACGCCCTGAGCAAGCTCGACCGTAAGGTGGTCGTGGTGTTCTGGGGCGACCACCAGCCGTTCTTCCCGTCCAAGTTCAACGATAAGTGGTTTACCGGCGAGGACGACGCCACCCACCAGGAGCGCTTGTGGCAGACCGACTACATCATTTGGGCTAACTACGACGTTGCCGGTTGTGACCAGACGAGCGAGGTCGACGACCTGTCCACCAACTACCTGTCCACGCAGCTCATGCAGCTGATCGGCGCACCGCTGACCGACTACCAGAAGGCGCATATGACGCTGCGCGAGTCGCTGCCCGCTATCAACTCCGTGGGCTACGAGGACGCTAGCCTGCGCTGGGCGCTCTCCTCCAACGTCACCGGTGACGACGCCGCCGCAGCAGCCGCCACCAAGGCACGCGAGGATTACGCCAAGATGCAATACTACGAGATGTTCCGCGACGGCAAGAACGTGTACACCGAGCACTTCCAGACCGAGGCCAACGAGACCGACCCCAACCTGGCACCGGGTACGACCAAGATCAAATAGCGACTAGCTGCGAGTTCATAACTGAAACGTCTGTCCGAGCGGAGGCATATAAGGTTCCCTGCTCGGACAGTCCTGCGCAAGACGAAGGCCACATTAAGTGGCCTTCTTTGCGTGCGGAACTCGCGATGAACCTTATATGTCTCCGCCTGGACAGACGCCCTGATGTTGGGGCGTGGCTTGTCTTGGGTGTATCGCCGAACATATATAAGTTGAAGGCCACGTTATGTGGCCTTCTTTGTTTGCGGAAAGTGTGTCCCGGAATTCTTGTCTGGAATGGGATGCAGTTTCCGCTTGGGACCCGATTGGGAAAGTGTGTCCCACTATTCAGCTGGATTCCGGGATGTATTTTCCGGTTGAGGCTCGTTGGGAAAGTGCGTCCCACTTTGGGGGCTGATTCTGGGACGTGGTTTCCGGTTGGCTCTCATTGGGAAAGTTCATCCCATTTCTCGGCCTAATTATGGGACGCAGTTTCCCGTTGAGGACCCTTTGGGAAAGTGCGTCCCGGTCTGGGCGCTCAAACTGGGATGGATTTTCCGGATGAGGGCTTGACGGAAAATGTGTCCCGTTCCGGGCGCTAATTGTGGGATGCAGTTTCCGCTTGCGGAGTCTCCACTCAACAGAAAACCCGGGTGGCCTGTTTTTTGGCTACCCGGGTTTTACTTTGTCGATATGTTCGACTGGCCGCTAGTGGGTCTTGCGGCGTTTGATTAGCATGATGAGGGCTATCACTACGAGCGTTGCTCCCGCTGCTGCTGCGGTGGCGACTAGGGCGAATGTTTGGTCGCCGGTGTTTGCGAGGTTCTTCGCTGTGGTCGTAGTCTTGACCTTGGTGTCGGTCTTAGCTCCGTTGTCGGACTTGGGCTTGTCCGGATTCGTCGGGGTCTCCGGGGCTGTCGGAGTCTCGGGGTCCTTTGAGCCTTCGGAATCGGTTGGGCCGGCGGTGTTTACCAGCGTATGGTCCAGGAACTTCTTGGCGCCCGCACTTGCCTGTGAGAACAGGCGGCGCGTGCGGATCGGGGTGGCGTTCACCGTTGTGGGCGCCGTCTCCTCGGCCTCGATATTCACGAGCGTCGTGCCGGTGTCGAGGCCCACGTCGTTGTATCCCACGTGGCAGTAATACTGCGCACCGTCATCGTCTGCGGTCAGGTCAATCTCGAGCTTTGAGGCCGTTCCAGCCGCGAGGTTGCCATCGGCACCCACGAGCTTAAACTCTGTCTCGCCGCGGCCCTTGCGGTACCACATATAGGTCGGTGCCAGCCCTGTTTCGCTATCGTCGGCACCGAGTTGCTTCACATGGCCAATCGCCGAGAGCGTCAGGTGGCTTCCCGCCGTGCGCTCAACCGAAGAGTCGTATCCAAGATCCGACCCCTCCGCAGCATCCGCCGCAGGTCCGCTCACGGTCATCGTCATGCCATCGGGCATGGTCTTGACCGTGATGATTGCCGAGCGAATACCTGTTTCGGTCGTGGATCCATTCTTAACGGCGGCAATCGCGAATCGATACTCCGTATTGGGCTGCAAACCATCCCAGGTAAGCGAGGTCTGCGTGTTGTCGGCGATCTTCCAGCTGTTCACAACCACGTCCGCCGCATTGCTCTGCAGCATGCCCACGCCGTAGCTAAAGCCACTCTTGTTTGCGAGTACATCGTCCCAGCTAAACGTAACGCTGGTCGAATCGACGGCGTTTGCCGTAAAGCCCGTCACGGCCGGCGCGTCGGGCATCTCGACGTCCTTAACGTCATAGCCCACGATCCAGAACTGGTCGGTGTCCTTGGTGCCGAGCTTGTCGCCCGAGTCTGCCTCGAACTTGTCGACATCCACCGCGTTGACGCCCAGACGCCACACAAAACCGTACTTGCCCTGCGCGGCCTCGGGCAGGTTGTCGACGGTGCCGCCGTATTCGGTCGATTCACTCGAGGAGTTACCCGTAGTAAAGCCGGCGTTGGCACCAAAGCACAGGCCGCCAAACAACTCGTGCTTTGCGAGCTTCGCGCCCATGACAACGCTGCCGTTCAGCGTCAAGCCGAGCTCGAGCTCCTGCTCCTTGCCCTCCTCGACTTCGATGGTCTGCTCAATGCTCGCCCCCGACTGCGCGGCGGCGCCGTTAAACCCATCGTGCGTGTAGGCGCGCGTTACGCCAGGCTTGCCCAGGCCAAAGGAATCCCCAACGGGAGTCTCGCCGTTGAGCGTCGTTTGATAGGTTCCGGGTTCTCCCGACCGGTTGGTCAAAAAGTAGCTGAGCGGCGTCATATTGTGCTGTTTGGCAATGCGGTCATAGGCCTCGACATTAACGACCGAGGTCTGCGCGCCGAGCGACACGGGCGCCGCCATCACGCCCTTGCCACCAGTTTCCTCATTTTCGATCTCATACTCGTAATAGACCATCGGAATCGTGTAGAGCACGGCCTTGTCACCCTCGCCGGCATGCGACTCATAGCTTACGCTTGCGCTGACCGTGCGCTCGCTCCGGTAGTCATAGCATCCCTCGGCGGCAAAATCGACTGAAGCATTCATCGCGACCAGGGGCGGACCGGTCTGCACCTCGACGGCAACGCCCAACTCGGCGCCAATGGTATAGCCCTGGGATGTCCCCGTGCCCTTTTCCTCTCCGTATGACGTGCCGCCCAACACCAGATAGCCGTATGCCTGCTCCAGATCCTCAACATAGGGCGCATCCTGCAGCACGGCAAGCACGCGCGGGTTGGTATAGACCTTGTAGCGGTCCTTGTACGTAATCTTGACGCTGTCGTTGTCGACATCGGGCAGCGCGAGCGAGATAAATGTGCCATAGGTAGTGCCGCGACGGTTGCTCTCGCTAATCACCTGCTCCTCGCCGCGGCGCACCTTTCCGTTCTCGTCGAGCGAAAAATGCGAGGCGGTCATCCAATAGTAGTCATCGTTCTTGCGCAGGTCCTCGTCGCGGTGCTTGCCCACCACGGCGATAAAGCTCTCGTTATAGCGGTCCGAACCCGAGACGCTGCCCGCCTTGACGTCGCTGATCCACACCTGCTCTATACCCTTGTGGTCATGCTTGTTGCTGCTGTTGTATTGCTGACCGCTCATGCTCATGGTTCCGACCATGGACCCCAAGCCCTGAGCCCCGCTCTGTGCCGTGTTGCAGGCAAAGTCGCGGAACACATCGCCGCCCACGAGCACCTCGTCGACCGCCAGCTGCTCGGACAGGCCGTCAAGGTTGGCAGTGGCAAGGGCAATAGGCGCCAAGGTGCACGGATAGCGCTTATCCTGAGCGCCATCCTTCCATGCGCTGTTGGGCACATGCATCAGCCCATAGGAGGCGAGGAGCCCGTCTCTGTATTCCTTGCAATCGGAAAGCTTGAACTCGCCAGACTCCGAGTCAAAATACGCGTAGCGGTACAGCGCGCCGTACAGCCCCTTGCTGCCGTCAGAAGCGCCGTAATCAAAAGCGCTGCGTTGCCAGTCATAGCCCGCAAGAATAAGGCCCGTGACGGTTTCACCCGTCTTCTTTCCTTCTTCATCGTAGGCGGCAAACGTGCCGAACGTCGCATTCGCAGCGACCATGGTCTTGCCGTTCGCGGAGAGGGAGATTGCGCCCGCGTCGCCCAGAGCATCGACATGGACGAGCGCACCCTTGGATGCATCCCACGAAAACAGCTCGCAATGCGTCGACTTATCAATATTCTTCTTGCCGTAGGGTGCCGAGACCACGATGGCGAGGTCATCGCAAAAATCGCGATCGAGGTCGCCGGCCGCTAGCGAAACGACAGGAGCTGACTGAAGCTGCGTCCAGGAGTCGTTCCCGCCCTTGTTGTGCGTGGTGTAGTCCGCGGCGTTACCGGCATCGATCTTGACGACGCTTTGCTTCCAGTTGCCGCCCTCCAAGTCATACATGTCGACTACAGCTTTGCGCACGCCGTTCTCGTCGACATAGCAGCCCGCGTAGACAAAAAGCTCGTCGACGCCGTCGCCATCGACATCGCCCGCCTCGACATCAAAGACGGCGTCGTGCTCTTGCAGGTAACCGGCATCCAGGTACTTAAAACGGCCTTCGTACATCATATTAGTGTTGACCGTCACCGGCAGGTGTGTGTCGAGAGTGCGCGTACGCCCGTTGCTAAACGAGTAGAGGACCAGCTCAACCTTTCCGGCGTATGACTTGCCGTCAATCGTCGTGGAGGAACTGTCGCCGTAGGCACGGAGCTCGGCAACGCGGCTCTTTTTGCCCGTGCTGGCGTCGCTGCAGAACTCAACACTCGTGGCGTGAATGCCCGAGAAACCGTTGTTGTCGTTGGCGAGTACTGTTGAGGACTCATTGTTGCTTAGGTACGACCAGGTGCCGCCACCGTAGTCGCTATGCTTGTAGAGATCGCTGTTCGTATCGAAGTTGTTGACGTTTTGCCAGAACTTTGCGGCGCCCCACACACTTCCATAGCCATCGGTGAGTTTGCTGCTGCCGCCAATGTCACCGCGCTCGACGTTCTCGAGCTTGTCGCGCAGAGTGTAGCGATTGCCATGGCTACCGTTAGCTGCCATATAGACCTCGCTGCGCGTGGCAAACGTCGTGGGGGTATCAGTGGAATAGGGGCCAACGGTATCGGCCGGAATGTCCTCGCTCGTGCCCAGACCCAGGGCTTGATAATCCTGCTCGGTCATATCGGTGATTGCGGGCGCGTCTGCCGCCTGGGCAACCTGGGGCGTGGCCGTGAAGCAGGCGACGCTCGTGGCGATCAACGCAGCAAGCGCCGCCGTCCCAACAAGTGGGATTTTCGACAGCCTACGGATACGGGGGTGTGGAACGTACATGAGGGACCTCGC
This sequence comes from uncultured Ruminococcus sp., assembly GCA_963604655.1. Taxonomy (GTDB): domain Bacteria; phylum Actinomycetota; class Coriobacteriia; order Coriobacteriales; family Coriobacteriaceae; genus Collinsella. The sequence goes on from CAVCRP010000028.1 coordinate 17,914, forward strand.
TTTACTCGAGTGGAGTGGACTCATTTTTGCAAATGATACGTCCGATGCCCGATATCACGTGTCTCATTTTCGCCAACGGCGTGTCTCATTTTTGAGAATCCGAGATGCCGCGGAAATCTTATCCCAGCTCAAAGGCCATTTCTGGGATGTATTTTCCGTCGAGTGCCTCATCGGGAAACTGCATCCCATTTCAAGCGTCGATTCTGGGACGCACTTTCCCCTTAGACCCTCAACCGGAAACCGCATCCCACTTTGAGCGCAAATTCCGGGATGCATTTTCCGCTTGAGCCTCATTGGGAAACGGCGTCCCACTTTGAGGGCTGATTGTGGGATGCATTTTCCGGTTTTGCTCTCATTGGGAAAATGCATCCCGTTTCTTGACCGAATAATGGGACGCAATTTCCCGTTGGAGCGCCTTTGGGAAAGTGTGTCCCACTTCGACCGCCCAGAGTGGGATGCACTTTCCGCAAAGCACCTCAACGGGAAACTACGTCCCATTCCAAAGGCAAATTCCGGGACGCATTTTTCGAAAGCCTGCCCATCCGGAAAGCCCGTCCCACTTTGGACGCATCCGGGCACGGAACCATCGACCTATCAGGCCTCCCATCAATAAAGAGGCGTCCTCCCGGACGGCGGGGCACGAAGTTCATCGCGAGTTCCGCACGCAAAGAAGGCCACTTAATGTGGCCTTCGTCTTGCGCAGGACTGTAGAGCAGGGAACTTCGTGCCCCGACGCCCGGGAGGACGTTTCATTTAGAAAGATGGACCGACCGCCGTCAGCGATGGGAGCTACTCCCCCAGCACGGCCTTCTTGGCCGCCGCCGCCATGTTGTCCAGATCTTCCTTGGTGGGATGGTCCTTCGCGGCAACCCAGTTGTCGAGCAGCATCTTAAATCGGGCGTTGTCGGGATCTTGCTCGAGCATGGCCTCGTAGCGCTGTTTGACCGCAGGGCCCATCTTACCCTGACACATCGCCCAGCCCGCAAGCTCGGCATCCACGGCCAGATTGGAAGTTACGCGGTCGATAATCTGCTGGTAATAGCTCTGGTCGGCCCCAAAGCCGCAGGTGCCAAACAGGAACACGCGCTTGCCGTGCAAGGCGGAGAGCAACGCCGCGACCGAAGGCGTGCACGCGCCCTTGTCGCACCAAAAACCGACGAGCACCATGTCGGCCGCGCAGGCGCCCTGCGCCTCGAGCGCAACCTGATCTGCATCCGCATCGTCGCTCAACGCCGCGGCATGGACAAACTCAACGCCCGCAGCCTGCAGAGTGCGCTTAATCGCACCCGAAACCATCCTGGTATTACCGCTCTTGCTGTTAACCACCAAAGAGCACGTCATAGTCACGTTGCCTCGTTTCCCCCAAAACTAAAGCCACTAATGCAATTTATTAGATGAATATCTTAGTACTAACGTGACAGATGTAAACCACCGTCTGTCGATTGATTAATTTGCCCCACGGGCTTGCTCACTGGGCAAACTGGCTGCGGTAGAGCTCGGCATAGAAGCCGTCTGCCGCCAGCAGTTCGTCGTGCGTGCCGAGCTCGATAATCTGGCCGTCGCGCATCACCAGAATGCAGTCGGCGTTGCGGATCGTCGACAGGCGGTGCGCCACGACAAAGCTCGTACGACCGGCCATGAGCTCGTCGAATGCCGCCTGCACCTGCAGCTCGGTACGCGTATCGATGCTCGACGTTGCCTCGTCCAGCAGCAAGATCGCCGGGTCGGTGAGCATGACGCGCGCGATGCACAGCAGCTGTTTTTGACCCTGGCTAAACGTGCCGCCGTCCTCGCCAATCACCGTGTCGTAGCCGCCTGGCAGCTGCACGATAAACTTGTGCGCATGCGCGCGCTTGGCCGCCTCGATAACCTGTTCGCGTGTGGCATCGGGACAACCGTAGGCGATGTTGTCCGCCACGGTGCCCTCGAACAGCCACGTATCCTGCAGCACCATGCCAAAGGCACGGCGCAGGCTTGCGCGCGTGTAGTCACGCGAGGAACGGCCATCGACCGCGATGCGACCGGCGTCGATATCGTAGAACCGCAGCAGCAAATTGATGAGCGTTGTCTTGCCACAGCCCGTGGGACCGACCAGGGCAAAGCGCATGCCGGGCTTGGCATCGATGCAGATATCCTGCAGCAGTTTGCGGTCGGGCACATAGCTAAAGTCCACATGCTCAAACGAAACCTCGCCCTGCGGGGCGGCAAGCTCTACGGCGTCCGACGCGTCGGGCTCCTGCTCGCGCGCATCGAGCAGCGCAAACATGCGGCGCGCCGAGGCGTACGCGGTCTGGATCTGCGTGATGACGTTGGTGACCTCGTTGAACGGCTTGGTGTACTGGTTGGCATAGGACAGGAAAATCTGCACGCCGCCCACCGTAAGCGCCGCTGGCACGCCCGTGATCACGCCCACGCAGCCGATCACAGCGACCACGGCATAGATGATGTTATTGATAAAGCGCGTGCCGGGGTTGGAGAGCGAACCCATAAACTGCGCGCGTTCACCTGCTGTATAGAGCTCGGCGTTAAGGGCATCGAAGCGCTGCTGAGCGTGCGGGCCGTAGGCGAAGGCGTCCACCAGCTTTTGCTCACCCACATACTCCTCGATATGACCGCCGAGCTGCCCTTGAATACGCTGCTGAGCCGTAAAGCTTTTGTTGGAGAGCTTGGCGATGGCGCCAGCTGCAAAGATGGAAAGCGGCGTGACGAGCACCACCACGAGTGTCATGGTCAGGTTAATGGAGAGCATAAACGCAAGCGTGCCCACGATGGTGATGACGCCGGTAAAGAGCTGGGTAAAGCCCTGCAGCAGACCGTCGCCCACCTGATCGGCGTCGTTGACCACGCGGCTCATAAGGTCGCCGTGGGCATGGCTGTCGACAAAGCTGAGCGGCATGCGGCTGAGCTTGTCGCTCGCCTCCACGCGCATGTCGCGCACCGTTTCGTAGGACAGGCGGTTGACGCAGTAGCCCTGCAGCCACTGGAAGGCCGCAGCACCCATCACGACAATCGCGAGTTTGGTAACGAGCGGCAGCAGCGCATCGAAGTCCACCTGCCCGGTGGCAACGATGAGGTCGATGCCCTCACCAATGAGGATGGGCGTGTAGAGCTGCAGAATCACCGAGATGGCGGCGCTCACAAACGACGCCGTAAACGAAATACGGTGCGGGCGAACATAGCCCAGCAGGCGGCGCGTCACCGCGCCCACGGGATAGCGCTCGGGATCACCGGGTTGGCGCGGGCCGTCGCCCAGGTCGTTGAGGTTATCGTTGCCGGACACATTAGCGGTCATCGTGGCGACCGAACCGGAAGAAGTATACGGGTTCATCTAGCAACCCTCCTTTGAGCAAGTAGGCGCAGGGGCAGTCGGGGCGGACGCGGGCACCGTGCTCCCCTGCTGGCCCTCGAGCTCCTCGCGGCGCAGCTGCGACTGGCAAATCTCGCGATAGAGCTGGCAGCTTGCATACAGCTCGTCATGCGTGCCCAGGCCCGCAACCGATCCGTGGTCGAGCACGCAGATCATGTCGGCATCGCGCACGGTCGAGACGCGCTGGCTCACGATGACCGTCGTGAGCGGCAGCCCGCCCTCGGCGGCACCGCGCACGCTGCGCTCGCGGATGGCATGGCGAAGCGCCGCGTCGGTCTTAAAGTCGAGTGCCGAGGCGGAGTCGTCCATGATCAATATCTGAGGCGAGCCCACCAGGGCGCGCGCGATGGTCAGGCGCTGGCGTTGGCCACCGCTGAAGTTCTTACCGCCCGCCTCGACCGGGGCATCGAGCCCCTGCGGCTTGTTGCGCACGAATTCGCTGGCCTGCGCCATATCGAGCGCCGCCCAGAGCTCATCGTCGGTCGCTGACTCGTCACGCCAGGTCAGGTTGCTGCGGATGGTGCCGCTCACCAGCGACGCGCGCTGCGGGACGGTCGCGACCACATGGCGCAGCTGGTCGAGCGGCCAGGCGCGCACGTCGGCGCCCATCACGCTCACGCTGCCAGCGCTCGCATCGTACAGGCGCGGGATAAGCGAAACGAGCGTGGACTTGCCGCTGCCCGTGCCGCCGATAATGCCGAGCGTCTTGCCCAGCGGCAGCTCCAGCGTCACATCGCTCACGGCATTTGCCGCGCCCACGCCAAACGAAAAGCTCGCATGGTCAAAGCTCAACGCAGGAACGGGAGCGACATTGCCCGGCTCGGGCAGTGCGACCGGCTCGTTGCCCTCGTCGGTAATACTCGGCACGCAATTGAGCACCTCGTTGATACGCGACGCGCTGGCGCTCGCCTTGGTAAAGACCACGACCAGGTTGGCGACGTAGACGATGGAGGTGAGGGTCTGCGTCATGTAGTTGACAAACGCCATGACCTGGCCCTGCGTGAACTCGCCCACGTTGACCTGGATGCCGCCCACCCACAGGATGGCGCACACGCCCAGGTTCATCACCAAAAACGTGACGGGGTTGAGAATCGACGAGAGCTTGCCCACAGCGATGGCGACATGCGCCTGGTCATCGGCGGCCTGGGCAAAACGCTCACGCTCGTGGTCTTCGCGCACAAACGCACGGACCACGCGAGCGCCCGAAAGCCCCTCGCGACAAATGAGCGCGATGCGGTCGAGCTTTGCCTGCAGCTGCTTGTAGTACGGGATGCAGCGCGCCATGACAAACCAAAACACCATGCCAATGGCGGGTGTGCAAATCAAAAAGATGATGCCAAGCTTAAGGTCGATGGCGAGGGCCGCGACCATGGAGCCCACCGCCAGGAAGGGCCAGCGGATGAGCATGCGCACACCCAACGCCACGGCCAGCTGCACCTGGTTGACGTCGTTGGTGATGCGCGTGATAAGCGACGGCGTGCCAAAGCGATCGAGCTCGGCATAGCTCAGCTTGTTGATGTGTTCATAGAGTGCGCCGCGAATATCAGTGCCCATGCCCTGCGAGGTCAGCGCCGCCATCTTTTGGCAGACGAGCGTAAACGAGATGCCGATCACAGCCATGGCGCCAAGCAGCATACCGTAGTGGACGACGGCGTTGACGTCGTGCGCGCCAATGCCCTTGTCGATCATCTGCGCAATCACCAGCGGCGTCAGCAGGTCGAACACCACTTCAATCAGCTTGCACGCAGGACCGATCACCATATACCGGCGAAACTTACCGCCGAAACGCCTGAGCAACTCAATCATAAAAAGGCGCTCCCTATCATCATTCACACTCAATTCGAACCATGATAGTACTGCCGCCCCAAAAGACGAGTAAACAGCTCGTTATTTCTGGCGAGATTCAAGAGCAGGTTAATCGCCTGATATACTTACGTTAGTGCTACCAAGTTGAGCCGCCGACCCTTGAAATGAGGTGCCGAGATGAACGACATTCTCGCAAGAAGAGCAAGACGAGCAACCATGGGCATCGCCCTTTCCGTGGCGCTTGTCGCGGGAATCGCCCCCGTAACGGCGATCGCGGCAGAAACCAGCTCCCCCGTCGATGCAGTTGCCTTGCAGACGGCTGCCGCGGCCTCGAGCGAAACCGCGGCAGCCGAAAAAGACAAGGCGTACGCGGCCATGCAGGAAGCGCTCAAAAACCTCGAAGCCGCAAAAGCCGCCGCAAGTTCCGAGAAAATTGCGGGAATCGATGATGACATTGCCGCTCTTCAAGAGATCTACGACAAGCTGGTGGCGGAAGCCGCCAAATTGAGGGGACCCCTTCCCGCCATGCAAGCGAACGTCGATGCAGCGCAAGCCAAATACAATGAGGCCCACAACCGGGTAATCGAGCTTCAGGCAGAATTAAAAAAGGCATACGACAACGGAGATTACGCAGCTGCTCAACAGTTGCGTTCGGAGATCATGTCGGCAGAAAGGCAAGAAAAATCTTGCAAATCGGACCTTGACAGCTATCGGCGTAGGCTCGAGATCCAGGAAGGACAGTTTAACATCTTTGAAAGTGAGGCGAAGAAAGCTAAAGCCTGCATCGACGAGGAAACAGCCAGGCGTAATGCGCTCCTCAGCGATTTGGAAAAAGCGCAAGCGGCCTATGACGACGCCTGCAAGGCATACGAAGAGGCAAAAGCCGCGGCAGATAAGGCCACCTCGCCCGAGATAACGAAACCCACCGAGACAACGCCTCCCTCCGGCTCGGCGCAACCGGCCGAGACGACACAGCCCACCGGCTCGCCCGCGACCGGCAAAGACGCCGCGCCGAGCTCCACCAAGCAGGCGAACACGAGCAGCGGCAAAAAAGCAAATACGAACGCCGAAAAACTCGCAAACACAGGCGACACAACGCCGAGCGCAATCGCGCTAGCAGGGATCGCCGCCATGGGACTCGGAATAACCGCCGCAGCCACCCACCGCATCAAGTACTCAAAATAGCCTCCGACCCTTGAAATGAGGTGCCGAGATGAACGACATTCTCGCAAGAAGAGCAAGACGAGCAACCATGGGCATCGCCCTTTCCGTGGCGCTTGTCGCGGGAATCGCCCCCGTAACGGCGATCGCGGCAGAAACCAGCTCCCCCGTCGATGCAGTTGCCTTGCAGACGGCTGCCGCGGCCTCGAGCGAAACCGCGGCAGCCGAAAAAGACAAGGCGTACGCGGCCATGCAGGAAGCGCTCAAAAACCTCGAAGCCGCAAAAGCCGCCGCAAGTTCCGAGAAAATTGCGGGAATCGATGATGACATTGCCGCTCTTCAAGAGATCTACGACAAGCTGGTGGCGGAAGCCGCCAAATTGAGGGGACCCCTTCCCGCCATGCAAGCGAACGTCGATGCAGCGCAAGCCAAATACAATGAGGCCCACAACCGGGTAATCGAGCTTCAGGCAGAATTAAAAAAGGCATACGACAACGGAGATTACGCAGCTGCTCAACAGTTGCGTTCGGAGATCATGTCGGCAGAAAGGCAAGAAAAATCTTGCAAATCGGACCTTGACAGCTATCGGCGTAGGCTCGAGATCCAGGAAGGACAGTTTAACATCTTTGAAAGTGAGGCGAAGAAAGCTAAAGCCTGCATCGACGAGGAAACAGCCAGGCGTAATGCGCTCCTCAGCGATTTGGAAAAAGCGCAAGCGGCCTATGACGACGCCTGCAAGGCATACGAAGAGGCAAAAGCCGCGGCAGATAAGGCCACCTCGCCCGAGATAACGAAACCCACCGAGACAACGCCTCCCTCCGGCTCGGCGCAACCGGCCGAGACGACACAGCCCACCGGCTCGCCCGCGACCGGCAAAGACGCCGCGCCGAGCTCCACCAAGCAGGCGAACACGAGCAACGGCAAGCAAGCGAATACGACCGCCGACAAGCTCGCAAACACAGGCGACACAACGCCGAGCGCAATCGCGCTAGCAGGAATCGCCGCCATGGGACTCGGAATAGCCACCGCAGCCACCCGCCGCATCAAGAACTCAAAATAGCTGCCAGCGGTTATTGTCTTCGCCAACCCACAAGCTCAGAGATCAGAACCACCCTCTAAAAAAGGGGTGGTTTGCTCTTAGGGTATAACCCACGGGCTCCGGGCTCGCGTCTAAAGGCGCGGGCCCGGAGCCCGTCCAGGCCTAGTGTATCTTGACCCGTGGCGCGCCGGTCGAATATCATCGGCGAACTCTTCCCCTTTAGGTAGCCCATGACGCTCGCGACGCTGTACTTGGGCGGGATCGCCAGCAGCACGTGCACGTGGTCGGGCATCAGGTGCCCCTCGATTATCTCGATCCCCTTGTACTCGCACAGCTTCCTGAGGATCTCCCCTATGTCGCTCCTGATTTGGTTGTAGATGACTTTGCGCCTATACTTCGGCGTGAACACGATGTGGTACTTGCACATCCACTTCGTGTGGGAAAGGCTGTAGGCCTTCTGGGCCATGGCGACCACCCCTTCGACTCGAATTCTTGACGGCCTGAACAATCGTCAATATCGGTCGGAGGGGCAGCCTTTGCAAAGCCGTTTGTCTCCACCCGCATAGCGGGTGGTTTAAAGCTGGCCGCTGCGCGGCCAGCAGACTAAAGTCTTGAAAATCAGGCGGCCGCGGAGCCGGTGAGGCCCACCGTCGTCGGTCCGGACCCCGACGCGCGCCTCTGCCCGGGCGCCAAGCTCGTCGAGCGCGAGGTCGTGCGCGACGGCCGCGCCGCCTGGGTCGAAGAGTGGCAAATCATGGTGTCCACGGTCGCCGATCTCCTGGAGATCCAGCGCGGGGCGGGCGCGCCCATCACCATCGACGGGAGCCGAATCACCGTCATGGCGAGGGAGGCTTAGGGCCGACATCGCCACGACGAAGCGCGCTCCCTCCCTAACGTCAGGGATCATCGCCACTGGACCGGCAGGCGACAAAGCCCCAGGATGATAAAATGCTTTCGACGTAGGAGCGTCCCCATCTTTGAATCGAGGAACCGTGAGCGATTTTGATGCCGAGAACGAATCGGTCGAAACGAGTGCGCCGATAGCCCTGGTCGATTCCGCAAACATAGAGCCCCTAATCCATACCGTTCGTGGGCAGCAGATCATGCTCGATACCGATCTAGCTCGGTTATACGAGGTAGAGACGAAAAATCTCAACCGCGCCGCCGCACGCAACGCCGACAGATTCCCCGAGGACTTCCGTTTTCAACTGACCAAAGAGGAGGACGAGTCTTTGAGGTGCCAAATTGGAACCTCAAAGACCATGGAGGGCCGCGGCGGGCGGCGTTACCTCCCTTATGCCTATACCGAGCAGGGCATAGCCATGCTGTCCGGCGTACTACGCAGCGAAGTGGCGGTGCAGACCAGCATCAGTATCATGAGGGCGTTTGTCGCCATGCGCCACCTCCTCGCCGAAAATGCCACCCTGTTTGAGCGGCTGCGCGGTGTCGAGTTGAGTCAGACGGCGTTTCAGCAATCGACCGACGAGCGCTTCAATCAGGTGTTCCGCCTGCTCGAAGGCGAGGTCGAGAAACCCCAACGGATCTTCTTCGCCGGGCAGATGTTCGACGCCTTCAGTCTGCTGACAGATCTCGTGGGCCGCGCCGAGCGCGAAATCTCCCTCGTGGACGGCTACGCAGATGTCCACACCCTGAACATCCTCGCAAAGAAGCGCAAGGGCGTCGCGGTGACCGTCTACACCTCCGGCAACCGACTCACGCAAGGCGACGTCGACGTGTTCAACGCACAGTACCCGCAGCTCACCGTCCGCCGCACCAGGACGTTCCACGACCGTTTCCTTATCCTCGACAGTGCGACCGCGTATCACATCGGCGCATCCCTCAAGGACGCAGGAAAGAAGTGCTTCGGCATAGACCTCATCCAAGACGAGGAGCTGACGAAGATGCTCATCGAGAAGCTAAAGCTCCTCGATGAGCATCAAACGGCTTGAGCGTTATCCGACCTCTTGCCGCAAACCCTAAAGGTTGAGCATGATCGCTGAAAGCCTCGTTAGTCAACGTGTCAAAGCAGGCCCTGGTCCGCAAGCCTTCGATAATGATTGCCGAGGAGCGTCAACCGGCAGGACTTGCTCTCCATCGCCGCGTTCCACATATGATCGGCTCCAACTGGAACCAGAAGACCATGCCGGTTGTATTTCTGGAGCAGAGAGAACACCCGGTTGTTCCTGGGCTCTGCTGGAGGCATAGCGTCTGTTCTTCCCTCGTCCCTTGGCTCATACGACGGATCCAGCCTGTATTCATAGTCCTCTGTTGGGAAGAGCTTTTTCAGCTTCCGCAAATCATCGAGTGAGATTGCGGGATCGACTTCGCGCAGCGACACGAAGCTGTCCGTGTTCGTTTTTAAAAACAGGCCTTTGGTCCCACATGCCAAGCGATTGATCGATGTGCGCATAGACACTGCCCGGCGTGATACTGCCTGTCAGGTTCGCCGCAGCGCCCTCTAGAGCGTTTATGAGAAGACTTGTAAAAACGCCATGCCCCTTACGCTCAAGCGAGGGCTGATCGCTTCGCGAGGCGGTGAGGATGGTGACGCCCTCCGCGATTGCGGCATGGTTCTCCATACCCGCGACCGATCCCGCCGCCCCCGAATAGCAGCTGTCAAGGATAACGATTCTGTGGCGGGCGCTCGAGCCGTTCGCCAAATCAACGAGTTCCCTCAGGGAGAGTCCCTCGTCCCCCCCCCCGAGTGGAATCAGATCCATTGATAAACCCGCCAGTTGACTCGATATACCCGTGTCCAGAAAAGTAGAAGAACCCAGGGAAACGGGCCCCTTTAACTGCAAAAAATCAAGCAACAGCACCGCCGTCTCTTGAACCACATAGCCACCGATGTTTTGACGCAGCCAGAGAGCAGCACAACGCGCGGGATTGATTTAATTAGTGTAATGCGCCATCTACGGGTGATTTTTGGACGACGGGGCCCGGCCGGCGGCGAGATATTTGGTAGTCGAGCGATCCCGCAGGCGCAGCCGAGGACCAGCGAGACACCAAATATCTCGCCGCCGGCCGGGCCAAATCGCGGCACCAAAAAGCGCCCGTGCGCTCGATGGATTCGGATGCCCGACAGAGGCTCCTTATGGCTGCTTCCTTCCGGACCTGACCAGATTCGGAACATGTCGTCATCCGAACCCATCGAACGCGCTAGGCGCTCGATATATCTTACCCGCTCCCGCCCAGCAGGGCAAGTGGGGCGAACCCATCGGATGGATTCGCCCCACTCGTGCATACCGCTAGCGACGCCTGCGGTACAGGGCCGCGCCGCCCGCGACGGCCAGCGCGCCGATGCCGGCCATGGCCGCGAGGGCAGCCGCCGGCAGGCTGCGGTCGCCGGTGTCGGGCATGCCACCCTTGGAGCCGTCGCCGCTGGAGCTGCCGCCGGAGCCGCTATCGGAACTGCCGTCCGAGCCGCCGCCCGGTGTGCCGGGGTTCTCGGGGGTGCCGGGGGTCCCGGGTTCCTCGGCGTAGCTGTTGGTGAAGACCGGCGGCACGTCGGCGCCGCCCTCGTAGGAGACCTTCGCCGACAGATAGCCCGTCTTGGTGCCGTCTGCCGCCTCGTCGCTCACCGTGACGACGATCTTGTGCACGGCCCTGTCGTAGGTCACGTGCGCCTGGCCGTCGTCGACCTCACCCACCGTGAAGGTGTAGGTGCCGGCCTGCTTGAAGGTCAGCGCGTCGAACGTGACGCTGCCGTCGGCGGCGTTCTTGGCGGTCGACATGACCTTGCCGTCCCTGCTCTTGAGCTCGAAGCTGAACTGCCCCGCCTTGAGCTCGGCGCCCTTGAGCACCTTGGCGGCGCCCAGCTTGAGGGTGACGGGCGCGGCCTTGTAGCCGTTGGTGAACGTCACCGAGTCATCGCCCGTGGGGTTGCCCTCGGCATCCGCGAGCTCGTGCTTGACGGCGAGCGTGCCGTTGCCGGCATCGGTGACCGTCGTGTGCACGCGGTAGGTCGCCCTGTCGTAGGTCACGCCACCCGCCGCGCCGGCGACCTCGCGCAGCTCATAGCTGTGCGTGCCGGGCGCGGTGTAGGTGACCGAGCCGAGCGCGACGGTGCCGTCGGCGGCGTTCTTGCCCGTCGCCGCGACGCTCTCGCTGCCGTCGGCGTTGATCTCGATCAACTGGAACTCGAACTCGCCCTCGGCCAGGTCGCGGCCCTTGAGCTTCTTGTTCACCTTGATCTGGTCAGTGACGAAGCTCGGCGTCGGGCCGACGCCGTAGGTGTTGGTGAACTCGAACGCGCCCTTGCCCTCGGGCGTGCCCTCGGCAGGCAGAACCTCCGCGGCGAGCGTGCCCGCGTTGGTGTCCTCGACCACCTTGACCGTGAAGGTCCTGGACGCCGTCGCGTCGTTGACCACGCCGTCGACCGAGCCGGACTCGCTCACCCGGTAGGCGAACGTCTTGGAGCGCAGGCCGTCGCCGTCGATCTCGACGTCGTCGAGGTCGCTCGGCTGCTTGAACGTGACGCTGCCCAGCTCGACGTTGCCGGCGGCATCGTTGACCGCCTCGGTCACCGTCTTGCCGGAGGCGTCGACCGGCGCGGGCGCGCCATCCAGCGGCTCAACCTTGAAGGTGAACTTGCCCTCGATGTCGGCCTGCGTCAGGCCGAGGCCGGCCTGACCGAGCGCCAGCGTCTTGGTGCCCGCGAGGTCGACCGTCGCCTCGTTGGTGCCGTAGCCGTTCACGAACGACAGCTTGCCGTCGCAGCCCTTGGGATAGGTCACGGCAACATCCAGCCCGCCCTTGCCGTTATCGGTCACCTTGACGGTGATATCGAAGCTCGAGGCGGTCGCCGTCACGCCGGCGGGCAGCGCCGCCGTGTCCTCGGAAACGGTATAGGGGATGGACCAGGAACCGTCGGCCGTCTTGGTGGCGGTGCCGTCCGCCACCATCTGCTCGAGAGAGCCGGTGGTGTAGGCGATGGGCGAGAACGCGAGCCCCGCCGCCTCGCCGTCGCCGGAAGCGCGGTTGGACGCGGTCGCGACCACGTTACCGTGGGCATCGCGGACGGAGAACGAGAACTCGCCCGCCGCCGCGGCGCGGCCCGTCAGCGTCTTGGTGGCCTCGATGGACGCGCTGCCCTCGCCGCCGAGCGTGCCGGTGGCCTCGTAGGAGTTCTGGAACGCGACCGTCACGGGCGCGGGCGGCACCGTGGCGTCGTCTGCCGTCGAGACCTCGCCGCGGGCGACCTCGACGCCGTCCTCGGCGACCGTGGTCGTGACCGTGAGCCTGCCCGTCGCGGCATCGTAGCCGGGCGCGATGGTCACCGTGCGCGGCGCGGTGTCGTTGGCGTAGCCGTCGCCGCCGAGCTTGGTCTCGGCAACGGTGAAGCTGTAGGTCTTGCCCGCGTCGGCGTCGGTGAACGTCACGTCGTCCTCCGCGGTCCCGCCGATGAGGTCGATGAGGCTGGCCGCGCCGTCATCGGCCGCGGAAACGGCGTAGGCGTCCTTGTCGGTCTTGAGGCCGAGCCTGGCGGCCGTCGCGTCGTCGGCGGTCACGGTGAAGGCGAACTGCCCCGCCTCCATGGCGCGGCCGGAAAGCGTCTTGGACAGGCGCACGCCCGCGCGGGCCGAGTAGTCGAGCCCGGTCGTGTAGGTGTTGACGAAGTCGCCGCCGCTCGCCTGCGCGATCGCGGGCGTCGAGGCCGTGAGGTTGCCGGAGCCGTCGTCGGTCACGGTCACCGTCATCGTGGCGAAGTGGCCGTCGTAGTCCACGCCGGCGATGGCTGCGCCGTCAACGGGGGCGACTTCGTGCACCGTGTAGGTGAAGGTCTTGGCGCGCACGCGCTTGCCGCCGACCTCGGCGAACTCGGCACCCTTAAGGCTGTCGAGCGTGTAGCGGATGGGGCCGAAGTCGAAGGCGACCTTATCGCCCGCCTTGGTGCCGGCGGCTGCCGTCACGCTGACGGTCTTGGAGCCGTCGATCGAGCCCTCGGGCATGGGTGCGCCGCCCTCGCCCGTGAGCGTGAACTGGAAGCTGTCGCCCTCCGCCCAGTCGCGGCCCTCGAGCGTCTTGGTGAAGAGCCCCGCGGTGGAGACGTCCCTGCCCTCGGTGGCCGTACCGTACGTGTTGGTGAACGCCGCGGTCGCGCCGGCCTCGGTCACGGTGCCCTCGGCCCCGTCGGCCGTGGTCGCGTAGCCCTCGGCGGCGTCCTCGGTCACGGTGTAGCGCGCGCCCACGGGCAGGCCGGCGATAGTCTTCTCCCCGCCGTCCTTGAGCGTGAAGGTCGTCTTGCCGTCCGTGAACGTCGCGGCGTCCTCGCCCTCGCCGAAGATTCCGGAGACGGGCTCGCCGTCCCCGTCGGCCAGCGCGACCGTGAAGCCGAACTCGCGCTGGCTGTCGCCGCCGACGACCGTCTTCTTGACGGTGAGGCTGCCGGTCTTAGCGGTATTGGTGAAGACTGCCGCCTCGACCGTACGCTCGGCAGTATTACCGGCATCGTCGGTCAGCTGTGCAATCTTGGTCTTGGCAGTCAGCTTGCCGGCGCCGTCGTCAGTCACCGTGACGGTGGCGCGATAGGTGGCCTTCGAGAAGGTGAGCGCCGTCTCGTCACCCGCCTGCTCGGCAATCACATAGGTATAGGTTCCGGGTTTGGCGTACTCGATGGTGCCGAAGTTGCCGACCTGGGCGTCCTTGCTCAGCGTGATCGTCGACACGCCGTCCTTGGCGCCCTTGGGCATGGGGGCCTCGCCCTGGGCAGTCAGCGCCATGGTAAAGGCATCCGACTTCGTCCAGCTGCGGCCAGAAATCTTCTTTTGGACCTTAAAGGCGTTCTCCACCTTCGTGGACTCCACGCTGTAGGCATTGGTGAAGCCCGCCTGCGTCGCCTGCTTGACGGTGCCCTTCTGCGGGTTCGTCTTGTCGGCGACCGTAAAGCCATCCTCACTCGTCATGAGGTTGCCCTTGGTGTCGAGCTCCTGCACCTCGTAGCGCGCGCCCGTGGGCAAGGTGACCGTCACGGAGCCGCCGGCCTTAAGCGCGATGGTGTCCCCGCTCTTGATCTGTCCACTTACATAGGTGCCATTGGTGCCGCTGGGACGGCCGGCATACGCAAAGCTACCGGTCAGAGGCGTTGCGCCATCGGCCTGGTAGAGCAGCACCTTAAAGGTGAATGCCTTGTTGGGCGCAACAATGCCTTCGGCGGCCGTGACCGTCTTGCTCAGCGTCAGGCGACCGTCAGAGACCTCATCGGTGGTAGTGTTGGTCTTGACGGCGGGGTTGTTGCCGACCGTCACCGACGCCTGGTTGGAAATGTCGTCCGAAGTGCCGGCGCTCTTAAATGCGTCCTCGGTCACACGGACCTTAAACTGGACCGTGCCCTCCTTACCAGCGGGAACGTCCGTCAGCGTCCAGGTGAGGTTGCCGTCGTTGTCCTTGGATGCGGCGTCCTTATGGTCGCCCGCGAACTCCACGAACTCAGTTCCCGCCGGAACGGTATCGGAGACCGTCACCGTAGCCTGCTTGTTCTCGGTGTTCTTGTAGCCGATGGTGTAGGTGAGCTCGTCGCCCAGCTTGACACCCAATCCCGTCGAATCCTGAGCGTCGCTCTCGGACTTCTTGGGCACGTAGTTGGTCGTGGTAGCGGTATAGCTCTTGTTGCCGACCGTAACGGTGGCGGTGTTATTGACAGTGCCTACCGCAACCTGGGCATCCTTCACGGCGTCCTCGGTAATCTTGACGCGCACGCACACCGAACCGTAGCTGCCCGCAGGCTGCTTGCCCAGGTCCCAGGTGAGCGACTGGCCATTCGCGGTGCCCTTGTCGGCATTCTCGCCCTCAAAGGCCTCGAACACAACGCCCGTGGGCAGCTCGTCGGTCACGGTCACATCGGCCGGAACCAGATTGTCTTTGGCATCGGCCTCGGTGTTGACCCAGTTGATGGTGTAGACGTAGGAGTCACCCACGGAGAGCAGCTGTCCGTCGATGTCCACACTGGGATCTGCAGCCGTGCCGATCGTCTTGACCTTATCGCGCGTGTTGTGGAAGACGATCTTGCCGTTCTCGGTGCCATCGCGATAAGTCACCTTGGACGTGAGCGTGCCGTCGTTGTTATCGGTCACCTCGAGCAGCACACGGCACGTCGCGGACGTGTCCACGGGACGCACGCCATCGGGCAGGATGGCGAAACGTTCCTTTGCCACGAGGTTAAAGCTGTAGGTGGTGGTGTGGTCGGCATTGTGACGCTTGGTGGCAACGCCATCAGCCACAGCGCCGTCTAGATCAATCGTCAGCTCATGGGATCCGCCGACAATGTCGCCGAGCTTAAAGTGAACCTTGCCAAAGTCGACCGTCGCGATACCGTTCTCGCTCGCCTGGGTCTTGCCCTCATCCATCTTTTCGGGCGAACCGTCGGCCTTCTCGGCATACAGGTCAAACGTATACTGGCCAGCCTCGATCTTATCGCGGGAGTCCATTACCTTCTCGGCAGTAAGACCCTCAAACGTTCCGGTCGCGACGTAGCTGTTGGTGAAGGACACCTGAGCCTCTTCAGCGGTGCCGTTTTCGGAGCTATAGGTCTTTTCATCAGCGGAAAGCTCCACCTTATCAGCGTCATAGTGCTTGACCGTGGTCACGGTATAGAGCGAACCGTTATCGCGGTTCTTAACTGCAATCTCTACCGTCCAATAGGATGAATCGTAGGTATAGCCGCCCTTGTCGCCCTTATTCTCGGCTACCTTGTAGGTGAACGTCTTGCCTGCGTCGCCCGTCGCAAAGGTCAGACCGCCCAAAACATCGGTGTAGGACTTGCCATCGGCCTGCGGCTCATCGTTGGTGACGGTGAGCTTGCCATCTTCCTGGCGCAGCAGCGCCTTGAGCTTTTCGGTCGAGGCAGCGTATTCGGTCGAGTCGGCGTCGGCCGTCACCGTAAAGCCAAACATGCCGGCATGCAAATCCTTGCCGTTGAGTGTCTTGACGATCTCCAGACCGCCCTGCAGCTCGTAGCTCGTCGAGGTACTGTAGCTATTAGTGAAGATGAAGCCTTCCGAGCCGGTCGTGCCGTCGGCGCGGGCCACAAGCTTGCCGCCCTCATCGGTTACGGTAACGGTCAAAGTATAGACGTGCTGGTCATACTTCCACTCGCCGGGACCGCCGTTCGGGGTCAGCTCGTTAATGGCAAACTTATACGTGCCCGGCGCATTAAAGGTGAGCTTCGAGAAGCCGAGCTGATAGTGCTCCCCGTTCTTGAGGTCCTCCTTCGTCTGCTTCTGCTCGGTGTAGCCGTTGTCTACACTCATCGAAGATCCGGTGATGAGCTTGCCGTCGATGGCAGCCCGGGTAACATCGTCAGCCGCGGTCATGGTAAAGGTGAACTTGCCCTCAGCATCGGCACCGGCAACCACCTTCGTCACGGACGGGGTGTAGGTTGCCGCCTCGGTGACCGTATAGGTGTTCTTGAATTTGACCGTCGCGACACCAGTGGACGTCGCATCCGACGGGTAGATCCACTGGCCCTCGAGCTCGTCCTTGCCATCGTCACCCGGCTTGCTTACGGATGTCGTGACCCTGAGCGTGCCGTCGCCGTTGTCCGCCACGACAGCCTTAACCGTATGAACCGTCTTGTCGTACGTATAACCCGTCGCCTTGTCGTCAATCTCGGCCACGGTATAGGTAAACGTCTTGCCGGCATCATTCTGAGTGAGGGTCAGCCCGCCCTCGGGAACCAAGCTCACGGTCTTAGGGGTATCGGCCTCGACGTTTGAAGTCTCAAAGACCTTGCCGTCCGTGGAAATGCCGACCTTGTTGGCAGAGGCCTCATCGGCAGGTTTGACGATATAGCGGAACGTGCTCTTGGGCGAGCCGAACACCGTTGCGCCCTCGGGGTACGTCAGCGTCTTCTCGATCCACAGGCCGCCGGCGGCGCCATAGTCGAGGCTTGCCTCATAGCGATTCACAAACGAGACAGCGGGCGTTGTGGTGCCGGCCTCGCTTGTATCGTACTGCTGCACGTAGGTATTCGGTTTTTGCTTGAGCTCAGCAATCTTGTCGTCCGTCAACGCGCTCGCATCGGTGCCATCGCCCAGCAGCTCCGTCACACCCGCGCCCTTGAGCACGGTCGTCACGGTGTAGAGCTTGGCGGGGTCGTTCTCGCGTGCGAGAACCTTAACGAGCACGATAGCATCTCCGGTGTAGCCGGTGTCATAGGTGTAGCCGGCAGCAGCGGCAGGCTGGTTCTCGTGGATGCGATAGGCAAACGTATGGCCCAGATCCTGCTCTGTGAGCGTGCGAGCAAAGAGTTTCTCTTCCCCGCTTGCGCCCACCACAGCACCGGACACGCCGGCCTTCGCCGCCTTGTTGGACAGGGCAGCCTCGGCGCCATCGACCGAAGTCTGGACGCCGTTGTACCAAAGACCCGTCACGGCAAAGGTGAACTGGCGCGCAGTAGAAGCGCGGCCCTGAAGGGTCTTGCTCACCGTCACGCCACCAAAGGTGCCCGACGCGTGGTATGCGTTGGTAAAGGCAGCCTTGTCGGTTACGATCTTGTCCGCATCGGAAGCGCCGGCGTTGGCGTAAGTCACGCTCGACACGTGCAGCTTGCCCGTGTGGTTGCCCGACTCGTCCAGATCGGTCACCACGACGGTCGCGCGTGCGGTGTGCTTGTCCATGGACATGCCCGCCTGGCCGTCCTGCGCGGCGTTCTCGGTGATATTGAAGCTAAAGGTGCCTGCGCGGTTGAACGTCACGGCCGGGGCGGCCTCGGTGCCAAAGGCAAACGATGCTACGCGTCCCGACTCGGGCGCGCCGGCAGTAGCCTGGTTGGCGTTAATGGCAACGGCCCCGTCCGTTACCGCCCGCGCAGTGGTCTTGTTCAGGCCGGTTGCGCTGGCATCGTCCGTAGCGGCGGTAAGGTTAAAGGTGTAGCTCTCGCCCTGGTTCCAATCGCGACCGCTCACGGTCTTTTGGCCCCGAAGGGTCACGCTCGTGGGCTCAACACTATATATATTGGTAAAGAGGGGCGTAGCGTTCTGGTCCAGCTGCTTTACCGAGCCGTTTGCCAAGACCTTGTAGTACTCGACCGAGGTCTGGATGCCGGCGCCCTTCTCGGCGTTGCGCACCACGGCGTAATAGATCGACCCGTCATAGGTCATGCCCGTGACACCGCCGGAGCAGTCCTCAGTGAGCTTGTACACGTAGGCGCGCCCCGCATCCGGCCTGGCGGTATAGGAGATTGCCGGCCACCTCACCGCGCCATCATCGGCGTTATTGCCCACGGTCGCGGTGTTACCCTCGGCGCCCTGAGGCATGGGGGCCGTCATGCTCTTATCGACCGTATCGGGGTTGAACACAGCGCTGTCATCCGCATAGCCACCCATGCCCTCGAGCGCAAAGCTAAAGGCATTCTGGGCAAGCGGGAACGTCCCGGCGTTGTCGGTCAGGATCTTTTTGGCCTGGATAGTGATGTTCGCTTCGTGCGTATCGTAGCGATTGGTGAAGGTTGCGACCTTATCGGCAACCTCGACATTCTTCTCGGTGCCGGCATCATCGCTCAGCTGCGTCATCGTCACACTCGTAACGACCAGAGCGCCGGCGTGGTTGTCCTCCACCTCAACCGTCGCGGCATAG
This sequence comes from uncultured Ruminococcus sp., assembly GCA_963604655.1. GTDB lineage: Bacteria > Actinomycetota > Coriobacteriia > Coriobacteriales > Coriobacteriaceae > Collinsella. The sequence goes on from CAVCRP010000028.1 coordinate 36,861, forward strand.
GAGGCAGCAGAGTAGCTTATACCGTCCGCCCTGGCATCGGAGCCGGGAATAACCTCCCTGATGGTATAGGTGTACGTGCCCGGCTTGGTATAGGTGATGTCGCCAAACGTTGCCGTCTGAGTTTTCTTGGTGAGCTCGACCGTCGACACCTTGCTCTTGGCCCCTTTGGGCATGGGGACGCCGTCCTCGGCCGTAAGCTGCACGGTAAAGGTATCGGCATCGGTCCACTCGCGGCCCTTGAGCACCTTGTTGGCTCTCAGGCCATTAAACGTTACGGGGTTGGCGCTGTAGTTATTGGTGAACTCGAGCTTGTTGCTCGCAGGGATCTTCCCGTCCTCGAGCGCAACAATCTTACCCTCGATGGTGTTGCCGGTTCCCGCCTGCTCCTGACCACCGGCCATGCGGCTCACGAGGCTAAAGCCAGCCGGAAGCACCGACTCGCCGGCAGAGCCGGTCACCGTGTTAACGATGCTCGCCAGCACATTGCCATTGGACTCCTCGCCCTTGGTGGTGAGCTCGCTCACGCTGTAGCTGTCGTCCTTCTTAAGGTCGTACACGCGGATGGTCTCGCCGGCCTTGATGGAATGGGTATAGCCGTTCTTGAGCGTAAAGGAATCGCCCACGGCCTCGCCATTCGCGTCGAACACGTGTGCCTCGTAGCCCTACTGGGACTCCGGCAGGGCGAACTTAAACGTAAAGGTCAGGTCCTTGCCGTTCGCATCCTTGGTAGGCGCGGTAAGGCCGTCGTCTGCCGTCACGGTCTTGGTCACTTGCAGACGCGCCACGCGACGGTCGGTATACTGCACGGCAGTTGCGGTGGTAAAGAGATGATTGAGCTGGAGCGTGCCCAGGTTAGTACGAGTCTTGGAGGCATCGTCTATATATGCTGGATCGTCTTCTTGGTAAAGGGCCATGCGGTTGATGCCCGTATCGGCAAAGATCGTCGCCAGCTGGCCGTTGCGCTTGCCACCATCCTCGACATAGCGCAAGACGGTCTTGGTGCCCTGCGCTGTCTTGTCATAGCGCATGTGCATCAAGTCATTTTCGAGCGAAGGCGTCACACCGTCGGCGGTGCACTCCTGGCCCCACGTCAGGCTTCCGCTGGCATCAACGGTCGCACTCTGCAGCTTGCCCTTGATGTGCGTAAGCGTGTTGTCAATGGAGTCGGGAGAGCCAAACTGCGCCAACGAGGCGATCAGCGAGCCCGGGCCGCTCAGGCTGAGCACGTCGTCGCCCTTCTCGCCAGCGTCCACATACACACCCGAATCGTCCACGATTACCTTGGTGATGGTGTTGTTAATCTCATAGCCATCCGGGCTTACAGACTCACGCAGGTAGTACGTACCCTTGATAAGGGGCTTCTGCTTTGTCGAATCGAGCGGGAAGCATGCGGCGCCCTCAATGTCATACGGATAGGTCATGCCGTTTGCCTGCACGGTGTCATACGGCTCGGCACCCGATTTAATGGCATAGGTTTTAGGGCTATCGCCGGTAACGTCTTTGGCTTGGTACAGCTCAAACGTCGCACCGTTCACGGGCTTGCCCAAGTCGTCGACCTTCTGCACAAACAGGCGGTTCTGGACGTTGGTGAGGTGAATTACGGTGGAGAATTGCCTGTTTGTCGACTTGTATTCAACCATAGAGGTGTTGTCCGTGGTTGCCCCAGCCAGAGACGATGCCGTGGTGTGGTAGACCGCCACGGTATAGTCGGCATTCGACTTGTCCTTCATCATGGCAGCGTACTTCTCGATATCGCCGGGCAGCGACCTAACTGTCACCTCGTAGTCGCCCTTGGTGTTAACGGCGAAGACACTCGTGTCCTTTGATTGGGCAGCCTCGACCGCGCCGGCGATGCCGTGTTCGGAGCACAGCTTGTAACCATCGAGCGGATTGCCCATGACCGCCGTCCAGGCGCTTTCGTCAGTGTCCGCCTTGCTTTTATCGGTGCGCTTGAGCACGACGGCAAAGGTCGTGCCCGAGCTAATGGGGTTGTCCTTGTTGTCTTCTATGTCTTTGGACAGGGAGATGGTCTCCTTGGCGGCCAGATAGCCGCCATTCAGCCACATGCGGCTGCCCGTCCATTGCGTTGTACCGTCGGCCATGGTGACCGTCGTTTGCGGTGCGACCACCACGCCACCCGAGCCACTCGCTGCGGCTTGCTTGTACTGTAGATGCAGCTCGCCTGGCTTCGCGGAGGTCGATGAAGTCAGGCTCGAACGGTATCCATCGGGCAGGCCAACCTCCTTGAGTACAAAGTAATCGCAATGATTGGTGTTGTGCTCTTCGTCAAAGGATAGAACGGAACGGTCCGGCTTCAGAAGTACCAGCTGGCCCTTGTCATCCGTTGTGCCCTGAGCGATGGCCTCGCCTTGCGTGTTCCAATTGGCATCCGACCGATACAGGGCAAACTTGGCGCCCTGGACTGCCTGGCCGTTCTGGTCGACCTTCGCGACCTCGGACGACGGCAGGGTGGTGAGGTTGAACTTGAGCGACATGTTCGATGCGCCCGCGCCGCGCTCCAGATAAAAGAAGCTCAGCGTGTGTTTGGTGCTGTCACGGAAGGTGCTGCCGGAGAAGTTGGTGGTATCTGCACCGGCGTCGTCGAACTTCGCCTTGATGTTGGTTGTTTCGAGGATCCGCTCGGTTCCATTTGCGCCATCAATATGACCGACTTTCACTTCACCGGTAGCGAAGTTAATATCAAGCGTTGCCTTCTCGTGGATGCCGCCCAGATCGCCCACGAGCACGCCATCGATATATACCCAGACGTCATCGTCGCCCGAGAACTCAAAGATCATGTCCTTGTTATTGGTGGTCTTGCCACCGTTAGGTTGGACAAACTCCGTGGTCATGGACATGCCAAAGTGATGGTTGAGCTTATCGTTCTCTCCGTCCTTTATTCCTATAGGGGAGAGGTTTTTACCCGACTCGGTAAAAACCTTTTTAGCCGAGTCAAAGGGAAAGAACTGACCCAGATTGGTTTCGCTACTCGTATCGCCCTTATATACGCCCGCTTTATCGTAGACGTCAAAGGAATTGGTCATGAAGTTATACACGGCATAGTTGCCTTCTTTGGAGCCGTAGGAGTCGTAAACGTAATAGCCATCCTTGAGCTGGAAGAGGCCCTGCACGTTGTTGTATACGGCCTTACCGTTCTGCTTTTTATTTGCCTGGCTGTCATTGTTAAAGAGGTAATCGAGCGACTCATCGGTGTAGTTAACGCCCTGGTAGGTGCCATTTTTGATCTCCGGATAGCCCTTTACCAGTGTGTTCTTCACAAATGGAAGGCGCCCAAAGCCACCGGTGGTACTCTTGCCCGTCCACTTGTTAATGCCCGTGCCGGCACCACCATTAAACTTGAGCTGACGGCCTTTATTGATGCCGGTGTTGTCATTCTTGTTGTCGTTGTTTATGTTCTTCGAGCTATCGTTGTCGCCGTCCACGACCCAGTAGTCGAACAGATTGACCGCGGTACCGGTAGGATTCACCGTCTGCACGGTATGGTTGCTAAAGGGAACCGTCTGCTCGGCCGATGCACTCGTCGCGCCAAACAAGAGCGCACACGCCGCCAACGGAACGGTCAAAACCTTTAGAGCACGCTTGACTGTATTGGTTTTTGTGCCCAAAGGCTTCAATATTTCTTGAGCTTTCGCATATACGCGATTCATGAAGGCCCTCCCCAATCCATGAGGACGGCAAGCAGTGGCTCGCTATATGTGTGTCGTCGTCCCCATCGATGCAAATATACGCCCCCCCCCGCGCAGAAACGCAAGGCGGGTCATCGCTATATGCTTAAAATTGTAGCAATTTGGCTGATCCGAAATTCCCCATCAGGTTGCAACTCAGGCCCAAAATCGAACCATTCACGCCTCCCCAAAGTAGCTAATTTGGGACGGGGCTTTTTTGACTACCCTGCCAAACCGGGCTCCCGGGTAGTCCTTTTGGGACGGAGCTGTGCCACGAAAAGGGCCTATCTACTACGTTTAGGCAGCAGGGGTCGACCATAGCAGGCTTTTTCGAAAAACGGCAAGCTGTCTACCTGCACTGATAATTGTTCTCGGGGGAAGCGGGCACTGCGGGGCGCGGCAACG
>CAVCRP010000029.1:0-40842 GCA_963604655.1 uncultured Ruminococcus sp.
GCAAATGCAAAAAAGACGATTGGGTTGAATGTCAATACTGGTCTAACAGAGCCAATTCGAATGTCTCAATCTGTAACAGTTAGACGGCCAAAAGGTCTCTATCTGTTACAGATTGAGACAAACAACAGGGGCAAAGACGGTTTGTCTCAATCTGTAACAATTGGGCGAGGATTTGTCCTCTAGATGTTACAGATTGAGATAATCGCGCCGCGAAAATAAAAACCTCCGCAGGGGTGCTTTCCTTGCGGAGGTTTTCTTACTCGTTGAGTAGCCTTACGGCCTCGGCGGCCATGTTCTCGACCGTCATGCCGTTCTGAGCGAGCAGCTCGTTGGGGTCGTAGCGGTCGGGGAAGCCCTTGGCGATGCCGAAGGTGCGCGTGCGCACGGGCGTGCAGGCCAAGTAGCACGCGACGCGTTCGCCCCAACCGCCGTCCAAGATGCCGTCCTCGAGGGTGACGACAACGCGATGCTCGGCGGCAAGGCTGTCGAGGAACTCGCGGTCAAGCTCGGTTGCAAAGCGAGGGTTGACGAGCGTGGCCTCGATACCGTATTCGGCTGCCAAGCGGTTTGTCACACGCTCACCCAGCTCAAAGAAATCGCCCAGCGCGAGCACGGCCACATCGCGGCCCTCGCGTACCACGTTGTAGCGGGCGACGCTATAGTCGACGTCCTCGGCAGGCGCCAAGTCGGGGCGGCTTACCAGGCCAATGCCCGGCACGCGAATCGCCACGGGATGCTCACGGTGATCGAGCGACCAGCTCAGCATGGACAGATATTCCTCCATGCAGGCCGGCGCCAGGTAACGCATGTTGGGAAGAGCCCCCAACATGGAGATATCGAAGAACGAAAGATGCGTCTCGGACGTGGTGCCAAAGATCGACGCGCCAAATACCAGGATGGTCGCCGGGGCGTCGTTGAGGCACAGGTCGTGCCAGAGCTCGTCATAGGCGCGCTGCAAAAACGTGCCGTACACGCCAAAGACCGGCTTGGCGCCCGAGCGGGCGAGCGCGGTGGCAAAGGTGACGGCGTGCTCCTCGGCAATACCCACGTCGACAAACTGCTTGCCGGCGGCAGCGCGAAGTTCGGGCGTAAAGCCCATGATGTAGGGTGTTGCAGCCGTGATGCCCACGACCTGCGAATCGCGGTCGATGGCGGCGCTCAGCGCCTCGCCGGTAATATCGGCATAGGTGCGCGGCGCGGGCTCGCTCGGATGACCCGGGCAGAGCTTGCGGCCGGTCGCCATATCGAAGGGGCCCACGTGATGCCAGCGCTCGGGGTCACTTTGGGCCGGCTCAAAGCCCTTGCCCTTGGCGGTCGAGATGTGCAGCACGATGGGGTGGTCGATGTCGCGCAGTTCCTGCAGCGTGTCGACCAGGGCCAGCACGTCGTTGCCGGCGTCCAGATAGCGGTAGTCGAGTCCCAGCGCGCGAAAGACGTTGCGCTCGGCTTTGCCGTTGCTGGTACGCAGCTCGGCAAGATTGCGATAGAGGCCACCGTGGTTCTCGGCAATGGACTGGTCGTTATCGTTGACGATGATAATCAGGTTGCTGTCGAGTTCGGCAGCATTGTCGAGGCCCTCAAACGCCAGGCCGCCCGAAAGCGAGCCGTCACCAATAATGGTGATGACGTTGTACGCATCGCCTGCCAGATCGCGAGCGTGCGCCAAGCCGCAGCCCAGGCTTACCGACGTGGAGGTGTGGCCCATGGCGAACAGGTCGTGCTCGGACTCGTCGGGATTGGCAAAGCCGGAGGCCTCGCCAAAACGTTCCGGATCGATATAGGTGTACGCGCGCCCAGTCAGCGCCTTGTGGGCGTAGGTCTGGTGCGACACATCAAAGACAATCTTGTCGGTGGGGGAGTTGAACACGCGATGGAGCGCGACCGTGAGCTCAACGACGCCCAGGTTGGGAGCAACGTGTCCACCGACGGCGGCGGAGCTTTCGAGGATGGCATGGCGGATCTCGTCGCAGAGCAGTGGAAGCTCGGCGCGATCGAGAGCCTTGACGTCCTCGGGCGTTGTCGTTTGCGTAAGCAGCATCGTTGTTGGTTACTCCATGCGAATCGAGCGCCGGCGCTCCCTCGGCCGGCACAATTGCACAAGACAGTCTCGCACATTTTGGCGTTTGATATGTGACGGCGGCGCGGTGATTCGCCAACTGGTGGGGCAAAACGTTTTGTCCGATGCCATACTGGTAAGTTCCATGATGATTTTATTGATTGTGCGCAGGCCGTAGCTTGTAGTCGAGAGCCGCTGGAAGGAGGCCACATGTCCGAAACAGCTCGTGCCGAGAGAATCGCGCGCGAAGTCGACCGTGAAGCCCGCCAGCTGGCGCGGGCGGGGCGTTTGGACCTGACGCGCGAGTTTATTCAGCATGGCGACGTGACGGTGTATGCGCATGTGACCTCGGTGGCACGGGCGAGCCTGTCCTTTGCCGAGTGTCTGGACCGTGTTGGCGTTTCGGTCGACCGCGCCTCGCTGCTGCGTGGGGCCCTGCTGCACGATTACTTTCTCTACGACTGGCACGATCCCGACCCGAGCCATCGACTGCATGGGTTTCGGCATCCGTTTTTTGCCCTGGCGCGTGCCGAGGAAGATTTTGAGTTGACGCCGCGCGAGCGGAATATCATCGTGCGCCATATGTTTCCGCTGGTACCGGTGCCGCCGACGTGTCGCGAGGCCTGGATTGTGTGCCTGGCGGATAAGTGGTGCGCGCTGTGCGAGACGGTTGCCGGTCGTCTGCCGCGCAGGGGCGGCGCGAACGATTTGAACGAGGGCTCGAGCGAGAAGAGGAGAGGGTAGACGTTGGGTACCGCGATCGACATGGCATTTGGCGGTGCGACGCTCGCTGCCTGTCCGCTCTCGGCGCTGGTGCTCTCGTTTGCCTTCTACGGTTTTTGCGGCTGGGCATGGGAGTCGACAGTCTGCGCCATGCTCAACCACGGACGCTTTGCTAACAGCGGCTTTTTGCTGGGGCCGTGCTGCCCCATCTACGGCGCGGGCGGCATTGCCTGTTGGCTGCTGCTGCGCGGGATCCCGGATGCCTCGAGCCAGTTTGTCGCTGCGGCACTCGTGTGCAGCGTGATTGAATACAGCGCGGGCGTGTTGCTGGAGAAAACGACCGGCGCTCGCTTTTGGGATTACTCACATCTGCCGTTTAACCTGCATGGACGCATCTGCCTGTACTGGGCTTGCGCGTTTGGCCTGGGTGCGCTGTGCATTTGTCGTCTGGTGGAGCCAGCGCTGCTGGGGCTACTGGGCCATCTGCCGGTGTTGATTGTGCGGCTGGCGGCCTTTGCCGTTGCCGTTGCGATGATCGTGGACGCGTTGTGCTCGCTGGCGAGCTGGCGCCGTCTGTCCGACCAGCTTGAGCGCGTTCGCGCCGACCTTGCCGACCGCATCAACGAATCGCTCGCCGATGCTTCGGACTCCATGCTCGAGCGCATTCCCGACTCGGCGATCGATTCGGTGTCTCAGACGCACATTCGCGGGCGTGCCATTAACGCGTGGCTCGCCGAGTTGGGCGATGCCGCGCTCGACGCCCTGCGCGAGAAGGCCTCGGTGCCGACGTTTATCTCGGACGGTGCTCGCGGTCTGGCGCTTGCCGCTCGCCGCGTTGCCGATGCCGCACCGAGCGTGCCACGTCCGTCGCTCGGCCGCCGCCGCGCCGGCAAGCGCGCGAGCCGTCCGGTGCCGAGTGTGTCGCTCAGCCGCCGTGACCTGCGCTTTTTCAACGCTTTCCCGCGCCTGCGTATCAATCGCTACGAAGGCGTCATCCGAGCTACCAACCTGCGCGACCGCGCTCGCGAGCTGTTTCGACGCTAGCCGGGGCCGGGCCGCGCGCGCCCCTTTCGCCTGCATATTTCCCGTTCGTTTCGCGTCCGTTGCCGCGCCGTTTCCAAGATTGCGGCACCGTTTCCATTCGACAACGCAGCGTTTAACAACGCCGTATCTGGTCTACACCAGTTGCCCTTCGGCCCCATCATGAGCGCCGACAACGTTCATGCGACCAAGGGGGAGCGAATGTACGATACGGGATCGACAACGTTTATGCTCATCTGCACCATGCTCGTGTTTTTAATGACACCGGGCCTGGCGTTTTTCTATGGCGGCCTGTCTAGGCGCAAAAATGTCATCAACACCATGCTCATGTGCTTTGGTGTCATTGGCTTGGTGGGCGTGCTGTGGATTGTGGCCGGCTGGTCGCTGGCTTACGGCGGCGATGGCTCCAGTCCGTTTATTGGAGGCTTTGACCAACTGCTGTGCCTGCCGGTGCTCAATCAGGTTCTGCAGGCGGCCGAGGGCACCGCGACGGATGGTGCCGTCTACCCGGAGATTATCAACATCGCCTTCCAGATGGCATTTGCCATGATTACGGCCGCCATCGTCACGGGCAGCCTTGCCGGGCGCGTTAAGTTTGGCGCTATGACGGCCTTCCTTGGCATTTGGTTGCTCGTGGTCTACGCGCCGCTCGCCCATATGGTGTGGGGCGGCGAGGGCTCCTTTATCGGCGACATCATCGGCGCGCTCGACTTTGCCGGCGGCGACGTGGTGCACATCTCGTCCGGTCTGACGGGCCTGATTCTCTGCCTGATGCTTGGCCGTCGGCGCGGTTTTGGCATGGTGAGCTACCGTCCGCATAACGTGCCGTTTGTGGCGCTGGGCGCCGGCCTGCTTTGGTTTGGCTGGTTTGGCTTTAACGGCGGTAGTGAGTTCAAGGCCGATGCCGTGGCGGCGCTTGCCATCCTCAACACCGTGACGGCCAGCGCGGCGGGCATGGTCTCGTGGCTTGCCGTCGAGCGCGTGCACACCGGTCGCCCCACGCTGGTGGGTGCCAGCACCGGTCTGGTCGCGGGCCTCGTGGTGGTCACGCCGGGCGCGGGCTTTGTTGAGCCGTGGGCGGCACTGGTCATGGGCCTGATCGTCTCGCCCGTCTGCTATTTCGCCATCAGCCATCTTAAGGCTAAGTTCGGCTACGACGACGCGCTCGACGCGTTCGGCTGCCATGGCATCGGCGGCATTCTGGGCGGCGTGCTCACGGGCCTGTTCTGCGTGCCGGAGCTCTCGTGGACCGGCAAGGGCGGCCTGTTCTACACGGGCGACGTGTCACTGCTGGTCTCGCAGATTCTGGGTATTGTGGTGACGATCGTTATCGTGCTGGTGCTCGACCTGGTGATTGCCGCGGTGGTCAAGGCACTCTTCCACGGCAGCCTGCGCGTAGACGAGGCCGACGAGGCACTGGGCCTGGATGCGAGTCAACACGGCGAAAGTGCGTATCCCTCCTTCTCCGGACTCGATTAGCAGCTTCCCCAAGCACCGCACCTCGACCTTCAATCGTCGTTTGCGTACCTTAAGTACGCGGCACTCCTCTTTCAGGCCGATCTGCGGCACTTGGGAAACCTGCTAAGACCTGTTAGTTGGACTTTTTTGATCTGCAAGGTTGGTTTGTGGCACTTGGGAAACCCGTGCCATGAGAAGGACAATTCATTTCTTTTATTAAGAGAGGAATTCACTATGAAGAAGGTTACGGCGATTGTTCGTGCCGAGAAGCTCGAGGTTCTCAAAGATGCGCTGTTTGCTGCCGATGTTCGCGGCATGACGATTAACCAGGTGCAGGGCTGCGGTGCGCAGCACGGCTGGAAGGAGTACGTGCGCGGCAACGAGCTGCTCGTCAATACGATTCCTAAGGTACAGTTCACCCTTATCTGCGCCGATGAGCACGTAGATGGTATTGTCGACATCATCTGCAGCGCCGCGCGCACCGGAGCCGTCGGCGATGGCAAAATCTGGGTCGAGCCGGTCGAACAAGTCATTCGCATCCGCACCGGCGAACATGGCCCTGCTGCGGTGTAGGGCCGACCGTTTGCCATCCGCAACGTTAAAATATCGCAATGAGGTATAAGGCTTGCGTTGCGGATAGGCGGATTATGGGTCGCAATAAATATCCCGAAGAGACGGTCGCGAAGATTCTCGACGCGGCGCTGGAGCTATTCTGCGCACAGGGTTATGAGGGAACGAGCATCCAGGATATCGTTGACCGTCTCGATGGCATGACCAAGGGCGCTATCTATCATCACTTCAAGAGCAAAGAAGAGATTTTTAACGCCGCATTTGATCGGGCGATGGCTTCCGTTGTTGAGAGCCGCCACGCGACGCTCGGTGCTGGCAATATGACGGGTGCCCAAAAGCTCAGGCGACTTTATGCGCCTGAGTCCGTCGTACCGCAAATTGAGCTTTGGGCGCGCATGCATCCTGCGGCGGATCCGGTAAAGAGTTCGCGTCTGTTGGCGTTGCAGTATCAGGGCTCGTTTGACGAATCGGCGGATGGCTATTTATTGCCGGTGATCGAGGAAGGCATCGCCGACGGCTCCATTGCGTGCGAATGCCCGCGCGAAGCAGCAGAGGCTGTATCGTTGCTAGCGAATCTTTGGCTGCTGCCATTGTTCCGTCCGCTTGAGTCCAAGGAGCGAATGCTCGCTCGCGCGCAATGCTTGGCGCAGATGGCGGCCGCGGTGGGGCTCGATTTGGGGGAAGAAGTGCTTCAGACGACGGGCCAGATTTGGGACGTATGGAACCGTGCCGGGTGGTAATATACATACTAACGGTATGTAAATTGATGTAAGAGGGTGGCTACGGCCGCCCTTTTCAAGTCCTTAAATACATACCAATAGTATGTATAGGAGGCAAAGCCATGGACGGGATGAGAGACTTCGATGCCGTGTCAGCATCAAAGACGGCGATGTCTATAAGACTCGTCGGCCTTCTCGGTGCGCAGCTGTGCGTGTATTCGACGTTGTCGGCGCTGTGCTTTGCGTGCCCGCTTTACTTGCTCGATCGCAGCGGCTCGTCAACTCTATATGGCGCCGTCGCGGCGATAGCGTTTATACCGGGCGTGCTTGCGACTCCGGCTGGCGGAGTATTAGCTGATCGAGAGGGGCATCGCAGCGTTCTAGCAGCTCTCGGTATTGTTTTAATGATTGCAGCGATGCTATTTGTTCCCATGAAGTGCTCGTTGCCCCTTGCGGCCGTTGTGGCGGTGATGCTGTGCATCCAATACGCCGTTCAATCTATTCTGAAGCCGATACTTCAAATTGAGACGCTGCGCATAGCCGGCAAGGAAAAGGTCGAGCGGGCCACCGCATTAGTGTCACAGACGACCATGGCGAGCAATATTCTGGGTCCCGTGGTTGGAACCGCCGTCTACGGATGCTTTGGAATCGACGTCCTTTGCGCCATCGCGGCGGTAGCGTTTGCGATGTCGTCGCTGCTGTTTTGGGTCGCACTCAAACAAAATGTCCCCTCTGAAGTGACGGGGGATGGCTCGACCCGCATGGCATGCCAAAGCGATTTTCTGTCGGCGATTCGGTACCTGCTTCAAAACACCTCGTTGCTCGCTGTGATTTTGCTCGCGGCTGTTTTGAATCTTGCGTTGGTTGGGTTAACGATTGGTGCACCCGTTATTGTTACAAGGCATCTCGGCATGCAGTCTTCCTGCGTTGGGATTATTGAGGTGGCTATGGGACTGGGCGGCCTTGCAGGCGGCGGTTTGGTCGGTATTTGGCCGCATTGTTTTTCATTTGACGGCATTCACCGGTATGTCGTGATGATTTGTCTTGGGGTCATACCGATTTTCGTCGCGCTGCTGTGTGGCGCTCATACGCTTGTATTAGCCGCGCTTGCAGTCGGTTCGGCATGGGTCATGGTGTGGGCAAGCATTGCGTCGGTCGAAATCGTTGCATTCGTTCAGCGGACGGCGCCGACGGAACTCTGCGGAAAGGTGCTTTCGGTCGTATACATGGCGCTTTCCTGCGTAACGCCTATTGGCCAATTGGCATACGGGTTTATATATGATCGATGGGCGCCGGCGGCTGTGTTCGCAGCTATGCTGGTGGTATTGGTGCTGACGACGGCGTTGTTTTATCGCTTGAAAAGCCGTTCACAACAAGCAATCTGACGTGAGCGACGCAGCGGTTTAACGGGAGCAATCGCTGCAGTGTGGGGCGCCCATACGAGAACATGCCTCTCCTTCGCCTACAATATCGTGCAGACGAAGGAGAGACATGCCCATGATCAAGATGTTTGCGAGTGACCTAGACGGAACGCTGCTTAACGCCCTGCACGAGGCCGACGGAACCATCCGCCGTGCCATTCGCGAGTTGACCGAGGCCGGGCTGCGCGTGGTTCCCGCAACGGGTCGCTCGACGCTGCCGATCGGTGAGCATGGCTTTACGGGTTTGGCGCTCGACGCCTGTTGCTCCAACGGATCCATCGTTCGTGACAGCCATGGCGAGGTGCTCAAGACCTGGACCATCGATCCTCAGATTACCGAGGAGCTGCTCAAGACGTTCCCGGACATCTGCTTTGATTGCTCCACGCCCGACGGCATGTTCTCGAGCGGTTCGTTCGAGATGCACCAGGCGGGCTTTAAGAAGGACAGCCCCATCAAGCGCATTGTGATGCGCGGCATGCGTGCGCGCGGCGGCTATCACGAGGAGCAGTATTTTGACCAGTCCATTGGCGATATCCTGCGCCACGACGTGTGCAAGATCAACTGCCGCGTGACCTCGCCCGAGCTGGAGCGCGACCTTAAGGCGTATCTTGCCGAGCGCTCGGACCGTGTGGTCAACGCGCCGTTCGACCCGGTGATGTTCGAGATCACTGACGTGGCATGCAACAAGGGCGAGAGCGTGGCCTGGCTGGCGGGCTACTACGGCATTGCCGAGGACGAGGTCGCGGTCTATGGCGACGGTGGCAACGACATCGCTATGCTTAAGCGCTTCCGTCACAGCAATGCGACCAAGAATGGCAGCGATGCTGCCAAGGCCGCCGCGAGCGCGACTATCGGCGGCTGTGCAACCCACGCCGTTCCCAAGCACATGCTCGCCACCATGCGCAAGCAGAACTCCCGCACCATAATCGAATAATGTGGCAAAGGGACAGTCCCTTTGCCACATGGGGCCATGATCCCTTGGGACACGAACATATATTCGTATATATGACCAAGCTCTGTTAGAATCGGTATCGTTGACGGCAGTTCCATGTGCCGGGCAGCGCCCTCCATCTGATGGGAGGTGATGCCCATGACCGATTTGATTGATTTCGTGAGACTTCTGACCGCTTTGGTCTCGTTCTTCACGGCGCTTGTCGGCCTTTCCGAGGCACTCAAGCAGTGTTCGAAGCGCAACGGAAGGGGTCGCCGCCGCTAAGGCGTTGACCCCCTAATGCAAACAACGGCGCTGCCCAGCTTATCAGGACTTGGGCTGCCGTCGACACTATTCTACCCACGAACGACATTTTGGACAATCGGTAATGCCGCTTCAAAAGCTAGGCAGAATGTGACAAGGGACAGTCCCTTTGTCACATTCCGGGGTTCTCAACTAGCCAGTGCTCGTAGCCGCGTTGCATGATCTCGGCCTTGTCGGCCTTTTTGCGGCAGCCCTTTTGTTCCTCAATGGCAAGCTCGTAGACATCGCTCTGTTCAAAAGCGCTGGTATCCCAGGCACCATGCTCAATGCGGGCCCATACGGCGTCAATAAGTTGTGCAAGCTCGGCAATGTCGTCGGTGCTGGCGGTTGTCGAGAACGGCGGACGTAGCTCACCCGTTGCCTTGTCGGGTTCCACATAGTAGTCGCCCATGGAGGTGACGGTGTAGCCGCAAAACTCGGGCGACGTCTCGACCAGCAGTTTATAGAACTTGAGCTGGCGATGATAACCTGCGGGTACCTCCTTGCCAAAGCCAGTCTTGTAGTCGACGATCTGCACCGTTTTAGCCGCATCGTCAACGAGGAGCAAATCGAGAAAGCCAAAGAGCGGGGTTCCACCGGCAGTTAGACACTGCATGTTTGCTTCCGTGATGCATCGATAGCCCCGCACGTGTTCGACAAGCCAGGGGACAAACGCACGACAAATGCGCTCGAAGCGCTCTGAATAGCGATAGACGTCCTCGGGGGCAAAATCGAGCCACGAAATCTGCTGGCGGTACTCAGCTTCGGTTGCTTCGATCGCCACTTCGCCGTCTGCCGTCATCCGATTAACGATTTCCTCGAACATCGCGTGAACGATGGTGCCGAATTCGGTTTGAATTGTGGGCGCGGTGGGCAGGCGAACGATCTGCTTCTCGGGGAAATGCTGGCTATTGGCACATCCAGGCTCGTAGGTCACAAAGTTGTTGAGCGCTGTGGCAGAGAGGTGCTTTACGTCGGTGTGAGGCTCCAAAAGCGCGCGGAGCTCGGGCGTATCAAACGTATAGTTGTCGCGCCACTCAGTTTCGATTGCGACGCTAAGCTGGTCGGGCTCGGCAGCAATCTCGCAGGAGTCGATGAGCCCCGTGAGCTCCTGGAGTGCCGATCCGCCGGCACGGTACAGCTCAAGATGACGTTTGGCGCGCGTGATGGCGACAAACAGCAAACGACGCGCGTCGTCATCATCCTTTTCGTCACGAATCAGCAGGTTAGACGGGTACAGACTCATGCCGCCGGCGCCCTTGTGCCAAGTTGAATCATCGGCATCGAGCAGATAGACGCAATCGAATTCCAGGCCCTTAGAGCTATGGGCGCTGGTAAGGCGAACGGCCCCCGGTGTGCCAAGGTCGATCGACGCATCGATGCTCACGCCAAACTTTTGAGCGGCATCGAGCTTGTCGACAATATCGGGCAGGCGAAGCGTCCGCCCCATGTGGCGCGCATCCCCCATTTCGCCCTCGGCAAACGCGAGCAGGGCGCGGATGCCGGCATTGAATTCGGCAGCCCCTAGCGGGTCCTGTTCCTTGCGATGCCGGTAATAACCAAGGCTGCGCTCGACAATCTTAAAGATCAGCGCCCTGACGGGAGAGGCGCCGGCCTCGGCTGCCCACTGCATCAGGTTGTCATGCAGCTCTTTGACGCGGGCGTTATCGCTCTCGCGCATAGCGGCCATCCAGTCGCCGTGATGCTCACGCTTGGCGCTGAGCGCAAACGCAACGGACGACGGATGGTCGCCGCCTAGCTCGGTGGCGCAGATGATCTGGGGGAGATAACTACTGGCGACCTCCTTCTGCCCGCGAGCGAGTGCGGTCACGCAGCGTAGCAGTGCCAGCGTCGTCTGCATACGTTCAGAGGCAAAGAGATTCTGTCGCTCGCGATAGGAAAACGGTACGTTCTCTTTGACAAGGAAGGGGATAAGCGAGCGCAAGGCGGCGTGTTTGGCGGAGATGACCGCAATCCCTTCGTCGGGATCTTCGCAGTCATCGAGATAGCCGGCATCGATTCGCTGCTTAATGCTTGCGGCGACGGCAGCGTACTCCTCGGCTTTACCGGTATAGACGTTCTCGCTAAAGCTAATCTGATTGCCCTGGGGCCTAAACGCCTCGATTGACTTGTTCGAGCTGGCATCGAGTCGGTATTCGATCTGCTGCGCGACGGCCTGACCAAGCTCAACGATGGCCGGCGTGGATCGGTAGTTGGTCTTGAGCACAATGCTGCGGGGCGAGAACTCGGCAGCAAACTGGTTGGCGCACTCGATTGTGGCGCCCTGAAAACGCATGATGGCCTGGTCATCGTCGCCGACGGCCATGATATTGGGCATGTCGACGCCGGCGCAGAGCAGCTCGATGATGCGCATCTGGGCACCGTTGGTGTCCTGGAATTCGTCAACCTGAATATAGGTATAGGTGTCTTGGAGCGCTTGCCGCAGCGCATCGCTGTGCTCAACGGCGTAAACAAAATCGCCGATCATGTCGTCGTAATCGTAGAGATGGTGTTGATCGAGCTCGTTTTGGTAACGGCGTGCCACGTCGCAAGCAGCCTTAAGACGTTCGCTTTGCTCGGCAATCTTAAACGTGCGTCCTTGGGAGTTGCTTCCGCCAAAGAGGTCGTCGCGCACCCTGGTATATCCCGACGACTTGCCCTTTTCGTCAATAAACTCGGTTCGGCGAACGGTGTCGCGCAACTCAAGGATGTAGGGCACGTATGTGCCGGCGGGGCACTCGACCGGGCGGGTAAGCGACGCAGGCGCTAGGCCACAGGCGCGCTCGACCTCTTCCTCAAAATGCTCTGCAAGCGCTGCGCTGGCTCTTTCGCAAACAAGCGTAAGTAGCTCGGAATGCTCGGTAAGCCAGGCGGCGGCGTTGATATTCTGCTGTGCGATGGCGCTCAGCGTGTCGTAGTTCAGGCCGCTGCGTTTGATCTTGGAGACAAAGCCGATCATCTTGCCGATATTTGGCGCAGGCATATCAGGAGACCCTCCGCCTAACGGAGAACCAAAGGGCAGTGACTTAAGCAACCGGTCGAAGATCTCCTGCTGGTGCAGACTCGTGACGAGCGTGTCGGTCGAAGGGCGCGTGAAGTACTCGGGATAGCGCGACCTGACGCTGCTTGCAAATCCGTGGAAGGTGCTGACCTCGATGCCGTACGCGTCGCGACCGATCAGCTCAATCAGACGCTTGCGCATGGCCTCGGCGCCCGCCTCGGTGTAGGTGAGGCAGAGGATGTTTCGAGGGGCGGCATCGCGCTTGGCCAGGATGTTCGCTGCGCGTAGGCTGAGCAGCTGCGTCTTGCCCGTGCCGGGGCCGGCGATAACGAGCAACGGTCCATCTAGGCATTCGACGGCTTCGCGCTGCTCGGGATTCAGTCGTTCAAGCGATGCGATGAGTTCGGGGGTCATGTCCACGGCGATATCACCTGTCTTCTTGGTAGAGCGCTCGCGTGCCATCGAGATACGTGAGGTACGTATCGATGGCGCTCTGGGGCTGAACAATCTTAATGAAGGTGCTGAGCTGCAACAGCCAGCCAAAGAACTGCGGCGACAGCGGGGCTTTGACGGTCGCCAACAGGCGTCCGTCCTGGTTCTCAAACACGACGGCGTCGAGCCCGAACTTGTCGATGAGCGGGTTCATCGCGCGGTCGTCGAGTTCCAGCACCACGGTGGTTTTGTCGGCCGCGTAAACGCCAAACGACGGCGAGACATGGTCTTCGAGCACATAACCTGCGATACGCGGATCCTTGGTCGCGGCTTCCTCGGACACCGCGACGTCAAGCATGCGATCGACGCGGTAGGGCGTGAACGGTTGATGGCCCGATCCGGCGTTGGCCCATTTATCTCTAAACCCAATCATGTAATAGAACTCATCGGAGTAGATGAGGCGCACGGGCGTAAGCTCGTAGGCCTTGCCGTTATGGTTTAAGGCCTTTTGTTTGGCGGCGTCGTAATGGAAGTAGCGAAAGCGGATCTTGCGCTTTTCACGCATGGCCTGCTGGATAAGGTCGATGTTGAGCAAAGCGTCGGAGTTCTGCATCTTCACGCGCGAGGGAACGTCGACGCGCTTGTGCATGAGCTCGCGCTCGCCCAGGCTAGCGAGATTCTGCAGCTTGCCGATGAGGTGGTCGGTCAGTTCATCGGTCAAAAACGGCGAGCTCTGTACGGCATCGACAAGCATGATGAGCTCTTGCAGATCGAGTGGGCGCGAAGTCAAAGCCCATTCCTTACCGCTGTGCTGGTCGACGTTGAGTCCAAAGTCGCGAAGCGTTTGCAGGTCGCGATAGATGGCCTTTCGCTCGGCCTCGAGGTCGTAATAGGCGAGCTCCTCGATGATCTGCTGCGTCGTGAGCCCGTGCGTGCTGTCGGTCTTTTCCATCAAGGTTTTAAGCAGGAACAGAAGCCTGAGCTTTTGATTTGGTCTGTTCGCCACGATGTCTCCTTTCGCCGGCAGCGTATCAGCCGGAGATACAAAACAAGACCCGTTATTGGGACTCATTGTAATGCCAGCGCCCGTAGTATTCGCAGCAACAAGAGCTCGAAAAGGGCGAAAGGTAGGTAAACGGAAATCGGTGGCTACACCGGTTGGTCCGAGGTGAGGGCCGCCGCTTTGGTTCGAAGGAGGATTGTGATGGCGCGCAAGATGAATGTTAGGGACGATCGGATTGGACGCACTGTGAGCATGGGCGAGATGGTGAATCTTCCGGGTGTGATGCCGCTGCCCGCGAACCAGCGCGTTGGAAATTGTAGAGAACGTGACGATGAGGGCTTTGACCTCAGCGGTTTTCGCGACCGACTGGCTTCTGGACTCGACCGTGGTGTGGAAACGTCGGTGTTTGAAGCCCCACGCGTGTTGAAGACCGGCATGTCGGTCGATGGTGCCTTAGGTGGCGGCATTGGGCTGGGCAAACTCAGCGTGATTGGCGGCGCGCACGAAGACGTCTCGAATGTGCTGGCACATGCGGCCTTGCGCCTGAGTGAGCAATGCGGCGTGCTTTACGTGCCGATTCGGGAGCGTGAAGACGAGGCGATTGCCCGACTTATTCGTGCCGAGATGGATGGCAAGACGCCGGAGGATCCTGAGGAGCAACAGGTTGAGGCGATTCGCGCAACGATGCGACTCAAGCAACGCAACCTAGGCATCTTTGTCGAGGACAACATGACCATGAATCTTTTAACGAGCTGGCTGCTCGGCGACCAAACGTGGAACAGAGCAGTACTAGAGAACATCGTGGTCGTAATCGACGGACTCGAGATGCTCGACGATAGGCGTCCCGTGAATGCAGTCCTGCGCGACCTACGCAACATGCTCAGCCCAACATCCGCCATCCTAGCAGGCTGCTTTGCGGCAGAGGGCGGCAACGACGCGGCTTTTGCCGAGACCCACTGCAATGCAGACGTCCTGGTACGAGTGAGTTCCGATGGCATGGAGCCGTCCTGCACGCGAGTCTTCGGCTGAAGCCATAGCCGATAATGGCAGCCCGGCCCGTGGTGTGCCTGCGCCGCGGGCCGGTTTTTTTAATGAGTGGGAGTAATTCGCCCCTCAAAACGGTTCGCTACGCTTCTGAGCAAATAGTAACAAAATAGCAGGTCAACGAAGGGTTTTGTCCAAGTCGGGCAGAACCCTTCGTCACACTGGGAAACGCTCCGTTCGGGTTTATTCGTACCGGAATTCGTACCGCCCTGAGGGCCCTGGAGTCCCAGGGGAGGAGAAAAGGAGCGCAAGCATGACCGACTGGAAGGCACTCGAGGACGCCGAGGACCACGCCTACTTCATGGCGGAGCTCATGGACATCTCGCCCGAGGGCTTCACCCTCGAGGAGAAAAAGCAGATCCTGCGCGACATGATCGAGAGCTCCGCCGCCATCGAGAACGCGATGCGCGGCGAGTTCGCGGAGCTCGACGAGGTCACCCAGACCCGTCTGATAGACGACCTCGCGGCGGACGGCCCGAGGAGCCGGGAGTGGTGGTACGAGGCACTCGTGGACGGCCCCAGGCACCGCGACTTCCCGACGCTTACCGACGGCCCGCGCCGGAGGCGGTAGCGACGGAGGCCCCCGTCCCGACAAAGGGGCGAGGGCCTCTCCTTGTGTAGACCTTCGTGAAGCGACGGAACGCTACGGATCGAGCCTGCCCGCGAGCCAGAGCAGCGGCACGAGGGGCAGCGCGCCCAGGCACAGCAGCACCGCCGGCGCCGTGGCCACGCCCCAGCGGGCGTCCTCCCGCGTCACAACAGGATCTCGTTCACGCGTGCCTGCACGGCGTCGTAGAGCGAGCCCAGGCGGCGCTTTCTTTCGGCCCCGCTGCCGTAGTCGCCGCGGATGACGGCACGAGCCAGGGCGTCGACGTCGGCGCCGTCAGACGAGCCCCCCGAGGAGCCCCTGGCGCCCAGCATCTTGTTCACGCGCGCCTGGACCTCCGCGTAGCGGTCGCCCAGCGCGGCCTTGCGCGCCGCGCCGTTTCCGAACTCGCCGGCGATCACGCGGCGCGCGAGGTCGTCCACGTCGTCGACCGCCGGCACCTGGGCCGCGTCCCCGCCGGAGCCGCCCGCCGGGATGCGGTTCACCTCAGTCTGCACCTCTGAGTAGCGGCTCCCCAGAGCCGCGCTCCGCGCGTCCCCGTTGCCGAACTCGCCCGCGATGACGCGGCGAGCGAACTCCGCGACCGTGCCGCCGGGCGCGGCCGGGGTCGTGCCTCCAGAAACAACGCCGCCCGTGATCGCCGCCTTCAGCGCCGCCCACTTGGACGCCGCCACGTAGGGCGCGGGGCAGAGCTTCCCCGTCACGTCGTAGTGGCGGATCACCCCGGATGCGCCGATGCCGTACTTGGCCATGAGCCTCTTGACCAGCCAGCCCAGCTTCTCGACCTCCGTCGCGCTGAAGTCCTCGCCGGCAGAGACGACCTCGATGCCGACCGTGCGGCAGTTCATCTGCCAGTCGCCCGCGTGCCAGGCGGTGTCGCCCTCCGCCACGCTCTGGTAGATCTCGGGCGTGATGTCGTCGACGAAGTAGTGCGCGGAGGCGCCCTGGCCCTCGTTCCGCGCGAAGTACGTCGCGTTGTTGCGCGCGGACGCCAGGGTCGCCGTGAAGTGCACCACGATGCGGTCGATCGCGCGGGAGCGCCCGCGCGTCATGTGGTCGCTTCCGCACTGCTTGAAGAGGATGCTATACGCCATCGGGCACCTCCTCGAAGCCGCCGTCCTCACCCTCGCCGGGCTCCCAGCCGTCCGGCGCGGCCGCCTCGACGCCCTCGCCGCGCAGCGCCTCCCAGCGCTCCTCCTCGCTCGTGAACTCGCGCTCGTCACTCGTCGGGACCACCGCCCGACGCCCTCGCCGCGCCGAGCTCCGCCATCACCGGCGACAGCACGGCCATCACGAGCGCCGCCACGACCGCCCGCCACTCGGGCTCCAGCACCGCGCAGCCCACGAGCATGTCCACGTTGGCCACGACCACGCCGAGCACGCCCTGAACGATTGTTCTCGCCAAGCGCCACGGCCACTCGTTGGATGTCAGGAAAGCCTCCATCATTGCCCCTTCCTCAGGTTGTCGATCTCAGCCTTCACGACGGCGACGTCCTGCTCCAGGGCGTAGGTGCGCCCGACGAGGCAGTTGTGCCTCTCGACCTGCCTCGTCAGGTTGTCGATCTTGACCTCCATGACCGCGCGGCTGCGCGAGTTGGACACGAGCACCCCGGCGAGGGTGAGAACCCCCCCCCGTCACGAGCGCCGCGACGACCGACTCCATGCGCGCCTCCTCCCTCGAGCGGGAACGCCCCGCCTCTCGGGAGAAGTGTCCGATGCGGTCGCAAACGCCTATATCTAGCTGCGGAAATGTTGCGAAGCGTCGCCTTCCGTCGCTTCACAAAGGAGTTCACACTCGAAGTGTGGATACCGTGAATATAAGATTCTGACAAAACGTAAAGATTCTTTACACATAGTATAGATGATGACAATACGTTAAGAAGGAGGAGCAAGATGGGGATGGCGGAGCAGGAAAAGATAAATCGCATGCAGAAGAACCTCTCCGTGATCAGGAACGTCGCGCGGTGGACAACAGAGCGCCTGGGCGAGGAGATTGGGGTCTCAAGGCAGACGATCAACAGCCTAGAGCACAACAAAACAAAGATGACGAAGACGCAGTATCTTGCCCTGAGGGCGGTGTTCAACCATGAGGCCATGATCAGCGAAAACACTGCTCTCGCCCAGGTCATTCAGTCTCTGGTGGACGAACCGGCGGAGGAAGCTCTCTCCGACGAGACGGAAGAATCCAACGGCGCAGAAGACGAGGCGCAGATGGACGCAATGGATGGAATGAGCGTGGCGACGAACGTGCTCGCCGATAGAAAGATGGCAGCGGCAATCGCGGAGGCACTGCCGACGGCAATGGCGGCGGCAATGCCTCCGCTGACAAGTCTTGTTGTATTGCCAATCGTGAAGCAAATGATGAAAAGGGGGCGGTGAAACATGCGTGAAAGAGATGCAGTGGCAGTGGATGGCCGATCCGAGCGTGAAGAAGGCCCAAGAACAAGAGGACAAAAGGCACTAGCGTTCGTAAAGAGCCATGGGATAGAAATCGCATTTGGAGTTGGATGTCTGGTGCTGACGGTGGTATGCGTCAAACAAGGGAGAACAATTGAGCTCCAGAGAAAACTGCTTGAAAAGAAAGACGTACTGCTGAGCGCGAAAGACTGGAGGATTCGCGACTTGACCGAGCTCTGCGCGGAAAAGGACAGGTGCCACCTGGAGCTAGCGTCGGCAGCCCTTCGAGACGGGTGCTCGGAAGGCGGAAGGACGTTGGCCGACTATCGATACCAACTCAGTGGTCAACTCTAAACCAAGAAAAGTAGAGTAGGAAAGGAAAAGACATGGGAAGGCGCAGAAACAACCCCGAGCTGGTAGAAGAGCTGATTGATAATCTGTGGACCCTAGACCACGATGACTGGGACGCGAAGTACGAGTCACTGAGCAGTAGCGACAAGCATAAGGTTGCAGGCGCGGTCAACGATATGGAAAAGGAGTACTTCGCCGACACGACCACGGACGATGACGACTGGTAGGGCGACGGCTAAAGAGGTCGCTTGACCCCGCCCCTCGCACCGCCCACGCCGCCGATCCTCATGTACTGGTAGCCTGCCCGCGAGCTCGCGTAGGTCGTGCCCGCCTCTCCCACGAGCGAGGCGCACTGGTAGAACGTCTGGAAGCCGGAGACGCCGGAGGATGGCAGCGCCCAGTCGGCGTCCGCCCAGATCGTCACGAGAGAGCCGCACCCGCCGAAGGTGTAGCCCGCCAGCTCCGCGAGCGCGGCCTCCCGCGCCACCTCGGCGCCCGTCGTGCCCTCGTCGCGGTAGTTCGTCACCGAGAAGGACCCGATCGAGAAGCCGCCCACGTGCCCCTCGCCGTACTCGGCGAATGCGTCGGCCGCTGCGCACACGGCGCGCCGCCAGGCTTCGGCCTGATCGTCGTCCCACTCATCGCGCACGTCGCGCGCCCCCGTGAGCGCGCCCACGCAGCGCAGCGCCGCCGGCAGCCCCACGCTCACGCCAGCGGCGCGCAGGAGACATGCACGCCGTCCAGCTTGTTGTCCAGGAGCTCCACGATGCCGTACTTGCGGTACTTCATCATGCAGCTGTCCAGGTTCTCCAGCTCGTCGGGCGAGAAGACCCTCGAGGCGACGTGCTTGTCGAACTTGATGACGGCGGAGCGCTCCACCACCATGAAGTTGATCGGCGCGCCCGCGCCCACGAGCTCGTAGTAGCTCGAGAGGCTGCCCGAGGCCGGGCTCGAGACGGGCGTGTACTGCTCGCCGCTCTTCGTGTAGTAGGTCTTGCCCGAGACCACGGAGGTGTCCTCGGTGATCTGGTAGGTCCCCTCGGCGCGCGAGTACCCGAACTGGTCCCCGTCGCCCGAGTTGAGCGCGATCGCGCTGTAGAAGCGCGTCTGCGGCACCTCGACGACCCGGCTGAAGCACTCGAGCACGCGGTTGCTTTGCGCCGGGTTCGCCAGGCTGAAGTCGTCCAGCACGCCCTTGAGCGTCGGCGTGATGAAGAGGATGCGCGAGCCCGTGGTCACCTCCGCCTCGTCCATCGCGTTCGTCGCGGCGCGCAGGCTCGCCAGCACGTCCTCGGCGTCGGCGAAGTCCTCCGTCGCGGGCGTCACGCCCTCGTGCCCCGCGATCTCGGAGAACGTGAAGGCGTCGGCCTCCGGCGCCACCTGCGTGCGCTGCAGCTCGAAGCCCGCTGCCACGAAGCAGTCGAGCACCCCCGCCTCCTCCACGTCCATGACGTCCGCCAGCAGCTTGATGCCGCGATCGTAGTTGAACGCCTTGGTCTCGAACTCGTAGGTGATGGATCCGGTCTTGTACCCGACGTTGCGCGTGTAGTCGCCGAGCCCCGTCACCTCGGTCTTCGGGACCATGATCTCCTTGGCGTTGCGCCCCGCGCGCAGCTTCTCGGCGCCCTCGGCGGTCTTCGCGACCTCCGCGATCTCGCTCTCGAGCTCGGCGATGCGCGCGTCGCGCTCGGCGAGCGCCGCCTCGTAGTCCTTGTGCGCCTGAGCGACGACGTCGCCGCCGTCCTGAGGCGCCGCCGTCATCTGCGCCGC
Organism: uncultured Ruminococcus sp.; assembly: GCA_963604655.1. Lineage (GTDB taxonomy): Bacteria > Actinomycetota > Coriobacteriia > Coriobacteriales > Coriobacteriaceae > Collinsella. The sequence continues at coordinate 19,828 of CAVCRP010000029.1, forward strand.
CTGGTCGCCCTGCGCCTGCGGCTCACCCGTGACCTGCGCCTGCGTGGCCGCGCCATCGTTCCCGTCACCCATGAGAGAACCCGCCTTTCTCCTCGGGCGGGCAAAGAAGATGCCCGCATCGTTTCCGATACGGGCATCTTCGAGGCTTGTCACAAACAGATGTATGACCAAGGCGAGGACAATTAAACCGATCCTATTATCCCCTTGGGAACTGATACTTCTCTTCGCCGTTTGATATGGAAATGGAGTGATTAGAGGCCTGTAGAGTTATAGAGCCTGGGGTACCATGAACTCCTCCTCTGGCAGCATTAATCGGAGGTTCGATGTACTTTTCAATAAACGTCGCCATTCCATGCTCGGCGTTATTCTTTAATAAAGCCCAGGCATCATCACCTACCGCACTTTCTCCGCCAGCCTCTGCATATGCTGCGCACAATTCCTCAAGCCTATTTGACGGAGTCGGATCGAATACTATCAACACTGGTGTAAATCCGGCAGCAGCTGCCTCTCGTGGGAAGGAAAGCTCCTCGCCAAAACGGCCCTGTCCACTTGCAGCGATTGTCATACGCATTTTCAGTTCATAGACCCTGCCCGTATCCTTAACATAGCAGTCTATCTGCCTGCCTTGAGATGTCGGCTCGCCTTCAGCGTTCAATCTATGGACAACAGAGTTGCTCGAACCCATCGACTCTCCTCCGAGACATGAGGCGATGGGTTCGAACAGGTAGCCAGTTTCCTGTGCGCTTCTGTTGTCGAGATCAAAGCACAGCTTTCTCCAAGACATCCAAGAAAACAGGAGGCGAGATTCACAACGACCGTATTCCAACAAGCAACGCGGTCCAATTTGATCGGGAGTCGGAAACGGCTGACGGGATAGGATCCGATAATATTTCGCGCGACGCCTATAGAGTGTGGCTAGGTTCGAGAGGTAGTGATATTCCGGAGACGTGAGGTCGGTGACCCCGGCTTCCCGGAGAATATCTAGGGCAATCGCCTCACTTCTCGAATCAAGCTGGGCAATATCATCAACAGTGATGTCGAAAAACGGTTTCTTTGCCACATGGTAAAGATCCTGGCCAAGCCATCGAGGAACATCGCCTTCGTGCAAATCAAGATGCGTCATAGCAGCTAATAGAGCGACTTCCTGAGGGGTAATCTCTACTAGAGTATCTCCTTGGCCATGCCGAGAAAAATGTCTGTAGAACTCACGCTCAGATCCAGTTAGCTTCATCCTTATCTCTCCTAAAACAAAGTTGCCTGATTAATCGGGCAAAGGGTCTCTAGGTGTCGTTCCGTTCGCGCTAGCGCTGGGCTCTTGGCTCCAGCTTTCGTAAGCTCATACGAAATAAGACCGCTCTCGACTTCGCCGGCACTTCCGTCATCTGCATCCAGGATTGCCTCGGCGAGCAATTGGGCGAAAACGGGGGGAACGGCATTTCCAATTTGAAGAATGCGCTTACTCCGATTGCCGCAAAACGTATAGTCGTCGGGGAATGTTTGCACTCGCGCACACTCTCGTATCGTGAGCATCCGGTCACGCTCTGGATGAACGAATTCGCCGGGCGCCGCGCTGGTAATCGTCAGACAGGGTTCATCGTAGACAAGTCGTTTTAGGCCGGACGGAGCACCGCCTCTCTTCTCGGAGGGCGTGCCATCCATTACGCGACGATGTGCCCTCCGCTTAAATGAGTCGTGCTGCAGGTCTTCAGGCAAGTCCTTCATGGACTGGCCCTGCTTTAGAGCGTGAATGCGCCGCAGTTTTATTCCGGTTTCAACTTTTGGCTCCTGGTCAAGAGAGGCATCGCTTACATCCTCAAGATCACCGATTGCATCTCGAAGCGTAACCGACGAAGAGCGATAAATCTGTCCCGTTGCCGGGGTTGTGGGCGTAGGGTAGTTGAAACGCTTTCCCTCGCGATTTCCTACTAGGATTACGCGCTTTCGACGTTGGGGCACCGAATACTCCTGCATGTATACCTTCTTGATATAAACGGAGTATCCAAGCTCAGCCATCCGCTTCACTGCCTCGAATATGTACTCGCCTTTCGCGGTTGTAAGGATGCCCTCAACATTTTCCATCACGAACCATCGCGGCCGAAAAAAGCGTAAAGCATCAGCATAGTTTCTAACGAGCTTGTTCCTCGGATCATCCCAGAACCTCGACCCCGCTGAAGTAAAGCCTTGACAGGGAGGTCCACCGATAATGATGTCTGGAGTTCCAATCACATCCGACAGTTCAAGAGAAAGCTGCTGAAAATCGCACGTTGCGAGATCCAGAACATGGGCACCGCCCAGATTTCTATTGTACGTGTCAACCATAGTCGGTTGATTGTCATAAGCGGCAACAATATCAAAGCCCGCGCGAAGGAATCCGAGGTCCATTCCGCCGGCACCAGAGAACAAGCTAATTGCCTTAATTGGCGCATCTGTCATTTTCATTTAAGTCCTGCGAGCTCGGTCAGTTTATCGGACGTGATTTTATCATCGCTAAAGCACCCCCAAATCTGTAATGGAGAATCCTCTGCATCAAAACAGTATGCAGGTCCCATTCCGACCAACAATGCCGAATATGTTGTAGCTACTATTTTATTCAATTAGCGATAAAACACGAGCTCCTACAACTGGGCCTCTATCGACTGGCAATCACCAGCTTGCCGAACGGAATCGTGTCGTTAAAGTCGCCACGTAGTAGCGAGCTCTCGGTCGTAGCTCCTCGGCTGTTTCACGCGCTCAAGTCTTTCGACCTGAACTCGCGCCGGGTGCGTCGCCGCTGTTCCGCTCACGATGCAGCATCCTTGCGGCAGCACGGGAATCATGCTCATGGATGCGCCGTCGATGAACGACACCGACTTCGCAATGGCCTTTAGGTCCTCGTCGTTTACGAGCCTGTGAATGAAGTAGTTGTGCATCTGCGAGAGAATCGTCGGCGATATGTCGGCGGGGCGCTGGCTGCACACCGTGAGGTACATGCCGAACTTGCGGCCCTCCTTGACAATCTCCTCGAAGGTCTCCAGCCGATAGTCTCTCCAGCTCTCGCTCTCGCGCTGCGAGGAGTAGGAAAGGATGTTGTGCGCCTCATCAATGATGAGATGAACGCTCGATTCGAGATCGCTCTGCCCCCGTTCCTTCTGTTCCTCGTACAGGTATTTTGCTATAACAAGAGGGATGACCCGTTTCTGGTCCTGATTGACCTTGAGGAGCGAGAAGACGACGACCGGGCTTTCTATTTCTTCGATCATGCCGTTCCCGCGAACCTCGAATAGCCTCCTAGATTCTTGGAGCTCTGATGAGTAACGACCAATCCAAGAGGAGATGTGCTCTCGGGTGATGCTTCCCCGACGCCACTGTTCCAGATAACGATAGTAAGCAAGGAAGGCGAGTAGCCTTGGCACATCGTTTGCCAGCGATGTAAAATCTAGCCGCAAAGCGAGACAGCCTTCAAAGACTATAGGAACGTCTGCAGGGCTATTCAGATAGCCGTCGCTATCACCTTTATTTGTGTTGTGAACAACCGCGCCCCGGTCGCGCGTCTCCAAGCAGTCGAGTGCGGCGGTGGAGTTTTCGAGCGCATCTCGATATGAAGATGAAGGAATCGCGAATGCCATCAGCCGTGCGAGGTCTGACCTCTGCTCTCCGAACGAAGGGGCGTTCCCACAGTAACCAGCGAGAAGATTCTCGAGCATCTTCTTAAGGTATACGCCCGGGAGATTCTTCGCTCGGACTCGTTTTGCAGCGCTTATGCAGCGTGAGAGAAAGGGTTTCTGCGTTTTGTCCGTTGCGCGCGTGAGGATTGACCAGATGTCCACGTCAGAGTAGAAATCCTCTGGGACGGGAACCTTATCGCCAGCTGTTCGTGTATTGAGCTCAAACACGCTCTTCGAATCAGTCAGGATTCCGTCGTCAACATACTCACCGTTGAAGTCGATGAATACGAACTTGCTCTTGACGTTATCCGGCCCGACTCCATGATCAATTCCCTCGAAGCAGTCACTATATACCTTGCATAGCGTATTCGACTTACCCGAACCGGTGTTGCCGAAGACCCCGATGTGACTGGCGAACAGCGCGTTTGCGGGGAGGTATACGGAGGTGCCGTCGTGTCCCGCGAGGGTGCCCACGCGAAAGATGGGCTCGTCGGGTAATGTCGGCGAGTTAATCGATCCGAGTTCGTCAGCCGTGAGGAGATATGCTTTCGACTTGACGAGCGGAAGCGTTGAGATTCCCCTGTCGAATCTATCTTTGGACATGACTCCGAACACGGACACGTCCACGAATCGCTCTATCGTTTGTCCAGGAGCGACCCTGGAATCAGCGGTTTCACGAATGACGCGGCTCTCCTGCTGGTAGTCGCCCTCGATGATGCCAATGACGTTGTCGTACCCACAGGGGATCTTAATGTACCCCCCGACAGAAACGCCTCTCACCACCTCACCACGGAAGAAGGTATGGGCCTCGTTGGCATCGGCGTAGATGCGCACCTTCAGGCGCGCGCCGTGAACCTCGGAGACCTCGCCAACGAGGAGGCTGTCATCTGCTACTCCGAAAGACACGAAAGCCCCCTCGCAAAAACATCCAGCCCGAGCTTCAATCCGTCCTTGGGAACGAGGAGGATAACGTTGTCACAATCCGCGAAATAATCCTCGTAGCTGCCGGCGTCATCGGCTTTATAGCACGAGATGAAGATGAGAAGCTTCGGGTTCGACCTCGCGGCCCTCACGGTGAGCTCACGTATGTGCTCGTCGGCAAAAGAGAAGCCGAAGACGAGGAGGAGGGCGTTGTTGCGATCGAGTTCGTTGGCGTAAATCCGGAGCAGGTCGTAGTAGTAGCGCTCGAGCACCGTCTCCCCGAACTTCTTCTTTGTCGGGTTCACGATGCAGAGCGTCGAGTCATATTGCTCTTCGAAGCGAGCTAGGAGTGTCTTCTCCTCTTTGCTAAGCCATAGAGCTTGACCCTCAAGATTACCGAGGGAACTGTCATCGCAATCGTTCTTGACGAGGCCTCTGACGTCATCGAGGACGGACAAGGTTCTTATGTCCTCGCACCCGGAGAGGCACGCTTGGAGCGTGCCACCAGGGTTCGAGTACATTACACTCTCGCCGTCTCTCCTCCATGTCAGAGAGCCGTGCGGCTTTATGACGTTCGTGGTAGCGACCTGGGCCTTATACTCCATGAAGAGTGACTGCTCGTATTGGAGCCTGCTATAGGCGGAGGAGTCGAACTTGGGGTGTTCCCTGCCAACGAAACCGTCGTTGTAGGATGCTGAGTGTCCGTCAAGAGCCCTCTCGATGAGCGGGTCATAGTTTGTCGTAAACAGGTTGATACGCTTGGGAATCGTCGTGGTTCCGCGGTCTCGAACAAGACCGAGCAAAGAGCGAAGCGCGCTGGCTTGGTCAGGGGTAGGGACTTTCGTTTCGAGAGGGAGCATGACCGAGCGGAAGTACTCTGCCTTCAGGAGACGCAGGGCGGATTCCCAAACATCATTGGTAGAACTTTCGAGCTTCTTCTCTTCCACTGCGCGAAACCATGATTCACGGCCCTCGAGAGTCGGGACAACGCCAGCTGAGAATCCCGACCCAAGCAAAACGTTGATATGACCACAGGACAGAGCGTTCCGAAGAAACTTCGAATTGTCGTCAGACGGCAATTCGTCGGAGTCGAGAAACTGGCCGTTTCGTCCGAGAGTGAATCGCCTCAGCTTGAAGGGCTCCATACCTATTTACCGCAACCTTTCGAGAGGGCATAAGAAACAAACGGTGTGCCGCGCGAGCGAATATCGCATCAGATTCATGTGACGCTATGTAATATTTTACCACCTGAGCCTGCGGTCAAAATGACCTGGCGGAACTTGATGGGTGTAATGCCGACCAGGAAAGAGGACAAGGTCATGAGGCTCACGATTGACGGCCACGAGGTCGAGTCCCTGTCCGTCGCGCTCACGGACGCAGAGGGAAAGACGTCAGAGCATGCAATCGCAGCAAGCGCGCTCGTTCGCGCGCTCGCCGGCGAGCTCGGCACATCCATGCGAGAGGTGTCGCTTACGACGGCACGAGCACAGGTGAGAGAAGTCAGAAAAACAGTGAACGCAGACGCGCTCGAGGGTTACGGCGACTTCCTCAAGGCCGCCGAGGTTGCCTCGGTCCTCGGCGTATCGAGCCGCATGGTGACGAGGCTGGCGGAAAGGGACGAGATCCCCGCGATCAGGATCGGGAGAGCTTGGCGCTTCCCAAGGGAGAGGCTCCGCGAGTATCTGGAGAGATAGCACCGTGTAGCGCAGACGTCCCTTGCCGCCCGTATCTCGAGAAGAGCGAGAAGAACGAGAAGAACGTCGAGCCCTCAAACGGCGACCCCGGTGGCCACACCCCACCACCGCCCGCTCGTTGTCGAGGATCGACCGCAGCCCACCCGCCTCCGCTCCGCCGCGCGCACGGCTCGGGCCCGCCCCCCTGTGCACAGTGAGCGACATGCACGGCCCCGCCCGCCGCTCCGGCTGTGTATCGCGCCGCGGCTCGGGTCAGCCGGCTACAGCGCCTCGACGCGCGACGTCTCCTGGTCGTCCACGACGAAGGAGCTGTCGTTCAGCTCCGCGATGCGGGCGTTGAGCTTGCCCAGCAGCTCGAGCATGCGGGGCTTGTCGGCCTTCTCGCGCCCAGTAAATAGGCTTTTATTAGTTTTAAAAAATGCATACAGTTCGCTATAGTGTTTAACCTCGAATCCCCCTTCTTTCGCCTTAGTCTCGTCGACATTATTGAAATCCGGCGCAAATAAATAGCACTTAACTGTTCTGTTTGGGCATTCGTCTTCTGCCGCTTCTTCTGCGTCGCTTCGATATCGTGAAAGCTGCGTTTCTGAGCAATCGGGATCAATGCCATTAATCGCCGAATGGATTTTGTTTTCGATTACAACGATGTGTCGCTCATTTTCAATCCATACATCCACGTGGTGTTTTGATTCGCGAGTGATCGTGGGGTGCGAACCGAAGTCGCTAATGCCGAGAACTTCTTTGGCAAACGCTTCAAATCCTTTTTCGCTACAACTTAGGTAATGTGCCAGCAAATTGGAGAACACGAGCCCATCGTCTTCTTTCCCGATAATTTCAAGGAACGAGGGCGGCGTTTTGCCGCAACTCACCGACTTAACGGGTTTCGTCCCGATTTGCTCCTCCCATTTTTCTTCATCCGCTATCAGCTCTTTTAGCTTCGTAAAGGATTCTGGATGAGCGGTATTGGATATATATCTACGCTGATGTCCCAATTGTTTCAACTCGTTGCAATTAAGTTCAACTAGGTCATGCCGCGCGTCTTTGTTCTTTGTCTCGCCTATGGAAATGAAGATTGGCTTTTCGGGCTTGGGGGCCTTAAACGATCCTACGCGGTAGCTGGGATTACTGAAGGGCTTGTCAGCCTCTCCCTTGTAAACGTTTTTGGCAAATATCTATTTCGCGGAAACGTTGCCATACGTTATTGGACGAGCTCCCTCCTTGTTTTTCGAGGAACTAATATTCTCAAGGTTGCAGGCTAGGCCAACGACTTCACCGAACGTGCTTTCAGATGCCCGAACCAGTAGCACTGCTTCGACATGGGGGTGGTTATTAACGTTTCCGTTAGGAGCTATATATAGATATCTTTCGCCATTATCGGTATCGAAAAAATCAATGATTTCATGGCCTATGTTCTCGCCATCGAGAATAAATCCACCACAAAAAACCTTGGCAATTAAAATCTCTTTCCTATTGTTCATGAGCGCTCCTTTGAATAACAACGCTAATCATGGGTTTATTGTCCTATAGGGCGGTCAGTTTAGAAAGATGCGGCACAAGAGCTCGGATTGACGGCGACCGCGTTGAGCTGAGTGCAACATTTGTTTCAATTGTCGGTTTCTGTCAACGCGTGCGATGTCGATATATGTCAAGCCACCCCGGCTCTTTCTCCTTGGTGTCGGCGCACTCTTCTAGCAGATCGTCTATCCGGTCCAGCTCGATCGCTTGCAAGGTCGCGCATTCATCCGGCAAGGGCTGCGTCACCTTTCTCGCCCTAAACACAGGCGACAGCATCAGGTTCGTGCGCGCCCATCCGGCAAAGCAGCTGCCATAGGGGATAGAGCCGCAGCGGATCTGCCCGTCGCCATCGAGGTGCAGGCAGTCCAATTTCGTGTTCGCTACCAGGCAATAGCAGGGTCCTGGCGCCCAAGGCCGGCAGTCAATCTCGAGAATGTCACCCTTTTTGTACGGCGTGGGCAGGTCAACGTACGCCCCCTTAAACCACGGACCTAAGATTCCACCCACAATGCAATCGAGCACCTCGCCACATTTGCCCTCTTCCTCCCTGCAGATGTATTGGATTTCTCCAGCACCATTGGCGTAGTAGGTGTAGTCCGGCTGCAAAAAGCCGTCGTAGGGATACGAATCGCTCGGGTCGTTGACAAGGTTGAACAGCTCAATCATCCAATACGAGGCCGACAGGTCTGTCATTCCGCTCCACTTTTCTGCGTATGCCTTCATTGCCGCCAGAGCAGCCGACCACGATGCTACGGGGAAGGGGCCGTGTGTGATGGCGGATTCAGCTTCGCTGTCGACATAGCTAATTTCGCTGACAAGCAGCATCTTCTTGTTTCCGTCGACGGCCTTTAGCGCGTCTAGGCAGTCATCGATGTAGTCGATGCAAATCTTTGGATCATACCAGCAAAAGGTGTCGTCTGCCGAGTCGCGCTCGGCAGCAACCAGCCTGCTGATCAACTCCCGTTTACGGTTGATTTCTATCGACGCGCCACCGATGATCTGCATGTAATGATCGCCACTCAGTAGCTGTGGATTATGCAGCAAATGCTCTCGCAACTCCGGAGATTCGATCAGGTTGATTATTTCTTCGCGCATGACGGCATTCGGGTTATCGGCGTGACTTCTCGTGGATTCGGCCATGGCTGCCTCTACTCAAATAGCTGTGGATACTTTTCCTTGAGCGGTGCCTGGTCAAGACGCAGCTCTTCTAGATTGCGCTTGGCTTTGGACTCCATTCTTATGGTGTCGATAAACGCCACAAGCGAGTCGGCATACAGGTCGCCGCGCAGGTATGCCTGGGCTGCGATTAAAATCCTCTGTTCATCTTTGAGCGGCTCGCGATAATACTCCAGATCGAGATAAAACGGCTCCGGCTCGCCAATGTAGAGAGGAAACGTCTCGTTGTAGGCAATCGAGCAGCCAGTTGCACACATATTGCTGATATCTCCCACACGGCGATAGTGCTCGACACGCTGCTGCATATGCTCGAGCCAACTCTCCGAACGCTCAGCGGGCTGGAGCTCTGCCTCAAGGCGCGTCCGGTCCCACGTAGGCAAGTACAGGAGTGTGAGCGGCCTGCGGTCGCGGCCTAGCGGCGTCCAGACGATATCACCCGTATGGAACGGCGTAGGAATATCGACCCATATGAACTCGAACGCGTTGTCCCAATCGTTCTCAGCGGGGTCAGCAGAAGGACAATAAATGGAAAGAGCCTCACCTTTGCCGTCTACCATGAGCCAATCTTCCTGGCGATGTTCTTTGTTGGCATCGAGCGGGCACCGGGTGATGCGTACGCGTGCCTCTGGACGGCTCGCCAGTTCATCATCACCGCGCAACGCCTCGGCACATTTCTCATAACAGCTGAATGGCGCGCCGAAGGCCCCGCAAAGCTGCCCGTCGGGCACGATCTCCTCTTCATACTGATAAACGTAGCCCGTCCCCGTCATAAACGCATCGACGCACCGCTTGTTGTAATCGATCGTCCAGCGCAAGAAGGCATGGAAATCGGGGATAGCGGGCCTTCCGAAACCGGCAAGGGTGGCTTCTAACGAGCAATTGGGCATGGCGCTCGCGATCTCCTGCCAGGCTTCGCACTTCTGCTCGAGCGTGGCGGTCTTCGAAAACCAAACCAGATAGGCGGCTTCGACGGTGCTAGGCCGAAAATCGATGCTGCGCAGGTGCTCCCGAATGTCCCGGGAGTCGACAAAATCCAAGATGTCCATGGTTAGCTCCTCTTTGTTTCGAAGTGCGCCGGCGGGGTTACCGAATCATCGAATAACTCCGGATAGCGGCTCTTGAGTCCACCATCTTCCCTTTCAAATCGTTCGGCTTTTTTCTTAACCAATGCCTGCAGCTCGAAAAGACTTGATAGCGCAATAAGGGAGTCAAGACCCAGATTGCCGTCGAGATATGCCCGCACGCCGTACAGAATTCTCGCTTCCGGCTTGAGCGGGGTGCGACAGTGCTCCATATCGAGAAGAAAACAACTCGGCTCTCCGATATAGACGGGATACTCCAGGGGATATTCAATCTGGCAGCCATAGGCGTACATGTCGCTCGTATCGCCATTTTGCCGATGGTGTTTAAGCAGATCATCGGCCCCTTCTGCGGCGCGTTCCCTATAGGCGGAAGGCGGAAGCTCGTCTATGACCCGCTGCGTGGTCCATGTCTGCATATTGAGAAGCAGCATGGGGTCGCCAGGGTCGCCGTGACGACAAATGATGTCGCCGGCGTGGAATGGCGTCGGGATGCTAAACCACATCAACTCAAAGGCAAAAGTGGGGTCTTTACCCTCGCGTTCCGCGTCGATGCAGCACAGCTGGCAGTCCATGATTTCACCTTTTGCGTTGAGCATGAGCCTGTCGGCGGCATAGTAGTCTTCGTCCGGATCAATCGGGCGGCGCGTTATTTCAATCGAGGTAGGATCCTCCTCCTCAAGCTCATTCCAGATTGCCTCGAAACATTTTTCGTAGCTGGTGTAGGGACCAAAGCTGGATCCGCTTTCATAGGGGCTTCCTGTCTTGTCCTCAAAGAAATACATGTGCTTGCCAGGTTGTTTGAATCGGGCGATTTTCTTGCGCTCCCATTTGATGACGTCGCGAAGAAAGACATGGAAGTTCGGAATGCTAAGCGTGCCGTGCCACCTGGTCATCGCGCAATTGGGCATGTTTTCGATAATCTTTTTCCAGCCCTCGATCTTCTGCCGTAGTGCCTTCTCGTTCGAACGGGCAACAATAAATGCCGCCTCGGGCGTGGTGAACTCGTAGCCGATGTCCTGTAAGTGCTCTTTGATGTCGGGCGAGTCGAGAAACTCGAGGATGTCCGAACGTATGGCGTTGGCGCTGGGATCGGCCGATGTGCGGTATGGCATCAGACAGTCGTGTGCGGCCAAGCCGTCCGACCATTGCTTACCGTAGCTGGGATCATCGTGCAGCCTTTTCGAGAGCTCGAGCATAAAAGAGCAATCATCGGGCAAGTCACCGGTGTAGCGCTCGGCGGTATAAAGAGCAGAAGGCGTGAAGTCGTCGAGGAAGCCGTCAACGAAATCCCTCAAGCGGAGTGCGCCTTCTTCGACTCCGTAGATCTTGCTCGGATATGCGCACCAAACCTGGCCTTTGTATGAGCTGTCGTAGTCGTCTTCGAGCACGATGGCGAAGCGGGGACCGTGATCGAAGGGCCGACTGTCGATCTTGATGATGTCGCCGGGGGACCAGGGTGTGTAGAAGACCTCGCCGTTAGAGCAGAAGCGCTTACCTTTGTTCCACATCAAGTGGTCGATGCCTTGACGCGGAGTCCGTTGATTCCGGCGATCGCTCAAAAAGACCAGGTCGCCCGCCATGGTCGCGGCGAATTTCAGCGAGGCTTGGGCGCGTGGGCGGTCGTGTAAGTCTTCGGCGGTATAGAGCTTAATCTGCCAGAATGATTCGGACCAATTTTCATCAACGTTGTCATCGACGTATTGCTTCATGAGGGTTTGGGCAGCTTCCCATGAGGCGACGGGGAAGGGACCGTCAAAGGTGTCGTGCCCGCGCTCCTCTTCACTGTAAAACATGCCGGAGACCAGCAAGATTCCGCGGTCGCGGTCAATGTTGTAAAGCATATCGAGTGCAGTGTTGAGTTGTTCGAGGCCGGAGTCGATCGCCTCGGCGTAATCCGACGAGACCTCTTTGCGAAGCTGCTCGAGCATGGTCCGTTTTTCGTCGAGCGTCTTGAGGGAGCCGCCGATGATTTTGACGCAAGAATCATCTTGCCCACCGGCGTATTTGAGCATGTGGCCTTGCAACTCGCTGTCTTTGATACAACTGCAGATGAGTTCCCTGCCGGCTCGGGTGATTATGACGTCTGCCTCGCTGTCCATGGCAACCTCCTCTTTGGTCGTTGCCGTTAGCATCCGCCAGAGGTTGTGGTTTGTAGTCCCATTAACGGGTCTGATATGAATCTCGCGTCAAACATACTTCTGGAAACGCACCGGTACATGGGCGTGCGTGTGTTGAAAGGATTGGTATGCAGAACATGATGCTGGATCTTGTGACGAATAGCGCCGGTATGGCGGAAGCCTGGGAGGATGCTTTTAGGGGCTATAAAGGCGTTGCGGTGCATTGCTGTGATTTCCGAACGTTTATCGATCAGCAGCCTGAAATCGATGCCGTCGTATCGCCGGCGAACGCATATGGCTTGATGGACGGAAATTACGACCTGGCGATAACCGATAAGTTTGGACCGGAGCTTGCCGAGCGAGTGCGAACGGTTATTTTGGAGCGGTTTTACGGAGAGCAGCCGGTTGGCACGAGCTTTTCCGTCCCAATTCCCGGGCACGAGAACATTCTGCTCATACACACTCCGACCATGCGAGCCCCTACTCCGATTGCTGACCCCCTGGTCGTCTATCAATGCATGAGGACAACGCTTATGGAAGCGATGCGAACTTCGCGTCAGCGAATCGTGGTGCCCGCGTTTGGCGGAGCGTGCGGATTTCTTCCGTTCAAGAAAATCGCCATGCTCATGTGGGAGGCTTATCTTCAAATTGCCGAACCTCCTGCAGAAATCACCTGGGAATATGCGTGGTCACGCAATTTGGAGGATTGGTACCGCTGATGCGCCGATGAACAGCGCATCGAAGCGTAACAGAAGGGGTCGCCGCCGCTAAGGCGTCGACCCCTTAATCCTAGCGACCGGTGCAATCTCCCTTTAAATAAGGATCGACCGTCGTATCGAACAGCTCTGGATAGCGGTCCTTGAGCCAGCTGTCTGCATCCTCGAAGCCGCGTGCCTTTTTCTCCGCCAGCGCCTGCAGCTCGTATGCGCTGGCCATCGCGGCGAGTGAGTCAACCGCCAGGTCGCCTTTGACATATGCCCTGACGCCGTAGAGGATTCGCTCCTCCGACTTGAGCGGCTCGCGATAATAGTCGATGTCCAAAAGAAACCCCTCGGGCTCCCCAATATAGAAGGGGAAATGTAAGGCGGATGAGACCTGGCACCCGTAGGCGTACATGTCGCTGGTGTCGCCGTCATATCGGTGCCAGCGCAATAGCTTGTCGGCCTTTTCAACGAGGCGCTTTTTGTAGACGGAAGAGGCAAGTTCTTTGTCGACTCGCTCGGATCCCCAGGTCTGCAGGTCAAACAGCACCATCGGCTCGTCGGGGCGCTGGAGGTTGCAGATGATGTCTCCGGCATGGAAGGGCGTTGGGATATCGAACCACATGTCCTCAAAATCGCTTGCGGTGCCCGCCTCGTCCCACTCACCCTCGAACCTGTAGTCGCAAGACATCACCTCGCCACTCGCATTGAGCACGACCATGTCATCGACATAGTGATCTTCATCTGGGTCGATAGGGCGGCGGGTGATCCTGATGGCTTTGGGATCGTCGCCGTCGAGTTCTTTCCAGATGGCATCGAAACACTTTTGATAGCTGCTGTAAGGGCCGTAAAGACAGTTGTTCTGGTCGCGCCGGTCCCATGAGTAGTCCTCAAAGAAATACAGGCAATGGCCGTCCGTCCTTTTAAAGTGCGCGAGCTTTCTTTGTTCCTGCTTGATCACATTGCGCAGAAAGGCATGGAAGTCCGGGATATTGAGCGTGTCGTTTCTTCGGCTCACGGTGTAGTTGGGCATATTGTCGATGATCTTTTGCCAGCCCTCGAGCTTTTGCTGCAGCGTTGCTTTATGCGAGCGATGGACGATGAAAGCTGCTACGGGCGTGGTGAGCTCGTAGTTGATTCGTTGAAGATGCTCCTTAATACTGCGCGAGTCTAAAAACTCAAAGATGTCCGGACGAATATCCAGCTCGCTTTGGCTGGCGGGCTTGCGATACGGCTGCAGGCAGTCAGCCCCGACGGAACCCTCGGACCATTGTTTGCCGTAGTCGGGGTCATCGTGCAGTTTTTGCGAGAGTTCAAGCATAAAGGCGCAGTCGTCCGGAAGGTCGCCGGTATAGCGCTCGGCGGTATAGAGCGCGGAAGGAGCGAAGACGTCCAAAAGGCTGTCGCGGTAGGTGCCGGAAGAAAGTGAGCCTTCCTTAACGCCGCGGTCTTTGCTGGGCCCCGCACACCAGATCTGTCCCCGGAGTGTGTGCTCGTAGTCGTTCTCGAGCACAATGGCAAAGCGGGGTCCGTGGTCGAAGGGACGACCATCGATTTTAAGGATGTCGCCCGGTACCCACGGCGTATAGATGGGTTCGTTGCTGTCGCAGAACCTCCTGCTTTCGTTTCGCCAAACGCTTTCGACATGTGGGCGGCGAGCGCGATGATTGCGCAGGTCGCGGAGGAATATAAGCTCGCCATCTCTGGTCGTCGCAAACGACAGGGAGGGCTGCGCCGTTTGGTGTTCGTGCAGGTCTTCCGAGGTGTAAAGATCGACCTGCCAGAACGATTCGGACCAGTCGTCGTCGGGATACTCCTCGATGTAGCGCTTCATGAGGTTTTGTGCGGCTTCCCACGAGGCGGTGGGGAAGGGGCCATCGAAGGTGTCGGCCCCGCGTTCCTCCTCGCAGTAGCACATGGCAGAGAGAAGAAGGATGCCGCGGTCGCGTTCGACGTTGTTGAGCATTTCGAGTGCGCTGTTGAGCTGGGCAAGATGGGAATCGATATCTTCGATGAGCTCCGAAGGAACCTCCTTGCGGAGTTGTCCGAGCATGTCACGCTTTTCGCCAAGCGTCTTAAGCGAACCAGCGATGATGGGCGCCGGCCAGTATAGGTATTTGCGCATGTGGTCGCGCAGCTCTTGACTCTTGATGCAGCTGAGGACGAGGTTCTTGCCGGCATCGGTGATGCTATCGCTTGCCTGGTTGTTCATGTCGGCCTCCTTATCGATTATTACCGGCATGATGCAACGGGTGCGGCGATTGCTGGTCCCATTAACGGGACTAAGCTGCAGCTCGATGTGACAAAGGAACAGTCCCTTTGTCACATTCCAAATATTGCCTTTACGTGTTGATGCACACGGTGTGCAATAATACTCGCACTGTGCAATAGCGCACAGGCTGAGTAACAAGGAGGACGCTTGTCCCAGCTCGAGAAATGCGACCGCCGGTCCCTTCGCTCGCAGCGTGCCCTTCGCCAAGCACTTGCCAGCGAGCTTGCCGAAAGCGGCGATCTTTCGCGCATTAACGTCGCGTCGCTTACCGAGCGTGCCGGCCTCACGCGCCGTACGTTCTATTCGCACTACCGTGATATTCCCGACTTTATCAACCAGATCGAGGACGGCCTGCTGGCTGAGATTCGTGAGCGCGTGGAGCTCATCACTGCAGCTAAGCTGCCCGATCTTTACCGTAACATCGACGAGCTCGAGCCGGCGCCCGGTTCGGTTGAGCTGCTGCGCTATCTCGCGGCCAATCGCGATCTTATTGGCGCCCTGCTGGGCCCTGGTGGCGACCCCGCCTTCATTAAAAGGATTATCGATACAGCGCGCGAGGCCGTGGTGCCGCGTGCACAGACAGGCATTTTGGGCCTGGCGCTGGGCACGTTCTTTGACTACTACGTCACCTATGTCGTGAGTGCCGAGGTCGGCATGATCCAACGTTGGTTTGAGCGCGACCTTTCCGAATCGCCCGAGACCATGGCGCGCATCATGACGGTCATCGCTTTCGTGCGCCCCGGCGACCTGTATGGCCAACCCATCGATATCAACGTGCCGGAATACGGCATGAAGCTATTGAATCTGCAGCTCGAGGATGCGGTCGACACCGCCGCGGCCGTCGAGTCCAACTACTAAGAGGAGAAACAGATGAGCAAACTCGTCGAAGGCATCAAGGACCGCATGGTCGCTGCCGCGCGCGAGGCCGCGCCTGCCGTGGTGGACGTTGCGCAGAAGGCCGCGACTGCCGCTGCCGAGAAGGTCGCCGAGGCAGTTGCCGAGGCCAAGAATGCGGCGGGGGAGACGCTCGCCGCCGACGCAGCCACGTCCAACGCCACCGAGCCCGTGGCCGCTACCGCCGCCCAGGCCCCCGAAGGCGCGATCTTTAATCCCGAGGCCGCCCGTGGCAACCTGCACTTGGGCATTGACGTGGGCTCCACCACCGTCAAGCTCGCCGTGCTCAACGACGATAACCAGATTGTCTACGCCAAGTACCAGCGCCACCACACCGACGTCCGCGCCTGCGCCCGTGACCTGTTCGAGGGCGCCGCGACCGTGCTGCCGACGGCCCAGATGACCTGCGCCATCACGGGCTCGGGCGGCCTGCTGCTGTCCCAGTGGCTCGACCTGGAGTTTGTCCAGGAGGTCATCGCCAGCAAGCGCGCCGTCGAGACCCTCATCCCGGCCACCGACGTTGCCATTGAGCTGGGCGGCGAGGACGCCAAGATCATCTACTTCGATAACGGCATCGAGCAGCGCATGAACGGCACCTGCGCCGGTGGCACGGGCGCGTTCATCGACCAGATGGCCACCCTGCTCCACACCGACGCGAGCGGCCTCAACGAGCTTGCGGCCAACGCCACCACCATCTATCCCATCGCCAGCCGCTGCGGCGTCTTTGCCAAGACCGACGTGCAGCCGCTGCTCAACGAGGGCGCCCGCCCCGAGGACGTCGCCGCGTCCATCTTCCAGGCTGTCGTGACCCAGACCATCTCGGGCCTGGCATGCGGTCGACCCATTCGCGGTAACGTCGCCTTCCTGGGCGGCCCACTGCAGTACCTCTCCGAGCTGCGCCACCGCTTCTACCTCACGCTCAACCTGGACGAGGAGCACCGCATCGTGCCCCAGAACGCCCACCTGTTTGTAGCAAGCGGCGCCGCCATGGCGCACGAGTCCAACAAGCTCAGCTCGTTCCCGCAGCTCATCGAAGCTATTAATAGCCTGGGCGACACGCAGGGTGCCGAGGTCGAGCGCCTGGACCCGCTCTTTGCCACTGACGAGGACTTCGCCGAGTTCAAGAGCCGCCACGACACCGAGGTCGTCCCCAAGGGCAAGCTCGACGGCTACACCGGCCGCGTGTTCATCGGCATCGACGCCGGCTCCACCACCATGAAGGCCGCGCTCGTGGGCGAGGACGGCCAGCTGCTGCACACCTGGTACGGCAACAACAACGGTGACATCCTGGGTACGGCCAAGGTCATCATGGCCGATTTCTACAACCACATCCCTGCCGGCTGCACCATCGGCCATGTGACCACCACCGGTTATGGTGAGGCGCTGCTCATCGAGGCCCTCAAGGCCGACTCCGGCGAGATCGAGACCGTCGCGCACCTGCGCGGCGCCAAGGCATTCCTGCCTGGCGTCGAGTTCATCCTGGACATTGGCGGTCAGGACATGAAGTGCCTGCGCGTGAAGGACGGCGTGATCGAGCACATCATGCTCAACGAGGCCTGCTCGTCGGGCTGCGGCAGCTTTATCGAGAGTTTCGCTGTGTCCATGAACATGGATGTGCGCGCGTTTGCCGACGCCGCTATTCACGCCAAGGCCCCTGTCGACCTGGGCAGCCGCTGCACGGTCTTTATGAACTCGCGCGTCAAGCAGGCGCAAAAGGAAGGCGCCACGGTGGGCGACATCGCCGCCGGCCTGTCCTACTCCGTCATCAAGAACGCCCTGTTCAAGGTCATTAAGCTGCGCGACCCCAAGGAGATCGGCAGCCAGGTGATCGTCCAGGGCGGCACCTTTATGTCCGATGCCACGCTGCGCGCGTTTGAGCAGCTCACCGGCGTTCATGCCGTGCGCCCCGACATCGCCGGCTGCATGGGCGCCTACGGTGCGGCCCTGCTCGCCCGCGATCGCGCCGGCGCCGACGGCACCTCGACCATCCTTTCGGCCGAGGACATCGCGCACCTCACCGTGACGCAAAAGCATGTCCGCTGCGGCCGCTGCTCTAACAACTGCCAGCTCACCGTTAACGACTTTGGCGGCGGTAGGCGCTTCATCACCGGCAACCGCTGCGAGAAGGGCGCCGGCCACAAAAAGCAAAAGACCGAGGCTCCCAACCTCTTCAAAAAGAAAAATGAGCTGCTCTTTAACCGCGAGGTGTTGAGCCCCGACGAGGCCCCGCGCGGCACCGTCGGCATCCCGCGCGCGCTCAATATGTACGAGAACTACCCCTTCTGGCACGCGTTCTTTACGCGCCTGGGCTTTAGCGTGCAGCTGTCCGACCAGTCGAGCAAAAAGACCTACCAGGCGGGCATCGAGTCCATGCCGTCCGAGAGCGTGTGCTACCCGGCAAAGATGAGCCACGGCCACGTGATGAACCTCATCGACCGCGATGTCGACTTCATTTGGATGCCGTGCGTGCGCTGGGAGCGCAAGGAGGATCCGACCGCCGGCAACTGCTACAACTGCCCCATCGTCATGAGCTACCCCACGGCGCTGGCGCTCAACATCGACGAGATCCGCGAGCAGAACATCGAGTTCCTGTATCCGTTTGTGCCCTATCACGACAAGACCGAGCTCAAGCGCCGCCTGTACCAGGTGCTCGCCGTCGACCGCGTGGCCGACGCCGAGGCCGGTCGCGGCCGTGTGCGCGGACCCAAGATCACGCGCTCCGAGGTCGACGCTGCCGTCAATGCCGCCTTTGAGGCCGATGCTCGTTTCCACGAGGATATCCAGACCATGGGCGAGGAGGCCCTTAAGTGGGTCGAGGACCACGGTGGACACGGCATCGTGCTCGCCGGTCGTCCCTACCATAACGATCCCGAGATCAACCACGCCCTGCCCGAGCTTATCTCGAGCTTTGGCTTTGCCGTCTTTACCGAGGACTCGCTTGCGCATCTGGTAAAGCCCGAGCGCCCGATCCGCGTCGTCGACCAGTGGATGTACCACAGCCGCCTGTACGCCGTCGCCCGTTTTGTGACGATGCGCAACGACCTGGACCTGATCCAGCTCAACTCCTTTGGCTGCGGCTTGGACGCCCTGACCACCGATCAGGTGCAGGAGATCTTGGAGGCCAGCGGCAAGATCTACACCGTGCTCAAGATCGACGAGGTGTCCAACCTGGGCGCCGCGCGCATCCGCATCCGCTCGCTCATGGCGGCGCTCAAGGACCAGGAGGCCGAGCGCCTGGCCGAGGCCACGGCCGCGGGCGAGGCCTACGAGCAGGGCGATGCCGCGCCGGTGGCGCCCTCCACGGATGCCCCCGCGTTCGCAAGCCGCAAGTACACGTTTGAGGCCCAGCGCGAGAGCGCTTCGACCGCGTGGCCCAAGGTGCCCTTTACCGAGCAGATGCGCGACGAGGGTTACACCATCCTGTGCCCGCAGATGGCGCCGATTCACTTTGACCTGGTCAAAGAGGTGTTCCGCGGTGCCGGCTACAACTTGGAGCTGCTGCCCTCGACCGACCACGACGCCGTCGAGGCAGGCCTGCGCTACGTGAACAACGACATCTGCTATCCGTCGATTCTGGTGACGGGCCAGATCATGGAGGCCATCGAGAGCGGTCGCTACGACCTATCCAAGACGGCTGTGGTCATCAGCCAGACCGGCGGCGGCTGCCGTGCCACCAACTACATCGCGCTCATCCGCAAGGCCCTGCGCGAGAGCGGCCACCCCGAGATTCCGGTGATCTCGCTGTCGGCCGTGGCGCTTGGCGAGGACAACCCCGGATTTAAGATTACGCCGGCGCTGCTCAAGCAGGCCGTGTATGCCGTGCTCTTTGGCGACGTGATGATGCAGATGCTCTATCGCTGCCGCCCGTACGAGGCCACGCCCGGTGCCGCCAACGCGCTCTACGAGGAGTACATGGCGCGCGCCCGCAAGCTGGCGCCTAAGTTCAACAGGCATAACTACACTAAGCTTGCGCGCGAGGCCATCCGCGCATTCGACACCATGCCGCTTGTGGGCGAGGGTACCAAGCCGCGCGTGGGCGTGGTCGGCGAGATCCTGGTCAAGTTCCACCCCACGGCCAACAACCACGTGGTCGATGTCATTGAGCGCGAGGGCTGCGAGGCCGTGGTTCCGGGCCTACTCGACTTCTTCCTGTACTCCATGAGCAACGCCGAGCTGCAAAAAGACGAGCTGGGAAGCTCTGCCACGGCG
Organism: uncultured Ruminococcus sp.; assembly: GCA_963604655.1. GTDB lineage: Bacteria > Actinomycetota > Coriobacteriia > Coriobacteriales > Coriobacteriaceae > Collinsella. The sequence goes on from CAVCRP010000029.1 coordinate 40,053, forward strand.
CGCGCTGGCATGCAAGCGCTCATTAAGCTGGTGGACTGGATGCGCACGCCGGTGGAGGAGCTGCTCGAGAAGTCCGATCGCTTTGAGGCACCCGAGCGCATCGGCACCATGGCCGATAAGGCCCGTACGGTGCTTTCGGTGTGCAACAACATGGGCGAGGGCTGGCTGCTCACGGCCGAGATGCTCGATCTGATTGACCACGGCGCGCCCAACATCATCTGCACGCAGCCCTTCGCGTGCCTGCCCAACCACGTGGTGGGCAAGGCCGTGATCAAGGAGCTGCGCCGTCAGCACCCCGAGAGCAACATCGTCGCGGTGGACTACGATCCGGGTGCGTCCGAGGTCAACCAGCTCAACCGCATTAAGCTCATGATCAGCGTGGCAAAGGAAAACATGCGCGCCGGCAAGGGCTTTAAGCTCGAAAAGGTGGCGCCGCTCGCGATGGACGAGGTCACCGGTCAGATGCGCGCCCATGACGGCTGCGTGAGCTGTGGCTCGGTGAGCGAGGAGGCCGTGGCATCGGTCGCCAGGCGCTTGGGACGCGGCATTAAGAAGTAGTCGGGCTGCTTTGAGCCGGATATAAGACAAACGGGTGGTAGCCGTGCTGGCTACCACCCGTTTTTGTTGGACATATGTTGCGTAAATGCCATTGCTGCAGCCTCCTGCGAGCTCGTATTTCGGAAGTATGCGGCAAAATCTGAATAGGTCGAGCACACCAGGTATGTCCAAGCTCTGTACCTGCACTGATAATTGTTCTCGGGGGAAGCGGGCACTGCGGGGCGCGGCAACG
>CAVCRP010000030.1:0-39927 GCA_963604655.1 uncultured Ruminococcus sp.
CGTTGCCGCGCCCCGCAGTGCCCGCTTCCCCCGAGAACAATTATCAGTGCAGGTAGAAAGCCTGCGGTTTTTCATAAAACGCGGTCATGGTCGGGGGCACCAAGCTAAACGTAGTAGATGGGCCTGTTTCGTGGCAAGCGCCGTCAACTGATTCCCTGGGGACATCTAGGGACGGAAGAAAATGGATCAATTTGGATCTCTGAGGGCCACGATGCCCGTCATATCAGCCGGCCATTCCAAAACTATGCCGGCTTACGGGGCTGAATCGCGAACCCCCAACCATACGCAATTCCGAGATAATAAAACCGCAGGTGAACGGCTTGCTCTATTTCGAAAAAGCCGGCATGGTCTGCCTGCGCCAATCTGGCCCCGTAAACCGGCATAGTTTTAAAATGGCACTTCGGCAGTATTGATTCCCGCCCCGGCGCAACCAGCCCTACAGTCCGTACTTCACGACGACTCGGTTGATGCGGCGACACCAAGGCTTGTACAGGGCGACCAAAAACACGCAGGTCGCAAGGCCGTGCGTGATATCGAACGGCACCGCCGTGGCAAGACGCGCCATGGCACCCGCCCACGTGAGCGGTTGAACAAAACCGATAATGTCGTAGGCGTTGATCACAACGCCGTACAGCAAACCCGAAGCAAAGCCGTAGGTCAGCAGCGCCGGCATACGCACGGTGCCATCGGCGCGATCAAAAGCGCCGGCATGCGCCAGCGCACCGCCAACGTATCCCACGAGCCCCCAGGCATACATCTGCCACGGCGTCCACATGCCCTGTCCAAAAAAGAAATTGCTGCTCAGCGCCGCCAGCGCGCCAACCATAAAACCATTGCGGCGGCCAAGCGTCGCCCCCGCGATAATGGCGATGGCACTCACGGGTTTAAAGTCGGGAATGGGGCCAAACAAGATGCGCCCCGCCGCGGCCAACGCCGCCAGAACCAGCGTTGGCATAATCTGGCGCAGGCCCGGTCGCGACGCCTCGTAGCCTGCAAAGAACAGCGCAAGCACCAGCGCCACCACGACAAGCATGGCGAGTGCCGCCTGCTCAACGCCCGCCAGCAACGCCGCAGCCATCACGGCTGGCACCGCCAGCAGCAGCGGGATCTCCAGTTTTGCGAGCAGGCGCGCGACGCGATAATCCGTCATCCCATCACGCCCTATAAAACACGTTGTCGGCAAAGAAGTCGGCCGGCGGCTCCATGCAGGCAATCTCACCGTCAAACATCATGGCAATGTCATCGGCAACCTGCTCGACAAAATCCAGATCGTGCGTGGCCATGATGACGGTGCCGCCAGCCTTCGCATGGTCACGCAGGGCGCGGGCGATGATGCGGCGGCTGGCCAGGTCCAAACCCTTGGTGGGCTCATCGAGCAATAGCAGTTCGGGGCCGATCAACAGCAGCTTCGCCAACGCAAGCAGCTGACACTGTCCGCCCGAAAGGTCATAGGGGTGGCGCTCCCCCAAGTCCGCGAGCCCCAGACTCGCCGCGCGCTCCCGCGCCATAGCCTCGTCGTACCCGCAGGCCGAAGCCCATTCCATCAGCTCGTCGCGCACCGTCTCGGCAACCAACAACGCCTTGGGATTCTGGGGCAGCAGCGCCGCCGATGCCGCCCCGCGCATCATGCGGCCGCGCTGCAGCTTGGCGGTCTTCGCCAGCACCGAAAGCATTGTCGACTTGCCGCAGCCGTTACCGCCAACAACCGCATGCACCGCGCCAGCCGAAAACGCCACATCGAGCCCGCGCAGCACCCAACCGCCCGCGCGATCGTAGCGAAACCAGCTCCCTGCCAGGGTGGTAGCCGACCCAGCGTGCATTTTTTGGAGTATTCTGCTTCCATCCGTGCGCGGGAAGGCTTCCGAGCCGTTCTTGAGCGACGTTTGCGCCACAAATTCGGACGATTTGTCCAATTCCGAACTTTTTTTCGCGCTCGATACGTCCCCAGGCGGCTCCAGAGAGTCCAAATTGTCCTCACGCCTGCTGAATACTCCGTTTTTTGCACATCGGATGGCACCCCACCCCAACATGTCATCAGAAAACAGCGATTCTCGGCGTCCCAAAGAAGCCATATCTGCCACCTCGCGCACGCGACCGTCCTCAATCCGGTACGCACACGTCGCGTATTCGAGCATTGGGCGCGGCTGATGCGTAGCCACAACAACCGTGCAGCCCAGTTCACGGTTCACGCGAAACAGCGCGTGCAGAAAATTCTTCTCGGCAACGGGATCGAGCTGAGACGTGGGCTCGTCGAGCAGCAGCACGCGCGGGCGTAGCGTCAGAACGGCCGCCAACGACAGCAACTGTTTGCGACCACCCGAAAGCGTGTCAGTATCGCGGTGAAGCCAATCTTCCAGTCCAAAGAAATAGCTGGTCTCGGCTACGCGACGGCGCATCTCGTCGCGCGACATACCCAGATTTTCCAGGCCAAACGCCATCTCGTGCCACACGGTTTCGCACACGATCTGGTTCTCGGGATCCTGGAACACATAGCCCACGCGCTCCGCCGATGCCCGCACGTCCATGTCGGCAACGTTCTCGCCCAGCACGCGCGCATCACCAGTGCGCTCGCCCGCCGGAGCGATCTCGGGCTTGAGCAGCGAGAGTAGCGTCGATTTGCCCGACCCAGTACCACCAACCAGCAGTGCAAACGCACCTTGGGGAACAGACCAGTCGAGCTCGTCGAGTACCGGCGCCTCAGCCCCGGGGTAGGTAAAGCTCAGGCCCCGCACCTCAATCGCAGGCACATCGGAGCCGCACGCCCCGCCCGTTACCGAGCAGTTATCCAACCGGGTCATCAGCCAAACCTCTTCTCGTCAATCGCGTGCAGCACACAGGGCAACACCATCCAAGCCGCGTACACAATATAGCCAGGCCACGGCGCCGGCACCGAAAGCTGCGGGTAAAACGAATACTGCGTCGTCGCGGTCCACGCCACCGCCACCGCGGCAGCACCAAGCAGCGCGAGCCCGACCAGCGCGGCAACGTCGCTGCACCCCAGTCGATACCGCGCATACGTCGTACGACGCGTCGCGGCACCCCACCCGCGCGAGCGCATCGCGTCCGCACGCTCCAGCGAATCTTCCATGCCCCAGCCCATCAACACGCTCGACGCCCGCAAGCGCGAGCGCACGGGGTCGGCCGGCGCGCGGCCCGGCACATCAATCGCATCCTGCACCGCCAACACCGTACGACCGCGGCGCAAAAACTGCGGGATAAGCCTCATGCACATCGAGATCATGAGCGCAATCACCGGTGCGGCATTGCCCAGCAGCGCGAGCACCTTGTCGTATTCGAGCATCGACGCCGCCGCCTCAAACCACAGCACGCTCGCCACAAACAGCCCGCCCATGCACAGGCCGTATACCATGCTCTCCAGATACACCGCGCGCATGCCAATACGGAACAGCTCCGTCGAGCCCGAGGCGCTAAACAGCGGATTGAGCACCGCGACGATCAAAATCACCGGCAGCTGCCAGCGGAGCGCGCCCAGCGTGCGGGCAGCCCCACGCGTCGCAAATCCATACGCCAGCCCGCCCGCAAGTGACAGCGCAATCAGTACCGGCTGCATCGAGAACATAGTGAGCCCCAGCGTCAGCACTATATAGAGTGCCGGCACAGCCGGATGCGACATCGAGAATGCCGCGACGGGCTCGCCGCCAAACTCCTCTCGTATGTTGTCCACGGGCACCCCCGTCCCCTCGCTCAAACAACAGCTCCGCAGCACCGCCAACGCCGCACGCAAGCAGTGCAACGCCACGCCGGCGGCGCAAGCCTCAACCGCCGCAAACCAATCGTTACGCGCTCGTCATATGCCTGCGGTATCATATTGCGCCGTGTATCGTTTCCAAACACACGTCTCTATAACGTAACAGGAGATCACATGGACGCAACCGCAATTATCCTCGCTGCCGGCGAGGGCACCCGCATGAAGTCGAACCACTGCAAGGTTTCGCACAAGATCCTGGGTAAGCCCATGGTCCAGTGGATCGTCGACGCTACCATCAAGGCCGGCTGCAGCCGCGTCGTGGTCGTCATCGGCAGCCACGCCGACGAGATGCGCGCCCTCATCGACGGCGCCTACGCCAACAGCGCCACCAAGGTCGAGTGCGTCGAGCAGACCGAGCGTCTGGGCACCGGTCACGCCGTGAAGGTCGCACTCGAGGCCTGTGGCATCACGCAAGGCCCCGTCGTGGTGCTCAACGGCGACCTGCCGCTCATCACCGCCGACACCGTCGCCAAGTTCGCGCAAACCGTCGCCACCGGCGAGCTCGCCTGCACCGTCATGACCATGACCCCGCCCGATCCTTTCGGCTACGGCCGCATCAAGCTGGGCGCCGATGGTCAGATCGAGCGCATCATCGAGCAGAAGGACTGCACGCCCGAGCAGGCCGCCACGCTGCTGGAGTGCAACGCCGGCTGCTACGCCTTTGACGGCGCGCAGCTCGCCGCCCACATTAACGAGATCGGCAACGACAACGCGCAGTCCGAGTACTATCTGCCCGACATGCTCGAGATCCTCAAGGGCCACGGCCAGGCTGTCTCCATCTTCCACTGCGACGACTACCGCGACGGCCTGGGCGTCAACAGCCGCATCCAGCTCGCACAGCTCACCGCCATCGCGCGCGACCGCATCAACGAGCACTGGATGGCCGAGGGCGTTACCTTCATCGATCCCACGCAGGCCTGGATCGGCCCCGATGCCGTTATCGGCCGCGATACCGTCGTGTGGCCGCAGACGCACCTGATCGGCCACGTCACCGTGGGCGAGGAGTGCCAGCTCGGTCCCAACAGCCGCCTCACCGACACCACCGTCGGCAGCGGCTGCACCATCGATGAGACCATCGCCATCGAGGCCGTCATCGAGAACGGCGTCGACTGCGGCCCGCGCGCCTACCTGCGCCCGGGCACCCACATGCTCGACGGATCCAAGGCCGGCACGCACGTGGAGATCAAGAAGTCCACGATCGGCGAGGGCTCCAAGGTGCCGCACCTGTCCTACATCGGCGACACCACCATGGGCTCCGGCGTCAACGTGGGCGCGGGCTCCATCACCTGCAACTACGATGGCGTGCACAAGCACAAGACCGTCATCGGCAAGGATGCCTTCATCGGTTCCGACACCATGATGGTCGCACCCGCTCAGATCGGCGACGGCGCACTCGTTGCCGCCGGCTCCGTCATCACCGAGCCGGTCCCGGCAGACGCGCTCGGTCTGGGCCGCGCCCGTCAGGTAAATATTGAGGGCTGGGCCGCCGATTACCGCCGCCGCCTGCACGAGGACGACGAGGTATAACGTTTTACCAAGCACAAAAGGAGCTGCTCCATGGGGGCGGCTCCTTTTTCTATCGTGACCTGCGCAACCGGATGAGTGGTCGGTTCGTGTCCGTTGGCGGTAAAGACGTTATCAGGACCCGATAAACCCCGCCGCGCGGTTACAATGCAACAAGGCATCTATATGGCATTCGATGTATAAAGGAGAAGGGTAATGCCGATTAATGATCCCGAGAAGTCGGAGAATATGCGCAAGTCCATCCGCGTGTATTCCGGTTCCTCCAACCGTCCCCTCGCTCAGAAGATTGCTGAGTACCTTGGGGTCGAGCTTTCGGGCCTTACGCTAAAGCAGTTCGCCAATGGTGAGATTTACGCCCGCTACGACGAGACCGTCCGCGGCGCCGACGTCTTCCTGATTCAGTCCGTGGCCGGCGGCAACGTCAACGACATGCTCATGGAGCTGCTCATCGCCACCGACGCTGCCAAGCGCGCATCCGCCCGCTCCATCACCGCCGTTATCACCCACTACGGCTATGCCCGCCAGGACCGCAAGGCCGGCCCGCGCGAGCCCATCACCGCCCGCCTCGTCGCCAACCTGCTCGAGCGTGCCGGCGTCAACCGCATCATCACCCTCGACCTGCACCAGGGCCAGATCCAGGGCTTCTTCGATATCCCGGTTAACCACCTGTCCGCACTGCCGCTGTTTGGCCAGTACTACAACGACATGCACTTCGACACCGACAACCTGGTTGTCGTCTCCCCCGACGTGGGTCGCGCCAAGGCCGCCAAGAAGCTGTCCGACATGCTCGGCTGCGACCTGGCCATCGCCCACAAGGGCCGTCCGCGCCACAACGCCGCCGAGGTCATGGGCATCATCGGTGACATCAAGGGCAAGACCTGCATCATCAACGACGACATGATCGACACCGCTGGCACCCTGTGCGCCAACGTCAAGGAGCTCAAGGCTATGGGCGCCGGCGACATCTACGTCTGCGCCACCCACGGCATCTTCTCCGGTCCGGCCATCGAGCGCCTGAACGATGCCCCCATCGTCGAGTGCGTCGTCACCGACGCCATCCCCGTCGAGGTCGGCGGCAAGATCAAGACTATCTCGGTCGCCGAGGAGTTCGCTCAGGCCATCTCCGCCGTTTACCACGAGGAGCCCGTCTCCACGCTCGTCGGCGGCGACTTCGCGCTGTAGTCGCTTGACCCTCGCATCCCACCGGAAGCCCGGTAGGCCTGCGGGGTTATCACGCCGACGTCCTCGCCGCTTCGCGGCTGCGGGATGTCGGCTTAGATAACCCCTCCCGGCCTACCGGGCTTCCTGCTGTCTCGGGGCAGCTGTTTTCTGAAATGACTTTGCCGTGCCCTTTCCTCGCCTTCGGCGGGCGTGGTAGCCTTTGTCGTTGAACGAACTACTTATGTAACGAAAGGAAACCTATGGCAGCTGCACAGCCGCTTAAGATTCGCATGGTTGCCGGACTTGGCAACCCGGGTGAGGAATATGCCGAGACCCGCCACAACGCCGGCTTTAAGGCGATCGATGAGCTGGCCCGTCAGGCCGGTGTCACGTACTGGAAAAACCAGGCCGGCGCCGAGGTCGCACTCATCAACATCAACGATCCCGAGGAAGAGGGTGGCAAGCGCCAGATCGTGCTGGTCAAGCCGCAGTCGTACATGAACACCTCGGGCGGACCCATCTCCAAGCTCTGCCGCGAGTACAAGATCAAGGCCGAGGAGCTGCTCGTGATTCACGACGAGCTCGACATTCCCGCCGGTGACGTGCGCGTCAAGGTGGGCGGAGGCCATGCCGGTCACAACGGCCTGCGCTCCATCATCGACAAGATGGGCAGCCGCGACTTTAGCCGTATCCGCACCGGCATCGGCAACCCTCCCGGCAAGATGGCCGTGGCAGACTATGTGCTCAAGCAGCTGCGCGCCCGCGAGGCCGAGGACTTCCAGGACACCTGCGCCCGCGCCGCAGATGCCGCCGGTCTGGCCATCGTCCACGGCGTAATCTACGCCCGCGACCACGTCAACGGCGCCGCCTCCGCCAACGGCAAGCACTAAAACCTACCGTTTAGGGACAGGTTTATTTTGGCAGGTTCTATCTACAGAAACGCCCCGGCGGCCGCATCGCAATAAACCCCGCGCCGCCATACACGCATAACACCCCAAAGGGGGCCGGCCTCATCACAACCCGAGGCCGGCCCCCTTTGCCGTTTTGCCTGATAAAACCGACCAAAATAAACCTATCCCTATTTGGTAGGTCGAAGTGGATAAACCCTTTTCCCAACCGCCGAAGACACACGTAAACAGCATGTCCATGAGGGTATAATTTGCACCGTATGTCTGCACAACGCCTGTGCGCGTACGGTTTTACTCGGGCTACCGTCCATTTCCGTGGAGGCACGGTTCGGCGGCCCTAACAAGAGAGGGGTTCTATGTATAAGATCCTGGAGAAGACGCAGTTCTCGGAGAAGGTGTTCAAGTTCCGCATCGAGGCGCCCGCGATCGCCAAGCATGCGCACGCTGGACAGTTCCTCATGGTTCGCGCCAACGAGACGGGCGAGCGCGTCCCGTTTACCCTAGCTGGTTGGAACGGTGACGAGGGCTGGGTCGAGTTCATCTTCATGGTGATCGGCAAGACCACCGAGATGCTTTCCACCTATGAGGCCGGCGAGTCACTGCGCGACGTCGTGGGCCCGCTGGGCGTTCCCACCGAGATGGCCGAGGGCCCCTGCGCCGTCATTGGCGGCGGCGTCGGCCTGGCAATTGCCTTCCCGGTCGCCAAGCACCTGGTCGAGACCGGCCACGAGGTCCACGCCATCATGGGCGCCCGCACCAAGGACCTCCTGCTCATGGAGGACCAGTTCCGCGAGCTCCTCGACGAGGACCACATCCATATCACCACCGATGACGGCTCCTACGGCGAGCAGGGCGTTGTCACCGCTCCGCTGGAGCGCCTGCTGCAGGACAAGGCCGTGAGCCAGGTCTTCTGCGTCGGCCCCGTTCCGATGATGAAGTTCTCGACCCTCACCGCCCAGAAGTACGACACCCCCATTACCGCGTCCCTCAACCCCATCATGGTTGACGGCACCGGCATGTGCGGCTGCTGCCGCGTCGAGGTGGGCGGCGTGACCAAGTTCGCTTGCGTCGACGGCCCCGACTTCGATGCCACCCTGGTCGACTGGGATGACCTTCGTGCCCGCCAGGCCGCTTACCGTTCCGAAGAGGGCGAGTCCCTCAAGGCTTATGAGGAAAAGAGCTGCGCATGCCACTAGTTAACGGTCGTTTCGTTGCCGATATGAAGTCGCCCCGCACCCCCGATAACGAGGAGCCGGCTGCCGAGCGCGCCTGCGACTTCCGCCCCGTCGACAAGGGCTTCACCGAGGAGATGGCGCTGGCCGAGGCCGAGCGCTGCCTCAACTGCAAGAAGCCGTTCTGTGTTGAGGGCTGCCCCGTCAACATCAACATCCCCCGCTTTATCGAGCAGATCCGCGCGAAGGACTTCGGCGGCGCTCTCGATACCATCCGCGAGGACTCCATGCTTCCCGCCATCTGCGGCCGCGTCTGCCCGCAGGAGAACCAGTGCGAGGGCAAGTGCATCCGTGGTAAGAAGTCCGAGCCCGTGGCCATCGGCCAGCTCGAGCGCTTCCTGGGTGACCGCCCCGAGCTCGCTTCCACGCCCAAGATGGCCCCCAAGAACGGCAAGAAGGTCGCCGTCGTCGGCTCCGGCCCGTCCGGCATCACCTGCGCCGGCGAGCTCGCCCGTAACGGCTTTGACGTTACCGTCTTCGAGGCCTTCTTCACCGGCGGCGGCGTGCTGGTCTACGGCATCCCCGAGTTCCGCCTGCCCAAGGCAGTCGTCAAGCGCGAGATCGACGGCTTGGAGGACATGGGCGTCAAGTTTGAGTACAACTCCGTCGTGGGCAACATGGCCACGGCCGAGGAGCTGTTCGAGCAGGGCTTCGACGCCATCTACGTGGCGACCGGCGCTGGCCTGCCCAAGTTCCTCAACGTCCCCGGCGAGAACCTGCCCAACGTCTTCTTCGCGAACGAGTACCTCACCCGCGTGAACCTGATGAAGGCCAACAAGTTCCCCGAGTACGACACCCCCACCAAGCACGGCAAGAACGTCGTTGTCTTTGGCGGCGGCAACGTGGCCATGGACGCCGTCCGTACCGCCAAGCGCCTGGGCGCCGAGCACGCCATCATCGCCTACCGTCGTACCGAGGACGAGATGCCCTGCCGTCGCGCCGAGCTGCACCATGCTAAGGCCGAGGGCGTCGAGGTTCTGCCGCTCGTCTCCCCGCTCGAGTTTGTCGCTGGCGAGGACGGCTCCGTGTGCGCCGTCAAGGTCCAGAAGATGGAGCTCGGCGAGCCTGACGAGTCCGGCCGTCGTCGCCCGGTGCCCATCGAGGGCGCCATCGAGGAGATCCCCTGCGACGTCGCGATCTCGGCTATCGGCACCAACGCCAACCCCTTCGCAAAGAAGATCGGCGGCAAGATGGAGCTCAACAAGTGGGGCTACATCGTCGCTGACGAGGAGACCGGCCAGACCACCGATCCCCGCATCTGGGCCGGCGGCGACATCGTCACCGGTGCCGCTACGGTCATTCTGGCGATGGGCGCCGGCAAGAAGGCCGCCGCTTCGATCACCAAGAGCCTGCTGGGCGAGTAATCACCTACAGCGCTAGCCACCAAACGGCAAAGTCCCCGTCGAGCACACGCCCGGCGGGGACTTTTTCTATGCCGCCCGTCTAAAACCACCACAAAGGGGACAGGCACCTTTGTGGTGGTTTAGGACTTGACCGGCTGTTTGTCTCGATCTGTAACAGGTAGGCCACGTAGAGCCCCGTAGATGTTACAGATCGAGACATTGTGCGAGCGTCCGCCCGTTCATCTCAATCTGTAACAGCAAGAGGCCAAATCTCCCGCTACGTGTTACAGATCGAGACGTTGTTCCGACACTCGCTAGCTTGTCTCGATCTGTAACATCTGGAACCCAAATTCCTCGTTTGGTGTTACAGATCGAGACATTAGGTTGGCAGTCAGACGGTTCATCTCGATCTGTAACATCTAGGGCCGTTTTGGGTAGCCAGGTGTTACAAATTGAGATTTTACTGATGCCGAGGCCGAGGGCAGCCACCAAAATCTAGCGCTTGCGGCACTTGGTCGCGGCGACACCGGCTGCGGCAACGGTTGCGCCGGCGATACCCAGGGCGGCGACCGTCATGGCGGTGTTATCGCCCGTAGTGACCAGGGTCGCATCGGACTTCTCGGCCGGCGTTGCCTTGGCGACCGTCTTGGTTGCGGCGGTCGGCTTGGTCGGCGTTGCGGCCGGCTTAGCCTCGGGCTTGGTCTCGGACTTAGCCTCCGGTTTCGTCTCGGGCTTCACCTCAGGCTGCGGCGTCGGCTTGGGATCCGGCGTAGGCTGCGGATCGGGAGCAGGCGTAGCCTCGGGCGTAAACGTCAGATTAGTATTCAGCCACAGCGTGAGGAACCAGCCATTCTCGGGATCAATCACACTTGCCTCGCCCGCCTGGTAGTCGCACTCCACGCCATTGACCATCAGCTTGGTGTCGGGCGTAAAGTAGAAACCGCGCGCCGGCTTAAGGTACAGACCGTAACGATAGGTCACGCCAGGCTTAAAGGTATCGATATGGTTGGTGATGTTCTCATCCCAAAACTCGACGGAGTTCACCTCGCTGCCGTCGCTGCCCGTCCAGAATTCACACTGCAGGATAGAGTCCGAGCCAGCCGGGGTACCCGCCGTAAAGACTGGCTTATCGCCCGCCTTAAAGGTAGTCGTGGCGCCGTTGATCTCGATAAGGTCGATGGCATGCAACTCGCCAATCGGCTGCTCACACAACATATTGGCCGCATTGGGGGCAAATACGCCATCGACCGTCTTGACGGTATTGCTTACCCATCGGCCGTTAACATTCACGTTGTAGTCGTCGGCCAAGGTGTTGTCGCCCTTGAGCCTCAGCTCGACGGAGTACATGTAGAACTTGCCCTCTTCGAAGTGGTCAATTTTCCTCATGCCCGGTGCGTACTTACCGGGGTCGGAATACCAGAAGGCAACGGGGGTGAGCTCTCTGGGGTCGCTGCCGTCCATCTCCTCCCAGCACTCATACGCAATCTCATACTTATCGGCGTCGGCGGCAGGAATCGTCGCGGTCGCACGCGGCGCCTCACCGGGTGCATAGTCGGTCTTCACGTCGTTGACGTTCAGGTTCTCGAGAGCTTGGCTTTCTGACGCTACGAGCGTTATGGCACTGTCGATGTTGTAGCGAATATAGTAGTCATCCCTGGTTTCGTTGATGACGACCGAACCGCTCGGCCTGTAGGCGTTGAAGATATCATCGGGGTCGCCCACGATGATGTGGTCGCCCTCATAGTCGGTTCCGGTATACGTCAGTGCCGCGCCAATATAACGAGCCTCATTGCGTGTGAGTCGATACGAACCGCCTGCCGCGCCACCCGTAAAGGTCAGCGTCAGCCTCATGTGATCGCCATCAGGCTCAAAGAGAGCCGTCACATCGGACATAGATGCGTCCTGGACTTCAGCCAGGGTGCCCGAAGCAGCATCGGCCCGGTAGTACTTGGTTTCGACAAGTTCGCAGAGCGGCTTATCCGGCATACCGCCCTCGACATCGGGAAAATTATAGGTATACGACTGGCCCTTTTCGAGTGTGACATTGCTCGGAAGCACGCAGTCCGTGTAGTGATTGATCACGGTCGTGTTGACCTTAACGCCGCCTCCGTCCGTCACGTCGGTCACGCCGCAGGGCATGATGGCATCGCTTGCCGGCGTGGCGGCGTTGTTGCTGGGGGCGTTTTGCTCGGCGGGCACCGCATCGCCAGAGCCGCTGGCGGCGTCAGCTGGAGTTGTCTGCTGAGGTTCAGCGGTAGCTTGTGCCACCGGAGCAGCATTGGACGCCGGCGCGGTCGTTGCAGCCGAGTCCGCCGTGCCCGTCGGCGTCACCGGAGCCGCTGCGACCTCACCCGTCGCCACGCCGGGATCCGCGCACTCGGACGCAAGCGCCAGGCTCGGCAGCAGCAGCTGGCCAACCATAAGCGCACACGCACCGGCGCAAGCGATTTTGGCGCCCACGCAGCGCCAAGTACCGTGAACCAGCGAACAGGTGCGCTCGCGCTGGGTCTGCTTATCAAAGTGGCTTCCGTTCATAACGGCCTCCTTGGTCGAAAGGTTGCACCACCACAAAGGTGCCTGTCCCCTTTGCGGTGGTCCTGTACAACCAAGATGCGCCAAACGGCCCCGTACGCCTAGGTTCGTAGATGCGAACCTAGGCATCTACCTGCGGAAATACAAAAAGCCGCCGCGGGGACACTTATACCCACGCGGCGGCCGAAAATGGCTATGAAAGCTTGCGCTAGCGGCTGCGACGCTTGGACGCGACGAAGCCGGCGCCGATGACGGACGCACCGGCGATGCCAAGGACGGCGGCCGCCGTCGCGGCATTGTCGCCCGTGGCGGCCAGAACACCGGAAGCGCTTTTGGCGCCGGCAGCAGTCTTGGTCGCAACGGTCATGGCGGTCTTTGCGTCCTTATCTACGGGCTTGAGGTCAGGCTTCTGCTCGGGATTGGGCATGGGATCGGGCTCCGGAGTCGGCTCGGGGTCCGGCGCTGGTTCCGGCTCCTGCCCGTCTCCAAAATCAATCACCACATCATGGGCGACCTCGGCAGAACCGACGATATCCGTAATCGCAGACGAACCGGCAACACCGACGACCTGCCCGTTCTGGGAACTCAGCCATTGCCCTGTATCGACAACCTTTTTCACATCGCGCACGGCGCCATCCGTCGGAGTCGTAATCGTCGCATTTCCTCGCAAATCAATCATCGCGGCATGGAACAGTGTCGCATTCGCGACGTTGCGGTTGATCGCATAGATTCCCGCAGTCGCACCCGAAGCCTCGATCTTCGAGTTAAAAATCTGGATACGAGGCGTTTCCGACCCGATGTTTGCCTCTGCCATGATTCCAAAACTTTGATTACGAGCGGCATCGATGCTGCTTGCGGCAGATAGACTTCGAGACGTAAGATTCGACTTCTCGACAAGCATCCATACCGCACCATCTTGCGAGCGTGCGCCGATGCCCGCCGAGAACGAAGCCGCGCTCCCGGCGGAAAGCACGACATCGGCTCCGTTGACGATTTTCATGAGGGTATTCTTCTTGATGCCGACCGTATAAATGCACGCGGAAGCCCATGAGGCATCGGCAGTCTTAATCGACAGATTGGCGTCATCGATGGTGATATCGGCACCGCGCTCGTAAGAGGAATCCGGCTCTTCCTGCTCGCCTTCCTGAGCAGTGTGTCTGTTGGGGATGTTATCGGCAAAGATGCCGAAGATGCTCTGCATTGGACGCCAAGATCCTTCCGCCGATTTCGCCTCGATTTTGACATCGGCGCCCTTATCGATCTTCACGCTGCCGGCCGTCGCGCGAATGCCCACCACATGATCCGATGTACCCGAAGCCGTCACGTTGACGCTGGCGCCGCTGATGGTCACATCGCCGCCGACATTGCCGTCGCCTTCCGCCGCAATAACATCGTTCTGAGCCGCCGCATTAAGGGTGCCGTCGCCGATAATGGCGAGGTTGCCGTTTTTAACAGCAATAGCGCTCTGGCCGGCATCGGCCGCGATGGTGTTGGTGCCCGTCACGCCAATATTGAGGTTGCCCTGAGCACCGATGCCGGCGCCGTCGTAGCCGTTGAGCTTCATGTCGTCGGCGCCGTCCCAGGACCAGGTTCCGGCATCGTCGCCGGCGGCCTTGTTGTACTGTGTGCCGCCCACGTTGACCCACTCGGCGGCGAGCGCCACACTCGGCAGTAGCAGCTGACCGGCCATGAGCACGCAGGCCCCCGCGCAGGCGAGTTTTGCGCCCACGCGGCGCCATGTTCCATGGGAGAGCGCGCACGAGCGGCCGTGGTCGATTGGGTTGTCATGGATTTGCTTTCGCATATGAGCCTCCTTGTCCTAAGGGGTGCTTCTGTGACTCCATGTTACGAAAAGTTATCCGAGTCCCGGGGCACAAATTCGCATGCGGGCCATCTGCCAGCGCAAAAGGCAGTGGGCACGCGATTGCCAAGCGCGCCCCGTCTTTCGAAAGGCCCACCCCTACCGTCCTGGTCTAAAATCGGGGACACGATTATTTCGTCCATCCAAAGGACCATCCTTGAACCTGAGCAAGCAAAAAACCAACGCACTTCTGGCACTCGCGCTCTTTACCTTTGTCTTTCTTGCCGCCGAGTTTCGCTTCGACATCAATGTCGGGCTGCTCGCCGGTGCCGAACGCGTTGTGCTCGCGCAAGGCTTTATCCTGGGCGCCAGCGTTATCGGCTTTATCGGATACGCGCCGTCGCTCGGCCTCGCCCGGCGCAAGGGTCAGCCCCAGGCGGCCGCCAACGCCGCTGTCCCCATCGCCATCGTCGGCTTGACCCAGATTCAGGTCCCTACAGACACGCTTGCGCTCGAAATACTGGGATGCGTGGCATTCTATGGACTCGGCATGCTGGGCGCTGCGGCACACCATGCCTTTGCGCTGGCGTTCCAAGACGATCCCAAACTCGCGACCGGCGCGGGAGCGGCCTATGCCGCAGGCATTCTGCTACAGTTCGCGGTCAACCTGCTCGATTGCAGCGGCATCGCCGAGCTTATCGTTCTTGGCGCGGCAACGATCGCCATCTCCGCCCTCAGCGCCGCTCCCCAAAAGACCACCGCGGGCTCCGGCGACGTCGCCAACCCCTTTGCCGAGCCCTCACACACCCTCGCCAAGCAGGCGTATTGGAGCATCGCACTCATCATGATTCTCGCTTGCCTGTTCTCCACCCTCGACAACGTGGTCACGTTCTCCAACGCTCACGGCACCATCGCCGTGCAGACCTGGCCGCGCCTCTTTTTGGCAGCGAGCGGTCTTATCGCCGGCCTTGTCTTTGACCTTGCCGAGCGCCGCTACATGGGCCTGGTCATGCTTGGCGTCACGGTACTCTCCACCATTTCAATCTTGGCTGTAGAAGCCGGAGCCGACCCCAACCTGGGGCTTATCGTCTTCTACCTGAGCTCGGGCTTTTTCGTCACGTTCTTTACTGCCACGTTTACGCAGCTGGCACCACGCATGCACGCGCCGGCACTCTGGGCCGGCATGGGCCGCGCGGTAAACAATGTATGCGCGTTCACCACGTCGGGCGTCTCGCTTGCGCTGGTTACCTCGGGCAATGTCGCCCTCATCATGATCGGTGCGGTTGTGCTGCTCGTGGCGGCCAGCGCGGCGTTCGTCGCCGCTGGCCTATTCCGCCTGCCTCAAACTGAGCAAGAGCGCGAACACCAGCAGCTCGCCGAGGAAGCACTCGCCGCACCTAGCATCGAGGTACAGCGTCAGGTCTTCATTGCCGACCACAGTCTCACCCCGCGCGAAGTCGACGTGCTCATGGCTGTAACCCAAGACGAGCGCCCACTCAAACAGATCGCCGAGGAGCTCGGCATCTCGATGCGCATGGTGCAGCGCCACCTGAGCTCCATCTACCAAAAGACCGACACGCAAACGCGCGCCGGCCTCACCAAAGCCTTCCCCTCGGTCTAAAACAAAAACCACCACAAAAGTGCCTGTCCCCTTCGTGGTGGTTTGAACGACACGGCAGCCCTCTCCACCAGTTTGTCTCAATCTGTAACATCTAGACCCCAAATAGCAGGCCAGCTGTTACAGATTTAGATTTCCCCACTCGACTCCGCGTTTTATCTAAATCTGTAACAGATAGAGACGATTTAACCACCCAGATGTTACAGATCGAGACAGTAAAGGAAACTAAGCGGTGTCCGCCCTTGAGTATTTTGAGCACCGTTGAGTTTTTTGAGCATCTTTGAGTTGCTTGAGCACCTTTGAGTTTTTTGAGCGAGCAGCTGGCAGCGTTGCCAGCCTCCTCCGCCTAAAACAAAAACCACCACAAAGGTGCCTGTCCCCTTTGTGGTGGTTTTGGAGTCTAGCCTTCGAGCTGAGCTACTTTGTAGCGGTAGGCTGCGGCGATGACGTCCTTGCAGCCCTCGCGGCCCAGCTTGGCGCGGTTGACGACGATGTCCTTGCCGCTCGTCATCTTCCACTTGCCGGCGCTGTAGCGCTTGTAGAATGCCTCGCGCGCCTTCTGCTGCTGCTTGACCAGCTTGGCACCCTTCTTTTTGTTGAGGCCACGCTTCTTACGCACGATTTCGACGCGGTCCTCAAAGGGAGCAGTCACCAACACGGCGATGTGGTTGGGATTGTTGCGCAGCAGATAATCGGACAGGCGACCCTCGATAATGCAGCTCTCGGTCTCGCCCAGGTCCAAAATCACCTGGCTCATCTTTTGGAACAGCTTGTCCGAGTACGAACGCGCGTCGTAGCGATCGGGCAGAAACGCCATGTTCTCAACAGCCAGGCGCTCGTCATAGGCCGCCATCTTATCGAGCGACTCGCCCGCACGCAGCGACGCGCGCGCCAGCAGCTCGTTGTCGTACAGCGGAATCCCCAGCTCATTGGCGAGGATACGGCCAATCTCGTGGCCCTCGGCACCAAAGTCACGCGCGATGGTAATGACCACGGGGCTCTTCTTGTTCACCAGATCGCTCATCGCGATTCCTTTCTAACAAATGAGAAAAAGGCTGTCCTCGTTTCTCATTTTGTCACTTACGACCGTCCTGGTTTCCCAAGTGCGGCAGATTGTCCCGAAAGAGGAGCGCCGCGTACTAAATGTACGCAAGCGACGATTGAGGGGCAAGGTGCCGTGCTTGGGGAAGCAGGACTATGCGGCCACAATACGACGCTGATAGGCCCTCACTAGCAGCGAGATGCCAAAGTTGAGCGCAAAGTACATCGCAAACACCAGGCCGTAGAGCATGAGCACCTGCGACAGGTCGATTGCATGTGCCATCACGACGTTTGCCGTGTACATGAGCTCGGCCACGTTAATGCCCGAAAGATACGAGCTGTCCTTGATGACGGTCGTGCACTGGCTAAACAGGGCCGGAATGATCGTCTTAAACGTCTGCGGCAGGATGATATAGCGCATGGTGGCAAAGAAGCCGAAGCCCTGGCTCTGCGCCGCCTCAAACTGGCCACGCGGAATCGAGTTGAGGCCGCCGCGCACAATCTCGGCCATAACGGCGCTGGTAAACAGCGTAAAGGCGATGGTCGAAATCACAATGTCCAGACCCTGCACCGTAAAGTAGATAAACAGGATCCACAGCAGGTTCGGCGTGCAGCGGAACAGCTCGATATAGGCACTCACCAAAATGCGGAACGGGCGGGGCGCATAGCTCTTGACGAGCGCCAGCACCGTGCCAAAGATGAGCGAGAAAAAGATCGACAGCGCCGAGATCTCGATGGTCTTGACAAAGCCGCCCCAGATGTAGAGCAGGTTGGTCGCGTTGAAGATTTCCATGCGCTAGGCCTCCTCTACGTTGTCGAGCCCCAGCTCGGCCAGGCTCACGCCGCGCGGACGCTCCTTGGAGCGGCGCTCGAGCCACTGCACCAGCATGGCGAGCGGAAAGCAGATGATGAAGTACATAAGGCAGCAGACGATGTATCCCTGCAGGTAGCCGCACAGACTCACAAAGTTGTCGGAACGGTACATAAGGTCGCCGCCGGCCACAAGCGCCAGCACCGACGTGTTCTTGACCAGGTTGAGCGCCTGGTTACACAGCGGCGGCAGAATGATCTTGAATGTCTGGGGCAGCACGATGTACCAGTACGCCTGCGCACGGGTGAAGCCCTGGCTCTGGGCCGCCTCCATCTGACCGCGCGGAACCGCCTCGATACCAGTGCGGATGACCTCCGAGATGTAGGCCGCGTGATACAGGCCCACGCCCAAGAAGCCCAGCACGAACGGTGCGATGCGCACCGGCTGGTCGGCACCGGTTATGGCCTGCAAAAACTGCGGACCGGCCATGTACATAAAGAGCACCTGTACGGGCAACGGGGTGTTCTGGTAAAACTCCACGTACACGCGGCTTATGGCGCGCAGCACGCGCGAGCGAGTGGTAGAGAACACGCCCAGCAGCGTGCCCAGCACCAGCGACAGCAACAGACCGGCAACGACCACCTGCAGCGTCACGCCAAAGCCCTCCCAGAAGGGCCCCATGTTTTGAAATGTCGTCGACCAACGGTCGGCGTCAAATAATCCTTCGAGCATTTGATTCCTTCCTTGGACGATGCGCCTATACAAGACCCCAGGTCTTGACCTCTTGGTCGAGCCAGCCGTCGGCCAGGCGATCGCAAACCACCTGATCGACCACGGCCGAAAGGTCGCAGCCCTTCTTGGTCGCCACGCCGTAGCCCTGCTCACCAAACTTGACCTCGGGCTGCAGCAGCTCAACGGTCTCGTTCATGTAACCGGCCAGCGTGGAGCGGTCCATGGCAAAGACGTCGATATTGCCGGCGTCGAGCGAACTCTTGATGATGGGGTAGCCGCTAAAGGCCCTGAACTCGGGCTTACAGCTAAAGCCGTTGTCCTTGATCATCTGCTCGATCAGGCCCTGCGTGGTGGCACCCTGGCTCACGCCGATGACCTTGCCGTCCAGGTCCTCAATCGAGGTAAAGCCCGAACGCTTCTTGACCATGAGTCCCACGTAGTCGGTGCGGTACGGCGTCGAGAAATCCCAGCTCTTCTTGCGCTCGTCGGTAATGGTGTAGGTCGCCGCGACCACGTCAAGCTGGCCGTTATCGATCAGCGGGCCACGCGTCTTGGGCGTTACATCGGTAAACTCGACAAGCTCCCGGGCACGGGCCTCCTTGTAGCTCACGCCAAAGACGGCAGCGGCGATCTGGTAGCACAAATCGACTTCCATGCCCTCAAAGCGGCCCTTGGCGGTGTCGTAATAGCCATAGCCGGGAACGTCCTTCTTAACGCCGGCATTCAGATGGCCACGCGACTTAATGGCCGCAAGCTTGGACCCCTTGTCGGAGCCCTCGCCGCTGGTAGAGTTGCCGCAACCGGTAAGCGCGGCCCCCGTCAGCGCAAGCATGCCGGCGCCAGCCAGCTGCAAAAAGTGACGGCGCGACACGGCCGCCCTCGTCATATCCGTCATGTCCATCACCGCGCCTAGTGCAGAATCTTGGACAGGAACTCGCGGCAGCGCGGGTTCTCGGGGTTATCGAAGAAGTGCTCGGGCGTGCCCTCCTCCAGAATGCGGCCGTCCTCCATAAAGATGACGCGGTCGGCCACCTGGCGCGCAAAGCCCATCTCATGCGTCACGCAGATCATGGTGATGTCCTCCTGCGCGAGCTCGATCATAACGTCCAGAACCTCCTGGACCATCTCGGGGTCGAGCGCCGAGGTCGGCTCGTCAAACAGGATGATGGGCTGCTTGGTGCACAGGGCACGGGCGATGGCGATACGCTGCTGCTGACCGCCCGAGAGGTTCTGCGGATACTCGCCGGCCTTATGCGCCATGCCGACGCGCTTGAGCGCGGCGATGGCGATCTCGGTCGCCTCCTCCTTGCTCTTCTTTTGTAGCTTGATGGGCGCGAGCGTCAGGTTGCCCAGCACCGTCATGTTGGGATACAGGTTGAACTGCTGAAACACCATGGAGCTATACTTGCGGGCCATCTCCAGGTGATTCTTTTTGGTGAGCGGCGTACCGTCGATGATGACCTCGCCCGACGTGGGCTCCTCAAGATAGTCGACGCAACGGATGAGCGTCGACTTGCCCGAGCCGGAAGGCCCGATCATTACGAGCTTCTCGCCGCGCTTGACGGTGAGGTTGATATCTTTGAGCACATGCAGGTCGCCAAAGTACTTGTTGAGATGCTTGATCTCGATCATGTCTGCCATGAATGTCCCTTCCCTGCGTTAACACGAATTGCACTATTGTACGGAAAGAATCACGTTTCCGCAGCCCACACTGCATCCCCGTAAAGAACCCGCAACCTTTCACCCACTCATTGGGGACAGACTTAAATGAGTGCTCAATGAGCGGGTACTCATTTAAGTCTGTCCCCAATGAGCATCTTGGACATTGCTGCAGCCGCCCTTGTTGAGCATAAGTCAGCGAAAACCCGCACGCGCGAGCAAGGTGACGTGAAATAAAAGGGCGCTGACCTTCTGGTCGCGCCCTTGAAATTGAACGTCAGATTGCCGCGTGTGCGGGTTTGCAGCGTCGAGCCGTTACGCGGTTTGGTAAAACCGCGTAACAAATTATGCAAGCTTTGCGCCGACGATCTTTGCCGCTGCCGGCTTGTCGAAGTTGCCGCCGGTGGCCTTGCCGAGTGCTCCCATGACCTGGCCCATCTGCTTCTTGGACGTGGCGCCCAGCTCGGCGATGACCTGCTCAATCAGAGCCTCGAGCTCCTCGCCCGAAACCTGCGCGGGCAGCAGGCTCTCCAGAATCTTGACCTGCTCGGTCAGGTTGTCGGTACGCTCTTGGTCGGTGCCGGCCTTGATGGACATCTCCAGCGTCTCGCTCGTCTGCTTGATCAGACGCTTGATCATGCTGTTGACGTCTTCCTCGGTCACATCGCGGCGCTCGTTGACCTCGATATTCTTCACCTCGGCCTTGACCTGGCGAATGATGGACAGGCGAACCTTGTCCTTAGCCTTCATGGCCGCGATCATTTCCTTCTGCAGCTCTTCGTTGGTCATCTGCAAATCCTCTCTAATAGCGTGGGCGGCACTCGCGCGAGCACCGCCCCATGATTACTCAGTCGTCGACGAATCGTCGGTCGAGCTCTTGGTGACGCCCTTCAGGCTCACGTTGTAGGGCACATCCTTGGGCATGGGGTTAACGGTGATGTCAGCATCCTTCTTGTACTGCTCCAGCCACTCGCTGTACGCAGTGCTGGCCGCTTGCGTCTTCACCACATTGGAGACGTACTTTTTGATGGCCTTGGGCACCTGGTTGATGTCATCAACCTGATTATCGACATGGAAGTAGTCGGTGCACTTGATGATGTGGTAGCCATAGGTCGACTCGACGACTTCGCTCACGTCGCCCTTGTTGAGCCCCTCGAGCGCCGTCTGGTAGCTGTCGACAAAGGTGGTGAGCTTATCCCAGCCCACATCGCCCTTCTTCTCCTTGGAACCGGTGTCCTCGGAGTACTGCTCAACGGCGTCCTCAAAGCTCAGCTCACCGGAGTTGATCTTGTCCAGGCACTCCTGCGCCTTGGCCTTGGCGGCAGCCTTGTCCTCGTCGGAAGCGTCGGAATCAACCTTGATCAGGATGTTCGACGAGCGGCGGGCGTCGTTGTAGCTGGACAGGTTTTCGTTGATGTAATCGACAATCTCGCTGTCCTTGGGCTTGCTCGTGGGCGCGACGGCATCCTTAAGCTTTTGCTGCGCCAGGCTCTCCTTGAGCGAGTCCTTGTAGGTGTCCTCGGTGTAGCCGTAGGTCTTAAGGGTCTTCTTAAAGGTCTTGGCACCGCCCGCGCTCTTGCACGCGTCCTTCCAGGCCTTCTCGACCTCCTCGTCCGACACCGTCACGCCGTTCTCTTTCTGTGCCTGTTGAAGCAGAATCTGCTGCGTGTAGGAGTCGATGAGTTGCTTGCGGTACTTCTTGGGCGTGAGGTCGTTGTCGACCAGATACTGCGCCCAGTCCTTGTCCTTGGTGTAGCCGTAGGACGTGCGCATGCTCATGATCTGCTTGGTCACGGTGTCCTCGGTGAGGTTGGTGCCGTTGATAGTGGCAGCAACACCGCCGGTCAGCTTGTAGCCCGAGGTGTCCTCGGCCTGCGACATAAGGCCGGAGCACGCCATCGCCGAGACGGAAAGCAACATTGCCAGCACGCCAATAACCACCAGGACGATCTTGACGGTCTTGGACACGCGGGTCTTGCGCTGCTTCTTGCGAGAGCTGGAGGCGGCGCGAGCCTGCTGCTCGGGCGTCGGCTCGGGTGCGGGATTCTTTTTCTTATTTGCCATAGTTGGCCTTTCGCATAACGAATCGAACAAACGCCATTGTGTCACAACGCAGCCCCCGCGGCACGCTTGGTGCATTGGGGACAGGTTAATCTGCACCATTTTGGTGCAAAGGGGACAGGTCTGGCAGCTGGCAGTTAGGGACGTTCCTTTTCTGCCGGCACTTGGGGACTGTCCCTAACTGCCGGCAGAAAAGGAGTGTCCCCGGGTGCCACCTTAGAAGTGGCGGCGGATGGCGTCGACCATACCCTGGGGCGTGGTCTGGCCGAGCACATCGGCTGCGGCGTCGGCATCCATAAAGATATTCATGAGCGCCTGCAGCGCCTCGACCTGGCCGCCCGGCTCGGCAATGCCCAGATTGATGATGATCTGCGCCGGCACCGGGGCACCCATGCCCGCCATCGCGTTAAACGTCACGGGCGCGGCGGGCTTTACCACGGCAATATAGGGCTTGGAAACAAATCCCGGGTCGGTATGCGGGATAGCGATGTTAGCCGCCGGCATGGCAAGGCCCGTGGGATAGGCGTCCTCGCGCGTGCGGACGGCGTCGAGCCAACCGGGCGCAATATAGCCGCGCGGAGCAAGCTCGCCCTCGAGCCGCGCAAACACCTCATCCGGCGACGCACACTCCCAATCAAAAAACACCAGCTCAGGCGTAAAAAGCGCTTCGTTATCCGCCATGGGCCCACCTCTCTCACCTAGTCACCTGCAACGTTCTTGAATGACCAGTCATTTAAGAACGTCCCCAATGACCACCTAAAACAAAGGGTGGCCACTCGCGCCTTGGCGCCAATGACCACCCTGACTACTCGGCTAAATTGTACTGTGCGCCGCTAGCCGCGAGGCGCATCAATCGCGACCTTGCCGCTCTCCAGAACGTGGACGCGACCGTCGGCGAGCATTTGTACAACCTCGGGATACAGCACGTGCTCGATCGCATGGATGTGCTCCTCGAGCGTGTTGACGTCCCAGCCCTCCTCGACAGCCAGCGCACGCTGGGCGATGATGGGGCCGTTGTCGTAGATCTCATTGGCAAAGTGCACGGTCACACCGGTCACCTTGACGCCGCGAGCAAACGCATCATCAATCGCGTGCGCGCCGGTAAAGCTCGGCAGCAACGCCGGATGCAGATTGACCACGCGATTGGGAAACGCCGCCAGCAACGGCGTGTGCACCATGCGCATATAACCGGCCATGACCACGTATTCGCATCCGCGCTCGAGCAGTTCGTGCGCGATGATCTCGTCGGCAGCGATGGGATCGGCATAGACATCCTTGGACAGCGTGAGCGTCTGGATACCCGCGCGCTCGGCACGCTGCAAGCCCTTGGCCGAAGGACGGCTCGACACTACAAGCTCAATCGAAGCGTTAAGCTTGCCGGCGGCGATCAGGTCGATCAGCGCCTGCAGGTTGGTGCCAGAACCGCTAATAAGCACGCCAATTTTGAGCGGCTCGGCCGTGTCGGTGCCGGTCGGGCGGGTGTAGGGCACAAAGCCCAGGCCCTCGGCAGCAGCCATCTGCTCGTTAGCGCTCATCGGAGTACACGACCTTACCGGAACCCTCGACGCACTCGCCCACGCGGAACGGCTTCTCGCCCAGCGCAACCAGAGCTTCGGTCACCGCGGCCTCGTCCTCGGGAGCGACGATCAGGCACAGGCCAACGCCCATGTTGAAGGTTTTGCACGCCTCGTTGGGCGCAAGCTCGGCCTGACGCGACACATAGGTGATGACGGGCGGAACGTCCCAGCCCATCTCGGCGCCGTCACGGGTGACCACGGCATCGACGTCGTCGGCGAGCGCGCGGTTGAGGTTCTCGGTGATGCCGCCGCCGGTGATGTGGGCGATGGCGTGGACGTTGGCGCCGCCGCGCAGCAGCTCCAGAATCGGCTTCACGTAGATGCGCGTGGGGGCCAGCAGAGCGTCGGCGAGCGATACGCCACCAAGCTCCTCGAGCGGACGGCTCAGCTCCTCGGCCTTAGCGGCGGCCTCGGGCGTACCCGGCTTGATACCGTCGACGCCGATGACCTTGCGCACGAGCGAGTAGCCGTTGGAGTGCACGCCGGTGGAGGGCAGGCCCAGGATCACGTCGCCGGGGCGGACGTTCGCGGGGTCGAGCATCTTGGGACGGTCGACGACGCCCACGGTAAAGCCGGCGAGGTCGTAGTCGGCCGGAGCCATGACGCCCGGGTGCTCGGCCATCTCGCCGCCCACGAGCGCGCAGCCCGCGAGCTTGCAGCCGTCGGCCACACCCTTGATAATCTTTGCCATGTGCTCGGCCTCTATGTGACCGATGGCGACGTAGTCCAGGAAGAACAGCGGCTCGGCGCCCGAAGCCAAAATGTCGTTGACGCACATAGCGACCAGATCCTGGCCCACCGTCTCGTGACGGTCCATGATCTGGGCGAGCACGAGCTTGGTGCCCACGCCGTCGGTACCGCTGATCAGGATCGGGTCTTCCATATCCTTAAGCGCGGCAGCCGAGAATAAGCCACCAAATCCACCGATACCGCCGATGACCTCGGGGCGGTTGGTGTCCTTGACCATCTGCTTAATCGCGTCGACGGCGCGACCGCCCTCGGCGGTATCGACGCCGGCGTCCTCGTACGTCACATGCTTGCTGTCGCTCATCTGAGCCTTCCTCTCCCACTACCGTGGCGCCGCGCGGGCGCCAAACGGTGCTCATAATTGCGTTCATTTCGGCGTGTGTCATAACAGCACCCGCCGTCATATCAACAAAACAGCAGGTAAAACCTACCAAAATATACCTGTCCCCATATGGCAGGTTTTAGGCCTCGCCGTGCTCCTCTTCCCAGCTGCGGTCGTCGTATTTCTCGACCACGGCGTCGTCGTCAAAGTACAGCGGCTTGTCCAGGTTGCGGGGCTTAAAGCCCTCCATAAACTTGTCGCGGCCAAAGCTCTCGGGAATCGCCACGGGATAGCGGCCGGTAAAGCACGCGTCGCAGTAGCCGCCCTTGGGCATGACCTTAAGCAGGCCCTCGACCGAAAGGAAGGCCAGCGAATCGGCGCCGATATACTCGCAAATCTCGTCGACCGTCTTGTTGGCGCTGATAAGCTGCGACTGCACGTCGGTATCGATACCGTAGAAGCACGGCCAAATGACCTCGGGCGAGTTGATGCGGATGTGAATCTCCTTGGCGCCGGCGTTGCGCAGCATCTTGACGAGCTGCACCATGGTGGTGCCGCGCACGATGGAGTCGTCGATGACGACCAGGCGCTTGCCCTCGATATTGTCGCGCAACGGGTTGAGTTTCATACGCACGCCCATGGCGCGCAACTCCTGCGTAGGCTCGATAAACGTACGGCCCACGTAGCGGTTCTTGATAAGGCCCTCGCCAAAGGGAATACCGCTCTCGTGCGAATACCCCTCCGCGGGCGGCAGGCCGGAGTCGGGCACGCCGATGACCAGGTCGGCCTCGACAGGCTCCTCATGTGCCAGCTGACGACCCATGTCGTAACGGCAGGCATAGACGCTCT
Organism: uncultured Ruminococcus sp.; assembly: GCA_963604655.1. Taxonomy (GTDB): domain Bacteria; phylum Actinomycetota; class Coriobacteriia; order Coriobacteriales; family Coriobacteriaceae; genus Collinsella. Next base: position 25,688 of record CAVCRP010000030.1, read on the forward strand.
TGCCGTTCATGATGGAGTCGGGACGGGCAAAGTAGACCTGCTCAAAGATGCAGTTGGCGGGCTCTTCGGCCGCAGGCACGCCCTGCTCGGATACCAGGCCCTCGGCGCTGATGCGCAAGATCTCGCCGGGACGGACGTCACGGACGTACTCGGCGCCCACGATGTCGAGTGCGCAGGTCTCGGAAGCAACGACCCAGCCGCCGGCGCGCGTGACACGGACGGCGGAGTCGACCGTCGCGGCGCCGTCCTGCGACGGCAGCTGCGAAACGGCTGCGGCGTCGGCCTGATCAAGACCCTCGTCCACCAGCTTGCCCAGCACGAGCGGGCGAATGCCGTGCGGATCGCGGAATGCATAGAGCGCCTGCTCGTTGATGAGCGTCATGGCGTAGCCGCCGCGCACGAGCTCCATGGTCTTGCGAATGCCCTCGCGCAGATGGCCTGTACGCTGGGTAAAGTAGCCGATGAGTTTGGTCGCGACCTCGGAATCCGAGTTGGAGAGGAACGGCACGCCCAGCTCGATCAGCTGGCGGCGCAGCTCGTCGGTGTTGACGAGGGTGCCGTTGTGCGCGAGCGCGATAATGACGCTATTGATGGTAGAGAGGTGCGGCTGAGAGGCTTCCCAGCTCTTGGCGCCGGCGGTGCCGTAGCGCACATGACCCACGGCCAGCTGACCGGAGAGCGTCGACAGGTCGGCATTGGAGAACACGCGGTCGAGCAGGCCCAGATCCTTGCGGACCATAACCGTGCCGCCGTCACCCACGGCGATTCCCGCCGATTCCTGGCCACGGTGCTGCAGCGCACGCAGGCCAAAGTACGTCAGTCGAGCCACGTCGCGATCGGGCGCCCATACGCCGAAAATGCCACATTCCTCATGCAGCTGGTCGGAGTCCGGATCATACGTCGACATGGTGTTCACCTGTCCCGCGGCACGCTCGGCCGCGCGGATGGTTTCTTGAGACATGGTATCCCCTCAGAGCCTCGTATTTTTGGCGTTACCCGCCTTATTATACGCACGGCGCGACGTGCTCCCCAGCGCATGAGCAGCGCTTTTTAAAAGCCCACCGAGCTAATAATCAGTTTTGTTGCCAAACATTTTATCGGTCTGTCCAGCGTAAGTGCCCGCGCCCCCAGATGGCCGCCGCGTCCGCCGTTGGGGATTACAAAGTTGCAATTGGGACGTTCGTCCTGTCTTTTGGCAGGTCGGCGGCGTATCCTTATAACCTACAACAAAGCGAGAAAGGTTCTGTATGGATCGAAACGAACTCGACCCCAGCGTCCCCAGCGCCACGGAGGTCAAGAAGATCCCCCTCATCATTAAGGTGTACGCTGTCCTGTGCATCCTTTCCGGCGTGGGCACGCTCCCGTCGGTCGCTGCCTTTATGTGGCAGGTCATCACGGCACTTGTTAACGGCAACGCCACCGAAAAGCTCGGCGACAACACGCTCGTCGCAGTCGGCCTTATCGTCGCCGGCATCATGCTCTCTGCGGCAAGTGCCGTCATCCTAATCATCTTTGGCCTGGACCTTATCAAAAACCAGCGCCGCAACGCCGCCCGCCTGTCCTACATCCTTATTGCATTCACGGTCGTCGAGCTTTTGGTCGACGTGATGCTCCAGGGCATCGGGCCCTTCCTGCTGCGTCCCGCGATCCAGCTCGGCATCCTCGTTGCACTTTCGGCAACCGTCGACCCCACGCTTCGTCAGGAGCGCGAACTGCAGCGCCGCCTGCAGGAGATGCTCGACCGCGACGCCGCCGCCGAGGGCATGCTCGGGCGCGATGAAACCGGCGAAGGCTACATCAAGCTCAACTACTTCAACCTGTTCTGGGTATTCTTTGTCTGCTGCGTGCTCGGCCTGATCGCCGAGGACATCTGGCACATGACGGTCGACGACCCGGGCGTCTACCAGAACCGCGCCGGCATGCTGTTTGGTCCCTTCAGCCCCATCTACGGATTTGGCGCCGTGCTCATGACCATGGTGCTCAACCGCTTCTACAAAAAGAACCCCATCATCATTTTCCTGGTGAGCGCCCTGCTCGGCGCCAGCTTTGAGGTGTTCGTGGGCTGGTTTATGCAGACCGCGTTTGGCGTGGTCTCGTGGAGCTACTCGCACATAACGCTGTTCGGTTTGCCCGATCCGCTCGTGGTCCTCACGGGCGGACGCACCTGCACGGGCTTCGCCTGCCTGTGGGGCCTGGGCGGCCTCATCTGGATCAAGCTGCTGCTGCCGAGGCTGCTTAAGCTTATCAACAAGATCCCCTGGAAAAGCCGCTACTCGGCCACCGTCATCTTTACCGTTATCATGCTGGTCGACGGCGTCATGACGCTGCAGTCGCTCGACTACTGGTACCAGCGCGTTAACGGCACGGAGCCGGACATTCCCGTCGCACAGTTCTACGGAGAGCACTTCGATAACGAGTACATGGAAAACCGCTTCCAGAGCATGACCATGAGCCCCAAGGATGCGACGCGCGTGTAGCGCTCACCGCGCCCAAAACGCAAAATGCCCGCCGGTATCACACGTACCGGTGGGCATTTTTATAAACGATCCTTCTATCGACGCAATCCTCTACGCTTCGCGCTCGACCTCGCTCACACACTCATTTTTGATGGTGCCGACGAGCGCCTGCAGCGCATCGACCACGTGCGGGCGAATGTCCCCGCCGATGAGCACGAGCATGATGTCGTCACCTACGGCAAGCTCGCCGCTTGCCAGCCACACGCGCACATAGCCGATACCCGGCATCGCGCGCGTGGCCCCGATAGCAGACCGTACCTTTTCGGCGTCGTAGTCAAAGACCATGCCGCCCACCCTGCGGCCTGGTGCCACGCCATCGGTCTCGACTCCGCGCACCTCGGCCTTGGGCGTCGCACGCACCACACCGTTATGCGTCAGATACATCCCGCAGCCTGCCGCCGAAGCATCGGCCTTGGCCTCGCGCAGCCAAGCATCAATCGAAGGCATCAATTTGCCACTCTCAAGCATCGTTTCTCCCTTACCGTCGTCGAGTAGCCAATTTGGGACGGGGCCTTTTTAGCTACTCTCGAACAACTTATTCCTCGACCGGCGTGAGCACCATGACGGCGCGCGTGTTGCTCAGCGACAGCGAACGACAGGTCACAAGCGTTACAACCTTAGTTGCCGAAGCGGCACGATCGGTAGCATCACTCGCCACGGCAGAAGCGCCGTCGAGCATCTCGAACAGGTAGTTCTTGAGTCCGTCGTCGCCCTCAAAATTGGTCGTGCGCGCCTTGGCATACGTGTCCTCGACAACTTTGGTCGCCAGTGGTCGCAGTTTATACGTAGCATCCCGTGTGATGTAGTACACATATTCAATGCTATCGAACGTTGCCTGGTCAGTCGTATCCGAAATCACGTTGAACATCGACCCATCGTTCATATGGTGGCCGTAGATCGTGGTCTGCTGGTCAACCATTCCCGGCGCGGTGTCATCGCTATCCAGGAAAATGGCCCCAGATGCATTGGCCGTACCGTCGAACAGCGTATTGAGGTACTTGGAGTTGTTGTTGGTCTGCACCACGGGGTAGTTGATATTGGTACCCGGTGCGTAAATCCAGCCCACAACCTCGGGATTTGTCTGAGCAAGCGCATCAAAGTCAATAATCGGTACGCCACTGGCGTCCTTGTCGCTCACATATTGCTTTTCGATCTTTTGATACGACTCGCTCGCCTGCTTGTAGCCAATCTGTGCATTGATAAAGATGGCAGCGGCGGCAACAATCAGACCGATGCCGATGATGATGAGCAGGATGGGGATGACGGAACGGCGCTTCTTGCGCGGCGGCTCAGCATAATCCGACGGCGCGGCGTGCGACGAAGACCGGGGCGGCTTCTTAGCCGTGCTGTATGACGAGGGGCGATACGCGGCCGGTGTATCCTGTCGGCGATGCGTCGCCGGCGTCACGGGGCGCGGCGCACGCGGCTGCTGAGGAGAGGATGTCCGACCCTGCTGCGCCGCATGGCCGACTCCCGACTTGGATGGATCGGGAATCTGAGAAGCCTTGAATCGTTTTCCCTGATAGTCGGACATGGCTCTCCTTATGCTGCAAATAGGATGGCAGGGCGCCTAGGCGTCAGCCATCTCCTGCTTCATCTTCTCGATAACCTTGCGATACTCGGGGTCGCAGGCGCCCAGAATCTGCGTGGCATAGATGGCGGCGTTCTTGGCGCCGTTAATGGCAACGCAGGCAACGGGCACGCCCGAAGGCATCTGCACCATCGACAGCAGCGAGTCCATGCCGCCCAGGTCGCTCGTCTTCATGGGCACGCCGATAACCGGCAGCGGGGTAAATGCAGCCACGACACCGCCCAAGTGAGCAGCCTTGCCAGCGGCGGCAATGATCACCTTGATGCCGCGGTCGGCAGCAGTCGAGGCCCACTCGTGGACCTTCGCCGGCGTGCGGTGCGCGCTCGCGATCACGAGCTCATAGGGCACACCCAGCGCCTCGAGCTCGGCGGTGCAACCTTCCATAACGCCCAGATCGGACTTGGAGCCCATGATGATCCCGACAACCGGCTTCTGATCTGCCATAAACAAAGACCTCCTGTTGAGAGCGGTGACGCGGCGAATCCGCGACCCTTAACTACTGAGAGTAGTATAGCTGCTCCCGTCCCTGCGGTCTGCGTGGTGCTTTGCGGGCGGGCCAGGCTTTATCTTCACTCCGGTTGCTTCGCAAAGTCGTTCAGATAAAGCCTGGCCCGCCCGCAAAGCACCCCTCGACCTACCGGGGATTGCTATGACGTACGTTAGCTGAAATAAATGAGTTCCCCTTGCTTCGCAAAGTCGCTCAGATAATAAACCCAGCGCGCCGCGGGGCACCCGGGGACCTACCGTGGATTGCTATGACGTACGTTGGCTGAAATAAAAAAGCAATGCCCGCCGTCCTTGATGGAGCGGCGGGCACGTTTGCTTAGTTGTCGCTGGGACTACTCAGCCTTATTGCGACGGTGGAAGAAGGCACCGATCGCGGCGAAGATGGCTCCAAGGCCACCGACAGTCGCGACAGTTGCCGCCGTTTGATCGCCAGTAACGGGGATCGCCGAACCGTTCTTCTTGCCGCCCTGGGCCTTGTCGCCTGCGGGCTTGCCCGCCTGGCTACCGCCGTTCGAGCCGTTGCCGGAACCCTGGTTGCCCGAGCCGCCGGTGTTGCCCGAGCCGCCCTGGTTGCCGGAGTCGGCATCCTTAAGGCCCTCGATGGCCAGCTTGAGCTGGTCATAAGCCGCCTGGAGCTGGGTGTCGGAAGCATTCTCATCACCCAAGACATCCTCGGCGTAGGTAATGGCATCCGTCAGGGCCTTGACGGACTCGGCCGTCTTTCCCTTGGTGTCAGTCTCCTTCGCCTGCTTGACCAGGGCCTTGAGTTGCTTCTTGGTCGGGTTCTCGACCGGGGTCACCGGGGTCTTCTCGAGCGCGTCACGGGCATCCTCGAGCGCCTTGAGTGCCTGGTCGACCTCGTCCTGCGTGGCGTTCTCGTCGCTCAGGATGGCGCGGGCGCTCGCCAAGGCGTTCTGGAACGCGGTCCAGGAAGCCTCGGTGTAGTCACTGGCCTTAAGGTCGCCGGCTGCAACCTCGGCATCAACCTTTTCAATCGCGGCAGTGAGGTCGTCCTTCGCCACCGGATCGGGAACGGCCGTACCGTAGAACTTGAGTTCCGCCATGCTGCAGTAGGCGTCAACGCTGCCACCGCCGGCGTGGAGCACCTTGACGGTCACGTAGCGACCGCGCGCGGCACCAAAGCTCATCTGCTTCCAGTCGCCACGGTCGGTGAGCACGCGCCCGTCGTTGTCGAAGGTAAACGTACCCATCGACGTGGTGGTGCCCATCTCATAACCGTCGGCGGTGTCGGAGACCAGCACCTCGGCCTCAAAGATATCGCCGTTCGTGCCGCCGTCCTGGCGCGGCAGGAACGTGACGTCGGTGAGATCGTAGTCGCGGCCCAGGTCGACGGTCAGGTGCTGGGGCATACCGGTCTTATAAGCATAGTCGCTGTGCCAGAGCGTCTGCTCATCGCCGTCAAGAGCGTTGACGGCGTTGCTGCCCTCATAGTCGGCCTCGCTCGAGAAGCCGGTCACCTTGACGTTCTCGCGGTTCTCGGGCGTGTTGATGAGCTTCTTCTCATCAACGGGGCGCATCTTGAGGCCGTCGATTGCCTTTTCGATCTTGGTCGTAGCGTCTACGACATCCTTCTTGCTATAGCTGCCCTGGCCGCCGTCGAGAAGCTTCTGAGCCGCCTCGACCGCAGCGGTGAGAGCTGCATAAGAATCCTTGGTGTAGACGGACTCGCTGTAGCCCGCGGCCTTGGAAAGCGCCGCTATGAGCGCAGAGGTGTCGACACCAGCCTTGACCTCGACCTCATAGGATGCGGTCTTGGAGGGGTCGAGCACTGACGCCACCGTGATCGTTGCCTTGCCGGCCTTGTTGGCACGCAAGTAGTAGTTCACGCTATCGCCGGCCTGAACAGCGGAGACGCTCACCACAGAGGAGTCGGAGCTCTCGACCGTCACATAGGGGTAGCCGGCGCTCTCGGGCGTGGCCTTAGCGTCGACGAGCGCAACGTCGCCCTCAAAGAACTCGGTCTGGTTCTTGCCCAGCTCGATACCCTCGATGGCCTCGACACCCTGCGTGTAGTTGAAGTTGATCTCGCGCAGTGTGAGCATCTGGTCACCCGATGCCTCAAGCGGCGTGATCTCGACCTTAGTCGCCTTCTTGCCCTTGTTCTCGGCAGAGAGGCCAAAGGCGTAGCGAGCCTGGAAGGAATCGTACTCCCCGCCCGCGAACTCCTGGGTCGAGCCATCCTCGAACGTCACGACGGCCTTGATCTTCTGCACGGTGCCGTTACCGCCGTCGCGGTTGACGACCTCAACGGCATCGAGCTTCGATGGTGTCTTAAAGGCAAATGTCATCGTGGTAGGAAGCTTCACGTAACTCGGAAGCTTGCCCTCGCTGTCCCAGTTGCCGTTCCAGTTCCACAGGAACTCAAAGCCGTTGTCGCCCTCATCGTTATCGAACAGCGCGTTATAGCTCTTCTGCTGAATAAGCTTCTCGACGTTGGAACCATCGTCGGTCGTGAGCTCGTCGTTGGTCATCGTGATGTTGAAGGCATCCTGACCGTACTCGGCAACCGCGGGCTGCGGAACGTCCGGCATCGTCACGGTACCGTCACTCGTAAACTCGAGCGCATCGCACGCCGGACCGATGAGCCAAGACGTCGAGGGCAGTTCAACCTTGCCGGCCGTCTTGGCCTTGAGTTTGAAGCTCGCCACCGCGCCAGTGCCGTTGTAGAGCTTGCCGTCGCCGCGGTTGGCAAAGGCGAGGTTGATGGTCTGTGTGCCGTCCGCGAACTGGACCTTCTCGCGCGACAGGTTCTCCATGCCGGCGGTCGAACCATCCTGCGAGATGCTCTCGGACACAAACTCAAACTGGTCACTCTTAAAGTTGACGAGCGCGCCCAGGGCGTTGACGTTCTTGGCGTCGGCCGCATAGACATCGACGGTGATCTCATCGCCGGCATCGACCTCGGTCTTGCTCGGAATCACCGCGAGCTTGCCGGCGACCTTGCCTTTCTGCTTGGTGCCGCCATCAAGCCCCGCCATGGTAAACGAGTAGTCGTAGACATCATAGACCCCGTTGCCGTTGAGATCGGCAAAGTGGTCGCGAATCTGCGAGTCGAACGTCGAGGTATCGGGCTCGCGGTTCTCGAGACCCAGATAATTCTTCATGTTGGAATAGTCGCCATCGGAGATCGTTGCCTTGTTGAGGTTGGAACCCACAGCAAAGCCGTCCGTACCATCGGCCTTGTAGATGGCGATCTCGGACGCGGAGAAGAAGTTACCAACCGAAGCGAGCGGCGTCATACGCACGTAGCGTGCGGCCACGGCGCCGTCGAACGTCACCGTTTTGCAGGCGGCGGAGCACTCCCAATCGACCTCCTGGCTCGTCCAATGGACACCGTCGAGACTCGTCTCGATGCGCATCTTGGTCACAGTGCCGTTGCCGGCGTCGGTACGCGGATAGTACTCGAGCTTGTCGAGCTTGTAGGCGCGGCCGTAGTCGACGGTGAGCGCCTTGCCCAGGTCGTTGCCGCCGGAGTGGAAGCCGCCGTCGCTCGTCTGGAACTCATGGTCGAAGGCGAGATCGGCCTTATGGCTGCCGTAGATCGAGCCCTCCCAGGTGATCTTCTCGGCCTCGGGCACGTTCCGCCATGGGTCGAGTGCGGAGTTCGCCGCGAGCACATCGCTCCAACGGGAGTAGCCCTCGGCGTTGCGCGAACGGATCTGGTAGGTGTGCTTGCTATTGTAGGCAAGATCGGTATGCGTGAATTCCGCTGCATCGCCCACGGCGAACACGGTGCCATCGACCTTAAGGTCGTAGGAGGTAGCACCATCGACCTTTCCCCAGGTGAGTTTGATGCTCGTGGGGGTCGTGGCATCCTCGGGAGCAGCAAGGTTCGTGGGTACGGAGAGATTCTCGTTGAGGCGATCGGCCGCAAGCGTGGCGTCGGCGTTCACGAAACCGCCCAGCTCGAGCGTCTGCTCCGCTGCAGCGACATCGGTCTTCGCAAACTTGACGTAGACCTTGGGGTTCGTGGTGATCTTAGTGTCGTTGAAGCTCTCGCCCTTCTCGGCCTCGGTGCTGTCCGCATCGCTGCCGTAGTGGTTGAGGTTGGGGCTTTCGTTGTAGAAGTAGACCGCTTGGCCAGCCTCGGGGGTCGCGGCGTCGAAAGCCTCCTGTGAGTCGACCTCGGTCACGTTGAGCGCAGTGCCGCCATTCTTGGCGATGACGCTCGCAGGCTTGGCGGACACGTTGGCCACAAAGGTCGTGGTACGGTTGGAGTCGTAACCACTATAGCTGCCCTGGGACGCCGCAGCGGTAAAGGTTGCGGTGCCGCCCGTGGCCTTGGAGCTAAAGACGGTACTCACATGGTCACCGTAGGAGATATTGTCGATCGTGCCGTAGGCATTGTCCTCAGTCGTTTTGTTCTCGATGGAGGAGCCGTCGTCCTCGTACTGCGTGAAGCTGCCCTCACCCTCGGTGGCGAAGAACTCGACGATACGCTGGCTGCGGTCAGTGCCCTTGGTGTTGGTCTCGGTCACAGCCTCGGGGTTGTTGTTCTCGGCATACATCGGCACGATGGAATTGGCCTTTACAAAGAGCGGCAGCTTCCAGAGCGGAGCATCGTAGTTGTTGAGGACCTGGCCGCCGCGGTACTGCTTACCCGAGAAGTAGTCGATCCAGATGGTGGGATTATCGTCGGTGCCGTAGTTGGGAAGGTAGATGCCGTTGCGAACGTCATTGCCCTTGTCATCTGCCTGGGTATCCTGATACACCGGCGCAACCAGGAAGTTCTCACCGAACATATACTGGTACTGCGCCGAAGTGCTCGCGGCGTACTCGGAGTTGTCGGAGAGCAGCATGGCGCGGATCATGGGCAGGCCGGTATCGCCGTTACCCGTATCTATGTTGGCCGCCGAAGCCGCACTCGTGTAGATATAGGGCATGAGCTGCGCTTTGAGCTTGAGGTAGAAGCGCGAGATGCCCGTGTAGGGATCGCCGTGCGTCATGGGCGACTTGCGGTAGGTGCCCCAACCGTCCATGTCGAGCATAGAGGGCGTGAACGTCTTCCACTGGTAGTCGCGTGCCGAGATGATGGGGTCGCCGCCAAAGATGCCGTCCATGTCGGAGCCGATGTTGGGGTTGCCCGAAAGACTCTGACCGATATACGTGGGGATATGGAAGCGGATGTACTCCCAGTTGCCGCCGTACTGGTCGCCGGTCCAGATGCCGCCAAAGCGCTGCGTGCCGGCCCAACCATCGAGCGTAATGATGTTGGGGCGCTTGTTGGCACCGGTCGTCACCGTGTCATAAGCCGTCTTGATGCCGTTAAGACCAAAAGAGTAGCCAGAGCCAACCCAGGCGACGTCGGTCTTGAGGGTAGTGATACCTCCCGTCTTGACCTCGGCGTCGAAGTCGCGAAGCAGGTGCCACGGGGTCTCGGAGTTGCTGTCAGGCTCCAGGTTAGACTGGGTCCACAGGCCCGTGCTCACACCCTTGGAGTTAGCGTACTCGGTGAACTTCTTAAGGTTGTCGACGTTGGCGCGCACGGCGTTGAGGCGCTCGGCAGAACTCGTTCCGTCGGAATTGACGCCGCCGGTCTTGTAGTAACCGTTCTGGCCATAGCCGGCACCGTAGCCGTCGTTCGGCAGGAACCAGCCGAGCGGCATGTCGTTGTCCTCGTAGTCGTCGATAACCTGCTGGGCGGAGAACTGGCGATCGAAATCGGTCGCCTTCATGTTCTCGGTATCGACTGTAGGACCTTCACCGTTGAGCGTCTCGGACGCAAGCGTGCCGTCGAGCTTGTAGCCCGTCGCCATGCCAGACTCGTACTTAACGTCGCCCTTCTCGCTCGAGGACTTGCTGCCCTTGGTCTCCCACTTCTTCTGACCCGAAGTCGTTGACCAGCCATCACGGTTATAGGCATTAAGATGACCCAGGTAGAAACCGTACTCGGGCAGCAGCACCGGATTACCGGTTACCTTGTAGTAGTCCTGCAGCATCTCGGTTGCCACGTTCGAGGCGCCCGTTTCGGTTGCCACGAAGTAGTAGGCATCGAACTCATTCTCGCTGTGCGAGGTCGTAACCGTCGAGGAGTCCGTGGAGCCAAAGTCGTAAGAACCCTCGGCAAACGTATTGCGAAGTACGCCGTAGCCGTCGCTCGTCCAGTAGAACGGGTTGGGCGAGGCGACGCCGCCGTCGGTCCAGTTGTTAGTGTTGGAGATGGCGATAGTCTGGTTGGTGTGCAGGAAGCGGCCGTTCTGAGTACCGCCGCCAAAGAAGTTCTCGGACTTCTCCTTGGCGAGCGTCTGGACAGTACCCTTCTTATCAAGGTCGAGGGACGCGGACTCGGAGACCACGACACGGTCGCCCGACTTGATGCTCATCTTGCCAGTCGCCTTGTCCAGGATCACGGTCGCCTTTCCACCGGTGATCTCGATAGCGTCGCCCTTGTCGGCAACCGTCGCACTCGGCTTGCTGTAGGTGTCCGAGGCATCGGGCTGGGCCTGGATCTTAGCCGTGTGGGACTTACTGCGCGGCGTTGCGTACTCGGAAAACTCACCCTTGGGGTCAACGTTGTAACGGAAAATACCGTCCTCGAGGAACGTAATGCGGCCCTTGATGCCGTCGGCGAAATCGATGTCAACGACGTTCGAGGCAGACTGAGACACGGTCGCCGATTCGACGCCCTTGAGTGGCGTGGCAATCGCCTGCTGGGGACTGGCGAACACGAGCGTCGCTGCCGTGGCAACGAGGACTGCGCTTCCCTTCACCCATCGTTTCGTAAAAATGGAATTCCTACGCACCTGGACTCCTTCCCTCCGACATGCGGAAGTGTCGCGGACGCGCGCCCCGCAGCATGGGCGAACGCATCAAACGGGGGGGGTGTTCGGTACATTCCGTACAATTGGCCCACCCGTTACCAAGGGGTCAACTGGTAGTAACCAGATAGCCACCTATAAGGTTGAATCAGCATACGTGAGCAGTTGCGCAAATTAAGTTTGGAATTCTCCCAGCGGTATAAAAATGAACGTAGATGGCGAAGTGGGTCAAATCAACCATACCAATTGGTTCTCCAGCCAGATACCACTTAAGCATAGTTTTACTGTTTAACTGGTATTACATAACCAATACCTTTCCTCGGAAAACGGGCTTCGCGAATTATCCTGAGGGAAAGTCGTAGCCGCCACCCCGCGACCCACCGGGAATATCCATGATGCACGGTGGCTGATTTGATTTGGAAAAGGAGGTTGTTGGAGGGTGGTGGACAGTTAGTTCAGATACGTATATTTTGGCGGTGCCAATCGGTGCTAACAAACTGGTTTGAAGCCGCTTTAGACCTACAAATGGGCCTTTCTCGCTTTTGCCCGTGCGTCTTTATCGGTTCAGACTATCAAAAATAGCTCAATTGAGCCCAAATTGGCCTCCACACGTCCTCTGAAAAATACGTATCTGAACTAACCGTCCAAGAGGAATGTCCACAGATAGAAAAAGGCTCTGGCGAACCTCCGAATCACCAGAGCCTTTCAAAACTCGCACACCTGAAGCACATCGCTGCATTCCTGTTTTCGCCCATGAAGTTAGAGAGCCTCTTCCGCCCACTTCTCGAAATCAATCGCACGCCTTTGGGCGGTTCGGTACACTTCCATGTCTTCGCGGGCGCCCACCACGACGATGGCCATTTTTCCTTTAATTTTGATGAGGCGGTACACAATCCGAATGCCGCTTCCCCTGAGCTTGATTTTCATAAAGCCCGTCAAATCCGTGCCTGCCTTGTTTCCAAGAGGCTTGCCGAATCCGCCTTCGTTCTGCGGCAATGGGTTCGTTCTGATTTTTTCGATAGCTTTAAGGACGATCTTTCGTTGGGAGCCGTCCAGTCGCTTAATGTCCTTGACGGCATCCGGGTAGAAGGCGACCCCATACTCACTCATTCGAACTCGACCTCATCCATCTGATCGAGTTCGTCCTGGTTCACGCCCAGTTCCCCCATAACGTCAGTCAGGGAAACGAGTTCATCATCGCTTGTCGCAGCCGTCCTCTTAAGGGCCAACGTCAACAAGGCGAGGTCCTCCTCCGCCTGCTTCGCCTCCCTGTATTCATCGGGCGTCACAATAACGAATGCCGGCTTATTGTGTTTAAGGACCACAACGGGATTATCGTCCCCAACCTTCGAAAAAGCAGCCGAACCCTTACCGTGACTGAAATCGCTAATAGGAACAAGATTGTCGAGCATCTTTAAAGCAGGCATGTGTACCTCCTAAAAATGAATTCGTTAACGAATTCATTTTATCATTCTTTTTCAGTCGAGTTGCGCCATACAAAAACGTGGGCTCTGTCGTTCGAATGAACGACAGAGCCCACGCGCACCTTATTCCTCAGCCCCAGTCATCACCCAAAGCTCCTTCTGCAGCACACGGCACAACCGAGTCACCGCAGGCCGGGGCTGGAGGGGCCGAGTTTTCCTCCTGAGCGACTCTGCTTGCAGCCGGAGCGAAAGGGGGAAATCTCGGCCCCTCCCGCCCCGGCCGGACAGGTCAGTCTACACCGTGTACTGCGGCAGGTCCTGCAGGGCGATGACGTCCATGCCCATGTCGTTGGCGCTGCCGTGGCCCTGCTGGTCCTCGCGCACCGCCTCGATGGCGCTCACATACGTGTTGGCCGCGGACATCGCGGTCACGCAGGTCACGCCACGGCGCACGGCCTCGGTGCGCAGCAGGTAGCCGTCGCCGCGCGAACCCGGGCCGTACGGTGTGTTGACGATCACCGCGATCTTGCCGTCGGCGATCAGGTCGCCGATGTTGGAACGCTCGCCGTCGTGCGGGCCGCTGATCTTCTCCACGACCTCGCAGGTCACGTTGCCGCCGCGCAGCACGCGTGCCGTACCCTCGGTGGAACAGATGTCAAAGCCCAGGTAGCGCAGGATGCGCGCAACCGAAAGGATGTGACGCTTGTCGCGGTCGCACACGCTGATGAACACCTTGCCACTGCTGGGGTCGGGCAGCTTGTAGTCAATAGCCAGCTGCGTCTTGGCGTATGCCTCGGGATAGCTCTTGGCGATACCCATGACCTCGCCCGTCGACTTCATCTCGGGCCCCAGGATAACGTCGGCACCGGGGAAACGGCCCCAGGGCATAACGGCTTCCTTCATGCAGAACCAATCGAGCTGGCGCTCGTCGCTCGGCAGACCCAGGCTCGCAATAGAATCGCCCGCCATGATACGCGCCGCGCACTTGGCCAGCGGCACACCGGTGGCCTTGGAGATAAACGGCACGGTACGGCTCGCGCGCGGGTTAGCTTCGATTACGTAGACGGTCTCGCCCTTAATGGCGTACTGCACGTTGACGAGACCGCGCACGCCCAGCGCCATCGCGATGCGGCGCGTGGTCTCGCGAAGCTTCGCCTGCAGGCTCTCGCTAAAGCTGAACGGCGGGATGCAGGTCGCAGAGTCGCCGGAATGGATGCCGGCCTCCTCGATGTGCTCCAGAATGCCGCCGATATACACCTCTTCGCCGTCGCACAGGGCGTCGACATCGGACTCGATCGCACCCTCCAGGAAGCGGTCCAGATATACCGGGTAGTCGGGGCTAATGCGCGCAGCCTCGGCCATGTAATCGCGCAGATGCTCGGCATCGTAGGCGATCATCATGCCGCGGCCGCCCAGCACGTAG